>NZ_LKTM01000124.1 GCF_001417955.2 Mycobacterium gordonae | reverse complement strand
GTCGGGGTGGGGGGTGTCGGTAAGACGCGGCTGGCGTGGGAAATAGCGCGTCGGGATCAGCAGCGGTTTGTCGATGGGGTGTGGCTGTGTGAGTTGGGACCGTTGGACAACGGTGACGCGGTAGGCCATGCGGTGGCTGCGGCGCTGCGGTTGCGGCAGCAGCACGGGATGGGCATCGAGGAGTCGGTGATCGAGTATCTGCGGTCACGGAGGGCGCTGGTGGTACTGGACAACTGTGAACACGTGGTGGAGGCGGCGGCGGGGTTGGCTCAGCGCATTGTGGGTCAGTGCCCGGGGATCGAGGTCTTGGCCACCAGCCGTCAGGCATTGGGGGTGGAGGGCGAGCAGATCGTGGTCATCGCGCCGCTGACGGTGGAGGATGCGACGCGGTTGTTCGTGGACCGGGCGCGCGCCGGTGTGCCGGGATTCAGGGCGGAAGGGCAGCCGGCAGGAACGGTGGCGGAAATTTGCCGGCGGGTGGATTGTCTGCCGCTGGGGGTGGAGCTGGCGGCGGCGCGGATGCGGGTGATGAGCGCTGCCGATGTGGTGCGGCGGTTGGATCGGTTGGGCTTTCTGCGGGGTGCGCTGCGCGGGGCATTGCCACGTCAGCAGAGTCTGGTGGCCACCATCGATTGGTCGTATCGATTGCTCACCGAGGGTGAGCAGGTGTTTTTCGCGCAATTGTCGGTGTTTGCGGGGTCCTTCGACCTGGCGGCTGCCCACGCCGTGTCAGGCAACGGTGACGAGGACGACACGCTGGATTTGCTGGCCGGTCTGGTCGACAAGTCGATGGTCGTGGTGCGCAACCTGACCGACCACACCCGCTACGCGGTCCTGGAGACCCTGCGTGCGTACGGGCGAGATCGCCTGCAGGAACTGGGAATCGAGAAAGTGCTGGCAGTTCGGCACGCGGAATACTTCACCGACCTGGCCGAGCGAGCCGGGGCCGGCGTGGAGACCGCAGAGGAACGCGAATGGATCGAGCGGGTGCTGCCCGACTACGACAACCTGCGCACCGCATTCGAGCGGGCGATGTCCGAGCAGAACATCGACCTCGCGCTACGGCTGGTCGCCGCGTGTGCGGAGATCTTCGGCATTCGCGTCGGATACGAGGTGTTCCGGTGGGCCGAACGCGTCGCGGCGGTCGCCGAACCCGATCACCCGCTGTATCCCGCGGTGGTCGGAACGGCCGCACGGGGTGCCTGGGCCCGCGGTGAGTATGCGGCGGCACGCAGGCTGGCGGAGCTGGCTGGGGGACGGGTGCCCGGCCCCGGTACGTCGCGGATCGCGTTCCCCGGAGATGTGTTAGCCGATCTGGATCTGCACGAGGGTGAGGTCGACCGGGTTCTCAACTACTGGGATGAACAGGTTGCGGTGGCGCGGCGGGGTGGAAACCCGATCCGGTTGGGTCAGACGCTCTCCACCGGCGCAGTACTGCACGGCGTCTTGGGCGGCGACTTCGACCCCTATCTGCCGGCCGCGCGAGAAGGCGTGGAGATCGCCGAAACCACCGGGAACCCGACAGCCCGCTCGACCGCCTACTTCGGCCTGGCATTCCTGCTCAAGCGGGCCGAACCGGGCCGGGCCCTGGCCCTGTTCGACGAAGCGGCGAGCCTGGCCGGGGACGTACAGAACTTCTGGTGGTACGGCATCGCTTTGATGGAGGCCGCTGCGACTCGTGCCGTGCACGGTGATCCTGCCGCGGCGGCGCAATTGTTCGACGACGTCCTGGATCACTGGGACCGCGTGGGCGACTGGACGGAACTGTGGATCAGCCTGCGCTACGTGACGAAATTGCTTCTTCGGCTCGGTGCCGGGGACGACGTGGCGTTCCTGCACTGGGCACAACTCAAGGCAGGCAAGGTTTCACCATTACACGCCGATCAGCTGAGTGCGCTGCAGGAAAGCCTGGGCCCGATCGGCTTCGCTGCTCACGGTGAGTCCGAGCCCGACGGCGCCGAGGTGGTGGCTCGTGCGCGATCGGCATTGCAGCGCCACTCCCAGCGCACTGCCGCGGTCTAGCCGAGACCCAAGGACGCGGCACCGAACGGGCAGCTGCTGCCACACGTTCGGTGCCGCGTCGTCGGGGGCTTTAGCGCTTAGGTGCCGACCGAGACGCCGAAGCTGGCGTTCAGCGCTGCCTGCAGCGCCAGTTGCAGGTTCAGCAGGACGTTGCGGATCGAGGCGCCGAGGGTCAGGCCGGCGTTGTCCAGCGACGCCAACAACGTGCCGCCCGTCTGCGTAAGTCCCGCCAGCGCGTTCTCGAAACCTGCGACGAGAGCTCCGCCGGTTTGGCCGAACCCGGACAGGCTGGCCCCGAAGCTGGCGCCGAGGGCGTTGTTGAAGACCGCGGCCGCCTGGTTGAGCGCGTTCAGCCAGATGCCCGCGATCGCCGCGCCGGTCTGACCGCTGCCGGTCAGCGCCGCCATCAGGTTGCTGGTGATCGCAGCGCCTGTTTGGGTCAGTCCGGACAAGCTCGAGGACAACCCGGCCGAGAGCGTCCCACCAGCGTTCAGCAGGCCGGTGATCCCGCTGTTCAGGGCAGCGGAGAGTCCGGCCAGGTTGAGACTGCCGGAGAGCGCAGCGTTGAGGGCCAGTGACAGGTTGGGCAGAGCGGCGTTGATGCTCGCGGCGAGGTTGGCTCCGGCGTTGAGCAGGGCGTTGAGGCCGGCTTGCAGCGCCGGGACCCCGCCCAAGGCGGCGTTCAGGGCGGCCTGGAAGGCGCCGTTGAGGGCGCTCAGGCCGGCCTGGAATGCCGGCAGGCTCCCGCTCAGCGCGGCGTTGATCGCGCCGCTGAATGCGGCCGACAGGGCGGGCAGAGTGGCCCCGAAAGCCCCCGACAGTTGCGCGGCCAGGGCCGGCAGGGATCCGGCGAAGGTGGCAGCCAGGTTCTGTCCGGCAGAGATCAGCGCGTTGAGGCCGGCCTGGAAGGCCGGAGCGCCGGACAGGGCTGCGTTCACCGCGGCCTGGAAGGCCCCGTTGAGCGCGGCCAAGCTGGCCTGGAACGCCGGCAGGCTGCCTGTGAGAAGTGCGGACAGCCCGGCCAGGTTCACGCTGCTCGAGAGCAGTCCCGCCAACGTGAGCGAGAGGTTGGGCAGCGCGGCATTGATGCTGGCGGCCAGGTTCGCTCCGGCGTTGAGCAGGGCGTTGAGGCCGGCTTGCAGGGCCGGGGCCCCGGCCAGGGCCGCATTGAGGGCGGCGTTGAACGCTCCCGAGAGGGCGGCCAGGGAGGCTTGGAAGGCCGGCAGGCTGCCCGAGAACGCCGCGGTCAGCGTCGCCGAGAGGGCGGCGTTGAGCGCGGGCAGGGAGGCGCTGAAGCTGGCCGTGAGCGCGGGTAGGGCTCCGGCGAAGGTGGCGGCCAGGTTGGCCCCGGCGTTGATCAGGGCATTGAGGCCGGCCTGGAAGGCCGGGGCCCCGGCCAGGGCGGCGTTCAGCGCGGCATTGAACGCCGTGTTCAGCGCGCCCAGGGAGGCTTGGAAGGCCGGCAGGCTGCCTGAGAGAGCCGCTGAGAGGGTGGCGTTGAAGGCGGCGTTGAGTGCGGGCAGGGTGCCCCCGAAGGTGGCCGACAGTTGCGCTGCCAGGGCCGGGAAGGCGGCGCCGAGGCCCGCGATCAGATTTTGTCCGGCGGTGGCCAGGGCGCTGAGCCCGGCCTGCAGGGCGGGTGCCCCGGACAAGGCGGCGGTCAGCGCCGTCTGGAACGCGGTGTTCAGCGCGCCGAGGGAGGCTTGGAAGGCCGGCAAGCTACCCGAGAGCGCCGCCGAGAAAGTGGCGCTCAGCGCGGCGTTCAATGCGGGCAGGGCACCGCCGAAGGTGGCCGAGAGTTGGGCGGCCAGGGCGGGTAGGGATCCGGCGAAGGTGGCGGCCAGGTTCTGGCTGGCGGCCAGCAGGGCGTTGAATCCGGCGGACAGGGCCGGGGCCCCGGACAGGGCGGCCGACAGCGCGGCCTGGAACGCGCCGTTGAGCGCGCCCAGGGAGGCTTGGAAGGCCGGCAGGCTGCCCGACAGGGCGGCGTTCAGGGCGCCTTGGAAGGCGGTGTTGATCGCGCCCAGGCTGGCTGAGAAGGCTGGCAGGGCACCGGAGAACGCGGCGTTCAGCGCGGCCGAGAGGCCGTTGAGGCTGCCTCCCAGGGCTGCGTTCAACGCTGCCGAGAGGCCGGCCAGGTCGAGGTTGACGCTGAGCATGGCGTTGAGGGCGGCCGAGAGGTTGGGGAAGGCCGCGGCGAGGTTGGCGGCCAGGTTGGCTCCGGCGTTGAGCAGGGCGTTGAGGCCGGCTTGCAGGGCCGGGGCCCCGGCCAGGGCCGCGTTCAGCGCGGCGTTGAACGCCCCGGACAGGGCGGCCAGGGAGGCTTGGAAGGCCGGCAGGCTGCCCGAGAACGCCGCGGTCAGGGCCGCCGAGAGGGCGGCGTTGAGCGCGGGCAGGGTGGCTTGGAAGCTGGCCGACAGCGCCGGCAGGGCACCGGCGAAGGTCGCGGCCAGGTTGGCCCCGGCGTTGATCAGGGCGTTGAGGCCGGCCTGGAAGGCCGGGGCCCCGGCCAGGGCGGCGTTCAGCGCGGTCTGGAACGCCGCATTCAGCGCCCCCAGGGAGGCTTGGAAGGCCGGCAGGCTGCCTGAGAGGGCCGCCGACAGGGTCGCCGAGAACGCGGCGTTCAGCGCGGGCAGGGCCCCACCGAAAGCGGCCGACAGTTGCGCGGCCAGCGCGGGGAAGGCCCCGGTGAAGTTGGCGGCCAGGTTGGCTCCGGCATTGAGCAGCGCATTGAGCCCGGCTTGCAGGGCCGGGGCCCCGGCGAACGCGGCCGACAGGGCGGCGTTGAACGCCCCCGACAGCGCCCCCAGGGAGGCCTGGAAGGCCGGCAAGCTACCCGACAGGGCGGCGTTGATCGCCCCGGTGAACGCCGCCGACAACGTCGGCAACGTCGCCCCGAACGCCCCCGAGAGTTGGGCGGCCAGGGCGGGTAGGGATCCGGCGAAGGTGGCGGCCAGGTTCTGGCTGGCGGCCAGCAGGGCGTTGAATCCGGCGGACAGGGCCGGGGCCCCGGACAGGGCGGCCGACAGCGCGGCCTGGAACGCGCCGTTGAGCGCGCCCAGGGAGGCTTGGAAGGCCGGCAGGCTGCCCGACAGGGCGGCGTTCAGGGCGCCTTGGAAGGCGGTGTTGATCGCGCCCAGGCTGGCTGAGAAGGCTGGCAGGGCACCGGAGAACGCGGCGTTCAGCGCGGCCGAGAGGCCGTTGAGGCTGCCTCCCAGGGCTGCGTTCAACGCTGCCGAGAGGCCGGCCAGGTCGAGGTTGACGCTGAGCATGGCGTTGAGGGCGGCCGAGAGGTTGGGGAAGGCCGCGGCGAGGTTGGCGGCCAGGTTGGCTCCGGCGTTGAGCAGGGCGTTGAGGCCGGCTTGCAGGGCCGGGGCCCCGGCCAGGGCCGCGTTCAGCGCGGCGTTGAACGCCCCGGACAGGGCGGCCAGGGAGGCTTGGAAGGCCGGCAGGCTGCCCGAGAACGCCGCGGTCAGGGCCGCCGAGAGGGCGGCGTTGAGCGCGGGCAGGGTGGCTTGGAAGCTGGCCGACAGCGCCGGCAGGGCACCGGCGAAGGTCGCGGCCAGGTTGGCCCCGGCGTTGATCAGGGCGTTGAGGCCGGCCTGGAAGGCCGGGGCCCCGGCCAGGGCGGCGTTCAGCGCGGTCTGGAACGCCGCATTCAGCGCCCCCAGGGAGGCTTGGAAGGCCGGCAGGCTGCCTGAGAGGGCCGCCGACAGGGTCGCCGAGAACGCGGCGTTCAGCGCGGGCAGGGCCCCACCGAAAGCGGCCGACAGTTGCGCGGCCAGCGCGGGGAAGGCCCCGGTGAAGTTGGCGGCCAGGTTGGCTCCGGCATTGAGCAGCGCATTGAGCCCGGCTTGCAGGGCCGGGGCCCCGGCGAACGCGGCCGACAGGGCGGCGTTGAACGCCCCCGACAGCGCCCCCAGGGAGGCCTGGAAGGCCGGCAAGCTACCCGAGAGCGCGGCGTTGATCGCCCCGGTGAACGCCGCCGACAACGCCGGCAACGTCGCCCCGAACGCCCCCGAGAGCTGGGCGGCCAGCGCCGGCAGTCCGGCGGTGAACGTCGCAGCGAGGTTCTGACCCGCGGCAAACAACGCATTCAACGCGCCCGTCAGCGCGGGCGCCCCGGCGAGCGCGGCGCTGAACGCGGCCTGGAACGCGCCGTTCAACGCACCCAGGGACGCCTGGAAGGCCGGCAGGCTGCCCGACAGGGCGGCGTTCAGCGCGCCCTGGAAGGCGGCACTGATGGCCGGGAACGTGGCGTTGAAGCCGGCGGACAGCGCGCCGTTGAGTGCGGCGGCCAGGGTGTTGTTGAGGGCGGCGTTCAACGCGGCGAGTCCGGTGCCGAAGCTGCCGCTGAGCTGGGCGGCCAGGTTGGCTCCGGTCTGGGCCAGGGCGTTGAGCGCGGCGGAGAATGACGGCAGCCCGCCGCCGAAAGCGGCGTTCAGCGCGGCCGTCAGCCCGTTGAGGCCGCCGGTGAATGCGCCGTTGAGGGCGGCCGACAGTCCGGCCAGACTCGCGCTCAGGTTGCCGGACAGCGCCCCGGAGAGCGATGCCGACAGGGCGGGGAACGCCGCGCTGAAGTTTGCCGCCAGGTTCTGGCCCGCGCTCAGCAGTGCGTTCAAGGCTCCCTGGAAAGCCGGAGCGCCACTGAGTGCGGCGTTGAACGCGGCGTTGAGGGCAGTGTTCAGGCTGGCCAGTCCGGTGCCGAAGTTACCCGCGAGCTGCGCCGCAAGTGCCGGGAAGTTGCCGGCGAGGCTGGCGCCGGTCTGGACCAGGCCCTCCAGGGCAGCCGACAGGGCCGGCAGGCTCAGGGTGCCGGACAGCGCGGCTTCCAGGCCGGCCAGGCTGGCTTCGAAGCTGCCGGAGAGGGCGCCGTTGAGGGCCGCGGACAGCGCGGGCAGCGTCGCGCTGAAGTTCGCTGCCAGGTTTTGACCCGCGTTGATCAGTCCGCTGAGTCCGGCCTGCAGCGTCGGCAGACCGCCGCTGAGAGCCGCGTTCAACGCGGCGTTGAGGCTGGCCAAGCCGGTGCCGAAGGCGCCGGACAACGCGCCGTTCAGCTGCCCGGCCAATGCGGGCAGCGCTGCGCTGAAGCTGCCGGCGAGGTTCTGGCCCGCGCTGATGAGTCCGTTCAGGCCCGCCTGGAACGCCGGCAGGCCGCCGGTGAGGGCGGCATTGAGCGCGCCGCCGAGTTGGGCGCTGAGCGCGGGCAGGGTGGCGCCGAAGTTGGTCACCAAGCCGCCGAGGCTTCCGAAGAAATTGCCGACCAGCATTCCGCCGGTCTGGGCGAGTTCGGTCAGGCCGGAGAAGTTCGCGTTCAGGCTGGCGGAGAGGTCGGCAGAAAGGTTGGCGCCGATGCCGGTCCGTAGGAACGCTTCGAGGGCCGCGTTGGCGGGGCCGAACAACGCGGCCCCGTTGCCCGTGAGAGTGGCGCCAAGGCTCTGCAGGGCGACGCCGGAGTTGGCGATGGCTTGACCGGTCTGAGTCAGTCCGGCACCAAGTCCGGACGAGAGGGCACCGCCGGTCTGCAGAGCCAGCCCCGCGCCCAGGTTGGGCAGCGAGGCCAACGCCCGCAGCGCCGCGCCCGCGTCCAGGCTCCCCATCAGCGAGCCGGACCCGCCGATCGAACCGCCCAGGCCAGGAATGCCGAAGGTGGTGCCCAAAGCAGCGTTCACCTGTGCGGCGAGGTTGGCGAAGCCGTTCTGCAACGCCGACAAGAAGCCGTCGAGGCTCACCAGCGCCGAACCGTTGACCGCCTCGGCGGCCGCGTATGCGGTCGCGCTCTGGGTCATCATTGCGACGAATTCCTGGTGGTACGCCGTCGCTTGAGCGCTGACAGCCTGGTAGTCGGTACCCAGGGTGCCGAACAGCCGGGCGATCGCGGCCGACACCTCGTCCGCGGCCGCAGGCACGAGTTCGGTCGTCGCGCCTGCCGCAGCAGAAGTCACGTCAACCAATGATGAGCGGATACCGGCAAGCTGCTCGGCCGCCGCTTCGACGAATTCAGGCACAGCAATGACAAAGGACATGTCCATCTCCCCAGATGACCCCAATGGAACAAGCCGCGACCCAACGACGCCCGATCGTCACAGGGGCAACACGTGGGCAATAGATCCCCGTACGGAGAGGAGGTTAAACCCGTTATCTCTAAGAATTTCCGGGCAGAATCTTATAGTCTGCGAATGACCTTGTGGTCCTACCTTTTGCCCGAAATCAGCTGTGCCAGAGAGCAACTGCTCCTTCGTGTATATCAGCGCAGCAGAGGAATGTGAAGGGGCACTTCGGCGTGTCGTGTTGACAGCGGGCGAGTCGGCTCTTGTTGCGGACGCCGGGCGTGGGTACGATCCCGTGCCGTCGAATGAATTTGCAAACAACTGCATAACAATGCAGAATCGCCGAATGGTCGACACAGTACGGGTAGCGGTCGCCGGTGCCAGTGGTTACGCGGGCGGTGAGATTCTCCGCCTGCTTCTCGGGCATCCGGCCTACGTCGACGGCCGCCTGACAATAGGTGCGGTGACAGCGGCCAGCAGCGCCGGAAGTTCTCTGGGTGAGCATCACCCGCACCTGGTTCCGCTGGCCCAGCGCGTCGTGGAGCCGACTGAGTTGGCGGTGTTGAGCGGCCACGACGTGGTCTTTCTTGCTTTGCCCCATGGACATTCGGCGGCTCTCGCCGAACAACTCGGCCCGCAGACGCTGGTCGTCGATTGCGGGGCGGACTTCCGGCTCACCGACGCGACAGCGTGGGAGCGTTTCTACGGCTCCCCGCACGCCGGCAATTGGCCTTACGGGTTGCCCGAATTGCCCGGTGGCAGGGACAGATTGAAAGGTACGCGCCGCATCGCCGTGCCCGGCTGTTACCCGACGGCAGCGTTGCTCGCCCTGATGCCTGCTGTGGCAGTAGGCCTCATCGAGCCGGCCGTCACCGTCGTCGCGGTCAGTGGCACCTCCGGGGCGGGTCGTGCGGTTAAGACAGATCTGCTCGGATCGGAGGTCATCGGGTCGGCGCGGGCTTACAACATCGGGGGCGCTCACCGTCATACCCCTGAAATCGTGCAGGGGCTACGGTCGGTCACCGACCGTGACGTGACCGTTTCCTTCACGCCGGTGCTGATTCCGACCTCTCGCGGCATTCTCGCCACCTGCACCGCCCCCACTCGTGCGCCCATCTCGCAGCTCCGCGCCGCATACGAAAAGGCCTACGACGCCGAACCTTTCATTCACCTGATGCCGGAGGGTCAGTTGCCCCGAACCGGTTCGGTGATCGGCAGCAATGCTGCACATATCGCGGTCGCCGTCGACGAGGACGCAGCGACGTTCGTGGCGATCGCCGCAATCGACAACTTGGTCAAGGGAACTGGAGGCGCTGCGGTGCAGTCGATGAATCTGGCGCTCGGTTGGCCGGAGACCGAGGGACTTTCGGTGGTCGGAGTCGCCCCATGACCGAGCCTCTGACCGACCCGGCCAACGAAGTCGCCGGCCAGACACGGTTGCTTCGCGCGCAGGGGGTCACCGCCGCGGCCGGGTTCCGGGCCGCGGGTATCGCTGCCGGTATCAAAGCGTCCGGTGCTCGCGATCTGGCCATGGTCTTCAATGAGGGCCCCGACTACTCGGCGGCAGGTGTGTTCACCCGCAACAAGGTGAAGGCCGCACCGGTGCTCTGGACGCAGCAGGTGCTGACCACGGGGCAGTTGCGCGCGGTGATCCTGAATTCCGGTGGGGCGAATGCCTGTACGGGTCCCGGTGGCTTCCAGGACACCCACGCGACCGCGGAAGCCGTTGCGGCCGCGTTGTCGGACTGGGGCACCGAAACGGGTGCCATCGAGGTCGCCGTCTGCTCCACCGGCCTGATCGGCGATCGGTTGCCCATGGACAAGGTGCTCGCCGGAGTCAGCGACATCGTGCACGAGATGCACGGGGGTCTCACCGGCGGTGACGACGCTGCTCACGCCATCATGACCACCGACACCGTGCCCAAACAGGTTGCGCTGCATCACCAGAACAAGTGGACGGTCGGTGGAATGGCCAAAGGCGCCGGCATGTTGGCGCCATCGTTGGCCACCATGCTCTGTGTGATCACCACCGACGCCGTCGCCGATCCGGCCGCGCTCGATCAGGCGTTACGCAACGCCGCTGCGCTCACTTTCGACCGCCTCGACATCGACGGCAGTTGCTCCACCAACGACACCGTCCTGCTATTGGCGTCGGGTGCCAGTGAAATCGCGCCCACCCAGACCGATCTCGACGACGCGGTGCTACGGGTCTGCGACGACCTGTGTGCTCAACTGCAGGCCGACGCCGAAGGTGTCACCAAGCGTCTCACCGTGACGGTGACCGGTGCGGAAACCGAGGAGGACGCGGTGACCGCCGCGCGGGTCATTGCCCGCGACAGCCTGGTCAAGACCGCGGTGTTCGGGTCCGACCCCAACTGGGGCCGCGTGGTGGCGGCCGTCGGGATGGCCCCGGTGGCTCTGGACCCCGAGCGGATCACGGTGTCTTTCAACGGTTCTGTGGTGTACCGGGAGGGCGCGGGTGCTCCCGGCGCCCGCGAAGTGGATCTGTCGGGAGCCGACATCCACATCGTGGTCGACCTCGCGATCGGTGACGGTCATGCCGACATTCGCACCACCGATCTGTCCCACGCCTACGTCGAAGAGAATTCGGCGTACAGCTCATGACCATGAACATCGACGACCTGCCCACGCAGATCAAGGCGCAGGTACTGGCCGAGGCCCTGCCCTGGCTCAAGCAGTTGAACGGCAAAATCGTCGTCATCAAGTACGGCGGCAACGCGATGACCGATGAGTCCCTGCGGCGGGCGTTCGCCGCCGACATGGCGTTCCTGCGCAACTGCGGGGTACACCCCGTGGTCGTGCACGGTGGCGGCCCACAGATCACCGCCATGCTGCGCCGCCTCGGCATCGAGGGCGATTTCAAGGGCGGATTCCGGGTCACCACACCGGAAGTGCTCGACGTGGCGCGGATGGTGTTGTTCGGCCAGGTCGGTCGCGAACTGGTCAACCTCATCAATGTGCACGGCCCGTACGCGGTGGGGATCACCGGCGAGGACGCGCAGCTGTTCACCGCCGTGCGGCGCAGTGTCACCGTCGACGGCGTGGACACCGACATCGGCCTGGTCGGAGACGTGGACCTCGTCAACACTGCGGCGGTACTGGATCTCATTGCAGCCAAACGTATTCCAGTGGTGTCAACGCTGGCCCCGGATGCCGAGGGAGTGGTGCACAACATCAACGCGGACACCGCGGCGGCAGCACTGGCCGAGGCGCTGGGTGCCGAAAAGCTGCTGATGCTCACCGATGTCGAGGGTCTGTACACGGGCTGGCCCGACCGCACGTCACTGGTCAGCCAAATCGATACGGCCACACTGGCGCAATTGCTCCCGAGCCTGGAGGCGGGCATGATTCCCAAAGTCGAGGCATGCCTGCGGGCGGTCACCGCCGGCGTGCCCAGCGCGCACGTCATCGACGGTCGAGTCGAACACTGCGTACTCGTCGAGCTTTTCACTGATGCCGGCACCGGCACCAAGGTGGTCTCCGCATGACCGCGACGCAGGCGGTGCAGCAACGCTGGCAGGCCGTGATGATGAACAACTACGGCACTCCGGCGATGGCGCTGGCCAGCGGCGACGGAGCGGTCGTCACCGACGTGGACGGCAGGACCTACGTCGACCTGCTCGGCGGCATCGCGGTCAACGTGCTCGGCCACCGGCATCCCGCCATCATCGAGGCGGTCACCCGGCAGCTGTCCACACTCGGCCACACCTCCAACCTCTACGCCACCGAACCAGGGATCGCGCTGGCCGAGCAGCTGGTGGCCCACCTCGGGGCGGAAGCTCAAGCCCGGGTGTTCTTCTGCAACTCCGGAACCGAGGCCAACGAGGTCGCGTTCAAGCTGACCCGGCTGACCGGTCGCACGAAAATAGTTGCGGCACAGGAAGCTTTTCACGGCCGGACGATGGGCTCGCTGGCCCTGACCGGCCAGCCCAGTAAACAGGCGCCGTTCGAGCCCCTACCGGGTTACGTCACCCACGTGCCCTACGGCGACGCCGACGCACTGAGCGCCGCGGTCGACGACGACACCGCCGCAGTCTTCCTCGAGCCGATCATGGGGGAGAGCGGTGTCGTCGTGCCGCCCGAGGGATACCTGGCGGCGGCACGCGAGATCACCGCCCGTCACCAAGCGCTGCTGGTGCTCGACGAAGTGCAGACCGGGGTGGGGCGCACCGGCGCGTTTTATGCACACCTGCACGACGGCATCACCCCCGATGTGATCACTCTGGCCAAGGGGCTGGGCGGTGGGCTGCCGATCGGCGCGTGCATCGCGATCGGGCGCGCCGCCGACCTACTGACTCCTGGCCTGCACGGCAGCACCTTCGGCGGCAACCCCGTGTGCACCGCGGCCGCCCTTGCCGTCCTGAAGGTACTGGAAGACGAGGACCTGGTGCGTAGCGCCGACACCAAAGGCAAAGCGCTTCGGCACGGTATCGAATCCCTGGGTCATCCACTGATCGACCACGTCCGGGGCAGAGGGCTGTTGCAGGGCATCGTGCTGACCGCGCCGTACGCCAAGGACGCCGAAGCCGCGGCCCGCGACGCCGGCTATCTGGTCAATGCGGCCGCCCCCAACGTCATTCGGCTGGCCCCACCCCTGATCATCACGGAGTCGCAATTGGACGGGTTCGTCGCCGCCCTGCCACGCATTCTCGACACAGCCGGAGCCGCACATGGTTAGGCACTTTCTGCGCGACGACGACCTCACGCCGCGCGAACAGGCCGAGGTCCTCGAACTGGCCGCCACGTTGAAGAAAGACCCGTACAGCCGTCGTCCCCTGGAGGGGCCGCGCGGTGTCGCGGTCATCTTCGACAAGAACTCCACCCGCACCCGGTTCTCCTTCGAGATGGGTATCGCCCAGCTCGGCGGGCACGCCGTGGTGGTCGACGGGCGCAACACCCAACTGGGGCGCGACGAGACCCTGGAAGACACCGCGCGGGTGTTGTCCCGCTTCGTCGACGCCATCGTGTGGCGCACCTTCGGGCAGGAACGGCTGCAGGCCATGGCCTCCACCGCGTCAGTGCCCGTCGTCAACGCGCTCTCCGACGAGTTCCATCCCTGCCAGGTCCTGGCCGACCTACAGACCATCGCCGAACGCAAAGGCTCACTGCACGGCCTGAAGATGACCTACCTCGGGGACGGCGCCAACAACATGGCCCACTCCCTGATGCTGGGCGGAGTGACCGCCGGCATGCACGTCACCGTCGCGGCACCCGAAGGTTTCACACCCGACCCGGACGTGGTGGCGGCGGCCCGCGCCCGCGGTGCGGAGACCGGGGGCGCGGTGACCGTGACCGCTGACGCCGACGCGGGTGCGGCCGGCGCCGACGTCCTGGTCACCGACACCTGGGTGTCGATGGGCCAGGAGGACGACGGGCTGGATCGTGTCAAGCCGTTCCGGCCGTTCCAGGTCAACCAGCGCCTGCTCACCCTGGCCAACCCCGATGCCCTTGTGCTGCACTGCCTTCCGGCGCACCGCGGTGACGAGATCACCGACGAGGTGATCGACGGCCCGGCCAGTGCCGTGTGGGATGAGGCCGAAAACCGCCTGCACGCCCAGAAGGCGCTGCTGGTGTGGCTGCTGGAGCGCTCGCGATGACGGCCAAGGCGGCACCCGAGGTCAGCGCCAACCGCGCCGGCCGGCAGGCCCGCATCGTCGCGATCCTGTCCACTGCCGAGGTGCGCAGCCAGAGCGAACTGGCCGCCCGGCTGGCCGCCGAAGGCATCGAGGTCACCCAGGCCACCCTGTCACGCGACCTCGAGGAACTCGGCGCGATCAAGCTGCGCGGCGCCGACGGCGGCGTCGGCGTCTACGTCGTGCCCGAAGACGGCAGCCCCGTCCGCGGGGTCGCCGGCGGCACCGGACGGCTCTCCCGGCTGCTCGGTGAGCTGCTGGTTTCCACGGATGCCAGCGCGAACCTGGCGGTGCTGCGCACCCCGCCCGGCGGGGCCCACTATCTGGCCAGCGCGATCGACCGCGCGGCGTTACCGTACGTCGTCGGCACGATCGCCGGTGACGACACGGTGTTCGTGGTGGCCCGCGAACCGATGAGCGGCGCCGAATTGGCTTCTGCGCTGGAAGAACTTAAGTAGATCTCAAATACACTGCTGCAGACTTTGCCCAAGCAAAAGGAGAACTGTTCATGTCAGAGCGCGTCATCCTGGCGTATTCCGGCGGCCTGGACACCTCGGTGGCCATCAGCTGGATAGGCAAGGAGACCGGCCGCGAGGTCGTTGCGGTGGCGATCGACCTCGGCCAGGGCGGCGAGGACATGGAGGTGGTGCGCCAGCGGGCGATGGACTGCGGCGCCGTGGAAGCGGTCGTCGTCGACGCCCGCGACGAGTTCGCCGAGGGCTACTGTCTGCCGACCATCCTCAACAACGCGCTGTACATGGACCGCTACCCGCTGGTGTCGGCCATCAGCCGGCCGCTGATCGCCAAGCATCTGGTGGCCGCGGCGCGCGAACACGGCGGCAGCATCGTCGCGCACGGCTGCACCGGCAAAGGCAATGACCAGGTCCGTTTCGAGGTCGGCTTCGCGTCGCTGGCACCGGATCTCGAGGTGCTGGCGCCGGTCCGCGACTACGCGTGGACGCGGGAGAAAGCGATCGCCTTCGCAGAAGAGAACGCCATCCCGATCAACGTCACCAAGCGCTCGCCGTTCTCCATCGACCAGAACGTCTGGGGCCGTGCCGTCGAAACCGGGTTCCTCGAGCACCTGTGGAACGCCCCCACCAAGGACGTCTACTCCTACACCGAAGACCCGACCGTCAACTGGAACACCCCCGACGAGGTGATCATCGGTTTCGAGCAGGGCACGCCGGTCACCATCGACGGCAGACGGGTGACCGTGTTGCAGGCCATCGAGGAGCTCAACCGCCGGGCCGGGGCTCAGGGTGTCGGGCGCCTCGACGTCGTCGAGGACCGGCTGGTGGGCATCAAGAGCCGCGAAATCTACGAGGCGCCGGGTGCGATGGTGCTGATCACCGCGCACGCCGAGCTCGAACACGTGACGCTGGAACGCGAGCTCGGCCGGTTCAAGCGGCACACCGATCAGCGCTGGGCCGAGCTAGTGTACGACGGCCTGTGGTACTCGCCGCTGAAGGTGGCTCTGGAGAGCTTCGTGGCCACCACCCAGGAGCACGTCACCGGGGAGATCAGGCTGGTGCTGCACGGCGGCCACATCGCGGTCAACGGCCGCCGCAGCGCCGAGTCGCTCTACGACTTCAACCTGGCCACCTACGACGAGGGCGACACCTTCGACCAGTCGATGGCCAAGGGCTTCGTCTACGTGCACGGTTTGTCGTCGAAGCTGTCCGCCCGCCGGGACATGCGGTGACCTTCCCCCCGCGAGCAGACACAAACTCGCACGATTTAGGCGCTCAGAGTGCGAGTTTGTGTCTGCTCGCGAGGCAGAGGTGCCCCCAGCTCGCGAGGCAGAGGTGCCCCCAGCTCGCGAGGGGGGGGTGAACCCGTGAGCACCAACGAGGGGTCGCTGTGGGGCGGCCGGTTCGCCGGTGGGCCGTCCGAAGCACTCGCCGCGCTGAGCAAATCCACGCATTTCGACTGGGTGCTGGCGCCCTACGACATCACCGCGTCCCGGGCGCACGCGATGGTGCTCTACCACGCGGGCCTGCTGACCGAAGAACAGCGCGACGGCCTGCTGGTCGGCCTGGACAGCCTCGCCGAAGATGTGGCCGACGGCAGCTTCGGCCCGGTCGTCACCGACGAGGACGTGCACGCGGCGCTGGAGCGCGGGCTGATCGACCGGGTGGGGCCGGATCTGGGCGGCCGGCTGCGCGCCGGGCGCTCCCGCAACGACCAGGTGGCCACCCTGTTCCGAATGTGGCTGCGCGATGCGGTGCGCCGGGTCGCCGACGGGGTACTCGAGGTCGTCGCGGCACTTGCCGAACAGGCCGGCACCCATCCGACCGCGATCATGCCGGGCAAAACCCACATGCAATCCGCCCAGCCGATCCTGCTGGCACACCACCTGTTGGCCCACGCCCACCCGTTGCTGCGCGACGTGGACCGCATCGTCGACTTCGACAAGCGCGCCGCCATCTCCCCGTACGGATCCGGTGCCCTGGCCGGCTCGTCCCTGGGGCTGGATCCCGACGCGATCGCCGCGGAACTGGGCTTCACCGCCGCAGCGGAGAATTCCGTCGACGCCACCGCGGCCCGGGATTTCGCCGCCGAAGCGGCGTTCGTGTTCGCCATGATCGCGGTCGATCTGTCGCGGCTGGCCGAGGACATCATCCTCTGGAGTTCGACCGAGTTCGGCTACGTGACTCTGCACGACTCCTGGTCCACCGGCAGCTCGATCATGCCCCAGAAGAAGAACCCCGACATCGCCGAACTGGCTCGCGGCAAGTCCGGGCGGCTGATCGGCAACCTGACCGGGCTGCTGGCGACGCTGAAGGCCCAGCCCCTGGCCTATAACCGTGACCTGCAGGAAGACAAGGAGCCGGTGTTCGACTCGGTGGCCCAGCTGGAGCTGGTGCTGCCGGCGATGGCCGGGCTGGTCGGCAGCCTGACGTTCCATGTCGACCGGATGGCTGCGCTGGCCCCGGCCGGCTACACCCTGGCCACCGACATCGCCGAATGGCTGGTACGCCAAGGTGTGGCATTCCGGTCGGCGCATGAGGCCGCCGGCGCCGCGGTGAAGGCCGCCGAGCAACGCGGCGTCGGGCTGCAGGAATTGACCGACGACGAGCTGGCCGCCATCAGCCCCGAGCTCACCCCCAGCGTCCGCGACGTGCTCACCATCGAAGGATCGGTGTCCTCCCGTGACGCGCGAGGGGGTACCGCACCGGCCCGGGTAGCCGATCAACTGCTCGCCGTCACCGAGGTAGCGGGCCGCCTGCGACAGCAGCTGCGCGGCTGAGCGGCGCGCCGCTCTTTTTGCCGGGCAGCTTGGCCGCGACTAAACTTCCTGCTCTACGCGCTTCCGTTGAACTTTCGACTGAACGATGCGGCCTCGATGTTCGTGCAAAAGGGGTGGGACCAATGAGTGTCATCGCAGGTGTCTTCGGTGCCCTGCCGCCCTACCGCTATTCGCAGCAGGAACTCACCGACATGTTCGTCAGCATTCCCGAGTTCGAGGAATACGAAGACATCGTCCGGCAGCTGCATGCCAACGGGAAAGTCAACAGCCGCCACCTGGTCCTGCCGCTGGAGCAGTACCCGCGGTTGAACGACTTCGGTGCGGCGAACGACATCTTCATCGACAAGGCGGTGGACCTGGGCGTCGAGGCCCTGATGGGTGCACTCGACGAGGCCGGACTGCGCCCCGAAGACCTCGACGTGCTCATCACCACCACGGTCACCGGTCTGGCGGTGCCGTCGCTGGACGCCCGGATCGCCGGACGGTTGGGGCTGCGCCCCGACGTGCGACGGGTGCCCCTGTTCGGACTGGGTTGCGTGGCGGGGGCGGCCGGGGTGGCCCGGCTGCACGACTATCTGCGGGGTGCCCCGGACGGCATCGCGGCCCTGGTCTCGGTCGAGCTGTGCTCGCTCACCTTCCCCGGCTACAAGCCGTCGGTGGCCGGCCTGGTGGGCAGTGCACTGTTCGCCGACGGTGCCGGCGCGGTCGTCGCGGTGGGAGAGCGGCGCGCCGCCGAGGTGGATGCCGGCGGGCCTAGCGTCATCGATTCGCGCGGCCACCTCTATCCAGATTCGTTGCGCACCATGGGATTCGACGTCGGAGCCGGTGGCTTCGAGCTCGTCCTGTCCAAGGATGTGGCGGCCGTGGTCGAACAGTATCTGCGCACCGACGTCACCGGCTTCCTGGCCGAGCACGGCCTGACCACCGCCGACATCGGCGCCTGGGTGACACATCCCGGCGGGCCCAAGATCATCGAGGCGATCACCGAAACCCTCAACCTGCCGGCGGAGGCTTTGGAACTCACCTGGCGCTCCCTGGGCGAGATCGGCAACCTGTCGTCGGCGTCGGTGCTGCACGTACTGCGTGACACCCTCGCCAAGCCACCGCCCAGTGGCAGCCCCGGACTGATGATCGCGATGGGTCCCGGCTTCTGTTCCGAGCTGGTCCTGTTGCGCTGGCACTGAATGCCGTGAGCACTCAAGACGAGCTCATTGCCGCCCTCCGCAGATCCCTCAAGGAAAACGAGCGGCTCAAGCGCGAGAACCGCGATTACCTGACCCGGGCCACGGAGCCGATCGCATTGGTGGGCATGGCCTGCCGTTATCCGGGCGGGGTGGACACCCCGGAGGCTCTCTGGGAGATGGTGGCGGCCGGGCGCGACGTGGTCACCGAATTCCCCGGCGACCGGGGCTGGGACCTGGCCGGGCTGTTCGACCCCGACCCGGACGCCGTCGGCAAGTCCTACACCCGCTCGGGCGGATTCCTGACGGACGTCGCGGGCTTTGACGCGCAGTTCTTCGGGATCGCGCCCAGCGAGGTGCTGGCGATGGATCCCCAGCAGCGGTTGCTGCTCGAGGTTTCGTGGGAGGCGTTGGAGCGCAGTGGGATTGATCCGCTGACCCTGCGCGGTTCGTCGACGGGCGTGTTCGCCGGGATATTTCACGGCTCCTACGGCGGTCAGGGCCGCGTGCCCGGAGAGTTGGAGCGGTACGGGTTGCGTGGCTCGACGCTCAGTGTGGCGTCGGGCCGCGTGGCCTACGTGCTCGGCCTGGAAGGTCCTGCGGTATCGGTGGATACGGCGTGTTCGTCGTCGCTGGTGGCCCTGCATCTGGCGGTGCAGTCGCTGCGGTCGGGGGAGTGCGACCTGGCGCTGGTGGGCGGCGTGACGGTGATGGCCACCCCGGCCATGTTCATCGAATTCAGCCGGCAGCGCGCGCTTTCCGCCGACGGTCGGTGCAAGGCGTATGCCGGCGCCGCCGACGGGACCGCGTTCTCCGAGGGCGCCGGCGCACTCGTCGTCGAGCGGTTGGCCGATGCCCGCCGGTTGGGTCACCCGGTGCTGGCCGTGGTGCGTGGCTCGGCGGTCAATCAGGACGGCGCCTCCAACGGCCTTGCCACACCGAACGGTCCGTCCCAGCAACGGGTGATTCGCGCCGCACTGGCCGGCGCCCGCCTCAGCGCGGCGGACGTGGACGTAGTCGAGGGCCACGGAACGGGCACCACGCTCGGGGATCCGATTGAGGCGCAGGCTATTTTGGCGACCTACGGCCAGGATCGCGATGAGCCGTTGTGGCTGGGGTCGATCAAGTCGAACATGGGTCACACGTCGGCGGCGGCCGGCGTCGCGGGTGTCATGAAGATGACACTGGCGATGCAGCATGCGGTGCTGCCGCAGACGCTGCATGTCGATGTGCCGACGCCGCACGTGGATTGGTCGGCCGGCGCGGTGTCGTTGTTGACCGAACAGCGGCCCTGGCCGGAGCGCGGACGGCCGCGCCGGGCCGCGGTGTCGTCGTTCGGGATCAGTGGGACCAACGCGCATGTGATCCTGGAACAGCCGGTCGTCATCGACACACCCGGGGACCTACCCGGGCCGACGAGCCGCGCGGTGCCGTGGGTGCTGTCGGCGCGCTCCCCCGAGGCGCTGGCCAACCAGGCCCGCCGACTGTCGGCGCACGTAACAGCCACCGGGGTGCGGCCGGTGGACGTGGGCTGGTCGCTGATCAGCACGCGCTCCCTGTTCGACCACCGCGCGGTGGTGCTCGGCACCGACCCCGACGAGTTCATCGACGGACTCACCGGTCTGGCGGCCGGCGACGCGGGTCCCAACGTCACCGTCGGACGAGCCCGGCCGGTGGGCAAGACGGTGTTCGTCTTCCCGGGCCAGGGTTCGCAGTGGGCCGGCATGGGGCTCGAATTGCTGGACAGCTCACCGGTATTCGCTGACCAGCTGCAGCGCTGCGAAAAGGCCCTGCGGGAGCACGTGGACTGGTCGCTGATCGACGTGATCCGCTCCGCGCCGGGCGCACCCGCGCTGGACCGGGTCGACGTGGTGCAACCGGCGCTGTGGGCGCTCATGGTGTCGCTCGCCGAATTGTGGCGGTCCCTCGGTGTCACCCCGGACGCGGTGATCGGCCACTCGCAGGGCGAGATCG
The DNA here is from genome assembly GCF_001417955.2 of Mycobacterium gordonae. GTDB lineage: Bacteria > Actinomycetota > Actinomycetes > Mycobacteriales > Mycobacteriaceae > Mycobacterium > Mycobacterium gordonae_B. The sequence continues at coordinate 58,402 of NZ_LKTM01000124.1, read as the reverse complement.
CGGCCGCCTACGTGGCCGGCGCGCTGTCGCTGGAGGATGCTGCCACGGTGGTGGCGCTACGCAGCCGGTTGCTGAGGCAGTTGTCCGGAGCCGGCGGCATGGCGTCGCTGGCTCTCGGTCTCGACGACGTCGAGGAGCTGCTGGTGCCCTGGGCGGGCCGGTTGAATATCGCCGCGGTCAACGGGGTTTCGTCGATCGTGGTGTCCGGCGAGGTGGACGCCGTCGCCGAACTGGTGAGCCGATGCGACGTGCAGGGCATCCGCGCACGGCGTATCGACGTCGACTACGCGTCGCACTCTTTCCACGTCGACGCAATCCGCGACGACCTCGCCGCCGCACTCAAAGACATCGCACCCCGCTCGTCGCCGGTGGCGTTCTATTCGACCGTGACCGGCGCGCTGCTGGACACCGCCGCGTTGGACGCCGATTACTGGTACCAGAGTCTCAGGCAGACAGTCCAATTCGAACCTGCCGTGCGTGCTGCTGCGGCCGCCGGCTGCCAGGTCTTCATCGAATCGAGCCCACACCCGGTATTGATCGCCGGCATCGAGGAAACACTGGGTCCCGAGCAGTCCGTGATCGTCCCGTCGTTGGGCCGCAACGACGGTGCGCTGCAACGATTCTGGTTGTCGGCGGCGCAGGCTCAGGTAGCGGGTGTGGCGGTGGACTGGACGCCGGTGTTCGAGGGTGCGCGCCGGGTCGCGTTGCCCACGTACGGTTTCGTGCGGCGCCGCTTCTGGCTGACCGAGTCGGGCGATCACGATGTGCGCCGCGCCGGGCTGGTGGGCGCCGCGCACGACCTGCTGGGTGCTGTCGTCGAACGACCCGACTCCGGCGGGCTGGTGTTGACGGGGCAGTTGTCCGTGTCGGCGCAGCCGTGGTTGGCCGATCACGCGGTGACCGGCACCGTGCTGTTCCCCGGCGCGGGCCTGGTGGAGCTGGCCCTGCGGGCCGGTGAGGAGGCCGGCTGCCCGCTGCTGCAGGAGTTGACGTTGTCGACACCGTTGACGCTGCCCGCCCAGGGTGGTGTGCGCGTTCAAGTGGTGCTGGGGGCCGCCGACGATGCGGGCAACCGGGAGATCTCGGTGTACTCCCTCGGATCGGGATCAAAGTGGACGCAGCACGCCACCGGCACCCTGGGGACGAATCCGCCCGCCCCGCAAGCGGACCTGTCCGGATGGCCGCCCGTCGGCGCGGTAGCCGTCGATCTCGCGGATGCCTACCCACGATTGGCCCGCCGCGGCTATCAGTACGGCCCGGCCTTCCATGGCCTGCAGGCGATGTGGCAGTCGCCCGACCACGTCTTCGCCGAAATCACGCTGCCCGACGGACTCACCACCACCGGGTTCGGCATCCATCCGGCGTTGCTGGACGCGGCCCTGCATGCGCTGGGGGTGGCCGGCGAGCAGGACGCGACGGTGTTGCCGTTCTCCTGGCAGGGGGTGTCTTTGCACGCCTCCGGTGCCGCCCGGCTGCGTGTCCGCATCACCCGCGTCGGCACCGACTCGGTGGCCCTGGACCTGGCCGATCCGTGGGGCCTACCGGTGCTGACGGTGCGCGAACTGGCCTTCCGCCCGCTGGTCGCCGGGTCGCTGGCGGCGGCCGCAGGCGGCGATGCCGGTCTGTTCCAGATCCAGTGGACGCCCGTCGCTCCCGCGGCCTCGGATGGGGCGCCGATGACGGTGTGGCAGGCGCTGTCCGAGGGAGGTCCACCCGAGGCGGTGTATTCGGCCACCCACGCGGCGCTGAGCCGGTTGCAGTCCTGGCTGGCCGGCGACGACCGTGGCGTTCTGGTCGTGCAAACCCACGGCGCCGTCGGGTTGGCCGGGGAAGACGTGTCGGACCTGGCGGGTGCGGCGGTGTGGGGTCTGGTGCGTTCGGCTCAGGCAGAGCACCCCGGACGGGTGATCCTGCTCGACTCCGACGGCTCGCTGGACGCAAGCGAACTGATCGGTTGCGATGAGCCGCAACTGTTGGTGCGTCAGGGGGTCGCTTACCAGGCACGCCTGAAGCCGGCCGAATCATCGGCACTGGAACTACCCGCACAGCAGCAGTGGCGACTGGTCACCGGTGGCGGCGGCACGCTGGACGACGTGCGGGTGGGCCCGCTCGAGAGGGCGGAGCTGGCCCCCGGGCAGGTCCGGGTCGCGGTGGCCGCGGTGGGGGTGAACTTCCGGGATGTGCTGGTGGCGTTGGGCATGTACCCCGGCGGCGGCGAGTTGGGGGTCGAAGGCGCCGGCATGGTCACCGAGGTCGGGCCCGGTGTGCGGGATATCGCCGTCGGTGACGCGGTGCTCGGCTTGCTGGGTGTGGTGGGGCCGGAAGCGGTGGTCGATCGGCGATTGGTGGCGGCGGTACCGGCGAGCTGGTCACTGCCGCAGGCCGCCGGAGTGCCGGTGGTTTTCCTGACCGCCTGGTACGGATTGTCGGTGCTGGGGGCGGCCAAGGCCGGTGAGCGGGTGCTGGTGCATGCGGGCACCGGCGGGGTGGGGATGGCCGCGGTGCAACTCGCCCGGTACTGGGGTCTGGAGGTCTTCGCCACCGCGAGCCGCGGTAAGTGGGACACGTTGCGCGCCATGGGTTTCGACGATGAACACATCGGTGATTCGCGGACGCTGGACTTCGAGGATAAGTTCCGGGTGGCCACCGGTGGTGCCGGAGTCGACCTGGTGCTCAACTCGCTCGCCGGGGATTTCGTCGACGCCTCGCTTCGGCTGCTGGCCCCGGGCGGACGTTTCATCGAGATGGGGAAGACCGATCTTCGTGACCCCCAGGATATTGCGCAACGCGGAATCGCCTATCGCGCATTCGATCTGATCGAGGCGGGGCCAGACCTCACCGCTGAGATGCTTTCCGGGGTGATGGCACTGTTCGACGCCGGGCTGTTGAACACACTGCCGTTCAAGACCTTTGACGTCCAGCGGGTTCGTCAGGCGTACCGGTTCGTCAGTCAGGCCCGGCACACCGGCAAGGTGGTGCTGACCCTCGACCCGCTCGCCACCGGCACCGCGCTGATCACCGGTGGCACCGGAATGGCGGGCGCGGCGCTGGCCCGCCACCTCGTTTCCCGCCACCGGGTACCCAGCATCGTGCTGGTGAGCCGCTCCGGTGCGCGGGCTCCGGACACCACGGAGTTGGTGGCGGAGTTGCGCGCGGCCGGCGCGCAGGTGTCGGTGGCGTCCGCCGATGTGGCCGACCGGGAAGCCGTCGCCGGGTTGCTGTCGCAGATACCGCAACGGTTCCCGCTGCGGGCGGTGATCCACGCCGCCGGCGTTCTCGATGACGGGTTGATCGCGACGCTGACTCCCGAGCGGCTGGATGCGGTATTGCGGGCCAAGGTCGACGGAGCGTGGCATCTGCACGAACTCACCCGGGACCTGGATCTGTCTGCGTTCGTGATGTTCTCGTCGATGGCCGGCATCCTGGGTACCGCCGGCCAGGGAAACTATGCGGCGGCCAACAGCTTCCTCGACGCGCTCGCCGAGCACCGCCGGGGACTGGGATTGCCCGCCACATCCGTGGCGTGGGGGTTGTGGGAACAGGCCAGCGCGATGACACGACACCTGGGGGACCGGGACAAGGCCAGGATGAGCCGGGTCGGCCTGGCGACGCTCTCCACGGGTCAGGCGCTGAGTTTGTTCGACGCCGCCCTGCTCGCCGATCCCGCCGTGGTCGTCGCCACCCGGCTGGACACCGCCGCACTCACCGACGACGCGCCCGCTCTGCTCGGTGAGCTGGTCCGCCGCCCCGTCCGCAGGGCGGTTGCGGCAGCCGAGATTTCGACGACCGGCCTGGCCGCGCGGCTTTTCGGGCTCACCTCCGAACAGCGTCACCGCGAACTCATCGACGTGGTGTGCAGCAATGCGGCAACGGTGCTGGGCCGCTCCGGAACCGCCGACATCGGCGCCCAGCGCGCCTTCCAGGAAATGGGTTTCGACTCACTGACGGCCGTCGAACTACGCAATCGTCTCAAAACCGCCACCGGCCTGACGCTTTCGCCCACCCTGATCTTCGATTACCCCAGTCCCAGCGCGCTGGCCGCGCATCTCGACGACCGGTTGTCCGGTCCCACGGGAGACGCCGACCCGTCGGCGCGCTTCGAAGACCTCGCCCGTGAGCTGGACACCCATGTCCGTCAGACTGATTGGAGCACCGAAGAACGAGCGAAGCTGGCCCACCGGCTGCACGATGTCCTGGCCGACCTGGCACTCGACGACGATCTCGCGGCCGCCAGTGAGAGCGAACTCTTCGCCATCCTCGACGAAGAACTCGAATCCTGAGAAACCAAGGAACATCTGTGGACGCCACCAAGCAGGTTGACTACCTGAAACGCCTGACCGCGGACCTGCGCCGCACCCGGCGGCGCCTGTCCGAGTTGGAGGAGCGGCTCTCCGAGCCGGTGGCCGTGGTGGGCATGAGTTGCCGTTACCCCGGTGGCGCGGATTCCCCGGAAGCCCTGTGGCAGTTGCTGATCGACGGTCGCGACGGCGTCGGAGACTTTCCGGCGGACCGCGGCTGGGATGTCGAGGGGATGTATGACCCCGACCCCGATGCGCTCGGGAAGACCTATACCCGGCGCGGCAGTTTTCTCCAGGATGCCGGCGACTTCGATGCCGGGTTCTTCGGTATCGGGCCCAACGAAGCTCTCGCCATGGATCCCCAGCAGCGGGTACTGCTCGAAGTGTCGTGGGAGGCGCTGGAGCGGGCCGGCATCGACCCGACCTCGTTGCGGGGCAGCGCGACCGGTGTGTTCGCCGGGGTGATCCACGCCGGCTACGGCGGCGAAGTCAAGGGTGAGTTGGAGGGGTACGGTCTCACCGGCTCCACGCTGAGCGTGGCGTCGGGCCGGGTGGCCTACGTGCTGGGTCTGGAGGGCCCGGCGGTGTCGGTGGACACGGCGTGTTCGTCGTCGCTTGTGGCGCTGCACCTGGCCGCGCAGTCGTTACGTTCCGGCGAGTGCGACCTGGCGCTGGTGGGCGGGGTCACCGTGATGGCCACGCCCGGCGGATTCGTGGAATTCAGCAGGCAGCGCGCGCTGGCCGCCGACGGCCGCTGCAAGGCGTACGCGGCCGCGGCGGACGGCACGTCGTGGGCCGAGGGTGCCGGGGTCCTGGTGGTGGAGCGGCTGGCCGATGCGCAACGGCTGGGCCATGAGGTGTTGGCGGTGGTGCGTGGTTCGGCGGTCAATCAGGACGGCGCCTCCAACGGGCTCACCGCGCCGAACGGGCCGTCCCAGCAGCGGGTGATCCGGGCCGCGCTGGCCAGCGCGCGCCTCGGCGTGGCCGACGTCGATGTGGTCGAAGGCCACGGGACCGGGACCATGCTCGGCGATCCGATTGAGGCGCAGGCGATCTTGGCGACGTACGGCCAGGATCGTCAGGAACCGCTGTGGCTGGGCTCGATCAAGTCCAACCTCGGTCATTCGTCCGCGGCGGCGGGGGTGGCCGGGGTGATCAAGATGGTGCTGGCGATGCGGCACGGGGTGATGCCGAAAACGCTGCACGTGGATGCGCCGACCCCGCACGTGGATTGGTCGGCGGGAGCGGTGTCGTTGCTCACCGAGGCGAGGCCGTGGCCGGCGCCCGGCCGGCCGCGGCGGGCGGGTGTCTCGTCCTTCGGAATCAGCGGCACCAACGCCCACGTCATCCTGGAGCAGGCTCCGGCACCGGAAGGCGTTGCCCCGGAACCGTTCACCGGTCCGGTCCCGTGGGTGCTGTCGGCACGTTCGCCGGCCGCCCTGGCCAATCAGGCCCGGCGGCTGCTGGCGCACATCCGCTCCGACGCGGAAGTCCGTCCCCTGGATGTGGGCTGGTCGCTGGTGAGCACCCGCTCGCTGTTCGAGCACCGGGCCGTGGTGGTGGGGACCGAACGTGCACAGTTCCAGGAGGCGCTGGCCGCCCTGGCCGCCGGCCAGCCGTCCCGCGATGTCGCGGTGGGCCGGACCCGTCCGGTGGGCCAGACGGCATTCGTATTCCCGGGGCAGGGCGCGCAATACCTGGACATGGGCCGCGCGCTGCATGAGCGATTCCCGGTCTTCGCCAAGGCCTTCGACGCGGCGACCGATGCACTGAACGGTCACCTCCGGCTGCCGCTGCAACAGGTCATCTGGGGTACCGACGCCGCGCTGCTGGAGAGCACCGAGTTCGCCCAGCCGGCGCTGTTCGCCGTCGAGGTGGCGTTGGCCGCGCTGCTGCAATCCTGGGATGTGGTACCCGATTTGGTGCTCGGTCACTCGGTCGGCGAGATCGCGGCCGCACACGTGGCCGGGGTGTTCTCACTCGAGGATGCGGCGCGGCTGGTCGCGGTCCGCGGCCGCCTGATGGCCGCGCTGCCGGCCGGCGGTGTGATGGTCGCGGTGGCGGCCAGTGAGGCGGAGGTGCTCGCCGAGCTGGGACCCGGTGCCGGCATCGCCGCCGTGAACGCGCCTGAATCGGTGGTGATTTCGGGTGAGCAGGCCGCGGTGGACGCGGCTGTGCAGGCCCTGACCGCCCGGGGCCGGCGGGTGCACCGGCTGGCCGTCTCCCACGCGTTCCATTCGGCACTGATGGAACCCATCCTCACCGAGTTCGCGGCGGCACTCGCCGGGATGGCCGTGTCGCAGCCGCGGATCAGCCTGCTGTCCAACGTCACCGGTCAGCTAGCCGGACCCGGGTACGGGTCCGCTGACTACTGGGCCGAGCACGTGCGCGAGCCGGTGCGGTTCGCCGACAGCGTGCGCCTGGCGGAATCGTTGGGGGCCAAGGTCTTCGTCGAGGCCGGACCCAGTGGCGGACTGATGACCCTGGCCGAGCAGTCCCTGGCAGCGGAGCCGGTGGCAGCCACCTTACTGGTCAAAGACCGTCCCGAAGTCGATTCGCTGTTAGTCGCCCTCGGCCGCTTGTTCACCGCCGGGGTGGGCGTGCAGTGGCGCGAGGCGTTCGCCGGCCTCGGAGCTCAGCGGGTGGCGTTGCCGACCTACGGCTTTGCCCGCCAGCACTTCTGGTTGGCCGAGCTGGGTGTGGGACCGGCCCAGCTGGCCACCGTAGGCCTGGCCGGCAGTGGCCATCCGCTGCTGGGAGTGGTGGTGGAACGGCCCGACATCGGTGGTGTGGTGTTGAGCGGTTCGCTCTCACCCGCGGTGCAAGGGTGGTTGGCCGATCACGTCGTCAGCGGGGTGGTGCTCTATCCGGGCGCCGGGTTCGTGGAGCTGGTGCTGCGGGCCGGCGACGAGGCCGGCGCCCCGGTCATCGAGGAGCTGACCCTGTTGGCCCCGTTGGTATTACCGGCTGGCGGCGCGGTGCCGGTACAGGTGGTAGTCGCGGCGGCCGATGACACCGGACGCCGCGGCGTCTGGGTGTATTCCGCTGCAAAGGACGCCGATTCGTGGGTATTGCACGCCGAGGGCGTCCTCGGCCCCGGCACCCTCCGGGGCGGAGCGGATCTGTCGGCCTGGCCTCCGGTCGGCGCGCGGGCGGTCGACGTTTCGGGGGTGTACGAGCAGCTGGCAGCGCGCGGCTACGGCTACGGGCGGGCGTTCCAGGGTGTGCGCGCGGTATGGCGGCGCGGCCGCGAGGTCTTCGCCGAGGTGGCCGCGCCCGAAGGGGTGAACGTGCGGCGCTTCGGAATTCACCCCGCGCTGCTGGATGCTGCGCTGCACGCATGGGGACTGGTGCAGGGCGGAGAGCAGCTGGCATTGCCGTTCTCCTGGCAGGGGGTGACGCTGCATGCCGCGGGCTCGTCTCGGCTGCGAGTTCGCCTGGCCCCCACCGGCGACGGTTCGGTGTCGGTGGAGCTGGCCGATTCTTCGGGCCTGCCGGTGCTGTCCGTGCGGGAGTTGGTGGTGCGCGCGGTATCTGAGCAGGCGTTGCTGGCTGCGGCGCCGGTGGGTGCCAAACCGGGCGGCGGGCTGCTCGAGGTGATGTGGACACCGTTGCCGCACAACGGTACTGACGCCATGACCGTGAAGTCGGTCTGGACGCCGCAGCCGGATGCGGACCTGCCGGGGGCGGTGTCGGATGCCGCGCACCGGGCACTGCGGGCGCTACAGGAGCATCTGAGCTCCGACGGGGTACTGGCCGTTGTGACGCATGGTGCGACAGCGCTGGCCAACGAGGCAGTGTCCGACCTGGCGGGCGCGGCGGTATGGGGCCTGGTGCGTTCGGCTCAGGCCGAGCACCCGGGCCGGATCGTGCTGATCGATTCCGACGACTCGGTGCCGGTCGGGGAGGCGCTGAGGCACGGGGAGCCGCAACTGATCGTGCGGTCGGGCACGGCGTACGGCGCTCGACTGGTGCGCGCGTCCTCGTCGGTGCTGGAACTGCCGGAGGGCTTGTGGCGGTTGGGCGCCGGAGCCGGGGGGACGCTGGAGGAGCTGACCGCCCGGCCATGTGAGCGGATGGAACTGGGCGCGGGACAGGTCCGGGTTGCGGTGGGCGCGGTAGGCGTCAACTTCCGCGATGTGATGCTGGCACTGGGCATGTATCCCGGTTCCGCGGACCTCGGCGTCGAGGGTGCCGGGGTGGTCGTGGAGGTGGGCCCCGGTGTCACCGAGTTGTCGGTCGGTGACGCCGTGATGGGTCAACTGGGCGCGGCGGCGTCCGAAGCGGTCGTCGATCAGCGGATCGTGACGAGGGTACCGGCGGGCTGGTCGTTGGCCACCGCCGCCAGCGTGCCGGTGGTGTTCTTGACGGCGCTCTACGGCCTGTCGGTGTTGGGTGGACTCCGGGCCGGTGAGCGGGTGCTGGTTCACGCCGGTGCGGGCGGGGTGGGCATGGCCGCGATCCAGTTGGCGCGGCACTGGGGGTGTGAAGTTTTCGCCACGGCCAGCCGGGGCAAGTGGGATACGTTGCGGGCCATGGGTTTCGACGACGATCACATCGGCGATTCCCGGACCCTGGACTTCGAGGAGAAGTTCCGGGCGGTCACCGGCGGCGACGGGGTGCACGTCGTGCTCAACTCGCTGGCCGGCGAGTTCCTGGACGCGTCGTTGCGGCTGACGTCCCCGGGCGGACGGTTCCTGGAAATGGGCAAGACGGATGTCCGCGACCCGCAAGTCGTCGCCGCACAGCATCGCGGGGTTCGTTACCAGGCGTTCGACCTGTTCGAGGCCGGGCCCGACCTGATGGCGCAGATGTATGACGAGATACTGGGCCTGATGCGCGCCGGAGCACTGAAACCGCTGCCCATCACGGTTTTCGATGTGCGACGAGTGCAGCAGGCGTATCGATTCGTCAGCCAGGCCCGCCACGTGGGCAAGGTGGTGCTGACGGTGCCGAACGGGCCTGCGGGCGCGCAGTCGCCGCTCACCGGTGCCTCGGTGGTGATCACCGGTGGTACCGGAATGGCCGGTGCGGCGGTGGCCCGGCACCTGGTGGACCGCTACGGAGTGGCGCATGTGGTGCTGGTCAGCCGATCTGGTCGACGGGCCGACGGTGCGGACGAACTGGTGGCCGCCCTGGAACAGGCCGGAGCACAGGTGACGGTCGCGGACTGCGACATCACCGAACGGGCCGCCACCGCCGCGATGTTCGAGCAGATACCGGATGAGTTCCCCTTGAAGGGCGTGTTCCATGCGGCCGGCGTCACCGACGACACGGTCATCACCTCGTTGACCCCCGAGCGGCTCGACGCGGTACTCCGGGTGAAAGTGGACGGTGCGTGGAATCTGCACGAGCTCACCCGCCGGTCGAATCTGGTTGCTTTCGTGACGTTTTCGTCGCTCGCCGGCATCGTCGGCAGTCCGGGACAGGGCAACTACGCCGCGGCCAACGCCTTCCTGGACGGGCTGGCGAGCTATCGCCGCGAACAGGGCCTCCCCGCCAACTCGATCGCGTGGGGCCTGTGGGAAGAGGCCAGCGCGCTGACCCGTCACCTCGGCGAGCGTGACCTTGCCCGGATGAAACAGGTCGGATTGTCGCCCCTGCCGACCGACCAGGCACTCGCGTTGCTCGATGCCGCCCTGCTCGCCGATCACCCGGTGGCCGTGGCCGCCCGGCTGAACACCACCGCCCTGACCAGCGAAGCCGACCTGCCGCCGCTCTGGCATGAGCTGGTCACGCGTCCCAGCCGGCGCGTCATCGATGCCGCCGACACCTCCGCGGCGGCCGCCGGCATGGTGGAGCGGCTGCACACGCTACCGCCCGAGCAGCGTCAGCGGGCCCTGACCGAATTGATATCAACAAGCGCCGCAACGGTTCTGGGCCACAGCAGTGCAGTCGACATCGACGGCCAACGGGCCTTCCAGGAACTCGGGTTCGACTCACTGACCGCCGTCGAGCTGCGTAACCGACTCAAGGCCGCGACCGGGCTGACGCTGTCGCCCACCCTGATCTTCGACTACCCGACCCCCGCCGCGCTGGCCGAATACCTGGCGGATCAGCTGGCCACCAGTGCGCCGGCACCCAGTCAGCAACAGAACCCGTTGGACCGCTTCAACGACATCAGCAGCGACCTCGACGCCCTGGTCCACCAACCCGAGTTGACCGCGGAAGAGAAAGTCCAGATCGCCACCAAGCTGCGCGCCCTCGTCGCCGACCTGACGTCTGCTTCCGACCAATCCGCGAGTATCAGCAGCAGCGAGCTCGCGGCACTTCTCGACGACGACTTCACCCCGTAGGCCGCCGTGCAACCGACTGACATCGCCATCATCGGTGTTGCGTGCAGGTTCCCCGGGGCCGCCAGCCCGCGCGAGTTCTGGGCGCTGCTGCGCGAGGGACGTGAGGTCATCGAACCACTCCCTGAGGTAGCCGATTTCGATGCCGAGTTCTTCAACCTGTCGCCCCGCGAAGCCAGTGCGATGGATCCGCGGCAACGACTTGCCCTGGAGCTGACCTGGGAACTGTTCGAAGACGCGTTCCTGGTGCCCGACAGGCTGCGTGGTGAGCAGATCGCCGTCTACCTCGGAGCAATGAGTGACGACTACGCGCTGCTGACCGCGCGGCCGGGCGGCGATCCGGTCGACCACCATGCCTTCGCCGGCCTGAGCCGCGGGATGATCGCAAACCGGGTCTCATACGTCTTCGGAGTGCGCGGGCCCAGTATGACCGTGGACTCCGGTCAATCGTCATCCCTCGTTGCCGTCCACGAAGCCTGTGCGGGTCTGCGGGCGGGCGATTACACCATGGCGATCGCCGGTGGGATTCATCTCAACCTGGCGGCCGAATCCGCGCTATTGGAGCGGGAATTCGGTGCGCTGTCACCGTCCGGGCACACGTACGCATTCGACCGGCGGGCCGACGGATACGTGCGCGGTGAGGGTGCCGGCCTGGTCCTGCTCAAGCCACTCAGCGACGCCGTGCGCGACGGTAACCGCATCCACGCCGTCATCTCGGGCAGCGCCGTCGGCAACGCCGGGTACGGCGGAGCGGGTCTGACCGTGCCCTCGGTCGCCGCCCAGGCAGACGTCATCCAGCGGGCGCTGGCCGGCGCCGGCCTCCGCCGCGGCGACATCGATTACGTCGAAGCTCATGGAACCGGAACCCAGGTCGGTGACCCGGTGGAGGCCAGAGCGCTGGGCGCGGTTTTCGGCGCGGCTCACCCGGTGGCTATCGGGTCCGTCAAGACGAACATCGGACACACCGGCGCCGCGGCGGGAGTGGCCGGCCTGATCAAAACGGTGTTGTCGATCGAAAACGGTTTCATTCCAGCAAGTCTCAACTTCGCTACGCCTGGCCTCGAGCTGGCGGCGCTGGGCCTGCGCGTCAACGACACGCTGACACCGTGGGGGTCCGCGCCCCGCCGCGGCGGGGTCTCGTCGTTCGGTATGGGCGGCACCAATGCCCATGTGATCGTGGAGCAGTCTCCCGTCGCGGAACCGGCCGCGGCGGCGCCCGCTGACGCGGTGACCGTGCCCTGGGTGCTCAGCGCGCGCTCGCCCGAAGCGCTGGCCAATCAGGCGGGTCGCCTTGCCGCCCACGCCGCCGGGCGCGGGATCGCCGACCTAGGTTGGTCTTTGGCGACCACCCGCACGCAATTTGGGCATCGGGCCGTCGTGGTCGGTTCCGGCGGCGAACAAATGGCGGCGGCGCTGTCCGCTCTGGCCTGCGGCGCAACGGGATCGGGTTCGGTGGTCGGCCGGACCGGGGCGCCGGGCAAGACGGTTTTCGTCTTTCCCGGGCAGGGCTCGCAGTACCTGGGCATGGGCCGGCAGCTCCACGACCGGTTCCCGGTCTTCGCGACCGCTTTCGACGAGGTCGTCGCCGCCCTGGACCCACACCTGACATCGCCGCTGCGACAGGTGATCTGGGGCCGCGACCAGACGTTGCTGCAGAGTACCGAGTTCGCCCAGCCGGGCTTGTTCGCGGTACAGCTGGCCATGTCCGCGCTGTTGCACTCCTGGGGGGTGAGGCCGGATGTGGTGCTGGGTCACTCGGTAGGGGAGATCGCCGCCGCCCACCTGGCCGGGGTGTTGACCCTGCCGGACGCCGCGCGTCTGGTGGCTCTTCGCGGCCGGTTGATGGCCGGGCTGCCCGAGGGTGGGGTGATGGTCGCGGTTGCCCTGGGTGAAGCGGAGGTGGCGCCGCTGCTGGGGGAGGGCGTCAGCCTGGCGGCCGTGAACGCACCGGACGCCGTGGTCCTTTCCGGACCGCAGGCGGCGGTCGGCGCGGTGGCGAAGCGCTTGGCGGCGCAGGGCCGTCGGGTACAGCGGCTTGCGGTGTCGCATGCGTTTCACTCGGTCCTGATGGAGCCGGTCCTCGATGATTTCCTGGCGTCCCTCGCCGGCCTCACCGTCTCGGAGCCGCGAATCAGCTTGATCTCCAACGTCACCGGCGAGCCGGCCGTCGGCGGTTACGGGTCGGCGCGGTATTGGGTCGATCATGTGCGCAGACCGGTGCGGTTCGCCGACGGACTCAGGGCGGCAGCGGCTCTGGGCGGCGGCACGTTCGTCGAGGTAGGCCCGGCCGCCGGTCTGACGGCCGACCAGGATGCCTCGGTTCTCACTTTGACGGACTCTCTCGCCGAGGCCGAGGTCGATGCCGTTCTCGCCGCGGCCGCGAAACTGTTCACCAGCGGAGTCGACGTGCACTGGGCCGCCACGTTCGACGGGTTGGAGCCGCGGCGGGTAGACCTCCCGACGTACGGGTTCGCGCGGCGACGCTTCTGGTTGGGCACCGCGGACCCCACCCCGGTCGCGGCCCCCGATTCAGAGCGGCTGCACGACCTCGATCCGGAAGATCAACGTCGCCGACTCGTCGAGTTGGTGTGCCACCACGCGGCCGTCGTGCTGGGACACGCCGGCCTCGGCGACATCGAAGCCGGCCGGGCCTTCGAAGACCTCGGCTTCACCTCGATGAGCGGTGTTGAACTGCGTAATCGCCTGAAAACCGAGAGCGTTTTGGCCGGATTGTCACTATCGCGCACCCTGATTTTCGACTATCCCACCCCAATCGCGCTGGCCACGCATCTGGCGCAACAACTGTCAGGCGACAAGCACGACGAATCCGGTGACGCCGGGATATGGTCGTTACTGCACACGATTCCAATCAGCGAGCTACGCCGCACCGGATTACTCGACAAACTGCTAATGCTCGCCGGAAATCCGGAAAACGCCACGTCAGAAGTGGTAGACAGCGATGAGGTAATCGACTCGCTGAGCCCCGACGCGCTAATCGCGATGACCCTGGACGGCGACGATGATAATGGCTGACAACAGGTGCTGCGAACAAATGTTTCTCACACAATAAGACAAGTGTCGAATATCACCGTCTTTGCGGCATTGCGGAAAGCGAACTAAACTCCCGAAATTGGGAGTCTTTTCGGGGTGGGCCGTCCGACGAGTAACTGAATGAGGCAGGGTCAATGAGCGTCATCGCCGGGGTCTTCGGTGCGTTGCCACCACACCGATACAGCCAGAGTGAGATCACCGATCTGTTCGTCGAGTTCCCGGGGCTGAAGGAGCACGAAGAGATCGTTCGGCGGCTGCACAAATCCGCCAAGGTGAACAATCGCCACTTCGTGCTGCCGCTGGAGCGCTACCCGTCCCTCAACGACTTCGGCGATGCCAACGAGATCTTCATCGACAAGGCCGTTGACCTCGGCATCGAGGCTTTGATGGGTGCTCTCGACGAGGCGGGACTTCAGCCGCAGGACATCGACATGATCGCCACCACCACGGTCACGGGTGTCGCCGTTCCGTCGCTGGACGCGCGGATCGCGGGGCGGCTCGGGCTGCGTCCCGACGTTCGCCGGATGCCGCTGTTCGGGCTGGGCTGTGTGGCCGGCGCGGCGGGCGTGGCGCGCCTGCACGACTACCTGCGCGGTGCTCCCGACGGCGTCGCGGTGCTGATCTCCGTCGAACTGTGCTCGCTGACCTACCCGGCGGTCCAACCCACGGTCTCCGGCCTGATCGGAACGGCACTTTTCGGTGACGGCGCCGCCGCCGTCGTCGCGGTCGGTGACCGCCGCGCCGAGCAGATCCGGGCCACCGGACCCACCATCATCGATTCCCGTAGCCGCCTGTACCCCGAATCGCTGGACATCATGGGCTGGGACGTCGGATCGCACGGCCTGCAACTGCGGCTGTCCCCGGACCTCACCGGCCTGATCGAAGCGCACCTGCCGGCCGACGTCGACGGATTCCTCGCCCTGCACGACCTGACCCGCGACGACATCGGCACCTGGGTGAGCCACCCCGGCGGACCGAAGGTGATCGACGCGATCACCAGTTCGCTCGATCTCGCGCCGGAAGCGCTCGAGCTGACCTGGCGTTCCCTCGGCGAGATCGGCAATCTGTCCTCGTCGTCGGTGCTGCACATCCTGCGCGACACCATCGAGAAGCGGCCGCCCAGTGGGAGTCCCGGGTTGATGTTGGCGATGGGTCCCGGGTTCTGCGCCGAACTCGTGCTACTGCGCTGGCACTGACTCGCGCACCTGTACTGTCAGGCCCGGCTTGGGACTGAGTGAGGCGAAGTTGGCGGCCCGAATGCGCTGACCAGGCAGCTCCAGGGTGGTCCGCGCGACCAGCCGGGCCAGCATCACCGTCATCTCGGTGATGGCCATCACCGAGCCGATGCACCGGTGCAGGCCGCCGCTGAACGGAATGAACTCGTACGGCGCGGGTTTGCGGTAGTCCGGCGCGCCCGGGTCCCACCGTTGCGGACGGAATTGCGTTGGCTGCGGCCATAATTCGGGAATCCGGTGGGTGACGTAGGCGCTGAAGACGATCATCCGGCCCGCTGGGATCCGGTGTCCGTCGAATCGCAACTCGCGCACCACCCGACGGGCGGAGATGACCCCCGGTGGGTATAGCCGAAGTGTTTCGTGCACAACGCCGTTGAGGTAGGTCAGAGCGGGCAGGTCAGCCGCCGTCGGCACCCCGCCAGTCAGCACCCGGTCGAGTTCGGCGGCGGCAGTGGCCCAGGCGCCGGGCACCGTCAGCAGCAGGTAGGCGGCCCACGCCAGCGCGCCACTCGTGGTTTCAAAACCCGCCGTGATCATCGACACGATCTGGTCGCGAATCTCGTTGTCGGACAGCATCTGCCCTTCATCAGATCGGCCTTGCAACAGGGTCGTCAGCAGGTGGTCGTCAGGTCGCGGCCGGGCGCGGGCATCGGCGATCTCGGCGTCCATCAACTCGTCGATCCGAGCCCGCGCGGCCATCGCGCGTCGCCAGCCGGGGGAGTTGAGCCGTCGTTGCACGGTCATCACCTGGGGCAGGTGGTGGGTCAGGTCCAGCAGCGGCTGCAGTTGGGCGCCAAGGAAATCCGAATGCGCCGCCATCCGGGAACCGAACAGGCTCTCCGCGGTACTGCGCCGCACCGCTGAGCGGAATTCCTGGTAAATGTCCAGGCGTTGGCCGGGACGCCAGTCGTCGATCATGGCGTCCACGGAGCGCACCATGGTCTGCACGTATTCCTGAACCTGGCGGTGGCGCAGCCCCGGTGCCACGACGCTGCGCCGGCGGCGGTGGTCTTCGCCGTCGCTGACGATCAGCGCGGTCGGCCCGTCCACCGGCGCCAGTGTCTCGAAGGTCTCCCGCCAGCTGAACGCATCGGCGTTGGCGAACACGAACTTGTTCGCCTCCGGCCCAAGCAGATAGACGAAGCCGCGGCTACCGATGCCGGCGTTGATCACCGGGCCACGGCGCCGGTATGCCGCCAGCAGCGCCTCACCGGGCGGGTACGACACCGGCTTCATTCCAGGGCCTCCGACAACTCCAGCCACTGGGCCTCGACCGCGGCGACCTCATCCTCGAGGTCACGCAATTGCTTGGTCAATCGCGTGACGCCGACGTGGTCGGACTGGTCGTGTTCGGCGAGTTCGGTGTGCTTGGCCTCGATCCGGTCAGCGAGGCGGGCCAGCTGCCGGTCGACGGAGGCCAGTTCCTTCTCGGCGGCCCGCCGCTGCGCCCCCGACATCGCCTGCTGCGCGACCGGGTTCGGGGCCGGCGCCGCCGGTCTGGCGGGTGACCGGTGTGCCAGGGCGAGGTATTCGTCGATGCCGCCCGGCAGGTGACGCAACCGGCCGTCCAGGATCGCGTATTGCTGGTCGGTGATGCGTTCGAGCAGGTAGCGGTCGTGCGAAACGACGATCAGGGTGCCCGCCCAGGAGTCGAGCAGGTCCTCGGTAGCGGTCAGCATGTCGGTGTCGACATCGTTGGTGGGCTCGTCGAGCAGCAGCACGTTCGGTTGCGAGAGCAGCGTGAGCATCAACTGCATGCGTCGGCGCTGGCCGCCGGACAACTCCCCGATGCGCGCCGAGAGCTGTCCGGAGCCGAAGCCCAGCCGCTCGAGCAACTGCGTCGGGGTCATCTCTCGGCCCTCGACCTCGTAGCCGCTCTGCAACCGTCCGAGCACGTCGGCGATGCGCTCCCCAGCCATCGCGGTCAGCTCGTCACCCTGCTGATCCAGCACCGCCAGCCGGACCGTCTTGCCGCGCTTGACGCGCCCGCTGTCGGGTTGGACGGTGCCGGCGAGCAACCCCAGCAGGGTGGACTTGCCGGCGCCGTTGGCTCCGACGATCCCGGTGCGTTCGCCCGGGGCGATCCGCCACTCGACATCGCGGAGCACCGGGCGCCCGTCGTAGCAGACCGAGACGTCCAGCAGGTCGATGACGTCCTTGCCCAGCCGGGCGGTCGCGAGCTTGGCCAGTTCGACGGTGTTGCGCAGGGGCGGGACGTCAGCGATCAACTGGTTGGCTGCCTCGATGCGGAACTTGGGTTTGGAGGTTCGCGCGGGGGCGCCGCGGCGCAGCCAGGCCAGCTCTTTGCGCATCAGGTTCTGCCGTTTGGCCTCCGACGCCGCGGCCTGACGGTCGCGCTCCACCCGCTGCAGCACGTACGCGGCATAGCCACCTTCGAACGGTTCGACGATGCCGTCATGCACTTCCCACGTCGTGGTGGCCACCTCGTCCAGGAACCAGCGGTCGTGGGTGACCACCAGCAGACCGCCGCTGTTGCGTGCCCAGCGCTGCTTGAGATGACCCGCCAGCCAGGTGATCCCCTCGATGTCGAGGTGGTTGGTGGGTTCGTCGAGGGCGATCACATCCCACTCGCCGATCAGCAACTGGGCCAGCTGCACCCGCCGGCGCTGACCCCCACTGAGCGTGGAAACCATTGCATCCCAAGCGATATCGGAGACCAGACCGGCTACCACGTCACGAATCCGGCTGTCGCCGGCCCACTGGTGCTCGGGTTGGTCGCCGACCAACGACCACCCGACGGTGTGCCCGGGATCCAGGGTGTCCGCTTGCGCCAGCTCGCTCACCCGTAGGCCGCTGCGCTGGGTGACCCGCCCCGAGTCCGGCGTGAGCCGGCCGGTGAGCAGGCCCAGCAGGCTGGACTTGCCGTCACCGTTGCGGCCGACGATTCCGATACGCGCGCCGTCGTTGACGCCCAGGGTGACCGATTCGAAGATCACCTGGGTCGGGTACGCCAGGTGGACGGCCTCGGCTCCGAGCAGGTGTGCCACTGGACTGAGGCTACCGGCCGCCGTCAGCTACCACTCGGACGGCCGGAATGCGACAATGCCCTGGTAAGGCAATGACGATGCAGGAAGCCGGTGCGAAACCGGCGCGGTCCCGCCACTGTAATCGGGGAGCGACCCTCATACGCCACGGCGATTAGCTGGAAGGCGAGGCGAGCGGCGATCCGAGAGCCAGGATACTCGCGTCATCGCGTCCTGCGACCCGGGGCGGTGTACCCCGAGAGAGCGATCGTCGCCCGATGTGTACTCGGCTTCTATTTTGTGATTTCCCAACGCTGACAACGTTTTCCGTCTCCATCCGAACGGTCGTCCGGTGACCGCCCCGATCTGGATGGCCACGCCCCCGGAGGTGCATTCAGCGTTGCTCAGCAGCGGACCCGGTGCCGGGCCGTTACTTGCCGCCGCAGCCGCGTGGAGTTCGCTGAGCACCTCCTACGCCCGGACGGCGCAGGACCTGACCGGCGTGCTGTCGGCCGTGCAGGCCGGTGATTGGAACGGCCCGGCGGCGCACGCCTATGTGGCGGCTCACCTGCCGTATCTGGCGTGGCTCGCCCAGGCGGCGACCAACAGCGCCGCTCAAGCCGTCCGGCAGGAAACCGCGGCCGCCGCCTGGACGGCCGCACTGGCCGCCATGCCCACGCTGGCGGAACTGGCTGCCAACCATGCCACGCACGCGGTGTTGGTGGCGACCAACTTCTTTGGCATCAATACGATTCCGATCGCCCTCAACGAGGCCGACTACGCGCGGATGTGGATCCAGGCCGCCACCGTGATGACCACCTATCAGGGCATAGCCGACGCGGCTGTGAACACCGCACCGCAGACCACCGCCGCGCCGGAGATCGTCACCACCGGCGCGCTGGCGGCCGCCGAGGATCTGCCGCCGGACCGGCAGAACGACTTTTATCAGTGGCTGACCGACATCGGCTACATCGACTTCTACGACGACTACATCCAGCCGCTGATCGACGCGTTGTCCAATTTGCCGTTCTTCCAGGCGCTGTTCTCGGGATTCGATCCCTACCTGGTCATCCTCGGCAATCCGCTGACGTACTTCAGCCCGTTCAACGTCGCTTTCGCCCTGGGTTACCCGATGGATATCGGCACGTACGTGTTGTTCTTGTCGCAGATGTTCTCGTTCGTGGCGCTGGATATCACGGCGGCGTTCGCCTCGGGCAATCCGACGACGATCGGTTTCACCATCCTGTTCGTCACGGTGGAGATCATCGGCACGGTCATCACCGACACCATCGCGCTGCTCAAGACGCTGCTCGAGCAGACCATCGTGCTGCTCGCGGTGGTGGTGCCGCTGCTGACCGCGCCGTTGGTGCCACTGGCGGCGGGCGCGGTGCTGGCGCCGATCGGGGTCAAAGGACTGGTCGCGCTCGCTGCCGCCGCGCCGGCACCACCCGCCGCACCCCCGGTCACTCCGCCGTTGGCGGCCCTGGTTCCGACGGTGCCGACGTCCACCTCGTCGCCGGCGCCCGCCCCGGCCGAGGCCACGGTGTCGGCTCCGGCGCCGGGCGCTCCTCCGCCGACCGCGGCGCCACCGACGTTCACCGGTACCGGTGTCGGTCTGGGTCTGGGGGCCGGCATGGAGAACTTCGGCTATGTGGTGGGCGACCTGGGCTCGGTGGCCCGCAAGGCAGCGGGTACGGGCAGCCGCAAGAAGGCGCCGGACCCGGACAGCGCCGACGAACCTGCGGCTGCCGCGGCGCCCCCGGAACCGGCGGGCGCCCCGAAACGCCGACGGGCGAAGGTGGCCCAGCTCGGCCGGGGGTACGAGTACATGGACCTGGAGCCCGACGTGTCGGCTTCGGAGAAGGGCGCGGCGTCGGGCGTCAGGGGTGCGGGTTTCCCCGGGACGGTGTCGCAGCGCAGCGCCGCGGCGACAGGTCTGACGGCACTGGCCGACGACGAGTTCGGCGGCGGCCCGCGGGTTCCCATGTTGCCGGGCACCTGGGACGGCGAATCCGGGGCCGGATCGACGTGGGACCGGTGACGGACAGACGTGAAACCCGATGGCACTCATCACTGCTCGACGCGAGCGGGTCGACGGCGCTGACCGCCGCCGCGGGTAAAGGCAGTGACCCAGACCACACGCCGTCGCCGATGTGCCATGATGTCCTCGCTGGTCAAGGCCGACGTCAGGAGCATTGAGGAGCAGTGGTGGATCTCAATTTTTCGATGGTCACGCGGCCGGTCGAGCGGCTGGTAGCCACCGCTCAGAACGGTCTGGAAGTGCTCCGGCTGGGTGGCCTGGAGACGGGCAGCATCCCGTCGCCGTCCCAGGTCGTCGAGAGCGTGCCGATGTACAAGCTGCGCCGCTACTTCCCGCCGGACAACCGGCCCGGGCAGCCGCCGGTCGGCCCGCCGGTGCTGATGGTGCACCCGATGATGATGTCGGCCGACATGTGGGACGTCACCCGGGAAGACGGCGCCGTGGGCATCCTGCACGCCAGCGGGCTGGACCCGTGGGTCATCGACTTCGGGTCACCGGACAAGGTCGAGGGCGGCATGCAGCGCACCCTGGCCGACCACATCGTCGCGCTGGATCAGGCCATCGACACTGTCAGGGACGCCGCCGGGCAGGACGTGCACCTGGTCGGGTACTCCCAGGGCGGCATGTGGTGCTACCAGGTCGCGGCGTATCGGCGGTCGAGAAACCTGGCCAGCATCGTGGCGTTCGGTTCCCCGGTCGACACCCTGGCCGCACTGCCGATGGGCATTCCGGCGAACATCGCGCCCGGCGTCGCCGACTTCATGGCCGACCATGTCTTCAACCGCCTCAACATCCCAAGTTGGATGGCGCGCACCGGTTTTCAGATGATGGACCCGATCAAGACGGCGCAGGCGCGAATCGACTTCGTCCGCCAGCTGCATGACCGTGAGGCGTTGTTGCCGAGGGAACAGCAGCGCAGGTTCCTCGAACGCGAGGGATGGATCGCCTGGTCCGGCCCGGCGATCTCGGAGCTGCTCAAGCAGTTCATCGCCCACAACCGCATGATGACCGGCGGATTCGCGATCAACGGTCAGATGGTGACCTTGACCGACATCACCTGTCCGATCCTGGCTTTCGTCGGCGAGGTGGACGACATCGGCCAGCCCGCCTCGGTGCGCGGCATCCGGCGGGCCGCACCGAACACCGAGGTGTACGAATGCCTGATCCGCACAGGCCATTTCGGCCTGGTGGTGGGATCCCGCGCCGCTTTGCAGAGCTGGCCCACCGTCGCCGAGTGGGTGCGCTGGATCTCCAGCAACGGCGACAAGCCGGCCAGCATCAGCCTGATGGTCGAGCAACCCGAGGAACACAACGACAGCGGCGTGGCTTTCAGCTCCCGCATCGCGCACGGCCTCGGTGAAATGTCCGAGGCGGCGCTGGCGCTGGCCCGCGGTGCGGCCGACGCCGTCGTCGCGGCCAACCGCTCCATGCGCACCCTGGCCGTGGAGACCGTTCGCACCCTGCCCCGGCTGGCGCGGCTGGGGCAGCTCAACGACCACACCCGAATCTCGTTGGGCCGCATCATCGATGAGCAGGCCCACGACGCCCCGCAGGGCGAATTCCTGTTGTTCGACGGCCGCGTGCACACCTACGAAGCGGTCAACAAGCGCATCAACAACGTCGTCCGCGGCCTGATCGAGGTCGGGGTGCGCCAGGGCGACCGGGTGGGTGTCCTGATGGCCACCCGGCCCAGCGCGCTGGTCGCGATCGCCGCGCTGTCCCGGCTGGGCGGCGTGGCCGTGCTGATGCGTGAGGACGCCGACCTGGCCGCGCAGGTCCGGCTCGGGGCGGTCAGCGAGATCCTGACCGACCCCACCAACCTCGAAGCGGCACGCCAACTTCCGGGCCAGATTCTGGTGCTGGGCGGCGGCGAGTCGCGGGATCTGCACCTGCCCGACGACGCGAACGTCATCGACATGGAGCAGATCGACCCCGACGCGGTGCAACTGCCCGCCTGGTACCGCGCCAACCCCGGATTCGCGCGCGACCTGGCGTTCATCGCGTTCAACGCCGCCGGCGGCGAACTGGTCGCCAAGCAGATCACCAACTTCCGGTGGGCCCTGTCGGCGTTCGGCACCGCATCGACGGCCGCGCTGGACCGCAAGGACACGGTGTACTGCCTCACACCACTGCACCACGAGTCCGCGCTACTGGTCAGCCTGGGCGGGGCGGTGGTCGGCGGCACCCGCATCGCGCTGTCCCGTGGGCTGCGCCCGGACCGGTTCGTCGCCGAGATCCGTCAGTACGGGGTCACGGTGGTGTCCTACACGTGGGCCATGCTGCGCGACGTGGTCGACGACCCGGAGTTCGGGCTGCACGGCAACCATCCGGTGCGGTTGTTCATCGGTTCGGGCATGCCGACCGGGCTGTGGGGGCGGGTCGTCGACGCCTTCGCGCCCGCGCACGTCGTCGAGTTCTTCGCCACCACCGACGGCCAGGCCGTCCTGGCCAACGTCTCGGGCGCCAAGGTCGGCAGCAAAGGCCGGCCGCTGCCCGGCGCCGGGCGGGTCGAACTCGGCGCGTACGACCCCGAGAACGACCTGATCCTGGAGAATGACGACGGCTTCGTGCAGGTGGCCGCCACCAACCAGATCGGCGTGCTGCTCGCGCAGTCGCGTGGCCCGATCGACCCCACCGCATCGGTCAAGCGCGGGGTGTTCGCTCCCGCCGACACCTGGATCTCCACCGAGTACCTGTTCCGCCGCGACGAGGACGGCGACTTCTGGCTGGCCGGCCGGCGTGGCGCGGTGATCCGCACGGTGCGGGGCATGGTGTACGCCGAGCTTGTCGTCGACGCGCTGGGCCTGATCAGCGCTGTCGATCTGGCGGTGACCTACGGGGTGTCGGCGGGTGACCGGCAGTTGGCGGTCGCCGCGGTGACGCTGCGGCCAGGCGCGACGATCACCGCGGCCGACCTCACCGAGGCCATCGAGGGCATGCCGGTCGGGCTCGGCCCCGACATCGTGCATGTGGTGCCTAAGATGTCGCTCAGTGCGACTTTCCGGCCCACCGTCAGTGCCCTGCGGGCGGCCGGGATCCCGAAATCCGGGCGTCAGGCATGGTACTTCGACGCCGCCACCAACGAATTCCGCAAGCTGACCCCGGCGGCCCGCGCCGAGCTCAGCGGAAAGCAAGTAAATGCCGATGCTTGACGACACCCTGCTGAACATCCTGGTGTGCCCGGGCGACCGCGGCCCGTTGCTGCTGGTGAACGAGGGCCGAGAGCTCTACAACCCGAGGCTGCGCCGCGCCTACCGCATCGACGACGGCATCCCGGTGTTGCTGGTCGACGAGGCCCGCGACGTTGACGACGAGGAACACGCCCGGCTTACGGCGTGAGGCCCTCCGGCAGATCCCCGGTGAGGTAGCGCTGCAGGTTCGGTGCGATGGTCGCCACGATCTGCTCGGTGAGCAGTGACGCGAACGGCTCCACCTTGATGATGTAGCGCGCCATCACCACGCCCATCAGCTGTGAGGCGACGAACTGGGTGCGGAGCTTGCCCGTCCCCGGTGGATCGTCGACCCGCGATCCCACCGCGCCGCCGACGATCTCCTGCAGAAACGAACGCGCCAGGCCCACATCGTCGCCCGAGATCAGCGAGCGCAACGTGGCGATCAGGCCGGCGCCCAGTTCGG
Organism: Mycobacterium gordonae; assembly: GCF_001417955.2. GTDB lineage: Bacteria > Actinomycetota > Actinomycetes > Mycobacteriales > Mycobacteriaceae > Mycobacterium > Mycobacterium gordonae_B. The sequence goes on along the minus strand of NZ_LKTM01000124.1, from coordinate 34,864 downwards.
AGTCCCACAGCGGCAGCAACAGCGACGGCAGCTTGCACCCCAACTCCTCGACCGGGACTTCCAGTAGCGGTCCGATCACCTGCATCGGGTCGACCGGAATGTGGATAGCAGCGGCGAACAGCTGTTCCTTGGTGCCGAAGTAATGGTGCACCAGGGCGGAATCGACGCCGGCTGCCCTGGCCACCGCCCGGATCGAGGTACGGTCGAAACCATTGACCGCGAACAACTCTCGGGCGCTGGACAGGATGCGGTCCCGGCTGTCGGAGTTTCCGGCGGGCCGTCCCGGACGCCGGCCTGCCACGCTAGGGCGTCCTCCGGCGCAGCGTCACGGCGGCCAGGCACAGGGACGCCAGGGCGAAGGCCAGCACGACAACCATGTCACGCACCGTAACGGCCGTCAGCCCGGCGTGCGCACCCACCTGCTGCAGTGCCTCGAGGGCATAGCTGGCCGGCATGGCGTCGCTGACCCAGTGCAGCCAATCGGGCATCGCGCTGCGCGGCACGATCACACCCGCCAACAGCAACTGCGGGACCATGACCAGCGGTATGAACTGCACGGCCTGGAACTCGGTGCGCGCGAAGGCGCTGCACAGCAGCCCCAGGCCCACGCCCAGAATCGCGTTGATCACGGCGATCACGAAGACCCACAACGGGCTTCCCTCGGTGTGAAAGCCCAGGAACCAGAACGAAACGACACAGGCGACGACGGCCTGGGCCGCGGCGGCAACCGAGAAAGCGGTGCCGTAGGCCATCAGCAGATCGAGCCGGCGCAGGGGGGTGGTGAGGATGCGTTCCAGCGTCCCGGAAGCGCGTTCGCGTTGCATGGTGATCGAGGTGATGATGAACATGACGAACAGCGGGAATAGGCCCAGCAGGATCAGACAGGTGTTGTTGAACGGCGTCGGCATACCCGGCCGGTGCGGCACGTTCTGAAACATGAAGTACATCAACGTGATCACCACCACGGGCACCACCAGGATCATCGCCACGCTGCGGTGGTCGGCAGCCAGTTGGCGCAGGATTCGCGCCGTGGTGGCGGTGTAGCCCTTGATGCCTAGCCGGCTCGGCGCTCTGTGCTGCGCCGGATGATGGACAGAAACGCTTCCTCCAGTGACGTGCACGACGTGTCCTCTCGTAGTTGGGTCGGGGTGGTGTGGGCGACCAGTCGGCCTTCGCGCATCAGCAACAGATCGCCGCAGTGATCGGCCTCGTCCATCACGTGACTGGACACCAGCAGCGTGGTGCCAGTCCGCGCCAGCTCGTTGAACTGAGACCAAAGATCAACGCGGAGAACGGGATCCAGCCCCACGGTAGGTTCGTCGAGGACCAGTAGTTCGGGGCCGCAGACCAGCGCGCAGGCCAGGGACACCCGGGTGCGCTGCCCGCCGGACAAGTTGCCGCAGTAGGCGGTCCGGTGATCGGTCAGGCCGACACGCTCGATGGCGTTGTCGGCGGCGTCCGCGTCATAGCCGTACAGGCTGGCGAAATAGCGCACATTGTCGACGACCCGCAGGTCGTGGTAGATGGTCGGGTCCTGTGGCACGTAGCCGACCCGTCGGCGCAGCGCGGCCGAGCCGGCCGGGTGCCCGAGCACCATGACGGTGCCGGCGGTCACGATCTGGGTGCCGACGATGCTGCGCATCAGCGTGGTCTTGCCGCATCCGGACGGTCCCAGCAGGCCGGTGATGCTGCCCCTGCCGATCTGCACTGAGAAGTCATGCAGCGCAGTTCGTTTGCCGCGGTTGACCCGCAGGTGTTCGATGCTGACGGCCGGGCCGGTTAATTCATCATGCGATGAAGTCATCATGTGATGAATATCCGCCCTTTGTTCGGCGGTTGTCAAGAGCCGGGCAGAATCGGTTCGGTGAGCGCTACCGAACTCCTGGTGGATCCGGTCGAGGCCGCCCACCGGTTACTCGGTGCCACGCTGCGGGCCAGGGGGGTGACGGCGCTGGTCGTCGAGGTAGAGGCGTACGGCGGAGTCCCGGACGGACCCTGGCCGGACGCCGCGGCACACTCCTACCGGGGCATCCGAGACCGCAACGCCGTCATGTTCGGTCCACCCGGGCGGCTCTACACCTACCGCAGCCACGGGATCCACGTCTGCGCCAATGTCGCGTGCGGACCGGACGGCACCGCCGCCGCGGTCCTGTTGCGGGCTTGCGCGATCGAGGACGGTGCCGACGTGGCCCGGGCCCGGCGCGGGGCGGCGGTACGCGGCAGCGCACTGGCCCGCGGTCCGGGAAACCTGTGCGCGGCACTGGGAATCACTATGGACGATAACGGGATCGACCTGTTCGACCCGCGCGGCCCGGTGACGTTGCAACTCAGCGCACCGCTGACGGCGACCGCGGGTCCCCGGGTGGGAGTCAGCCAGGCCGCGGACCGGCCGTGGCGGCTGTGGCTTGCCGGCCGGCCGGAGGTGTCGGCCTACCGGCGAAGCCCGCGGGCGCCGGCGCCGGGCGCCAGCGACTAGGTCTCGCGTCGGGCGGCGCCTCGATACGCGGGATCGAGCCGGCGCACGAGGAACAGGAACGTCAGCGCCACCAGCGGCGCAAGAACACCGTAAACGGCCGGCGGTGTCGCCATTTCGGCATTGTTGAGCAGTTGCGGACTCAGGGCGATGCCGATCGCCACGACGGCATTGTGCAAGCCGATCTCCAGGCTCACGGCGATGGCCTGGCGCGGCGCCAGGTGCATCCAGCGGGGCGCGAGGTATCCGACCGTCAGACTGATCGCGCAGAACGAGACGACGGCCACGCTGAGCACACCGAAATTCTTCGTCAGCGTCGCGCGGCCGCCGGCGATTCCCGCCGCCAGGGCGACCACCAGCAGCACCGCCGCGGCGATCCGGACCGGCTTGTGCAGTCGCCCGGCGAGATCGGGAAAACGGTGCCGGATACCGACACCGATGGCTGTGGGGATCAGCACCACCGCGAACACCCCGAGGAACTTGTCGAACTGCAGCGGGATGAAGCGTCCGTCACCGAGGAACCACGTCATCGACAACGCCAGGATCGCGGGTATCGCGAAGATCGACAGCACGGCGTTGACCGCGGTGAGGGTGAGGTTCAGGGCCAGGTCGCCGTCGGCCAGATGGCTCAGGACATTCGCCAACGTCCCGCCCGGCGTGGCGGCCATCAGCATCAGCCCGACCGCCAGGTTCGGCTGCAGATCGAGAACCTCGGCGACCACCAGGCACAGCAGCGGGAGCAGGACGGATTGGCACAGCAGCGCCACCAGCAGCGGGCGGCGCAGGGTGGCGGCCCGCTTGAAGTCCGCCACGGTGAGCGTCAGGCCCAGGGCGAGCATGATCGCCACCACGACCAACGGGAAGAAGCGGTTATCCATAACCCTCCGCAAACTACCGGATGGCCGTTGCCGGGCAACCGGCTGGAATCAGCCTGAACGCATCCGGCGCGCACCGGCCCGCTACCGCCCTGGAAGGATCGCAGCCATGGGTAACGAGTCGTCCGGGATTCTCGACGAGTTGGGCTGGCGTGGACTGATCGCGCAGTCCACCGACCTCGAGGCGCTGGCCGCCGAGGCGCAGCGCGGACCGATGACCGTGTACGCCGGATTCGACCCGACCGCGGCGAGCCTGCACGCCGGGCACCTGGTGCCGCTACTGGCATTGCGTCGATTCCAGCGCGCCGGGCACCGGCCGATCGTGCTGGCGGGTGGGGCCACCGGCATGATCGGCGATCCGCGAGAGGTGGGCGAGCGCAGTCTGCAGGAGGCCGACACGGTCGCCGAGTGGGCCGAGCGGATCCGCGGGCAGCTGGAGCGCTTCGTCGACTTCGACGACTCGCCGACCGGCGCGATCGTCGAGAACAACCTGGAATGGACCAGTGAGCTGTCGGCCATCGAATTCCTGCGCGACATCGGCAAGCACTTCTCGGTGAACGTGATGCTCGACCGCGACACCGTGCGGCGTCGCCTGGAGGGGGAGGGCATCTCCTACACCGAATTCAGCTACATGCTGTTGCAGGCCAACGACTTCGTCGAACTGCGTCGCCGGCACGGCTGCTCACTGCAGATCGGCGGGTCGGATCAGTGGGGCAACATCATCGCCGGGGTCCGCCTGGTACGCCAAAAGCTGGGTGCCGCGGTGCATGCGCTCACGGTGCCGCTGGTGACCTCGGCTGACGGTAAGAAATTCGGCAAGTCCACCGGTGGCGGCAGCCTTTGGCTGGACCCGCAGATGACCAGCCCGTACGCGTGGTACCAGTACTTCGTCAACACCGCGGACGCGGACGTCATCCGCTACCTGCGCTGGTTCACGTTTCTGTCGGCCGATGAACTCGCCGAATTGGAACAGGCGACCGCGGAGCGCCCCCAACAGCGCGCCGCGCAGCGCCGGCTCGCCGCCGAACTCACCACGCTCGTACACGGCGAGGCGGCCACCGAGGCCGTCCAGCACGCCAGTCGGGCGTTGTTCGGGCAGGGGGAGCTGGACCGGCTGGACGAGGCCACCTTGTCGTCGGCGTTGCGCGAGACGGCGGTGGCGGAGCTGAAACCCGGTGAGCCGGACGGGATAGTCGACCTGCTGGTGGCCAGCGGCCTGTCCGAGAGCCGCAAAGCCGCGCGGCGCACCATCGGCGAGGGTGGGGTGTCGGTCAACAATATTCGCGTCAGTAGCGACGAATGGTCGCCGCAGCCAACGGATTTCCTGCACGGGCGATGGCTGGTGCTGCGCCGCGGGAAGCGGAACGTCGCGGGGGTGGAGAAGGTCTAACCCCCCAGAATGCCGACCTGAATCGAGGGCAGCTGGTCGTCGGCGGCCGCCACCGCGAACAGGCTGGCGGCGTTGTAGAACGCGTCGTTGGTCATCAGGCCGCGTTGCGCGATTTCGACGTGGTCCACCTCGGTGCCCCAGCGCATCCCGAACAAGCGCTTCAGCTGCGTGGGATCGGGCCGTCGCAGGTTCAGATTCGGCTTCTGCCGGGCCAATTCGTCGCGACGGGCCAACGCGTGCGCGGCCATCGTGCGCCAGTCAGGCAGCCGGGGATCCGCGCGCAGTAGTTCCAGGAAGTGTTGGATCGCCGGCAGCGACCGGGTGAAGAACAGGGTGCGGGTGGTCAACCGTGCCGAAACCGAGATGGGGTCGTCGCCGAACCGTCGGCGTTCCTCGTCGGTAAGCCAGTGTGCACGAACGTCTTCGGGAAATCCCGACGCATCGATGATTCCCGATGCCATCGCGTAGTGGTGGGCGATGGTCTCCAGCGCGCGCTCGTTTTCGCCCTCGCCGACGCTGTCGATGGCCCGCGATGCGCGGTCGCGGACGCTGCCTTGGTCGCCGGGATGTGTCAGGTTCCAGTACCAGGCAGCCACCTGCTCCAGAGCCGGGCGGTAGGCCCAGCGGTCGGTGGCGCACACGCTCAACAGCGAAAGCACGTCGACATCGAGGATGTCGACGACGTCGCTGCTCCCGGGCGTCACTTCAACGGGTGTAGGCGGGGCCCACCGTTGCCGCCAACGCTCCGACCACACCGTCGGGGGCGGCCCGGGACGCACTGCGACGTTTCTGGGGCCGCGGATGACTTCCCGCAGTGCCAGTACCGCGTCGGCGTGCTTGATGTCGACCCGCATCGCTTTCAATTGCCGGGCCAGCGTGCGGCTTTCCGGCACTCCCGCGGATTCGAGCAGACGATTCCAGGTGCGCTGGGTGAAGGGTGTGCGGCGGGCCGTCTCGATGAGCTGTTCGGCCGTCGCCGACGGCAGAACGCCGGATTCGACTGCCTGCGAAACCGTTTGACGGATATTGACCAGGGCGTCCACGAAGACCGGGTACCCGTCCTCGGGATCGCCGTGCACCATGCCGACTTCATCGTCGGCGTCGATGATGCCGTCGCGGTAACCCTCGAAGACCCACCCGTAGCCCTCCATGCCGAACGGATGCAGCTCCGCGGCGCGCAGCGCACCCATGCTCGATGAGCCGACTACCCGCACTCCGTCGTCCATCAGGGTCAGTAGTTCCTTGTGCCGGACCGACGCGCTCTGAAAGAACAGGCCGTCGACGATGAGCAGCGTGTCGCCGGAACGCAACCCGTAGCGCAGCGCGTCGCCGAACGAAATCGGTGGCACCACTTCGGCATGCGGGATCACCGCGTGAATGTCTTCGGCGCCGATGGTGGGCCCCGCAGTCACGACGACGCGAGCGTCGGCGGTCATGCGTGCTCCTGCAGTGGGGTGCGCAAGGGCGATTGCACCGTCGCGGACATACCGGGCGCGATCACCTTGACGACGGGTACGCAGGCATCGGGAAAGTCGCACACCACCGCAAGTGGCTCGGCGCCGGCCACCGCCGCGACGGCCGTCGTCGCCGTGGCGAGCAGCTCCGCGAGCGAGTCGGTGCTCGAGATGTGCCAGGGCGTGGGCTCGGCTTCGGGCATCGGCTGCATGGACTTTCGGGCAGGTGCGAAAGTGTGCACCCGGGCGAATCTCTGATAGATCGCCGAGGGCAGATCCTCGCGGGCTCCGCTGATCGCGGTCAGGCGCGACTGTGCGGCTTCGGTAATGGCCCGGGACAGAGCGACATTGGGATCGTGGTGCAGGCCGCTGCCGCTGAACGGAATCTCCATCATGGGTGAGGTGATCTCGGCGGCGAAACAGTAGAAGTCGTCCCAGACGTCCATCCGGGCGACCTGAAGTTCGCTTCCCGCGCGGTGGATCATCTCGACCAGTTCCGCGCACTCCGAGCGCATGACGTCCTCGATCGGCACCTCGAACAGTGTTATCCCCGGCTGAGCGGCGGCCATGCCGTATCGCTCCATGATCTCGTAGAGGCCGTGCAGGGTGGCCTCGTGATAGCTGTTCCCTGACGCCAATCCTGTTGTGTCCATGCCGAAGATCGGTGGGCCCCAGGAGTCGTTGACCGAGATGTTCACCACGGTGGCCAGCCACGGCACCCAGGTTCGGCGGCCGGTCAGCAGGGTCGTCGCCACCATCCAGTCGAGCTTGGCGCCCGGGTGATAGAAACTGCCTGCCGGCCGGTTGAGGTCAGCCGGGTCATAGGTCAGCGCGTCGTTGAGTTCCGTTGTGGGCGTTGATAATAGGTCGGGCTCGATGTTCTCGACGTGCCAGTTCTCCAGGGATTCCATGGCGGCGGACACCTGAGCGGCCCGGTAGGTGGTGGCCTTACCCTGGCTCACCGACAGCGTCAGCGACGCGGGGCGCACCGCTTGCACGGTCGGAATTCCGAGGTCGTCGAGCCAGGTGAGGTCGGCGACCCGGGTGATGCCGGCGGCTTTCAGCAGCGGCTGGATGGCCGCCCATGTCCGGTCCGGGGAGATGATGCGGTGGGTACCCGCGTGGTGGCCGATCTTGAGCGGGTCGGCGTGGCCCAATACCCGTGCGGGCCAATATGACCAATCTGGGCCACTGGCCGGTGCGGTGCCGCTGATGGGCGTTTCCGACATGGGCTTCACGCTACTGAGTAAGGGCATCAATGGAGTGCATTCGGTCGGGTTCGACAGGAAAAATCCAGCGGGATCTCATCGCGAGGGGAGGGGGAGGGGAAGGCGATGAGACCCCGCTGGGAGTCAGGTCACTCGGTGGCTTCGCCCACCGCGAACAACGGGATGGTGTAGGCGCACTCGGTCTCGCAGAACAGGGTCTCGTAGGCCATGTGGCGTTCCTTTCTCGCTTGTGATTCCGTACCAGGACAATTCTTGGCTGTCCGCAACCACCGAGGTATCCCACTGCCGGCTGATGAGCGGCGGAAAACCGATTCCGCCGTCGAGATGAGGGCTGATGTCCACCGGGTGGGGGACAACGAACGCATTAGCCCGCACGCCGCCGGCAGGCGCCGGCAAAACGCGGTAGTGGGCAAACCTTTATCTCACCGTGTTGCGGTTGTGACAGTTGTTGAGCACTGTTGTCACGATGACCGCACCCGCGATCGCCTTCCGGCTTCTGGCCCTGGCCGCAGGCGTGTTCGGGGTGTCGGCCACGGTTGCGGCGCCGATCCATGCCGACATGTTGGGCAACGCGTTTCTGAACGCGCTGAACAATGCGGGCATTCCCTACACTCAGCCCTCTACCGCGGTAGCCCTCGGCCGCTCGGTATGTCCGAAGGCGCTTTCGCCCGGCGGATCGTTCGACGCCATCGTCGAGGAGATGGCGGAGCTCAACGGTCTGCCGCGGGAACGGGCGGCCGCGTTCACCATCGTCGCGATCGCGACCTACTGCCCGGCGCTGATCTCGCCGATGCTGCCGCACCGGCTGCAGGCCTAGGGACTGCTGAACTGGTTGCCTGGTGTTCCGGCGGTGCCGACCGCGCCCCGGACTCCGTTGCTTCCAGCCATCGGACTCCGCTATCCGTGGATACCGTCGTTGTCGGCGATGCCGGCGTTTCCGTCATTGCCGGCGGTGCCGGGGACGTTGTCGATGTTGCCGCCCGATGCCTCGCCCAGTGCGCCGCCGTTGCCGACGGTCTTACCGCCGGCGCCGCCTTCGCCTCCGGCCCCGCCGGCGCCGACGCCGCCGTTTCGCCCGGCGCCTCCGAACAATCCACCGGCCCCGCCGGCACCGCCCTGCTGGCCGCCCGCGCCACCGTTACCGCCTTGCCCGCCCTGGCCGCCGTCGCCGCCGTTACCGCCGTTGCCGCCGGTGTTGTCCGAGCCGCCGGTGGCGGTGGCGCCGTTGCCGCCGTGGCCTCCCGCGCCCCCGTCGCCACCCGCGCCACCTGTACCGCCGACGCCGGCGTCACCACCGGCGCCGCCGAAGCCGAAGAGTTTCCCGCCCGCGCCACCATTGCCTCCGGCGCCGCCCTGGCCACCGGTTCCGCCCACGCCGCCGCTTCCGCCGGTGCCTCCGTCACCTCCCGAGCCGGCGATGCTGCCGAAGTGGGCGCTGTCCGAATGCCCGCCGGCGCCTCCGTTACCGCCGGATCCGCCCTGGTCGCCGGCACCACCGAGGCCGCCGATGCCGCCCTGACCGCCGGCTCCGCCATTACCGATCAGCTGTCCGCCGTTACCGCCGTTGCCGCCCGCGCCGCCCGTGCCGCCGTTCAGCGGCGGGGTTTCCCCAGAGGCGCCGTTGCCGCCTCGACCACCGCTCCCGCCAAAGTTATTGGTCTCGTTACCCACCGCGGAGCCACCGTTACCGCCGTTGCCGCCGGACCCGCCGGGCGCGCTGCCCGGTGCGCCGTTGCCTCCATCACCTCCATGGGTGCTGTCCGCGAGCACATCGTCGGGGGCGTTGACGTTTCCGCCGTTCCCACCATTCCCGCCGTTGGCGCCACCCTGTCCGGCCGCCCCGCCGTCGCCGCCCCTGCCGGCGTTAACGGTGAAACCGCTGGGCTCGCTGCCATTGGCGCCACTGCCGCCGGTGCCGCCGTTCTGGCCGAAACCGCCGGTGGATCCGGTAAGACCGCTGCCATCTGGTTGCACATGGAAGTTGGGCTCGGCCCGCGTCACGTTGAGAGCGTTGAGCCCCGTCCAGCCGGTGCCGCCTTGGCCGCCGGTGCCGCCGTTGCCGATGAGGTAGGAGTTGCCGCCGGTGCCGCCGGTGCCGGGGGCGATGTTGGGGAAGTCGTAGAGGCCGCCGGGGTTGGGGTCGGCGTAGAGGCCGTGTCCGCCTTGGCCGCCGGTGCCGCCGTTGCCGAACAGGTGGCCGCCGTCGCCGCCGGTGCCGCCGTTCATGCCGGGTCCGCCCACTCCGCCGGTGCCGCCGTTGCCGAGGAGTCCGGTGGCACCGCCGTTGCCGGCGGCGCCGCCGCGCAGCAGGGCACCGGCGCTGCCGCCGTTGCCGCCGGTGCCGCCGTCGCCGTAGAGGCTGCCGCCGGTGCCGCCGTTGCCGCCGGCGCCTGCGCCCCCGAACGCGCCGCTGCTGGAGCCGCCGTTGCCGCCGGTGCCCCCGGTGCCCAGCAGTCCGGCGTTGCCGCCGTTGCCGCCGGTGCCGGCGGTGCCGGTCAGTCCGTAGGTGGGATCGGGCACGGTGTTGCCTCCGGCGCCGCCGGCCCCGCCGTTGCCCGACAACCACCCACCGGTCCCGCCGTGGCCGCCGGTGGCGCCGTTGAACCCGGCCCCGCCGGTGCCGCCGGTGCCGCCGTTGCCGATCAGTCCGGCGGCTCCGCCGTTGCCGCCGGCTTGTCCGGTGGCCCCGGTGGCGCCGTTGCCGCCGTTGCCGTAGAGCCAGCCGGCGTCACCGCCGTTGCCCCCGGCGGTGGCGGCATCGGCGCCGTTGCCGATCAGGGCGCGTCCGGTCAACGCCACCGAGGGCGCGTTGACCACATCCAGCAGCGATTGCAGGGGATCGATCGCGGCGGCCTCCGCGGCGGCATAGGCACCCCCGGCCGCATGCAACGACGCCACGAACTGCTCCTGCAGGCCCGCCACCCGCGCACCGAACAGCTGATACTCCACCGCATGACCGCCGAACAACGATGCAACCGCCACCGACACCTCATCGGCGGCCGCCGCCGCGAGGGCCGCCGTCGGCGCTGCGGCGGTGAAATTGGCAGCACTGACCGACGAACCGATGTCGGCCAGATCCGCCGCGGCCGTCGCCACCAATTCGGGAATGACGCTCACAAAAGGCATGGCTCATGCTGTGCAGTGAGCGTTGGGCGATGTATGAACAGTCGTGAAATGTGCTGGTAGCAGCCCTGCCCACGGCAGTGCCAGAGGTACCGCAAATTGTGAGGGCGGTTGCGGTACCCGTAACCTCTAGCGAGTGGTCGATGACAGGCGTGGTCGTAGCAACGAGCGGCGACCGCGATCTGCGTCCAACGGATTGCCACGGCGCTCCGGTCCGGGCCGGGCGCGACCGGCTCAACCCAGCGCCGACACCGCACACGCCGGACCACCGATTCCGGCCGACATCGAGGCGCGGCAGCTGGCCCCCGACGTGCGACGCGAGCTGAGCACGCTGGACCGGGCCACCGCCGACGCGGTGGCCCGCCACCTGGTGGCCGCGGGCGGCCTGCTCGACGAAGACCCCGAGGCCGCACTCAGCCATGCCCGCGCCGCCCGGGCTCGGGCCAGCCGGATCGCGGCGATTCGGGAGGCCGTCGGCATCGCCGCGTATCACTGCGGCGACTGGGGCCAGGCGCTGGCGGAATTTCGTGCCGCCCGTCGAATGGGCAGCAAATCACCGTTGCTGGCCCTGATCGCGGACTGCGAACGCGGTCTTGGACGTCCGCAGCGCGCCATCGACCTGGCACGCGGACCCGAGGCGGCCGAACTCAGCGGTGACGACGCCGACGAGCTGCGCATCGTCGCCGCCGGTGCCCGCGCCGACCTGGGGCAACTCGAACAGGCGCTGACGGTGTTGTCCACCCCGCAGCTTGACCCGTCCCGGACCGGTTCGACGGCCGCGCGGTTGTTCTATGCCTACGCCGAAACGCTGCTGGCGCTCGGACGAGGCGACGAGGCGCTGCAGTGGTTTCTGCGTTCGGCTGCGGCCGACACCGAGGGCGTCACCGATGCCGAAGACCGGGTCAGCGAACTTGGCTGAGATGAACAGCATTGCGCGGCAATATGATTGCCTCCTGCTTGACCTGGACGGAACCGTCTTTCGAGGTCACCAACCCACCGAGGGTGCGGTGGACTCGTTGGACGGGATAGACAGCCGCAAGCTGTTCGTCACCAACAACGCCTCGCGCAGTGCCCACGAAGTCGCCGAACACCTGCGCGACCTCGGTTTCTCGGCGAACGCCGATGACGTCGTGACCAGCGCGCAGAGCGCGGCACACCTACTGGCCGCGCAGCTGTCGCCTGGCTCGAAGGTGCTGATCGTCGGCACCGACGCACTGGCCGCCGAGATCGAGACCGCAGGTCTGCAACCGGTCCGTCGTTTCGAAGACGAGCCCGACGCCGTCGTTCAGGGGCTTTCCATGACGATCGGCTGGCCCGAACTGGCCGAGGCCGCGCTGGCCATCCGGGCGGGCGCGTTGTGGGTTGCGGCCAATGTCGACCTGACGCTGCCCAACGAGCGAGGTCTGTTGCCGGGCAACGGGTCTCTGGTGGCGGCGCTGCGTGCCGCCACCGGTGAGCAGCCGCAGGTGGCCGGCAAGCCGGGGCCGCAACTGATGAAGGACGCGGTAGGTCGCGGCGATTTCGCGGCGCCGCTGGTGGTGGGTGACCGGCTCGACACCGATATCGAAGGCGCCAACGCCGCCGAACTGCCCAGCCTGATGGTGCTCACCGGAGTGAATTCCGCGCGTGACGCCGTTTTCGCCGAGCCCGCGCAGCGGCCCACCTACATCGGTCACGACCTGAGGTCGCTGCACCAGGACGGTGAGGTGCTCAAGGTGGGCCCGCAACCGGGTTGGCGGGTCGAGGTCGAAGGCGAGGTCGCTGTGGTGACGGCCGCCGACGACCAACACGGCGACGACCTTGCGATCGTCCGCGCCGTCGCCAGCGCACTGTGGGACGCGTCCACCCAGGTGCGGATCGAAGCCGGCGACGACCAGGCCCGCGAGGCCCTGGACCGCTGGTCCCTGATGCACGGCGAGTAGCCGGTGACTACCGTAGGAGCGCAATGACTATCGATCCTGAGCAGATCCGCGCGGAAATCGAATCCCTCGTGGCCCAGTTGCCCGACAACGCCGACGCCGGCACCGGGCCGTCCCTCGAGGAGCTCGAAGACATCGCCCGCCGCCTGTCGGAGGCGCACGACGTGCTGTTGCAGGCGCTGGAGTCGGCGGAGAAGGGCTGAGTGCCCGCATGCCCCGGCGTGCTCGCGTCGACGCCGAGTTGGTGCGTCGCGGTCTGGCGCGCTCGCGTCAACAGGCCGCGGAGTTGATCGGGGCCGGCAGGGTGCGGATCGACGGACTGCCGGCGCTCAAGCCGGCCACCTCCGTCGCGGTCACCGCTGCGCTCACCGTGGCCGACGACGGCGAACGCTCCTGGGTGTCGCGGGGGGCGCACAAACTCATCGGCGCACTGGACACCTTCGGAATCACCGTCGACGGCCGGCGCTGCCTGGACGCGGGCGCCTCGACAGGTGGGTTCACCGAAGTCTTATTGGATCGGGGCGCCGCACAAGTGGTTGCCGCCGACGTGGGCTACGGGCAGCTGGCCTGGTCGCTGCGCAGCGACCCGCGGGTGGTCGTGGTGGAACGCACCAACGTGCGCGACCTGTCGCCCGAGGCGATCGGCGGGCCGGTGGACCTGATCGTCGCGGACCTGTCATTCATCTCGTTGGCGACCGTGTTGCCCGCGCTGGTTGGTTGCGCTTCGCCGGACGCCGATATCGTTCCCATGGTGAAGCCGCAGTTTGAGGTGGGGAAGGGTCAGGTCGGTCCCGGCGGGGTGGTGCAGGACCCCCGGCTGCGGATCGATTCGGTGCTCGCGGTCTCGCGGCGCGCCGTCGAATTGGGCTGGCACACCGTGGACGTGACGGCCAGCCCGCTGCCGGGCCCGTCGGGCAACGTCGAATATTTTCTGTGGCTGCGTGCCCGGACGGATCGCGCGCTGGCGGGGGATGAGCTGTTGGCAGCGGCCCAGCGCGCAGTAAGAGAGGGCCCACAGTGACCACCGAACGTACCGTGTTGCTGGTCGTCCACTCCGGCCGGGACGAAGCGACCGAGACCGCGCGCCGCGTCGAGAAGGTGTTGGAAGACAAAGGGATTGCGTTGCGTGCCCTGTCCGCTGAGGCGGTTGACAAGGGCTCGTTGCGGCTGAGTCCCAACGACATGCGGGTGCTCGGTGTCGATATCGAAGTCGTCGACGCCGACCCGATGGCCGCCGACGGTTGTGAGCTGGTGCTCGTGCTGGGCGGGGACGGAACTTTCCTGCGGGCGGCCGAGCTGGCCCGCAACGCCGGCATTCCGGTGCTGGGCGTCAACCTGGGCCGCATCGGCTTCCTCGCCGAAGCTGAGGCCGAGGCCATCGACAGCGTGCTCGAACACGTTGTCGCACAGGACTATCGGGTGGAAGACCGGCTGGTTCTGGATGTCGTGGTACGCCAGGGCGGCGAAGTGATCGACCGGGGCTGGGCGCTCAACGAAGCCAGCCTGGAGAAAGGCCCCCGGCTCGGTGTACTCGGTGTCGTCGTCGAAATCGACGGCCGGCCGGTCTCGACGTTCGGTTGCGACGGTGTGCTGGTGTCCACGCCCACCGGGTCCACCGCATACGCCTTTTCCGCGGGTGGTCCGGTGCTGTGGCCTGACCTGGAGGCAATTCTGGTGGTGCCCAACAATGCTCATGCCTTGTTCGGTCGTCCGATGGTCACCAGTCCGGACGCAGCCATCGCCGTCGAGATCGAGGCGGACGGTCACGATGCGCTGGTCTTCTGTGACGGCCGCCGGGACATGCGGGTGCCGGCCGGCAGTCGGCTCGAAGTGACCCGTTCTGACACGCCGGTGAAGTGGGTGCGCCTGGACAGCGCACCGTTCACCGACCGGCTGGTGACGAAGTTCCGGTTGCCGGTGACGGGTTGGCGCGGGAAGTAGCCGGTGCTCAACGAGATTCGCATCGAGGCGCTGGGTGCAATCAGCCTTGCGACTGCCGAGTTCGATCGCGGGCTCACCGTGCTGACCGGTGAGACCGGCACCGGCAAGACCATGGTGGTCACCGGCCTGCATCTGCTGGGCGGCGCGCGTGCCGACGCGACCCGGGTACGGTCGGGCGCGGAACGTGCCGTCGTCGAAGGTCGTTTCACCACAACCGATGTCGACGACGCGGTGACCGCCCGCCTCGACGAGATCCTGGACGCCTCCGGCGCAGAACGCGACGAAGACGGCAGCGTGATCGCCTTGCGCACCGTCAGCCGTGACGGGCCCTCGCGCGCGTACCTGGGCGGCCGCAGTGTGCCGGCAAAGTCGTTGAGCGGCTTCACCACTGAGTTGCTGGCGCTGCACGGCCAGAACGACCAGCTGCGGCTCATGCGACCCGACGAGCAGCGCGGCGCGCTGGACCGGTTCGCCGGAACCGGTCCGGCACTGGAGCGCTACCGCAAACTACGCGAAGCATGGTTGTCGGCGCGGCGCGACCTCGTCGATCGTCGGGACCGGACCCGTGAGCTCGCTCAGGAAGCCGATCGACTCAAGTTCGCGCTCAACGAGATCGACACCGTCGACCCGCAACCGGGGGAGGACGACGCACTGGTCGCCGATATCGTCCGGCTCTCCGAACTGGACACCCTGCGCGAAGCCGCCGCGTCGGCGCGCGAGGTGCTGTCCAGTTCATCCGATGAGGCCTTCGGCGCCGCCGAGGCCCTCGGACGGGCCCGCGGCGCGTTGGAATCGACGGGTGACGCCCGGCTGCGATCCCTGGCCGACCAGATCGGCGGAGCCTTGACGGTGGTCATCGACGCGGTCGGTGAATTGGGTGACTACCTCGACGCGCTGCCCACCGATGCCAGCGCACTGGACGCGAAACTGGCCCGTCAGGCTCAGCTGCGCACGCTGACCCGCAAGTACGCCGCCGACATCGACCGGGTGCTGCAGTGGGCCCAGGATTCGCGCGACCGGCTGGCGCAACTCGACGTGTCCGAAGAGGGGCTCGCCGCGCTGGAACGCCGGGTGGCGGAGCTCGGCGGCCAATTGACCCAGGCGGCAATCGATCTCAGCAAGATCAGACGCAAGGCGGCCAAGAAGCTGGCCAAGGAGGTCACCGCGGAGCTGGCGGGGCTGGCGATGAACAACGCCGATTTCACCATCGGCGTCACCACCGACGTGGCCGATCCGCATGACCCGTCAGCGCTGGTCCTCCCCGACGGGGAATCGGCGCGGGTCGGTGCCGACGGCATCGACGTGGTGGAGTTCGGCTTCGCCGCCCACCGCGGCATGTCGGTGCTGCCGCTGGCCAAGAGCGCCTCGGGCGGTGAGCTGTCGCGCGTGATGCTGGCGCTGGAGGTGGTGCTGTCGGCTTCTGCCACCGGCACCACGATGGTGTTCGACGAGGTCGACGCCGGCGTGGGCGGCTATGCGGCGGTGCAGATCGGCAGACGGTTGGCAAGGCTGGCCCGCACGCACCAGGTCATCGTCGTCACGCACCTGCCACAGGTCGCGGCCTACGCCGACGTGCACCTGGTGGTGCACAGCCAGGGACCCAGGGGCACCAGCGGTGTACGGCGCCTGACCAGCGACGACAGGGTGGCCGAGCTGGCCAGGATGCTGGCGGGGCTGGGGGAGTCCGACAGTGGACGCGCGCACGCCCGGGAACTGCTCGAGACCGCACAGAGCGACCGGGCGTAACCCTCTCGGCCGCGAGCGTGCGCTTAGTGCCCGTCGTGGCGGCGTGTCGCCGTACCGGAGCGCACCTTCGCGCCCAGGGCTGCCCTCTCGGCCGCGAGCGTGCACGTAGTGCCGCCCGCCACGGCGTGTCGCCGTACCGGAGCGCACCTTCGCGCCAGGTGCCCCCAAACCCTCGCAACCACCCCGCGATACAAATGTGACAGATGTGACGCTTTATAACTTCTGAGGCAGATGTTACGGCGCGCCTCCCCGCCGCAGCCGACGATCGCCGACAGAATCGGCTCCCATGAAGATGTCAGCGCTTCTATCTCGCAACACCGTCCGGCCCGGTCTCGTGGGCACCGCCCGAGTCGATCGCAACATCGACCGACTGCTGCGCAGGGTCTGCCCCGGCGACATCGTCGTCCTCGACATCCTGGACCTCGACCGCATCACCGCCGACGCACTGGTGGAGGCTGACATCGCCGCCGTGGTCAACGCATCACCGTCCGTCTCGGGCCGCTATCCCAACCTGGGCCCCGAGGTTCTGGTCAACAACGGTGTCACCCTCATCGACGAGACCGGCCCCGAGATCTTCAAGAAGGTCAAGGACGGCTCGAAGATCCGCCTGTACGAAGGCGGCGTCTACTCCGGGGACCGCCGACTGATCCGCGGCACCGAGCGCACCGACCATGACATCGCAGACCTGATGCGGGAGGCCAAGAGTGGGCTGGCCGCTCACCTGGAAGCGTTCGCGGGCAACACGATTGAGTTCATCCGCAGCGAAAGCCCGCTGTTGATCGACGGCATCGGCATCCCCGACATCGACGTCGACATGCGCCGGCGGCACGTGGTGATCGTCTCCGAAGAACCCAGCGCCGAAGAGGATCTGAAATCCCTCAAGCCGTTCATCAAGGAGTACCAACCCGTGCTGGTCGGTGTCGGGCAGGGAGCCGATGTGCTGCGCAAGGCGGGTTACCGCCCCCAGCTCATCGTCGGCGACCCCGACCAGATCAGCGCCGAGGTGCTCAAGTGCGGCGCCCAGGTGGTGCTGCCCGCTGACGCTGACGGTCACGCGGCCGGTCTGGAACGCATCCAGGACCTCGGTGTCGGGGCCATGACATTCCCGGCGGCCGGCTCCGCCACCGACCTGGCCCTGTTGCTGGCCGATCACCACGGCGCAGCGCTGCTGGTCACCGCGGGCCACACAGCCAACATCGAGACGTTCTTCGACCGGACTCGTTCGCAGAGCAACCCCTCGACATTCCTCACCCGGCTGCGGGTGGGGGAGAAGCTGGTGGACGCCAAGGCGGTCGCCACGCTGTACCGCAACCACATCTCCGGTGGCGCCATCGCCCTGCTGGCGCTGACCATGCTGATCGCCATCATCGTGGTGCTCTGGGTGTCCCGCACCGACGGCGTGGTCGTGCACTGGATCATCGACTACTGGAACCGCTTCACCCTCTGGATCCAGCACCTGATCTCCTAGGAAGTGCCCTGATGATCTCGTTACGCCAACACGCCATCTCGCTGGCCGCCGTCTTCCTGGCGCTGGCCATCGGGGTGGTGCTGGGCTCCGGCTTCTTCTCCGACACCGTGCTGTCCAGCCTGCGTAACGAGAAGCGCGACCTGGCCGGTCAAGTCAACAATCTCAACGACCAGCGCAATCAGCTGAATGAAAAGCTGAGTGCAGCAAACACTTTCGATGCCCAGGTGCTGGGTCGCATCGTGCACGAGACTCTGACGGGCAAGACGGTGGTGCTGTTCCGCACCCCGGATGCCAGAGACGACGACGTGGCCGCCGTGTCGAAAATCGTCGGGCAGGCCGGCGGCTCGGTCACCGGCACGGTGTCGCTCACGCACGAATTCGTCGAGGCCAATTCCGGCGAGAAACTGCGCTCGGTGGTCAACTCAGCGATCCTGCCGGCCGGAACCCAGTTGAGCACCAAACTGGTCGACCAGGGTTCGCAGGCCGGCGATCTGCTCGGCATCGCCTTGCTGGTCAACACCAATCCGCAGGTTCCCGCCGTGGACGACACTGCGCGCGACACGGTGCTGGGCGCACTGCGGGAGACCGGCTTCATCACCTACCAGCCCAACAACCACATGGCGGCGGCCAACGCTGCCATCGTGGTCACCGGCGGCGCGGTGCCCGCGGACGCCGGCAATCAGGGGGTCACCGTGGCACGGTTCGCCGCCGCACTGGCTCCGCACGGCTCGGGCACGGTGCTGGCCGGCCGCGACGGCTCGGCCGGTGGGAGTGCCGCGGTGGCGGTGGCCCGTGCTGATGCCGGCATGGCGGCCGCCATCAGCACGGTCGACGACGTCGACGTCGAGCCCGGACGCATCACGGCGATCCTGGCCCTGCACGATCTGGCCGGCGGCGGCCATCCCGGCCACTACGGAACCGGGCATGGGGCGACCTCAGTGACCGTTCCCCAGTAGGGCGTGTTCGACGCGGCGGGCGGCCGCGGATGTTAGGGTGAGTTTCCGTGGGTCGGCAGGCCCAGCAAGCTTCACATCCCTGCACCAGCCCTGCCCGTCTTCACGGAGGTCGCCCCGTTGCGCAAGCATTCGCAAATCGCCACCAAGCACCTCTTCGTCAGCGGAGGGGTCGCCTCGTCCCTGGGCAAGGGCCTGACGGCGAGCAGCCTGGGGCAATTGCTGACCGCGCGCGGGTTGCACGTCACGATGCAGAAGCTCGACCCCTACCTCAACGTCGACCCCGGCACCATGAACCCGTTTCAGCACGGTGAGGTGTTCGTCACCGAGGATGGCGCCGAAACGGACCTCGACGTGGGCCACTACGAGCGCTTCCTCGACCGCGACCTGTCCGGGTCAGCGAATGTGACCACCGGGCAGGTGTATTCGACGGTGATCGCCAAGGAGCGCCGTGGTGAGTATCTGGGCGACACCGTTCAGGTGATCCCGCACATCACCGACGAGATCAGACGGCGCATCCTGGCTATGGCCGAACCGGACGCCAGCGGCCACCGGCCCGACGTCGTCATCACCGAAATCGGCGGCACCGTCGGCGACATCGAATCGCAGCCGTTTCTCGAGGCAGCCCGCCAGGTCCGCCACTACGTCGGGCGCGAGGACGTGTTCTTTCTGCACGTGTCGCTGGTGCCCTACCTGGCTCCGTCCGGTGAACTCAAGACCAAGCCCACCCAGCACTCGGTAGCGGCGCTGCGCAGCATCGGTATCAGCCCGGACGCGCTGATTCTGCGCTGCGACCGGGAGGTCCCCGAGACCCTGAAAAATAAGATCGCGCTGATGTGTGACGTCGACATCGACGGCGTCATCTCCACCCCGGATGCACCCTCGATCTACGACATCCCCAAGGTGCTGCACCGCGAGGAACTCGACGCCTTCGTGGTGCGCCGGCTCAACCTGCCGTTCCGCGACGTCGACTGGACCGAATGGGACGACCTGCTGCGCCGGGTGCACGAACCACACGACACGGTGCGAATCGCGTTGGTGGGCAAGTACGTTGAGCTTTCCGACGCGTACCTCTCAGTCAGCGAGGCGTTGCGCGCCGGTGGGTTCAAGCACCGGGCCAAGGTCGAGATCGTCTGGGTGGCCTCGGACGACTGCGAGACGCCCAGTGGTGCGGCGCACACCCTTGGCGACGTACACGGCGTGCTGATCCCCGGCGGGTTCGGCATCCGCGGTATCGAGGGCAAGATCGGGGCCATCCGCTATGCGCGGGCGCGCAGCTTGCCGGTGCTGGGGCTGTGTCTCGGCCTGCAGTGCATCGTGATCGAAGCGGCCCGCTCGGTGGGGCTCACCGAGGCGAACTCCGCCGAGTTCGAGCCGGACACCCCGGATCCGGTCATCTCCACGATGGCAGATCAGGAACAGGCCGTCGCCGGCGAGGCGGACCTCGGCGGCACCATGCGGCTGGGCGCCTATCCGGCCGTCCTGGAACCCGATTCGATTGTGGCCCAGGCGTATCAGGCCACCCAGGTATCCGAACGCCACCGGCACCGTTACGAGGTCAACAACTCTTACCGAGAGCGGATCGCCGAGAGCGGACTGCGGTTCAGCGGGACTTCACCCGACGGGCACCTGGTCGAGTTCGTCGAGTATCCGCCGGATCAGCACCCGTTCATCGTCGGAACGCAGGCCCACCCCGAGCTCAAGAGCCGGCCTACCCGGCCGCATCCGTTGTTCGTGGCATTCGTCAAGGCGGCCATCGACTACAAGGCGGGTGAACTGCTGCCCGTCGAGATCCCCGAGATCCCGGAGCACCACGCTTCCAACGGCAACGACCGTCGCGACACCGACGGTTCGGCGGTAGGGCAGTCGCTAGCCGAACCCGCCACCCGTGGCTGAGCACGACTTCGAGACGGTTTCGTCGGAAATCCTTTACCAGGGAGCCATTTTCGCGCTGCGCCGGGACGAGGTGCGGATGCCGGGCGGTAACATCGCGAGACGCGAGGTGATCGAGCACTACGGCGCGGTGGCGGTGGTGGCGATGAACGAGAACAACGACATCGCACTGGTTTACCAGTACCGCCACACCTATGGCCGCCGGATCTGGGAGTTGCCCGCCGGCCTGCTCGACGCCCCGGGCGAAGGGCCGTACCTCACCGCCGAGCGGGAACTCGAGGAGGAGGTCGGGTTGCACGCCCGCACCTGGCAAGTACTGCTGGACGTCAACACCGCCCCGGGTTTCAGCGACGAATCGGTGCGGGTCTATCTGGCCACCGGGCTGACCGAGATAGGCCGGCCCGAGGCGCACGACGAAGAAGCGGACATGACGATGCAGTGGTTTCCGCTCGATGAAGCGGTGCACCGGGCGCTCAACGGAGAGATCGTCAATTCGATTGCCATTGCCGGTATTTTCGCTGCCCATGCGGTCACCACCGGCATCGCCCGACCACGTCCGCTGGACACTGCCTGGATCGACAGACCGACCGCGTTCGCCGAGCGCAGGGCAGCGCGATGACCGCGGCGCTCACGCTCGATGCCCAGATGCAGGGCTACCTCGACCACCTGACGATCGAGCGCGGCGTGGCGGCCAACACCTTGAGCTCCTATCGCCGCGACTTGCGGCGGTACTCAAAACATCTGGAAGAACGCGGGATTCACGATCTGGCGGCGGTCGGCGAGAACGACGTCAGCGAGTTCCTGGTAGCGCTGCGCCGCGGAGATCCCGATTCGGGGGCGGTGGCGCTGTCCGCGGTGTCGGCGGCGCGGGCGCTGATCGCGGTGCGCGGCCTGCATCGGTTCGCCGCCGCAGAAGGGCTGGCGGAGCTGGATGTGGCGCGGGCGGTCAGGCCGCCGACGCCGGGCCGTCGGTTGCCCAAGAGCCTGACCGTCGACCAGGTGCTGGCGCTGCTGGAGGCCGCCGGTGGCGAGGATGCCTCCGACGGCCCGCTGACACTGCGCAACCGGGCCCTGCTGGAGTTGTTGTATTCCACCGGGTCGCGGATCTCCGAAGCCGTCGGGCTCGACGTCGACGACATCGACACCCATGCGCGGTCAGTGTTGTTGCGCGGCAAGGGCGGTAAGCAACGCCTGGTGCCCATCGGTCGTCCCGCCGTCGCGGCACTCGACGCCTATTTGGTGCGCGGCCGCCCGGACCTGGCCCGACGGGGACGGGGCACGCCCGCGATCTTCCTCAATGCCCGGGGAGGCCGGCTGTCGCGACAGAGTGCCTGGCAGGTGTTGCAGGACGCGGCCGATCGTGCCGGGATCACGTCAGGGGTGTCGCCGCACATGCTGCGGCACTCCTTCGCCACGCATCTGCTGGAGGGCGGCGCCGACGTGCGGGTGGTGCAGGAGTTGCTGGGCCACGCCTCGGTGACCACGACGCAGATCTACACCCTGGTCACCGTGCACGCCCTGCGGGAGGTGTGGGCCGGCGCCCACCCGCGCGCCACCTGACCCGCGCCAACCCCGCGCGAGCAGACGCAAAATCACCTCGGAGCGCATGCTCCCGGGCGATTTTGCGTCTGCTCGCGCGACTTAGGCGAGGAACTCCGATTCCAGCACCAGGTCCGACACCATCGACTGGTATTCCAGATGCGTCTTGTGCTCGGTCGTGTCCCACAGCTTGCCCTGATGCTCGCGCATGTATCCGCGATACTGCGGCGCCCCCGGCACCCGGACGTTGTCGGCGACTGCGATCGAGCCCCGATGCAGCCACCCGCGGTCCATGATGCTCCTCAGGTCGTCCAGGTACGCGTCCTTGTCGTGATCGAGGAACAGGAAATCGACTGTGCCTGAACCGAACCCGTGCTCACCGGCCAGCGCGTCCAACGTCCTGCCGCCATCACCGATGGTGCCGACCACACAGGTCACCCGGTCCGCGACGCCGGCATGAGCCCAGATGCGCCGGGCGTTGGCGGCGTTGGCCTCGGCGAGTTCGATGGAATACACCTTGGCGCCCGGCGCGGCGCGCGCGATCCGCAGCGCGCCGTACCCCACATAGGTACCGAGTTCCAGAGCGACCGACGGATCGGCGCGTCGCACCGCGGCGTCGAGCAGTTGCCCTTTCTCGTCCCCGACGTTGATCAACATCGACTTCTCGTAGGCGAACTTGTCGATGGTGGCCAGCACGTCGTCGATGTCGCCGGCCCGCGCGTTGTTCAGCACGTAGTCGACGGCCGCCGCCTCGCGTCCGTCACCGATCTGACCGGTCCTGGTGATGTTGCGAGCGCCGGTGGCCATCCGCCACACCGACCACCGCAGCAGGGGTATGCGCCGCTTCAGGTCCATACCGACACCCTAGGCCGGAAATGCGGGCGGGCGGCACAGTGTCGGCGCTCACCGCGCCGCTCAGCCGACGCGCCCGCAAACGTTGCCTGCGGGTCTCCCGGCGCAGGCAAGACGAGCCGTTAGACTTTCCTGCAATGTCCACGCTGACGCCCGTCACCACCCACCGCGACCGGGCATGACCGACCCCGGCAACGGTCCAGAGATCGGCCTGACCGGCCGGCCGCCGCGGGCGATTCCCGAACCCAAGCCGCTGTCCAGCCACGGGCCGGCCAAGGTCGTCGCGATGTGCAACCAGAAGGGTGGCGTCGGCAAGACGACCTCGACGATCAACCTGGGCGCGGCGCTGGCCGAGTACGGGCGGCGGGTGCTGCTGGTCGACATGGACCCCCAGGGTGCGCTGTCCGCCGGCCTCGGTGTTCCGCACTACGAGCTGGAAAAGACGATCCACAACGTGCTGGTCGAGTCGCGGGTGTCGATCGACGACGTGCTGCTGCACACCCGGGTCAAGAACCTGGATCTGGTGCCCAGCAACATCGACCTGTCGGCGGCGGAGATTCAGCTGGTGAACGAAGTCGGGCGCGAGCAGACGCTGGCCCGGGCGCTGTATCCGGTGCTGGACCGCTACGACTACGTGCTGATCGACTGCCAGCCGTCGCTGGGACTGCTCACCGTCAACGGCCTCGCCTGTGCCGAAGGCGTCGTCATTCCCACCGAGTGCGAGTTCTTCTCGCTGCGCGGCCTGGCGCTGCTCACCGACACAGTCGACAAGGTGCGCGACCGGCTCAACCCCAAACTGGACATCAGCGGCATCCTGATCACCCGCTACGACCCGCGCACCGTGAACTCACGTGAGGTGATGGCCCGCGTCGTCGAACGATTCGGTGATCTAGTGTTCGACACCGTGATCACCCGCACCGTCCGCTTCCCGGAGACCAGCGTCGCGGGCGAGCCCATCACCACCTGGGCCCCCAAGTCGGCCGGGGCGCTCGCGTACCGCTCGCTGGCTCGCGAGTTCATCGACCGATTCGGCGTGTGAGCGGCCCAGACGGTCAGGCGGCCTCCGAGCACGGGTTTCAGGTCCGGCTGACCAATTTCGAGGGCCCGTTCGACCTGCTCCTGCAGCTCATCTTCGCCCACCGGCTCGACGTCACCGAGGTGGCGTTGCACCAGGTCACCGACGACTTCATCGCCTACACCAAAACCATCGGCGCACAGCTGGACCTGGAGGAGACCACCGCCTTCCTGGTGGTCGCGGCCACCCTGCTGGACCTCAAAGCGGCCCGGCTGCTGCCCACCGGCCAGGTCGACGACGAGGAGGATCTGGCGCTGCTGGAGGTGCGCGACCTGCTGTTCGCGCGGCTGCTGCAGTACCGGGCTTTCAAGCACGTCGCGGAGATGTTCGCCGAACTCGAGGCCACCGCGCTGCGCAGCTACCCCCGTGCGGTGGCCTTAGAGGAGCGCTTCGAGGGCCTGCTGCCCGAGGTGATGATCGGTGTCGACGCCCAGCGGTTCGCCGAGATCGCCGCGATCGCCTTCACCCCACGCCCGGTTCCCACCGTCGGTATCGGGCATCTGCACGTCGAGCCGGTGTCGGTGCCCGAGCAGGCCCGCCACATTCTGCGGATGCTGGAAGGGCGGGGCAGCGGCCAGTGGGCGTCGTTCTCGGAACTGGTGGCCGACTGCACCGTGCCGGTCGAGATCGTCGGGCGCTTCCTTGCGCTGCTCGAACTGTATCGGTCCCGGGCTGTAGCATTCGACCAGTCCGAGCCCCTTGGCGTGCTCCAGGTTTCATGGACCGGGGAACGGCCAGCGAGCGAATCGTTGCTAGAAGTGCGAGATCAGTAGATGACCGAACTGCCGCCTGAGGGCGAGCTGGATGCTGGCATCCCCGATATCGCCGAACCCGCAGAAATGGATCCCGATGAGCTTGGGCGGGTGCTCGAATCGCTGCTGCTGGTGGTGGACACGCCGGTGACCGCGGAGGCGTTGGCGTCGGCCACCGAGCAACCGGTCTACCGAGTGGCGGCCAAGCTGCGGCTGATGGCCGATGAACTCACCGAGCGCGACAGCGGCATTGACCTGCGACACTCCGGTGAGGGTTGGCGGCTGTACACGCGGGCGCGGTTCGCGCCCTATGTCGAGAAGCTGCTGCTGGACGGTGCGCGGACCAAGCTCACCCGGGCCGCCCTGGAAACCCTCGCCGTCGTGGCCTACCGCCAGCCCGTGACGCGGGCCCGGGTCAGCGCGGTGCGAGGCGTCAACGTGGATGCCGTGATGCGAACGCTGTTGGCGCGCGGTCTGATCACCGAGTTCGGTAACGACGAAGACAGCGGCGCAGTCACTTTCGCCACCACCGAGCTTTTCCTCGAGCGGCTCGGACTGACGTCGTTGTCCGAACTGCCCGACATCGCGCCACTGTTGCCGGACGTCGACACAATCGACGACCTCAGCGAAACGCTGGACAGCGAGCCGCGGTTCATCAA
Organism: Mycobacterium gordonae; assembly: GCF_001417955.2. Classification (GTDB taxonomy): domain Bacteria; phylum Actinomycetota; class Actinomycetes; order Mycobacteriales; family Mycobacteriaceae; genus Mycobacterium; species Mycobacterium gordonae_B. The sequence goes on along the minus strand of NZ_LKTM01000124.1, from coordinate 9,523 downwards.
ACTCAACGGCGGCCGGGTCTCGGATCAGCCGCTGACCTTCGACGTGGACCACGACTGATGGTCGAATCGGACGAGCGGGGGATCCGCTTGCAGAAGGTGTTGTCCCAGGCCGGGATTGCCTCGCGCCGGGCGGCCGAGAAGTTGATCCTCGAGGGGCGCGTCGAGGTCGACGGGCAGGTCGTGACCGAACTGGGCACCCGGGTCGACCCGGACACCTCGGTGATCCGCGTCGACGGAGGCCGCGTGGTGCTGGACGATTCGCTGGTCTACCTGGCGCTGAACAAGCCGCGCGGCATGCACTCGACCATGTCCGACGATCGTGGCCGGCCGTGCATCGGTGACCTGATCGAACGGAAAGTCCGCGGCAACAAGAAGTTATTCCATGTGGGACGGCTGGACGCCGACACCGAAGGATTGATCCTGCTGACCAACGACGGGGAGTTGGCCCACCGGTTGATGCACCCTTCCCACGAGGTGCCCAAGACCTACCTCGCGACGGTGACCGGTGCCGTCCCGCGGGGACTGGGAAAGCAGTTGCGGGCAGGTATCGAATTGGACGACGGCCCGGTGAAGCTCGACGATTTCGCGGTGGTGGACGCCATCCCGGGCAAATCGCTGGTGCGGATCACGTTGCACGAGGGCCGCAACCGAATCGTGCGCCGGTTGCTGGCGGCGGTCGGCTTTCCGGTGGAAGCGTTGGTGCGCACCGACATCGGCGCGGTGACCCTGGGTAAGCAGCGCCCCGGTTCGGTGCGGGCGTTGCGGCATGACGAGATCGGGCAACTGTACAAGGCGGTTGGGTTGTGAGCGGAACGAGCGCAGCGAGTGACGGGAGTGCAGCGAGCCATTGGGCACCGAGTGTGGTTGTGGCGATCGACGGTCCGGCGGGCACTGGAAAGTCCTCGGTGTCAAGGGGATTGGCGCGCGGCCTGGGGGCACGGTTCCTCGACACCGGAGCGATGTACCGGATGGTGACGCTGGCGGTGCTGCGCGCAGGCGTCGATCCCAGCGATGCCGGGGCCGTCAGCGAGATCGCGTCAGGCGCCCGGCTATCGGTCGGTTACGACCCGGACGCAAACAGCTTCGCCCTTGCTGGAGAGGACGTTTCGGCGGAAATCCGGGGTGACGACGTCACCAGGGCCGTGTCCGCGGTATCGGCCGTGCCGTCCGTGCGTACCCGACTGGTCGATATTCAGCGCCAGATGGCCGACGGCCCGGGCACGATCGTCGTCGAGGGACGCGACATCGGGACCGTGGTCTTCCCTGATGCGCCGGTCAAGATCTTCCTCACCGCCTCTGCCGAGACGCGCGCACAGCGCCGCAACGCCCAGAACATCCGGGCCGGACTGGCCGATGACTACGAGGCTGTCCTGGCCGATGTGCGGCGCCGTGACCACCTTGACTCCACCCGTGCGGTCTCGCCGCTGAGGGCTGCGCCGGACGCGATCGTCGTAGACACCAGCGACATGACCGAGGCCGAGGTGATCGCCCACCTACAAGAGTTGGTAACCCAGCGAAGTGGGGCAGTGCGATGACCGAGGACGGTACCTGGTCTGACGAAAGTGATTGGGAGCTCACTGATTTTGAATCAGATGAGCTGAATGAGGCCGGTCCGGCGCCCGTTGTGGCGATCGTCGGGCGGCCCAATGTCGGAAAATCGACACTGGTCAACCGGATCATCGGCCGGCGCGAGGCGGTGGTGCAGGACGTCCCGGGAGTGACCCGGGACCGGGTGTCCTACGACGCCCTGTGGACCGGGCGTCGATTCGTCGTGCAGGACACCGGCGGATGGGAACCCGACGCCAAGGGGCTGCAGCAGCTGGTGGCCGAGCAGGCCTCGGTGGCCATGCGCACCGCCGACGCGGTGATCCTGGTGGTGGACGCCACGGTGGGCGCGACCGCAGCCGACGAGGCCGCCGCCCGCATTCTGCTGCGGTCGGGCAAGCCGATATTCCTGGCCGCCAACAAGGTTGACAGTGAGCGCGCCGAATCCGACGCCGCCGAGCTGTGGTCGTTGGGCCTGGGCGAACCCTATGCGATCAGCGCCATGCACGGCCGCGGCGTGGGTGAGCTGCTCGACGCGGTGCTGGCCGCGGTGCCCGAGGTCTCCGAAGTGGCCTCGACCGGAGGTGGTCCGCGCCGGGTCGCCCTGGTCGGCAAACCAAACGTGGGCAAGAGCTCGCTGCTGAACAAGCTGGCCGGTGATCAGCGCTCGGTGGTTCACGACGTCGCGGGAACGACGGTCGACCCGGTCGACTCGCTGATCGAACTGGGCGGCAAGGTGTGGCGGTTCGTCGACACCGCCGGCCTGCGCCGCAAGGTCGGGCAGGCCAGTGGTCACGAGTTCTACGCCTCGGTGCGAACACGCGGCGCCATCGACGCCGCGGAGGTGGTGATCATCCTGATCGACGCCTCCCAGCCGCTCACCGAACAGGACCTGCGGGTGCTGTCGATGGTGATCGAGGCCGGGCGCGCTCTGGTGATCGCGTACAACAAGTGGGACCTCGTCGACGAGGATCGGCGCGACCTGCTGGACCGCGAGATCGACCGCGAGTTGGTGCAGGTGCGCTGGGCGCAGCGGGTCAACATCTCCGCGAAAACCGGCCGGGCGGTGCAGAAGTTGGTGCCGGCGATGGAGACCGCGCTGGCGTCCTGGGACGCCCGGATCCCCACCGGCCCGCTGAACAGCTGGATCAAAGAGGTGGTGGCCGCCACACCGCCGCCGGTGCGCGGTGGCAAGCAACCGCGCATTCTGTTCGCGACGCAGGCCGCGTCCCGGCCCCCCACGTTCGTGTTGTTCACCACCGGGTTCCTGGAAGCCGGCTACCGACGGTTCCTGGAGCGGCGACTGCGCGAGACGTTCGGGTTCGAGGGCAGTCCGATCCGGATCAACGTGCGAATGCGCGAAAAGCGCGGTGCCCAGCGGCGCTGACGCTGCTCTTTCTACCCGCTCGCAGCCCAACTCCCGCAATGCGGGCATAGAAAGCTACATCACAAGAATGTGTCGTTGACATGCGTCGATAGCGCTTCTTAATATCTCTCGTATAGCGGATATTAATAACCGCATCGTGGGATTAGTGAGGAACACGGAATGACGACGCAAGAGGCGCTCAGCAGCATTCAGACGCGATTCAGCGTTCGCGACAAGTCGATATTGATCACCGGCGCCACCGGTTCGCTGGGCCGAGTCGCGGCGCGGGCCCTCGCCGACGCGGGAGCGCGGTTGACCCTGGCCGGCGGCAACTCGGCCGGATTGGACCAACTCGTGGACGACGCCGGCATCGACGGTGCCGTCCTGATGCCGCGCCGTCCGGAAACTCCCGCCGACGCGCAGGCTATGGTCGAGGCGGCCGTCGCACACCACGGCCGGTTGGACGGAGTGCTGGTCGCCTCCGGCATGAACCACGTCGCGCCCATCACCGAGATGGCCGTGGACGACTTCGACAACGTCATGCACGCCAACGTGCGGGGGGCCTGGCTGACTTGTCAGGCGGCCGGACGGGTCATGCTCGAGCAGGGCCTCGGCGGCAGCATCGTCCTGGTGTCCTCCGTGCGGGGCGCGCTCGGCCACCCCGCGGGATACAGCGCCTACTGTCCGTCCAAGGCGGGTACCGACCTGCTCGCCAAGTCGCTGGCCGCCGAGTGGGGCGCTGATCGTATTCGGGTGAACGCCCTGGCCCCCACGGTCTTCCGGTCTGAGCTGACCGAGTGGATGTATGCCGACGACGAAAAGGGCCGCACGACACGCGAAGCCATGTTCGCCCGAATTCCGTTGGGCCGCTTCGCCGAACCCGAGGACTTCGTCGGCGCCCTGATCTACCTGCTCAGCGACGCCTCCAGCTTCTACACCGGCCAGGTGATGTATCTGGACGGGGGATACACCGCATGCTGAGATCGCACGGCTTCGCCCGGGCGACCGTCGTCGGTGCCGGCTTGATGGGCCGTCGCATCGCGGGTGTGCTGGCATCGGCGGGACTTGATGTCGTCATCACCGACACAAATGACGAAATCCTCGAAGTCGCAGCAGCAGAGGCGCGCGAAGTCTCCGGGGCGGGACGCGGTTCGGTGTCTGCCGTCGGCGATCTGGCCGCGGCGGCGCGGGATGCCGATCTGGTGGTCGAGGCCATCGTGGAAAACCTTGCGGTCAAACAGGAACTCTTCGCACGCCTGGCCGGCCTTGCGCCCAATGCCGTTCTGGCGACCAACACTTCGGTGCTGCCGATCGGCGCCGTCACCGAGCGGGTCGAAGACGGTAGCCGCGTGATCGGTACCCACTTCTGGAATCCGCCCGACCTCATCCCGGTGGTCGAGGTGATCCCCAGTGAGCGGACCAGCTCCGACACGGTTGAGCGGGTCATCGGTCTGCTGACCGAGGCCGGCAAGATGCCGGTGCGGGTCTGCCGCGACGTTGCGGGGTTCATCGGCAACCGGTTGCAGCACGCGCTGTGGCGCGAAGCGATGGCCCTTGTCGCCGAAGGCGTTTGCGATGCCGAGACGGTGGATCTGGTGGTGCGCAACACGATCGGGCTGCGGCTGGCCGCCCTCGGTCCGCTGGAGAACGCCGACTACATCGGCCTGGACCTGACGCTGGCCATCCATGACGCGGTGATCCCGAACATCAACAGCGACCCGCATCCCAGCCCGCTGCTTCGCGAGCTCGTCGAGGCGGGCCAACTCGGAGCCCGCACCGGCCGGGGGTTCCTGGACTGGCCCGAGGGGGCGCGAGAAGAGACGGCCGCCCGGTTGGCCGGGCACATCAGTCGGCAACTCAACACAGAAAGGACGTTGTAGTCATGGAATTCACCTGGCCCCTCGGTAAAGCCGAGTCAGCCCTGGAGTTCTACGACCTGTCGCACCCGTGGGGGCACGGGGTGCCGGCGTGGCCGTACTTCGAGGACGTCAAGATCGAACGGCTGCACGGTATGGCGAAAAGCCGGGTGCTGACCCAGAAGATCACCACTGTCATGCATTCCGGTACGCACATCGACGCACCCGCGCACGTGGTCGAGGGAACCCCGTTCCTCGAAGAGATCCCGCTCAGCGCGTTCTTCGGAACCGGGGTCGTCGTCTCGATTCCCAAGGGCAAGTGGGGCGTCGTGACCGCCGACGACTTGGAGAAGGTCACCCCGGAGATCCGTCCCGGTGACATCGTCATCGTCAACACCGGCTGGCACCACAAGTACGCCGACAGTGCCGAGTACTACGCGTACTCGCCGGGTTTCTACAAAGAGGCCGGCGAATGGTTCGCGGCCAAAGGCGTCAAGGCGGTCGGCACCGACACCCAGGCGCTGGACCATCCGCTGGCCACCGCGATCGCCCCGCATGGCCCGGCGGAGGCCCAGGGCGGTCTATTGCCCTGGGCCGTCAAGGAATACGAAGAGCAGACCGGCCGCAAGGTGCTCGACGACTTCCCCGAATGGGAGCCCTGCCACCGAGCCATTCTGTCCAAGGGCATCTACGGCTTCGAGAATGTCGGCGGCGACCTGGACAAGGTCACCGGCAAGCGGGTCACCTTCGCGGCCTTCCCGTGGCGTTGGGTAGGTGGCGACGGCTGCATCGTGCGGCTGGTCGCGATCGTCGACCCGACCGGGGGTTACCGCATCGAGACGGGTGAGGCGGCCTGAGCATGAACGTCACTCGTGTGTGCGACGCCCCGACATATGTGGCACCCGCGCACCACCACGTGTGCACCTCGCGGTTGCAAGGTCTGGAAGCCGGTCCCAGCGAACGATTCTGGGTCGGAGTGTCGCTGTATCACCCCGGCGGTATGGCCGAAAAAGCGGCTGCCCCAGCGGAAACCGTCTACGTCGTGCTGGATGGCGAGTTGGTGATTCACACCGACGAGGGTGAGACGGTGTTGGGCCGGCTCGACAGCATGCACCTGGCCAGGGGCGAGACGCGGTCAATTCTCAATCGTTCGGACCAGGAAGCGCTGCTGCTGGTTACCATGGCCCACCTGGACGGGGAGGACTCGTGAGCGTCCTGTTGACGGTTGCGCCGACCGGGCCCATCGCGACCAAGGCCGACAACCCCGCCCTGCCCACCACTCCGGAGGAGATCGCGACCGCCGTCGAGCAGGCCTACCACGCCGGCGCTTCGGTCGCCCACATCCACCTGCGCGACGAATACGAAAGGCCCACAGCTGATCTGGATATCGCGCGGCGCACGATGGATCTGATCGCCGATCGTTGTCCGATCCTGATCCAGATGTCGACCGGAGTCGGCCTCAGCGTGCCGTTCGAAGAACGCGAGAAGCTGGTGGAGCTGCGGCCGCGGATGGCCACGCTCAACCCGTGCTCAATGAGCTTCGGCCGCGGGGAATTTCGCAACCCGCCGGATGCGGTGCGCCGGCTGGCCGGCCGCATGGCCGAGCTGGACATCAAGCCCGAGCTGGAGATCTACGACACCGGCCATCTGGAGGCCTGCCTGCGGCTGTGGGCCGAGGGACTGCTGGCCGAACCGCTGCAGTTCAGCATCGTGCTCGGGGTGCAGGGTGGGATGGCTGCCACCGCCGATAACCTGCTCACCATGGTGCGCCGGCTACCCCCGGGGGCGATCTGGCAGGTCATCGCGATCGGTCGGGCCAACCTGGAACTCACCGCGATGGGTCTGGCGCTTGGCGGCAATGCCCGGGTGGGGCTGGAAGACACGTTATATCTGCGCAAGGGTGAGCTGGCGTCGAGCAATCTGGCGCTGGTATCCCGCACTGTGCGGCTGGCCCATGCCCTGGACCTGTCGCTGGCCCCTGTGGAAGAAGCCGAAGCCGTGCTGCAGCTGCCGGCCGGGAGAGGAGTGCGGGCATGACAGTCGCGCCGGAGACTGCGGAAGTCCGCAGCGGCGGAATACAGGTCATTGCCCGGGCCGCCGAGATACTGCGGCTGCTGCAGTCGCACCCGGGTGGCTTGAATCAGGCCGAGATCTGCGAGCGGGTCGGGATGGCGCGGTCGACGGTGAGCCGGATATTGAACGCGTTGGAAGACGAGGGGCTGGTCGCGTCGCGCCGGGGCGCCCGGGGGCCCTACCGATTGGGCCCGGAGATCGCGCGGATGGCCAACACGGTGCGCCTCGGGGTGGTCACCGACATGCACCCGTTCCTGACCGACCTGTCGCGCAGCCTCAACGAAACGGTGGACCTGTCGATTCTGGACGGCGACCGCGCCGACTTCATCGACCAGGTCGTCGCGCCGCACCGCCTGCAGGCGGTGAGCGCGGTGGGGGAGACGTTCCCGCTGTACTGCAGCGCCAACGGCAAGGCGTTGTTGGCGGCGCTGCCGCCTGATCAGCTGGCTCAGGCCATGCCCAAGCGGCTGGTCCAACTCACCCCGAACACCATCACCGATCAGGCCGCTCTGCGTGACGAGCTGGACCGGGTCCGTGCCGATGGCGTCGCCTACGACCGCGAGGAGCAGACCGAAGGCATCTGCGCGGTGGGGGCGGTGCTGCACGGCGTGAGTGATGTGCTGGTGGCGGTCAGCGTGCCGGTGCCGGCGCAGCGCTTCTACGGCCGCGAGGCCGAACTCGCCCAGGTGTTGCGGGCGTGGGTCGCAAAAGTCGACACCCGGTCCCGCGTAAGGTATTGAGGAGTTTCATAGATGTCAAAATCATTGCGTGACAGTCTTGTTGGAGCCTGGCGGCTCGTTTCTTACGTGGAGCGGGACAGCCCAGACGGGCCGGCCAGGTACCCGCACGGCGAGGATGCCCAGGGCTTGATCATGTACACCCCGGACGGGTTCATGTCGGCGCAGATCCAGTCCTCGGGACGGCCGGACTACGACCGTCCGGTGGCCAGTGGCGGCACGCCGGAACAGGCGGCCGCCGCGGCCCTGGGATACCTGGCCTACAGCGGGCGGTACTTCGTCGATGAGCAGACCGGTGACATCCGGCATCAGGCGACGCTGTCGTTGGTGCCGAACTACCTGGGCCAGTTCCATCTGCGCCACAGCGACCTCGACGGCGACCGGCTGACCCTGTCGTCGGAGTTGGCCCTGCCCGACGGGCGGACGGTGTACTCGTCGCTGCTGTGGCAGCGGGCTGCGGCTTCCGACGCGCAGGTGGCCTAGGTCTGGCCTTTCGGGTGGCTGCGGTAGGCTGTCGACCTGCTGTTGGTTCGCGGATCTTTCAAAGGCCGGCAGCACCGGGCTGTGGCGCAGTTTGGTAGCGCACTTGACTGGGGGTCAAGTGGTCGCAGGTTCAAATCCTGTCAGCCCGACTTATGTTCGATCGCACAACCGGATTCACCCGTTCTGTCCGGCCAAGCCGTCAGCACCCGTACCACCAGGAGTAGCTGACCCTCCCGGCGATGACCCAGTCCCGGCCGTGCCGGCGCCTCCGCCGCTGACCCCGCTGCCTCCGCCGCCTCCCGTTCCGCCGGGTCCGGCGCTGCCGGCGATGCCGGCCTGACCGAACCAGCCACCGGCACCGCCAAGGCCCCCGGTGCCGCTGCCGCCGCCGTTGCCGCCGTTGCCGCCGGCTCCACCGGTGCCACCATCGCCGGCGTCACCGCCTTGGGTGAACGTGCTCGGGGCGAAGGAGGCAGCGTCACCGCCATTGCCACCGCGACCGCCAAGGCCGCCGTCGCCGCCCAGGCCGCCGTGCCCGCCGATACCGGCGTTGCCCCCGGTGCCGCCGTGCCCGAACAGCAGCCCCCCGGCGCCACCGTTGCCACCCGGTCCGCCGGCACCGCCGGCGCCGCCCTGGCCTCCGGAGCCGCCGGCGCCCCCGTGGCCACCCTGACCGCCTTGAGCAACGAGCGCTCCTGTCGCCCCGCCGGCCAAGTTTGACTTGCCGCCGGCGCCACCTGCGCCACCATCGGCTCCGATTCCGCCAGCGCCGCCGGTGCCGCCAACGCCGCCGACTCCGCCGGTGCCGGCCAGTAGCCCGCCATGACCACCGTTGCCGCCTGCGCCTCCTACGCCACCGGTGCCGCCGGCAATTCCTGTGGCGCCGCCGCCGCCATTACCGCCGAACCCCGAAAAGCCTTGCGATCCAACGTTGTCGGCCAGGGCCCCGCCGCCGCTTCCCCCGTCGCCGCCCGCGCCACCGGGGGCCGATGCGTTAGTCCCGTTGCCGCCGTTGCCTCCGAAGGCCAGACCGCTGCCTTGTGCAACGGCACCGCCGCCGGCACCGCCGGCGCCCCCGTTGCCGCCGGAGCCACCGGTGCCTCCGTTACCGCCGTGTGCGGTACCGCTCAACGGGGCGTACTCCGTGGCACCCGCGCCGCCGGTGCCGCCCGTGGCACCGAGACCACCGTCCGCGCCGTCGCCACCGGTAAAGCCGAAGGCATCGCCGGTACTCGGGTTGAAGGTGCTGCCGCCCGAACTGCCCGTGGCGGCTGTGCCGCTGACCACCGGGTTAACGCCATCGGCACCGGCCAGGCCGGTTCCGCCCTGACCGCCGGCGCCGCCGGCGCCGAAAAGCATCGCGCTGCCGCCATCACCGCCGCGCCCCGGCAGGCCGCCGTTGATGCCCGCCGTGGCGGCGCCGCCGTGGCCCCCCGCGCCGCCATTGCCGCTCAGCCATCCAC
>NZ_LKTM01000123.1 GCF_001417955.2 Mycobacterium gordonae | reverse complement strand
GAATTCGAAGCAATCATGACCACACCGGCCAGTCAGGCCGCGTGACCGAAACTGTCACCTGATCGTGCAGCAGACCCGTTCGATGTCGGCACGTTTGCGGGCTTGCGTGTAGATGCCCTCTTCGGGATTGTGGCCGAGGCCGGGGACGCGGATGAGCCACCAGCGTCCGTCGCGGCTGGCGAGCGCGGTGTACGTGGGCCGACCGTCGACCATCAACCCACCAACTCCTGGTACACACTGGATCGCGAAATGCCAAGGGAAAGAGCGATACTCGCGCGTGTAGTGCCTCCCTGGTGGATCATTTGGACCGACAGGCGGCGGCGGTGAATAGTTGGGCGAGTTCAACGCCGCCGGAAACCCCCCACCGGTGAGCGTAGGGGTCCAGGCGGCGGCCGACTTCTTCCATCGTAAGTAATCCGTCGTCGATGATGTCGGCGATGACCGTTCCTTGATGGGACCCGTCAATCTCAGCGTCGGCCAGGTCAGCGACGATACGCCCCGGCATCGCGACCGGAAGTCCTTCGAAGACGTTCCATTCCGCGCCGCGGGCACCGATGTCACGCAGGTAGCTGCGCACCTGTGGGGTTTTGTTGATGGAGCGGGGGCCGGTGAGGTACAGACCGTCAGCAACGACCGTCCCTAGGTTGCGGATCGCTGCCGCGCTTTCGTGGCTGAGGATGCAATCTGGGGCGGCTCGGCGCGCTTCGATGTCTGCGGTGGGTTTGAGCGCCAGCCATCGAGCAGCCCAGTCTTCGCACCTGAACATGTCGGCGTCGTTCTCGGTGAACCCGAAGACACGGCGATACGCCACATACAGTTCGCCCGAGGCAAGACGTTGCGCTACCTCGATGTTGGAAAGCCCGTTCCGCCGCGCCTGGGCTGAGGTAAACAACCCGAACTGACGCGACGCCAGATGGCGCATTTCATTCCGCCCCCAGGTCTCGGCCCCGCCGGCCGTCATCACGCTCGTCCGTCAAGCTGTCGCATGACACCGATCATCCGCGCCACCACCGACAACAGCCCGTCACTCATTCGGTTCTGGGTACTCAGCGCCGCCTTGAGATAGGTACCGGTAGGCGGTGGCGCGTCCTATGCCGAATGCGGCGGCGAGTTCACCGATAGGCTCTCCAGTTGCGGCCAGTCGGCGAAGTTGGTCCTGGCGTTCGTCGCTGAGCTTGGGTGGTTTGGTGGCCGGGAGCCGGGCGCGAATGTCTTGCTTCACGGGAGGCGGCACGGCGCTCGCGGCCGAGTTCGAGTTCGAGTTCGAGTTCGAGTTCGGCCAAGGTAGCCATGATCGCCGCGACTGCCCGCCCGGTGGGCGTGGCGGTGTCGATCCCTTCACGCAATGCCCGCAGCACGATCCCCCGCTCTCCGAGGTCAGCAATAGTGCGGGTGACTTCGGCGACGCAGCGGCCGAGACCGTCGATGGCGGCGACCACCACAGTGTCACCGGCACGGGCGTAGTTCATCATCGCAGTCACGCCCGGCCGCGTTGTTTTGGCCGATCCAGAGAGCTTGTCGGTGAACACCGACTCAGGAGCAACGCCAGCGGCGGTCAGGACGGTTGGATTGGGGATCGTTACCGCGATCGCGATTTTGCGCTCGCATTCTTGGACATGTGAGAGTGACAGGGTGTCTACTTCAGAAGTCATTGTGATCGCCGGCAGGGAGCGGTCGATCGAAGAGTGTGTGGCCCAGCTGCGGCAGTATCCGGGCCGGACCATCGTCGACTACGACTTGCCTGGTCCCGGCGACCCGGAAGTGCTTACTCGTGCGGAAGTAGCCCGTACATGGGTCATCTATTCACGTATATCGGAAGAGCAACTCGTATGGTTTGTCGAACGTGCAACCAGCGCGCCGTGGCCGCCAGCCGACGCTGATCTTCTACGCGCTGAGCCGAATATCCGAAATGGTCTCTACGACCAACTCGAATCGTTCTACCGGCACTTTGAACAGGACGCGCCAACCAACGTGGCTCGATCGAAAATCAGCAAGGTACTTCACATCAAGCGCCCCGCGGCTATCCCCATCCTTGATTCCAAGGTGACCGATATGTACCGCCAGCTCGCTGAGCAAGCCGCCGACCGCTACCCGCGTCTGAAATACCAGAGAGCCGCCTACTGGCCCGCCATTCGTGACGACTTGATCACCAATAATGAGTCCGAAGCGCTCACGCGGCTACGCGCGGTACTCGGCAACAAGGGCACACTAGGCGCGAACCTGCACCACATCACCGATCTGAGACTCCTCGACATGCTGACTTGGCAGTAAATGCGCAAACGCGTCATCATTTTCATCAACCCGGTAACCCGCGAAATGCGCGACGGCCCAACGGCGCTGATGTGTGCAGAGCTCTTCGGGCCGCCCAAGGCCATGGCGTTCACAAATCCCGCACTGGTCGACGCCGAATGGTGGCTCCACACCCCCGCCGGACCGGTCAACATCTACAACTTGCCGGCAGTCACGGGGCCCTCCGTGACACCACGCAGTGGAACATCGGCGGCTCAGCACGCGCAGCGGTTCCCCTACATCGCGGCGGCCATCGGCACGCCCGCCTACACCATGCGGTGGAACTGGGAACTGCAACTTCTCGACCTGCAGGTGATGTCCGCCGTTCCAGCAGCAGCGGCTGTTGACCACCCGCCAAACCTGCTCACTGGCAACGGGATTAGCGCCAGTGGTCTCGCCAGCCAAGGTGAAGCTGCCGCGTAGGGAGAGTCAGCCGCTGGTACTCTAGGCGCGAAATTCATTGTGGGAAAACGCAATCGAGGCAGGCCTTCTCGAAGCGGCGCGGGTGAGTTGCTTTCTGTGCGCCGCCATTGCACTTGTCGCCGCAGTCGTCGTGGCGATCGTGCTACTTATCGCGGCTGGGAAGAAGTGGGGCCCCGCGGTGTCCTGCGTGCAGTGCCCGGCCAGACCAAGTGCCCACCAGGTACTGGCGGGCACCATCTCACCGCGCTGTGGAACCCTTCACCGTTCGCATCGATGCGCGTGCGCGCGCATCGCGTACACGCCAGCACAAAGGGATCGGTCCCGCCCGCTAAGGCTGGATGGCAGCCAAGCGATCGACCGTGGCGGCTCATTCGCCGTGTCCGGGGTATCTGTACAGCCGCTGATAGATCCAAGACTCTGAGCGCTCGAAGCTGCGGCTGATTGACATGGCGGTGATCGTCGGGTCGGCGGCCAGCAGGGCGCGCACCTGGTCGCACCACTGTTGCAGCGGCAGATCATC
>NZ_LKTM01000122.1 GCF_001417955.2 Mycobacterium gordonae | reverse complement strand
AACGGCGGCGCAGGAGGTGGCGGCGGTAACGGCGGACTGATCGGTTCCGGCGGTGCCGGCGGCGCCGGTGGGCTGGGGAGCAACAGCGGTGGACAAGGCGGTACCGGTGGAAGTGCCGGCGCGCTCTACGGTTCGGGCGGCGCTGGTGGAAGCGGCGGGGCAGGCGAGAACGGCACCGGCGGCGACGGCGGGGGCGGCGGGAAAGGCGCGCTGATCGGAGACGGTGGTAACGGCGGAAACGGCGGTGAAACGCTGGTAGGGAAAGCCGGTAGCGGCGGTAACGGCGGCAACGCCTTCCTGCTGGGCGGGGGTGGCAACGGCGGCAACGGCGGACAGAGCACCGGAGGGAATGGCAACGCGGGCGCCGGTGGCGCCGGTGGCCTGCTGCTCGGTCAGAATGGCCAGAACGGGCTGGTGCCGTAACCCGTGGGCTCAGGCCCGGCGCAGGCCGCCGAGCTCATCGAAGGCCTGCGCCCAGCCGAGCAGCCGATCGGTGGCACCGGCGAGTTCGTCACGGTAGCGCTGCTGGGCCAGCGGCGCGACGCCCACCGTGCCGTCGCCGCTCACGGAAGACACCAAATGCGCCGCTGCAGTGACCATTTCGTTGTACTGGCGGACGCCGGCGCCTAATTGTGCGGTGTAGGCGTTGATGGTCGGCACCAGATACTGACGCGAACCTTCGGCGTTGTGCGCTGCTCTTTCCATCGACACCACTTCAGCGGCGGTAGCCGCCATGGCCGCCGAGGTCCGCTTGGCCGCGTCGGTCAGGTCGGTGATCTCGTCGGCCGGCAGCATCGCGCCGCGCTCGATGACCCCCAGCAGCGAGAAGAACCCGCGTTCGGAAGCGCCCAGTGCATACATGGCGGGCCGCGCGGCCGAACCGGGCGGCGGTAGCCGGCGGGGGTTGGCCGGCCGTTGGGCCGGAAGCGGCTCGGCCTTCAGCCAGTAGTACCGGAAGAACAGCAGCGTCGCCGGAATCACCATCACGACGGCGACGGCGCCGGTGATCTGCAGCAGGAGCGCGAACCAGCCCCAGGCCGCCAGCACCGCGGTCACCAACCCCCAGAACACGACTCCGGCGGTGAAGATCCACGCCCACCGCAGCGCGCGTCGCCGGCGGCGCAGCTGGCGCGCCCGCGGGTCACTGGCGGCGCTGATCTTGCGGGCAACCAGGTCGGTCAGGTCCGCGGCGGTGTCGAATCCGCGCTGCAGCAACCCGCGCCACAGGCCCCGCTGATTCGACTTGGCCGCCATCGGCTTCTCCTACTGGCCGAACGGCTTATCGGGAACGGCTCCACCGGGCTCGGTGGCCGGCGTCGCCGGAGTGACACCAGGTGCGGTCGCACCACCGGCGGGCAGTGCCTCGCCACGCATCGATGCCCGGATCTGCTCGAGCCGGGAATGCCCTGCCATCTGCACGCCGGCCTGCTCGACCTCGAGCATCCGGCCCTGCACCGAGCTCTGCGCAAGCTCGGCGGAGCCGATCGCGTTGGCGTACCGCCGTTCGATCTTGTCGCGCACCTCGTCGAGGCTGGGCGTGTTGCCCGGGGCGGCAAGCTCGCTCATCGACCGCAGCGACGCGCTCACCTGCTCCTGCATCTTGGCCTGCTCGAGCTGGCTGAGGAGCTTGGTGCGCTCGGCGATCTTCTGCTGCAACACCATCGCGTTGCGTTCGACGGCCTTCTTGGCCTGCCCGGCCGCCTGCAGGGCCTGGTCGTGCAGCGTCTTGAGGTCTTCGACGCTCTGCTCGGCGGTCACCAGCTGGGCGGCGAACGCTTCGGCGGCGTTGTTGTACTCGGTGGCCTTCGCGGCGTCCCCGCTGGCGACGGCCTGGTCGGCAAGGGTGAGCGCCTGACGCACGTTTACCTGCAACTTCTCGATGTCGGCCAGCTGGCGGTTGAGCCGCATCTCCAGCTGACGCTGGTTGCCGATCACCTGCGCGGCCTGCTGGGTCAACGCCTGGTGAGTGCGTTGTGCCTCTTCAATGGCCTGCTGGATCTGCACTTTCGGGTCGGCGTGCTCGTCAATCTTGGAGTTGAACAGCGCCATGAGGTACTTCCACGCTTTGACGAACGGATTGGCCATCAGTTAGCTCCGCCTTCGCTTCTTCTTGTGTGCCGGATGGGCCGCAACGCTTACCCTGCCGCTCAATTTAGTGGGTCAGCTCTCATCGCCCCACCCATGGTGCATATCTCGTGGACGCGGGTCTACCCGCCGCGCTCACGCCACGGCCAGCGAGACCACCGGTGGGATGACAACCTTGATGCTGGCATCGATGGAGGCGCGGCTGGCACGCTCTTCGCGGGCCATCCGCTCGCCGGCATCGATGAGCACCTGTGAGAGCGGAACCTGCAGCGCGTCGCAGATCGCGGTGAGCAGCTCACTGGACGGCTCCTTGCGGCCGCGCTCGATTTCCGACAGATACCCGAGGCTCACCCGCGCCGAATCGGACACCTCGCGCAGCGTCCGGCCCTGCGATGTCCGGGCCCCCCGCAGCACGTCGCCAACCACCTCACGCACTAGTGACGCCATCGTGCTCCCCTTCGTCCGGTCATCCCCAAGAATTCATGGGACTTCAGGTGAACGCAGGCGATGGCCGCAATGGTTCCCTAGGCGTCGCGTTTGGTCCGGCGAATTTCTCGGACCGTCGACGCGACGTAGTCGATGCCGGTGACGACGGTGAGGACGATCGCCAGACCCATCACCACCACGGCGGCGGTGTGCAGAATCCCGGACAGGGGCAACACGAACAAGCCGATCGCCACCGCCTGGACCACGGTCTTGAGCTTGCCGCCCCAGCTGGCGGGAATGACACCGCGGTGGATGACAGCCAGCCGCAGCACGGTGATCGCCACTTCGCGGGTCAGGATCAGCACCGTCACCCACCAGGGCAGCTCACCAAGCATCGACAGCCCGATCAGCGCCGCCCCGATCAGCGTCTTGTCCGCGATCGGGTCGACGAACGCGCCGAATTCGGTCGCCATGCCGTAATTGCGGGCGAGCAGCCCGTCGAATCGATCGGTGATGACAGCCACCGCAAAAATCGCCCACGCCACCACGCGCGCCCAGGAGTGGTGGCCGTC
>NZ_LKTM01000121.1 GCF_001417955.2 Mycobacterium gordonae | reverse complement strand
GCATTCCACCGCCGCCGAGCCCGCCTCCCCCAACCGAAGGAGCTCTCCCGGAGCCGATCGGCACAGGAGGCGGCAGTGCAGGGCTCGACGACTCAATCGGGCCGCGCTGCTCTAATCCGTCAGGTAACGGTGATCTGCCAGGATCAGATGATGTGCCCTGCTGCTGTGGACCCTTTGCGCGGCGCTCAAGGCCACCTCGACCGCGCGGCTCTAGACCGTCTGGATCGGTTGCTGTATCTAGTGGTTGAGTCGGTGAGCGCGGCGCGGATGGTGATGGAGAGAGTGGCACCGGGGTTTGCCCAGCTACCGCGGTTAAGTACGGTGTCACCCCCTCCACAACTTGGGCGTGATGGCGACTCACCGCGGCCGTAAATTCAGCATGCGCTGCTGCCGCCCTAGCGCGCGCCGCATTGGTGATCGCTTGACGCGCCGCCGGCAGAAACGTTGCTGCTGCCAACTCTTCGCGTGCCTCGTGTTCGATCCTGTTTAAGCAGGTCGCCAAATCATGACCCAGCGTTGCTACCCGTGAAGCCGCCGTGGCGATGTCCCGGCGGATATCCGCGTGCTTGTCGTGGTCAGCCGCGTGCTGGCGATGGGCTGCAATGACGGCTTCTGCTGTAGCACCCTCGGTTGTCGCGGAAAGATGTTCGGCTGCAACACGGTAGGCCGCTGCTCGGGAAGCAGCGGCAGATATTCCATCGCTAAAGGCTGACGAAGCCCTAGATGCGTCCTCATGCGCGCTTGGCCAAAGCTCCGCCGGAATAATTTCATCCGTATGGTGTGGTTCGGTTGCTGCCATGGTTGTTATCCGCAGGCGGCCCTAATCTTCTTTGCTGCGACAGTTGAACGCTCTGCCGCTGCGTTAGCCACGGCATCGTCCTGGTGTTGTCCGTCCGCCGCCGCGGTATCGATTGCGGCCGTTAGGTATTCGCTGATCGGTGTCGCCACTTCAGGGGGCGTGGCGTTAGGTACGTGTTGCCTCACATAAGCAACTTGGATCGCAATGGCTGCTTCAGCCTGCGCCAATGCGTTCGCGGTGATCGGATCATCCCAGTTCGGTGGTGCAATGACGAAAGCATGTCGAGCTGCGTTAATGGCGCTCGCCGCCGCCGCCCAAGCGTCACACGCCTCTTTTTTCGCGGCGGCCGCCTGATCTCTACTCCCGGGGGGTGCATGTGTCGGCGTTTCCGACTGGCTAAGCGGAGTCGCTCTTGGCGGATAAGCCGACCGCACTAACGCCACCCCACCCATTACAGCTGCTACAACTGCCGTACCCAGGGCGGCAACCGCGAGCACAGAGCGCTGACGGCTGTATCTTCTTTGGGGTGAAAACGCCTCTCCGTAAGGTGGCGGCGGCACCGCCGTCGCTGACTGTGGCGGAGTCACACAATCTCCCCAAGATGGCAAGCATTTTCCGTATTCATCGCGGCTAGCTTGGCAAAACCCATCGCGGAATGATTCGAAAGTTCCGTCCCCCGCGTGTGTAATGAACTCGCGGCTCCAGCATCCGCCGCCGCCGCCCAGGCCAAGAGAGCCGCGACCGCGGAGTCGAAGGCATTCCCTGGCGTAGCGATTGCCATTGGCGTGGCTGACACAGGGTTTGCCGCCGCACGTTTCGTTATAGCCGTGGCTTCGACCGGATCGACGTGAAGCGGCGTGCCGTACTCCATGCGGCTCAGGGTAGAAGGAAGCAGTGACATTGCGCCACCACAGATCTTGCGATTCGGACGTACACCGCTCAGATAGTTGCCATCGTTCGCGGTTGAAGCGTCTTTGCGTCTCCAAAATGACCTATTGAGCGACAGGGTGAATACAGGATCTGCGACCTGGGAAAAAATGTCAGCCGGGTGTCCCAAAATCATGTCCCAGACCGCGAGGAACGGGGACACCCTTAAAGACACAGATGGCTCCCGCCCGGGCCGCAAGCGTCCCGGGCGGGCCTGAATGATCGTGCCCCGTCGATGAGGAAGGACTTGCCGGTGACGCTGCTGGGATACGCGCGAGTCTCGACGCTGCACCAGTCCCCCGACATGCAGGTGCAGGCGCTCACGGACGCTGGGGCCGAACGGATTTGGGCCGACCGCATGTCCGGTGTCCGCGACGACCGCCCCGAGTTGGCCGCGCTGCTCAGATACGCCCGCCGCGGTGACGTACTCATGGTGTGGAGACTCGACCGCCTCGGCCGCTCACTCCCCCACCTGCTCACCATCGCCAACGACTTGCAGGACCGCGGCGTCGAGCTCCGCTCACTCACCGAAGTCATCGACACCACCACTCCAGGTGGGCGGCTGATCTTCCACGTCTTCGGTGCCGTCGCCGAATTCGAGCGAGCCATCGCCGCCGAACGCACCGCCGCCGGAGTGGCAGCAGCCCGCGCCGCGGGCCGCCATCCTGGGCGGCCGGGACTCACGGCCGACATCATCACCGCCGTCCAGGCCCTAGACCAGGCTGGTACTCCTCGCGCTCAGATCGCGCGCACCCTCGACATATCCCGATCCAGCGTCTACCGCTGCCTCGACCAACCCACCAGATACGGTCCAGGTCATGGCTGAGAATCAGACTTTTATCCCCGCTCCTCCTGGATTGACCACCACCATGAAGGACGGCACGCAGTTGCCGATTGTGGCCTTCCGCGTCGAGGGATACGAACTCTTTCCGTACTACGTCGAAAGCGACGGAAGTAGCGGCCAGGTCGTTCCCGGCGCGACGGTGACCGCCGCATGGAATCCATAACCATCAGTCACCAGAGCTGCAACTTGCAGCATTGAAGAGGCTGGTGCAGAACGGATTTGGACGGATCAAATGTCGGGGCTGCGTGACGATCGCCCCGAGCTGGCCAGCCTCCTGGACTACGCCCGCCGCGGCGACGTTCTCACATGGTGTGCAGGCTGGACCGCCTCGGCCGCCCCCTGGCCCACCTGCTCACCATCGCCCAAGACCTGCAACGCAGCCGCGGCTTCGAGCTGCGTTCGCTCACCGAACCAGTGGACACCACCACCCCAGGCGGCCGACTTATCTTCCACGTCTTCGGCGCCGTCGCAGAGTTCGAACGCGCCATCGCTGCCGAACGCACCGCCGCCGGGGTAGCCATCGCCCGCGCCGCCGGCCGCCCCGGCCTCAGCAGTGACACCATCGCCGCTGCTGCTGCCCAACGAAGCAGGCACTCCCCGCGCCCAGATCGCCCGCACCCTGGGCATTTCCCGATCCAGCGGGTACCGGTCCCTAGGGCGTGATGCCTCATGTAAATATGCCCGCGAAAATTGATCCATGCCTCACATAAAAATGCCCGCGAAACGGGCTGGGTC
>NZ_LKTM01000120.1 GCF_001417955.2 Mycobacterium gordonae | reverse complement strand
ACTCGGATTATGCCGAGGTTTGCGCTAAGCCGAGGATCTGCGGAGAGGGCCTGCGCTCGTGGGGGATATCGCTGAATTTCTCGGCTTAACGTTCGGGTGGTAGTTAGCGTCCGTCGTATCTCTACGTCTGTGGAAGGAGACGGTGATGGATACGACGGTCAGTGGGATCGGCGCGGTTGTCGTGGCGGAGTTGCGCGCGGCCGGGTACATGGAATCGACAGTTGGTCAGTACGCGAAGACGATCAAGGCACTGACTGAATTCGCTTCGGGGCGAGACTATTCCACCAGTCTGGGTGCAGAGTTCGCTTCGATGACGACCAGTGTGCGTACTGGTCGGTTCAGCCCGGCGCGCCGGTTCGATTACCGGCGTCTTGTTACGGTGTTCGACTCGTATGTGGCGACCGGCCGGGTGGATCTGGCGGTTCGTGGCCGCGGTGGCGGAGGTCCACGGCCAAAAGGCTGCGGTTTCGTTGCTTTGGATGCCGCCTGGGAGGCCGAGATGGGCTGGCGTGGTTTGGCGCCGGCCACCTGCGAGGCCTACGGGCGGGTAGCCCGTAGCTACCTGGTGTTCCTGGAAGCACGCGGTATCGCCGTGCTCGACGGGGCTGATGGCGCCAGTGTCCTGGCGTTCTTGGAATCCTTACTGGATCGGTGGGCCAAGTCGTCGCTGTTTTGGGTGGTGTCGAACTTTCGTCCGTTTTTGAAGTTCACCGGCCGCACCGATCTGGTCAATGCGCTGAATCTGGCTGGTGTCAAACGGTTTCACGCGATAGTTCCCGTCCTCGACGATTCCGACGAAGAGCTGGTTGTTCGCGCGTGTGCCTCAGGGGTGGTCAGCGCACGGGACTCCGCGATCACTTTGCTCGCCTTGTCGACGGGACTGCGGGCCTGTGACATCGTGGCGCTGCGGCTCGGTGATGTCGACTGGCGCGGGCACACGATCGGGATCGTGCAGCAGAAGACGGGCAACCCGTTGACGCTGCCGTTGCCGGCGCTGCTGGTGAGCAAGCTGGCCGCCTATGTGCTCGACGAACGTCCCCGCTGCGCCGATGATCACCTGTTCCTGCGTTCGGTAGCCCCCCACACCCAGCTGGGCGATCACGCGACGGTGCACCGGGTGACCGTGGAGACATTCCGGAAAGCGGGACTTGAACAGCCGAAAGCGGGCACCCGGTTGCTGCGCCACAATGCGGCTTCCCGGCTGCTGGCCGCAGCGGTTCCGCTACCGACGATTGCGGCAGTGCTTGGACACGCCAGCGAAGAATCGACGAACCTCTACATGAGCGTGGACCGGACGCGTCTACTCGACTGTGTCCTGCCGATCCCAGAAGCGGCACGGTCATGAGCGGCCACGGCTTCACCAGCGCATTCGCCACCGAGTTGGACGCCTACCTGGCGTTCAAGGCGAACATGGGATTCACCGGCGCCTCCCGAATCTGGTACCTCAAACAATTCGACGCCTACTGCACCGAGCATGACCGCACGGTGTTCGACAAGGACACCGTTGAAGGCTGGGTCAGTGACCGGCTGCAACGTTGTGGCCGCTACCGGTCCTGGATGTCCTACATCCGTGACCTCGGCCGCTGGATGACGATGAACGCGTTCCCTGAGGCGTATGTGCTCTCTGACCGGTGGAAAGCCCCGTTCGTGACCGCTCATCCGTATCTGTTGTCCCGCCGTGAGATCGAGGTGTTCTTCGCTGCCGCCGCCCGGATGCAGACGCCGTGCCCGTGGCGATGGCAAGCGGTCGCGTTCTTCATCCTGATGCATTCGTGCGGGTTGCGGACCGGTGAAACCCGCGCGCTGCAGACCGAGCAGGTCGACCTCGATGCCGGGCACATCGACATCATCTGGTCCAAAGGCAATCGCAGCCGCAGACTGCCGCTGACCGGTCAGGTGATCGAAATCCTCGACACCTGCGACCGGACCTCGCGAGCGCATTTCGCCTCCCGCCGCACGTTTTTCGTCTCCGCTACCGGCAACCAGGTCGCCGCGGCATCGGTCGGGACGATGTTCGGCCGCATCTGGGACCAGGCCGGGCTTGCGCGGCCGTTGGCCGGTCAACAGCCACGGCCCTACGATCTTCGGCATCATTTCGCCTATGCCAATATCCACCGATGGATGACCGCCGGCGACGACGTCGCCGCGATGCTGCCCTACCTGTCTCGCTATATGGGCCACGCGACGTTTGAGAGCACGTACTACTACGTGCATACCTCGCCCGATTTCATGGCCGCCTACGGCGACATCACCGCCCAACACCAGTCCCTGCTACCGCCGGTGGGATTCTGATGAGACGCGACCCGCACACCGGCGCTCCGGATTTCTTCGGGTTCGCCCGCGATTATCTGCACGCCTACATGCCCAAGACCAGAGGACTGTCACCGAAAACGGTTGAAGCCTATCGCATCAGCCTGGAATGCTTCCTGGACTACCTCGCCGAGGCCGAGCACATCAGACGTGAGCACGTCAGCTTCGACCACTTCGACCGCCCACACCTCAAGGGATGGCTGGCCTGGATGACCGATCAGCGGCACTACACGCCCAAAACCATCACGTTGCGCCTGAGTGCGGTCAAAGCGTTCTTGACCTACGCATCCTACGAAGACCTCACACTCGTGACGCTCAGCCAATCAGCCAAAGCACTCAAAGCGCCGTCCGGCCCCCACAGGCCCATCGAGTACCTCACCGACGATCAAACGAAGACGATCCTTGCTGCGTTCACCGGGCAGACAGCGAAATCCCGCCGCAACCGGATGCTGCTGATCCTGCTCTACGACACCGCGGCCCGCGTCGGCGAGATCACCGGCCTGACCCTGCAGGACCTCTGCCTGACCGACCCCGGGCACATCCTGCTCACCGGCAAGGGCAACAAAACCCGCGTCGTCCCGCTCACCGACAAGACCGTCGCCCACCTGCACGTCTACCTCGACGAATTCCACCCCAACATCACCAAACTCCCCGCCACCAGGCCGTTGTTCTACAGTCTGCACCGCGGGCGACCTGCCGAACTGTCCTCCGACACGGTCGCCGCAGTACTCAAGCAAGCCGCCGAAACCGCCCGTGGTCAATGCCCTTCGATCCCGGCGAATATCCACTGCCACCTGCTGCGCAAGACCAAAGCCATGGACCTCTACCAGCAAGGGATTCCGCTGCCCATCATCATGCGTCTGCTTGGCCACGAAAACACTTCCACCACAGCAGCTTTCTACGCCTTTGCGACTCTGGACATGATGCGACAAGCCATCGACGCCGCCACCCCCGCAATCAACGCCGAAGCCACCGAGCCGCTCACTGACGACCAACTCCAAACCCTCTACAGTCTGCGATAACCGCGAAGCGTTAAGCCGAGAAATTCAGCGATATCCCCCACGAGCGCAGGCCCTCTCCGCAGATCCTCGGCTTAACGAAAATCTCGGCATAATCCGAGT
>NZ_LKTM01000119.1 GCF_001417955.2 Mycobacterium gordonae | reverse complement strand
GGTGACTACAACACCGGCATCGGCAACACCAGCATCGGCAACACCGGTATCGGCAACACCGGCAGCTACAACACCGGTTTCGGCAACACCGGCAGCTACAACGCGGGAAGTTTCAACGCCGGCAGCTTCAACACCGGTGACGCCAACCCCGGCGACCTCAACACCGGAAGCTTCAACGGCGGCAGTATCAACACCGGCTTCGCCAACTCGGGCGACCTCAACACCGGTTCCTTCAACACCGGCAGCATGAACACCGGTTCATTCATCCTGGCCGACAGCCGAGTGCTTGACGGTTTCACCATCCCGATCAATTTCCCGGCGATTCCGATCGACCTGGTGGCGAGTACCAACGTGGCGATCCCGATCACCGGCCAGTTCGACCCCATCACCATCTACCCGATCATTGTCAATGTCCCGGTCAACATGAGTGCGCTCGGTCTCGTCAACATCAATGGAGTCGTCCCGTCCGCAATTGTGGACCCGATCGTCATCAACCCGATCGTCCTGATGGACGTCGTGTATGGCGCGGACTTTGCGCTGCCCATCCAGTTGACGCTCCTCGGCCAACTCAACCTCAGGGTGCCAGGGCTGCTCGGAATCGGGAACTCCGTGGGGTCGTTGGCGTCGGGCTTCTTCAACGGAAGTTCCAGCGGCACTTCAGGTTTCTTCAACTCGAGCAGTCTGAGTTCGGGCTTCGCCAACGCCAACGGGGCGCTGACCTCGGGCTGGTACAACGCCGGTTCGTTGCTGTCCGGCTGGCAGAACCTCGGGACCGCCATCTCCGGGGTCGCCAACACCAGCACGCTGGCCGCGAACACCGCGGCCATGATCTCCGGCGTCGGCAACATCGGCAGCCAGCTCTCCGGCTTCTGGAACGGCCAGATGAGTGCGCTGCAGGCGGCGTTGGCGGACTTGGTGGCCGGCTGATGATGCGTTTATCCGCCCCGGAAAGCCGAGCGTTGTTCTGCAGCACCTATTACTCCCAAGAAGCTTTCCTGCAATGTAAGGAAGAGGTCTGAGCCGGTGAGTTTCCTGACTTTGCCACCCGAGATCAATTCAGCGCGGATTCTTGCCGGCGCCGGGTCGGCGCCGTTGCTGAGTGTGGCGGCGGGCTGGTCTGGGTTGGCTTCCGAATTGGGTTCGGCGTCATCCTTTTTCGAGTCGGTGACTTCCGGACTCGTTGACGGGTACTGGCAGGGCCCGGCGTCGGTGGCGATGAGGTCGGCGGCGACGCCGTATGCGGCGTGGTTGAGTGCGGCGGGTGCGGCGGCCGAGCAGGCGGCCTCGCAGGCTCGGACCGTGGTGTCGGTCTATGAGTCGGCCCGGTCGATGATCGTGCATCCGGCGGTGATCGCGGGTAACCGCAATTCGTTCGTATCGCTGGTGTTGTCGAACATCTTCGGACAGAATGCGCCGGCGATCGCGGCGGCGGAGGCTGTGTACGAGGAGTTCTGGGCTCAGGACATCGCCGCGATGTTGAGCTATCACGGCGGCGCGTCGGCGGCGGCGGCGGCGCTGACACCGTTCACCAAATTGCCGTTGGGTCAGTTGGCCGGTGCGGGGGGCTTGGTCAACGCAGCGGCGAGGGAGCTTGCCGCCCTGGGCAGCACTTTCAGCAAGGGCGGCGCCAAGGCCGCGCTGGGTGCAGTGAATGTGAGGCTGGGCGGCCTGCTGGGTGGCTTCAACCTCAGCGGGTTGCTGAGCAGTCTGCGTGTGGGTACCGGGAACCTGGCCAACCTGAACCTGCATAGCCTGGGTTTGGGTGATGCTGGCACCGGTGCGGCAGCAGCAGCTGGGCGCTGGGGGGGCTACGGTCGTCACTTCTCGCCCGGCCCCTGGAGTCATTTTGGCGGCTCGAACGTGCAGTCGCTGGTGTCGGGTTTATCCGGTGGCGGCCTGAGCAGCGTGCTGAGTAGCGGAGCGTTGAGCGCTGCGTTGAGCGGCGGCAGTCTGACCAGTTTGCTGAGCAGTCCCGTCGTTGGCAATCTGCTGAGCAGTCCCGTGGTCGGCAGCCTGTTGAGCAGCCCGGCGCTGAGCGGTCTGTTGAGTAGCCCGACCGTGAGCAGCCTGCTGAGTGGTGTGCAGTTGACCAACGGCAGCAGCTTGAGCAACCTGTTGTCGCAGTTGGGTGTGGGTACGGGTGGGCCGAGTGCGGCGGCGGCGTTGTCGACTCCGTGGGGCAATTTCTCGTTGAGTCAGATCACCGGTTACGTGAATTCTCATGGTGGTCTGCAGGCCGTGTTGACCAATCTGTCGAATTCGTCGGCGTTTACCGCGTGGGTGGATTCTGGTGCGTTGGCCAGCCAGTTGAGCGGCTCTGGGGTGAGCAATCTGCTGAGCGGCTCTGGGGTGACCACCTTGTTGAGCAGCCCGGCGGTGGGTGCGGTGTTGAGCAGTCCGGCGGTGGGTGCGGTGTTGAGCAGCCCGTTGGTGAGCGCGGTGTTGAGTAGTCCGTCGGTGGGCAGTGTGTTGAGCAGTCCGGCGTTGAGTGGGTTGTTGAGCAACCCGACGGTCAGTGGGCTGCTCAGTGGTGTGCACCTGAGCAACGGCAGCAGTCTGGGTAACCTGTTGTCGCAGTTGGGGGTGGGTGGCACCGGCGGTGCGGGTGCGGCGGCGGCGACGTTGTCGACGCCGTGGGGCAACTTCTCGCTGAACCAGATCACCAGTTACGTCAACTCTCATGGTGGCGTGCAGAGTGTGCTGACCAGCTTGTCGAGTTCGCCGGCGTTTAACGCCTGGGTGAGTTCGGAGGCGTTCGTCAGTCAGTTCAGCAGCCCGTCGGTCAGTGATCTGTTGAGCGCCCCGGCGGTGAGCACGTTGTTGAGTAGCCCGGCGGTGAGCGCCGTGTTGAGCAGCCCGGCGGTCAGCACGCTGCTCAGTAGTCCGTCGGTGAGCAGCCTGCTCAGCTCGGGGCATCTGGGTGGCCTGTTGAGCAGCCCGGCGATTAGTAGCGTGCTCAGTGGGACGGGTTTGTCGGCCAAGCTGAACAGTCTGCTGAGCATCAACCATGGCACGGCCGAAGCGCTGGCCGCCGATGTCTTCGGCAATACCGGTACCGGCAATATCGGGTTCGGTAATACCGGGGATAACAACGTCGGGTTCTTCAACACCGGTAACGGCAACGTCGGGATCGGCAATTCCGGTGTTGATTTGCGCGGCATTTTCAATGAAGGGGTGGGTAACTCCGGGTTGTTCAATACCGGCAGTTACAACACCGGTATCGGCAACTCCGGCACCGCCAACACCGGTCTGTTCAATCCGGGCAATTTCAATACCGGTATCGGTAACCGGGGCAGCTACAACACCGGAAGTTTCAACGAGGGCAGCTTCAACAGCGGTGACTTCAACGGTGGGGACACCAACACCGGCTGGTTCAATACCGGCAACCTCAACACCGGTATCGGTAACTCCGGGGACATCAACACCGGTATCGGCAACTCCGGCAACATGAATGTCGGGATGTTCGTGCGCGGCGACGCCCAGGGCCTGACCGGG
>NZ_LKTM01000118.1 GCF_001417955.2 Mycobacterium gordonae | reverse complement strand
GGGCCGGCGGGGCCGGCGGCAACGCCGGCGCCGGAGGCGTCAACGGATCCGGCGGCACGGGCGGGGCTGGCGGCTTCGGCGGCGCCGGCGGCGCCGGGACCAGCGGTGTGGGATTCGGTGTCGCCGGTGGGGCCGGCGGTGATGGCGGCGCCGGCGGTCATGCCGGGGCCGGCGGTGCCACGGGTAGCGGCGCCACCGGCGGTGTGGCGGGCCACGCGGGCACCGGCGGGCTGGGCGGCAACGGCGGAGCCGGTGCGGCCGGTGATGCCGGCAGCGCCGGCCTGTTGCCTGGTGCGACCGGCGCCAATGGCTTTGCCGGTGGCGCCGGCGGGGCCGGAGGAGCCGGTGGCGGCTCCGGCGCCGGCGGCACCAACGGTTCCGGCGGGCTGGGCGGTGCCGGCGGCGCCGGGGGACTCGGCGGGGCCGGGGCCAGCGGCGTGGGTTCTGATGTGGCCGGCGGTGCCGGCGGAACGGGCGGCGCCGGCGGCAACGCGGGTGCCGGTGGAGCCGTGGGCAGCGGCGGCAGCGGCGGAACAGCGGGCCACGCCGGCGTGGGCGGGCTCGGCGGCAACGGCGGGGCCGGCGCGGCCGGCGATGCCGGCAAAGCCGGCCTGCTACCCGGGACGGACGGCAAGGCCGGCTACGCCGGCGGAGCCGGTGGAGACGGCGGTGCTGGCGGCAACTCCGGTACCGACGGCACCAACGGCTCTGGCGGGCTGGGCGGCAATGGCGGTGCCGGCGGGCACGGCGGAGCCGGGGCCAACGGTGTCGGTTCGAATATGGCCGGCGGGACCGGCGGGGACGGTGGTGCCGGCGGCAACGCCGGTGCCGGCGGAGGCGTCGGCAGCGGCGGCGGTGGCGGCAATATCGGCAACGCCGGCAGCGGCGGAAACGGTGGCAATGGCGGCAACGGCGCCACAGGCGATGCCGGCGCCGCAGGCCAGCAAGGCTTCGCAGGCGGCGACGGCGGCACTGGCGGCAACGGCGGCGCCGGCTTCAGCGGAACCGGCGGGAATGCCGGCAGCGGTGGCACAGGCGGCGCCGGCGGCAGCGGCGGCACCGACATCGGTGGCGGCGGAGGCGTCGGCCCGGCCGGCGGCAACGGCGGCAACGGCGGCAACGCGGGCACGGTCGGATCCGGCGCCACGGCGGGCAGCGGAGGCATCGGCGGCAACGGCGGCAGCGGCGGAGCCGGCGGCGCCGGAAAAGCCGGCGGCACAGAAGTCAACGGGCGCGCAGGCGGCAGTGGTGGCGCTGGCGGCAACGGTGGCGATGCCACCGGATCAGGCAGTGTCGGGGGCAACGCCGGCAGCGGCGGCACTGGCGGAAACGGCGGCAACGGCGGTGCGGGCACCGAGAACGGCACTCCGGCTGGCGGCGCGGGGGGCAACGGCGGCAACGCCGGCCTGGTCGGCTCCGGAGCGATCTCCGGTAGCGGCGGCACTGGCGGTAACGGTGGCAACGGTGGCAAGGGCGGCGCCGGCTATCCCGGTCACGCCAATCACGACGGCCAGACCGGTGGTGGCGGTGGCGCCGGCGGTGACGGCGGCGCCGCCTCCGGCACCGGCGGTATCAGCGGCAACGGCGGCAACGGCGGCAACGGCGGCGTTGGCGGCGATGGTGGCGACGAAATCAGCAACCAGGTCAGGGCTGGCGGCGGCGGCGGCCTGGCCGGCAACGGCGGCAACGCGGGGACGGCCGGCAGCGGCGCCACCTCAGGCAACGGCGGCGCCGGCGGACAAGGCGGCAACGGCGGCAACGGGAGCAACGCCATCAACCCCGGGATCGACGGCGGCACCGGGGGCATCGGCGGCAACGGCGGAAGCGGCGGTTCTGGTGCCACCAACGGCGCAGCCGGCGCTGGCGGCAACGGTGGCAACGGCGGCAACGGCAGCACTGGGAACGCGGGTGTTACCGGCGGCGACGGGGGCGATGGCGGAGTCGGAGGCAACGGCGGTATCGCCACTGGCGGCAGCAGCGCGGCCGGCAACGCCGGCAACGGTGGTAACGGTGGCAACGGTGGTGATGGCGGCACCGACACCGGAACCGGAGGGGGCCTCGCTCCGGCCGGTGGCGCTGGCGGGAAAGGTGGCGATGCCGGCATCGGTGTCGGCGGCGGCCACGGCGGCCACGGCGGCATGGGTGGGGCCGGCAGCACCGGCAACGACGGCAACGCCGCCCAAAACGGCGATGTGGGCGGTAACGGCGGCGCTGGCGGTGACGGCGGCAACGCCACCGGGCCCGGCAGTGTCGGCGGAAACGCCGGTAACGGGGGCAACGGCGGCAACGGCGGCAACGGCGGCACCGACACCGGGACCGGCGGGAGCACCGCCCCGTCCGGCGGCGCCGGCGGCAACGGTGGAGCCGCCGGCATGCGCGGTAGCGGCGGGGCGGTCTTCGGCAACTTCGGTGTCGGCGGTAACGGCGGCAACGGTGGTGCGGGAAGTAACGGCAGCAATGGGACCTTCGGGGCTTCCGGCGCCGGCGGCAACGGGGACGCCGGCGGCAATGGCGGCGCCGGCGGCAATGGCGGCAATGGCGGCGCTGTCGGCCTCGGCGGCAATGCCGGCAGCGGTGGCCGGGGCGGCAACGGCGGCAACGCCGCCGCCGACGCCGGAACTGGCACTTTCAACGGCGGCAACGGAGGCGACGGCGGCAACGCCGGGACCGCCGGCACCGGGGCCGCCACTGGAAACGGCGGTAGCGGTGGTGACGGCGGCACTGGTGGCACTGGCGGCAACGCCAGAACAGCGAGCGCCGGCGCCCCCGGCGTCACCGGAGGCGACGGCGGCAACGGCGGCAAAGGCGGCGGCGCCACCGGCCCTGGCAGTGTCGGCGGCAACGCCGGTAACGGCGGCAACGGCGGCAAAGGCGGCTCCGGCCCTGTCGGCACCCTCGGGTTCGGACCCAACGTCGGCGGCGACGGCGGCTCTGGCGGCACGGGTGGTGCCGGCGGCTTTGCTTCGGGCCTTGGCAGCGTCGGCGGCAAGGGCGGCTCCGGTGGGCTGGGCGGCGCAGGCGGAACCGGCGGCGCCGCCGCCCTTGGCGCGCTCTTCGGCGGGGCTGACGGCGGTAACGGCGGCATCGGCGGAGCGGCCGGAGCCGGTGGCAGCGGCACCGACGGTGGCCAAGGCGGCACCGGCGGCCAAGGCGGCACCGGCGGCCAAGGCGGCACCGGCGGTACCGGCGGTACTGCCTCTGGCAACCATGGCACCCGTGGCGGCCTCGGCGGCAACGGCGGCCGCGCCGGAGTCGGCGGCGCCGGTGGCAATTCGATCGGAGCCGGAATCAACGGCACCGGTGGCACCGGCGGCGCCGGCGGCAACGGCGGTACCGGCGGCACCAACACGACCGACTCGAGCATCAGCAGCTTGGTCACCGGCGGCGGTGGCGGCGGTGGCGGCGCCGGCGGCAACGGCGGCAACGCCGGCACCGGCGGCAGCGGCGGCGTCAGTGGGACCGGCGGCAACGGCGGCAGTGGCGGCACCGGCGGGGACGGCTCGACCACGGGTGCGACCCCCGCC
>NZ_LKTM01000117.1 GCF_001417955.2 Mycobacterium gordonae | reverse complement strand
TGCCATCGTGTCGATCATCTCGCTTCCCCCGCCAATCTTGCGGGATTCAGCGTGTCCAACACCTGGGGTCAGGCCCCGTAGCCCGTACATGGGTCATGTATTCACGTATATCGGAAGAGCAACTCGTATGGTTTGTCGAACGTGCAACCAGCGCGCCGTGGCCGCCAGCCGACGCTGATCTTCTACGCGCTGAGCCGAATATCCGAAATGGTCTCTACGACCAACTCGAATCGTTCTACCGGCACTTTGAACAGGACGCGCCAACCAACGTGGCTCGATCGAAAATCAGCAAGGTACTTCACATCAAGCGCCCCGCGGCTATCCCCATCCTTGATTCCAAGGTGACCGATGTGTACCGCCAGTTCGCTGAGCAAGCCGCGGACCGCTACCCGCGTCTGAAATATCAAAAAGCCGCCTACTGGCCCGCCATTCGTGACGACTTGATCACCAATACCGAGTCTGAAGCGCTTACGCGGCTACGCGCGGAGCTCGGCGACGAGGGCACACTAGGCGCCAACCTGCACTGCATCACAGATCTGAGACTGCTCGACTGGGGTTCCCCAGAAAAAGTGGACGCGGTTAGCTTGCTTCCGGGGTGACTTTCAGCGTGTGCTCGTAGGTGATGGGTGAGCGCATTCCGATTGCTGAATGTCTACGTCGATGATTATAGAATCGCATCCAATTGTCAACTGCTGCAATCAATTCGGACTTGGTGCGGAAGGTGTGCCGGTAGTAGTACTCGTGCTTGAACGTCGACCACAGCGATTCGGCGCCGGCATTGTCCCAGCAAATGCCGGTTGCACCCATGGAGCGGCGCAGCCCGTGCGCCGCCGCAGCGGTGGCCTGGTCATGGGCGGTGTACTGGGCGAGTTCAATCGGTCGATGCAACACCGGGTTGTTGAACCGAGTGTAGTTGCTCCGCAAAGACTTCGACTGGAGTCTTCCAGTCGAGTACCTTGCGTGGCCTGTTGTTGAGCGCAAGGGCGACCGCTTCGAGTTCTTCTGGGGACCATCGGGATAGATCGGTCCCCTTCGGAAAATATTGACGCAGAAGGCCATTCGTGTTCTCGTTTGTGGGCCGCTGCCAGGGTGAGTGCGGGTCGGCGAAAAACACCTGCGTCCCGGTGTCCAACGTGAACTGAGCATGCCCGGATAGCTCTTTGCCGCGGTCCCAGGTCAGGGTCTGACGTAGCTGCTCGGGCAGCTGCGCCAGCGATGCGGCCAGGGCGGCGTTCATCGCGACGGCACCGTATCCGCTGAGCGCCGGCCCATTCTTCACCGGCGGCGCCTGTCCCCACCCGTCGAGTCGGGGAAGGTGAACCAGCATCGTGGAGCGGCTTTTGCGTTCGACGAGCGTGCCGACTGCCGACCGGCCGATTCCGATGATCAGGTCGCCTTCCCAGTGCCCAGGCACGGCGCGATCGGCGGCCTCGGCGGGGCGTTCGCTGATGACGACGTCAACAGTGACGTGTCCCTGCGGTTTGTTTTGTGTCCGGCCCCTTGGGACCCGCAGCGCACGGCCAGTTCGCAAGCAAGCGGCCAACTCTCGTTTGAGCGCCCCACGCCCCTCGATGAACAGTGATTGGTAGATCGCCTCGTGACTGATGCGCATGGACTCATCATCGGGGAAGTCGATCGGCAGGCGGTGTGAGATCTGCTCCGGGCTCCACGCAGTCGACCAGCGCCTGTCCTGTCGATGCGGCTTGTTCCGTCCCTTCCAGGCTTCGGTCCGTGGGCCTGTGACGACAGAGCCATCGGGTCGGCGGACGCTGCCGTTAAGTCGCTCCTGCACATACTCACGTAGCTGATCGTTGACTGCGAGCTTCGCGGTTTTCGGCCGCTTTGCAGCTTGCTGGGCCTTCCATTGGGCCACGCCTGCGCGATAGACCGGCTTGCCACTCCTGGTGGCCGCGTTTCGTCGCAGCTCACGAGAGACGGTCCCCGGGTCACGCCCAATCTGGCGGCCGATCTCACGCACAGCGACATCCCGGGCACGTAGCAGGGCGATTTCCTCCCGCTCAGCGAACGACAGATACCGTCCCGTGGGCTCATCCAAACTGATCGGTGTCATCCCGCCAGCGTGGCGGAACCACCTGGTCGCCACCGGTGTTGACACACCGACTGCCTCGGCAGCATCTTCTGTTGAGACACCCTGCGCGATCAGCCGCCAGAACTCCCGCTGCACCGAACGCGACGGTTCCGGCCGGCCCGGTGATCGCATCGACGGCCGCAACGCACGATCAGCCGCCCACTGCCGCCGCACAACGCCGCCCGGCTTCGCTTCCTTCGGCTTCGCCACACCACACCTCCTTGATCAAGGTGTTGCGACGACCAGTTGAATTCGCCCTGGGTGCCGCGATCCGAATGCAGGATCACCCCCGCAGCGCGGCCGCCGCGGGTGAACACCGCGCGGTCCACCGCAGTGGTGACCAGCTCTGTGCGCATATGATCATCGACGGTCCAGCCCAGCACGCGGCGGGAATGCTCATCGCGGATCGCACACAGGTACATATCACCCTCACCGCAGCTCAGGTAGGTGATATCGGTAGACCACACCGCGTCGATGCGACCCTGATCAAAGTGGCGACCGACCAGATCGGGTGGGAACGACGCCGCCGGATCGACGACGGTGGTGGTCTTGAACGAACGTGGACTGATGCCCTCAATACCCAGTTCGGCCATGATTTTGGCCACGGTGTTGCGCGAGACCCGTTCACCTTCCTCGTGTAGATCGGCGGTGATCCGCGGCGAGCCGTAGGTGCCGTGCGAGGCCTTGTGGTGTGCGGAGATCTTGACTTCCAGGTCCCGGCGGCGCTGGGCGGCCGGTGTGGGCTCGGGCTCGGCGAGGCGGGTCAGATGCTTGTAGTAGCCCGAGGTGGACACGCCCAGCAACTGGGCCATGCGGGTGACGTCGAAGGCGGCGCACTCTGCGGCCATGAGCTCAAAGCGGCTCACCTTAGATGTTTGCCCGCAAAGTACGCCGAGGCTTTTTCCAAGAACGCGATGTCCTTGGACTGCTCGGCCACCTTCGCTCGTAGCCGGATCAACTCGGCACGCTCATCAGGTGAAAGCGGTTGGCCGTCATCATGATCCGGTGATCGACTGCGGCCAGCGGCCGACATCCGGCGCCGCTCCTCCCGGACCCACTTATGCAACAGGTTCTCGTGCAGATCCAATTCGCGGGCAACCTCGGCGACCGGCCGATTCCCGTCAATGACCAAGTGCGCGGCTTCGACCCGGTACTCCGGGGAAAACGAACGCCGAGAACCAGGCATACGAACATCCTTCCAGGGGACCACCGTCCCGCTATCTCAGATGTCCACTACTTTTGGGAAACCTCAGACATGCTGACTTGGCAGTAACTTCGCAAATGCATCGTCGTGAAGGTGCAGCCCGATAGTTGGCGGTCGTACCCGGCAACGGACCGGCACACACCCCCGTCGCAGACGACGGCCCATGATCACTGGACCTCGACACCCTCACAAGAGTGGACCCCACAAGCATCCATTGAGCAATGATCAGAACCTGTGGATGAGCCTCGGCGAGGCGGGCGTAGGAAAGGGCGCACCTTCCCGAGGATGATCTG
>NZ_LKTM01000116.1 GCF_001417955.2 Mycobacterium gordonae | reverse complement strand
CTCGGGCCGCTGCTGGGTGCGGAGCCGGCGGATCTCGTCTTTGAGGTCGGTCTGGGTGTAGATCCACGAGCGGGAGACACCGGCGTGGCGAGCGACGGATTCGAAGGTGAGCACGGCGCCGGTCCGGTGGAGTTCGTGCAGTGCGGCGATTGCCCTGGCGCGGGTGTGTTCGTGCCGCTGCTGGGCACTGCGGATGAGGTGGATGCTGTTGTTAGCCGGCATGTTTGGCCTTCCCTGGTTCTGGATCGTTGAGGGCAGTGATGATGTTGTCCAGGTTGTGCAGGACTTGGCGGTTCATCTCGGCCAGACGTTGTTGTCCGCGGGCTTCGGCGGCGGTGATCAACTGCAGGGTCTGTTGCCGCTGCTGGTGGTGCTGGGGCAGGAACTCGGCGGTGGTGAGGAACATCGGACAGGTCAGACAGGCGTTGGCGTGCGGGCAGCTCTGCTGCAGCGGCAGTCCGCAGTAGCCGTTGGGTAGGGCCTGGGTGGCTCGGCCGAGGCGCTGTTTGGCCCAGGCGGCTTCCGCGATCGGCCCCGACGGGTCGAAAATGATTGTGGAGCCGTGGATGTCGACCTTGCGGGCCGCCTCCCACTGGCGGCGCACGGTGGTGTCGTGCAGGCGGGCGTAGTGGCTGGTCATCTGCGCGGAGTCGTGGTCGAGGATGCGTCGCACGACCTCTTGCGGGACGTCGCGGTTGATCAGCCGGGTGCCCAGGGTGTGGCGCCACTGGTGCGGAGTGAGGTGCACTGGCTGGCCGTGCTCGTCACGGATGTCGCAGACGGACAGCCAGCGCAACAGCGCCATCCGGTAGGTGGGACTCGCGATTGGGTGGGTGCCGTCAATGTTCTTCGTCGGCCGTGGGAACAACACCGGCGTGCCTGCCGGCCAACGCTGGGAGGTGTGGTTGCGGTGTTCGGCGATGAGCTCACGTAACTGCTCGTCGATGGGCACCAACGCGTCGCGTTTCATCTTATGGTTCAGATAGCGCAGATACGGTGCGCTTTCGGCGTCGGCGACCACACAATCGCTGCGCAGCCGCAGCGCATCAGTGATCCGTAGCCCGCAACGCATCAAGATGATCGTGATCAACCGGTAAGCAGGGTCGGCGAATCGGGCGAGGTTGTCTGCATCCTCGAGCTGGGCCATGACCTGTTCGGCCAGTGCCCGAGGCAACCGTTCGTCGCGTTTGGGGTAGTCCTCGGCGAAGAACATCGCGTCTGCGGGAAGGTCTGTGTCCCAACGGTGTTGGCGGACTGCAGCGAAGAATCGATTGAGCAGCCCGATATGGGTCCCCCGGCGTTGGGCACCGATGGAATCGCTGCGCAGGTGGGCCAGATAGCGCTCCAGCACCGGCCGGTTGATCTGGTCGATGCTCTCGACGCCAATGTCGGCGAGGAACCCCGCGAAGCGGGTGAACGCAACGACCGGCCTACCGGCGCCAGCTTCTAGACCCAATCCGGTCGATAGCCGCCACCGGACCCACCGCTTGACCAGATCCCGCAGCCACGGCTGCGGCATACCGTCGAACCGCAGCGTGCGGTCTCCGTCGTAGCCGAGCCGGCGCATGCGCCAGACATCGCGCGGGTATTCGGCGTCCCAGCCGCCGGCCTCGGCCAGGTCGGCGATCACCCGGGATGCGTAGCTGAGGAACCCGCGGGAGCGAGTGTCGTTGATCGTCGACCGAGCCCACTCGTGCCAGGTGTCCTCGTCACGCTCAAGCAGCGAGTCCACCTGCGCAGCAGCCAGTGCCTTCACCACGCGCATGACCACGTCTGGGGTGAGCTTGCCTTGCCGATCGTCGTGGCGGCGTTGCAGCACGTACTGCAGTTCCAGCTTCAGCTGACCGGCCAGCCGGTCGAGCCGGATCTGCTCGCTGGCCAGTGGGGTTTGGTCGGCGAAGTGGTCGGCAAACGCGTCGATGTCGGGTCTGCCGTTGACCTTCCAGGTAGTGGTGTGGGTCTGGCAGAACGCAGACGTGCCCTGCGGCCAGAGCTCGCAGTGCGGGATTCGGCATGTTACCCCAGCCGCTGGTTGCTTGAACGGCTGCGGTTCGGCCAGCCATCCAGCCAGGCTGGGCCGCCCGGCGCGTTCCCATCGTTGTGCGTGCAGCCCACACATGCCGCCGCGGGCAGAGCCGTAACCGCAGCCGGGCACCCGGCAGCGCTGGTTAGGTTGTTGGCGCCGCCACCGCGGATCGGTCGAGGCAGCAAACTGCTCCAGAGACGGGCGTCCTTCGTCGTGCCACCGTTGCCGATGTCCTTGACACAAACGGAGTCCGCGGGCGGTTCGCTCGCACCCCTCGACCCGGCACTCGGTTCCACCAAACACCGGATCCTCAGGTCCAAACTCCAGGACATTGCTGCGGAATCCGTGGCGGACCTCGGCCATCAGCTTGCCCAACAACCCCGGCGGGGCGGCAGGCTTCAGCGACGGCACGCTCATAGCCGCACCTGCCCGTCGGTGAACCAGCCCGCTCGTTCCATGACCCGTCGAGCGTCCTCGACGCTAAGGTGCCCGTACGTCGTGGTCGTCGTCGCCACGTGAGCATGTCCGAGCAGGTGCGCGACCACCTCGATGCTGACTCCGTCGCGCAGCAGCCGGGTTGCGGCCGTGTGTCGCAGCCAGTGCGGGTCGAAGTCGATCCCGGTCCGTCGGCGCAGCCTTCGCACCAGGTCGTATACCGCGCCGTAGGTCAGCGGATACCCCTGCGGGCGGCCCCACAGATTGACGAACACGTAGTCGCTGTCCAGATCGCCGTACTCGCTGTGAAGGTAGTCGGCCAACAAGCGGATCAACGCGCTGCTGACCGGGATCGTGCGGTCGGTCTGTGACTTGGCGCGTGCGCCATTGGCGTTATCGCGTCGCCGCACCGTCACTTCATTTTCGGCAGCGGCGATGTCGTTGTGCCGCAAACCAAGTGCCTCACCGATCCGCATCCCCGTGTCGTAGAGCACGGCGAACAGCAATCGGTCCCGCAGCCGGCCGCAACCATCCAGGATTGCCTGCACCTCGTTCGGCGCGAGCACCCGCGGCAGCTTCTTCGGCGTCTTCAACGCGATCACCCGCCGCGACCTCGGCGTGCCCTTGCTGATGTGGTGCAGAAACGGTCTCCAACCTCCGCGCGCGCCGCCGACCTGCCATGAGGTCAGCAAAGTGCCGACATCCACCCCATCTCGTGCGGCGTGGGTGTAAAACGCCCCGACCGCCGAAAGCTTGCGGTTCACAGTCGATTCCGTGCAGTGATGCGGCAACGACGGCAACACCGCGACCTGCCCATGCCGGGCCTGCAGCGGCAGTCGCAGCCAGGCTACGAACTCACCTACGTCGTCGAGCCGCACCGCGCGCCAATCCAGCCCACGCTCGGCGAGAAAGCCGAACCAGTCCTTGAGATCGTGCGCGTACGCCTTGACCGTGTTCGGCGATCGCTCGATGTCAGTCAGATACGCCAGATACCGGTCGACCGGTGCTACCGGAGCGTTGTCGTCACCGAGAACGGTCCACGACTCACGCAACGAGACCGGCGAGATAACTCGTGCAATCTGCATCGCCCCTCCGCAGGCTCTTGCCTCCTGGACAACTGCAGATAAGCATGTCCAGCACGCAGAACCTGGGACCTCAACACCTCGTGTCGGACATCAAAGACGCCGTCACGAGGACTACAGATAAC
>NZ_LKTM01000115.1 GCF_001417955.2 Mycobacterium gordonae | reverse complement strand
AGCGATGACGATCCCGCCGTTAGGGATGGGGCCCGCACCCGGGGGCAGCGAGTCAGGCGTCTGCGAACTGATGCAGATCAGGGTGCAGCCCGGAGTCGCCACCGGAGCCGGCTGCGGCACCTGGGCGGGCGGCATCCACGGCCACATCGGCGCCTGGGGGTTCGGGTAGAGGGAGTTCGGGTACTGCGACACGATCTGTGGTTGCCCGAAGTCGATCAGCGGCATGTGCTGGCCCATCGGGTCACCAACGCCGAGCCCGGTCACGTTGAGCGGCAGGTTGGGGCCCAGCCCCTCCGGGTGCTCGAGGTGCGCA
This sequence comes from Mycobacterium gordonae, assembly GCF_001417955.2. Classification (GTDB taxonomy): domain Bacteria; phylum Actinomycetota; class Actinomycetes; order Mycobacteriales; family Mycobacteriaceae; genus Mycobacterium; species Mycobacterium gordonae_B. The sequence continues at coordinate 3,385 of NZ_LKTM01000115.1, read as the reverse complement.
TCGCCGATCGGGGGCGGCGGCCCGGTGATCGGCGGCAGGTCGACCGGAACCACGCCGGTGGCGTAGGCGGCGGCCCAGCCCAGCACGTTCTGGGCGTACGACATCGAGTTGTTGTAGCGCAGGATCGCGGCCATCACCTGCTGCGGATCCCGCAGGTTGAGCCCGCCGCTGCACAGGTACCGCGCCGCGGCCAAGGTGGCGTCGAACAGGTTCTGCGGGTCGGGGATGCCGTCGCCGTCACCGTCGACGGCATAGCGTGCCCAGGTGCCGGGGAGGAACTGCATCGGGCCCATGGCGCGGGCGTAGGTCACCCGGTTGCCCTGATCCCGCTGCATGATGACCTCGTTGCCGGGCAGCGTGCCGTCCAGGGCCGGACCGTAGATCGGGTTGGTCGCGGTGCCGCGGGCATCGACGGCACCGCCGCCCGCGTGGCCCGACTCGATGCGTCCGATGCCGGCGAGCAGGTTCCAGCTGACTCCACAGGCCGGCTGCGCGGCCCCCATCTTCTGCTCGGCGTTGCGGTAGGCCGACAGGGCCATGATCGGGATCCCCAGCGCCCCAGGGGTGTTCACAACGGTCGGGGGTGGCGGCGCGGAACTGGCGGCCGCCGCGACGTGGAAGCTGGTCGGCACCCGCTGGATGGAGATGACCGTTGGGCCGGACAGGTCGGTGTGCGGAGCGGGGCCGACGGCTGCCACCGGTGTGATGGCGGCGCGGTGCGGCTGGTTCTTGCCCTGCAGTGATGGCGCCGCAGCGCCGACCGCACTGGCGAAAATCAGGGGGGAGATCATGGCGACGCCGAAGACGGGGGTGCGTGTGACGCGTACTGCCGTCTGTCGCACCTTCGCGACGGCCGGGTTGTCAGCCCAGCGTCCCCCTATGTGCACCTCGGACCGTCCTCAAATTCTGTGAGCCGCCGGGAAACTGACCACTTGTTAGCTTCGTGAACTAGATCACCATACATAACTCTCGTCACGGGAGTAGCGCAATGGCGGACTTGATTCTCAGCTGGTTTTCTTACTACGCCGCTCAGTGCCGTCGGACACCCTCGTCCCGGCCTCCGGAACGGCGGACTGCAAGTCCAGCAAGAGCGTTCGCAGGTTTTCCAGTTCGTGGCGCAGGTAGTCGCGGGTTGCGACCTCGCCGATCGACAGTCGCAGCGCGGCCAGTTCGCGGGCCAGGTACTCGGTGTCGGCCTTCGTCTGTGCCGCGCGACGGCGATCCTCTTCCAGCGCGACGCGGTCGCGGTTCTCCTGGCGGTTCTGGGCGAGCAGGATCAGCGGGGCGGCATAGGCGGCCTGGGTCGAGAACGCGAGGTTGAGCAGGATGAACGGGTACGGGTCCCACTGCCAGCGGATTGCGATCATGTTGATCGCGATCCAGACGATCACCACGATCGTCTGCAGCAGCAGGTAGCGGCCGGTTCCGAAGAACCTCGCGATGGATTCGGTGAACTGGCCCACCGTTTCGGCATCCACGCGTGGCGTGTACCGGCGCGATGTCCGCGGCGTGTACAGCCGCCGCGGCGTCTGAGACTTGCTCACAAGGCATCTCCGGTCCGTGGCGGCCTGCCGGCGGGATCGAGCTGCTGGACGTCCACGCGCCAGTCATGGGGCAGCAGATGGTCGAGCAAATCATCCACCGTCACCGCCCCCAACAGGTGGTTCTGATCGTCGACCACCGGACCGCACACCAGGTTGTAGGCGGCGAAATATCGGGTGACCGCACCCAATTGGGTCTCTGGCGACAGCGTGAGCAGGTCGGTGTCGACGATGCCACTGACCAATTCGGAGGGCGGGACGCGCAGCAGTCGCTGCAGGTGCACGCAACCCAGGTAATGGCCGGTCGGGGTGGCCGTCGGTGGGCGCGCCACGAACACCATCGATGCCAATGCCGGGGTCAGGTCGGGATCGCGGAGCCGGGCCAGCGCCTCGGCGACCGATGTGTCCGGGGTGAGCACGACCGGATCGGAGGTCATCAAACCGCCGGCCGTGTCGGGGGAGTGCGTGAGCAGGCGTCGCACCGGGTCGGAGTCGTCGGGATCCATTCGGGTGAGCAACATCTCGGCGTCGGTCGGGTTGAGCACACCCAGCACGTCGGCGGCATCGTCGGGATCCATCTCCTCGAGCACGTCGGCCGCGCGTTCGGTGCCGAGATGCGTCAGGACCTCGGCCTGATCGAGCTCGGGCAGCTCCTGCAGGATGTCGGCCAACCGGTTGTCGTCGAGAGCCCTGAACACCTCGTAGCGGCGCTTGGTGGGAAGCCCGCGGATGGCGTCGGCGACGTCGACGGCCCGTCGTCCCTCGAACTGGTCGAGCAGTTGTGCCACGCCCTGGCCCGGCATGGCCAGGGCCGAGGGAGTCAGTCCCTGCACGTTCTGCCAGTCCACGACGTGAACCGGACCACGTCGTCCCAGCCGGCGTTGCGTGCGCACCGCCACCCTGGTCACCACCCAGTCCCGGGTCCGGGTCTGCTCGATGCCCAGGTCGGTGACCACGACGTCGACGCCGGCCAGGTCGGGTAGGTCGGGGTCGTTGACCCGGACCTGGGTGTCGAGGACCTGGCCCATCGCCAGCACCTCGCCGGGCCGCTGCTCGAAATGGCGCAGCGACACGTTGCCGGAACGCAGGGTCACCGCGTCGGGCTCGATCGCGGCGACCCGCAGGATCGGTATGAAGATGCTGCGCCGGGTCGCGAGATCGACCACCAGTCCGAGCACGCGGGGTTGCTGGCGGACGATGCTGATGCTGATCACGACGTCGCGGACGCGCCCGAACGATTCGCCGAGTGGGCCGAGCACCATCATCCGCGGCAGCCGTGCCACGTACACCCTGTTGACCGACGCCATAGGAGAGAGCGTAGGCAGGCGGTGCGCGGGCGGCAGGTCGGGGCGCGCTAGTGCGAGCCGAGGCTGAACATCACAGCGACGAAGTAGACCAGCAGGGTTGCCGCGCTGATCACGATGCCTGCCACCGCGAGCCCGAAGCCGTCTTCGCGGGTCTGCTTGATCTGGTTGATTCCCACCATGCCGCACGCGATGCCCACGACCGAGCCGACGCAGCAGAAGATGCCGACGATGCCGGAGACCAGCGAGATGATCGCCATTGTGTTGGTGCCGGTCTGCATCGCCCCGTAACCGCCCGCATAACCGCCCCCGTAGTCCGGACCGGGGAAATAGCCGCCCGGATACGAGCCGTAGGGGCCGGGTGGCGGTGGGGGCGGGGGATATGACGCCGCGTCGCCGAAGCCCTGGGGCGCCGCGCCGTATGGCTGATATCCGGGCGGTGTGTAGCCGAAGGGCGGACTCGGTGGCGGGTAGTCGGCCGCCGGGTTCGGCGGGTACCCCAAGGCCGGGTTCGGCGGTGGATAGCCGGCCATCGGCGGG
>NZ_LKTM01000114.1 GCF_001417955.2 Mycobacterium gordonae | reverse complement strand
GGTGGATACTTTTACCCGGCCAAAAACGGATACCTCGACTTGGCCACCAGTGGGTACTTTTTCATGGCCATGGGCAAGCGGGCCCCTCAAGTGTAAAAATGCCGCCCTCCCGGTACCCGACCAGTATTTGGACCACGCCACCGAACCCCAGCGGGTCCGCAATAAACGCTGGTCGCACCTAATTTCTGGGCAGCATGCTCGCGCCGCGCATTCCAGGCAAAGTCCGCAGCAATGAAAACCTGCTGCGCGCTTTCTATACCACTTGGTTTCGCCCGGTTTGTGATTCTTCTATAGGGCTGCCCAACGGTGGCTACGCTCGTCCGCGCCCTGCTACCGGGTGCACGAGAAGCGCAGCATGCTGTCACCTGCGGCCACACCTACGATCCGGTGGGCCCATAAACATTCCCTGCACGGAGCTTCAGTCGTAGATAAATCAGCCCAGTACACACGCCTGGCGCATAGAAATCCGCGCTCTCGACCGTGTCTTCCACCAACGTCTGTCCGATGCAGGTGGCCCAAAGAACCGGCTCCTGTTGCCGCCAATGTCAGCATCTCTACGATCCCGATGCAGGTATCGGATCAATCAGTCGTCACCCTCATTGTCGCACGTTTACCGGCTCGTCGCCGGGATCGAGGCTGGTCTGTGACTCGCAAGTAGCGTTGCTGCCTGCGTTCCTCTCGCGGCGGCTGGCGGGTCGTAACCGAGCTTCTCGGCGGAGCTTCTCACCTCACAATAAAGAAAGTGGGCTTTCCGCTGAAGCCGGTGGTGACAGTCCACAATCCGTCAGCCCCAGCTGGGGCAGCAACGCAGGTGTTGCCTCGAGCCGTTCCGCCCCGGTACAGGTCGCCAACATTAGAGAGGGGATCGGGAATGACACCGCAGGGATCGCTATACGTCCGATTGTCAGAACCCACGAATTGGACCCTGATGCCGAACATCAGATTGCCGGTGGCGTTGCCTACATAGGTGGCCGTCACCGGCACAATCCAGTACTCCATACCCGGCTTCGGCGAATTGTTGAACTGGTTGGTTCCGGCGACCTCTGCTGTAGCTTCACGAGGAGCGCCAAGTGTGACTTGCCAGTCTTGATTACTCACCGCTTCGCCAATGGGAAGCGGGTTGTCCCTACTGCCCCGAGCAGCAGGTTGATCGCCCTGGCCGCTGCGACCGCTCGGCGTCGGGGCAGACGGTGACAAGTCCGACTTCCTGAATGCGTTGTCGAACGCATCGCCGACTACAACAACGAAAACGCTAACGCCGACGACGGTTCCAACAACAGAGACAATAACCGCAGCAATAGCTGGTCCTTTGGCCTTCCCGGACTGGAACAGCCCCACGATGCCGAGGATGAAGGCGATTGGCAGCAACACCCATCCGACAATGAGCGCTCCTGGGATGCACGCGAAAATCAATCCCACGATCCCGACGATCAAGGCGATCAATCCAAGCGGGTTCTTTTGCTTCGCCTGGTATTGCGGTCCGGCATAAGGCGGGTATGGCGGGCCGGGCACAGGTGCGCCCGGTTGCCAGCTCGGAGGCGGGGGATTCGTTACCATGCGGCGGATCTTAGCCATCGGGGCCGACACTTCATTCCGGGCAACTCAGAATCGGCAAGAGCTGGGAGCATGAGGGCTTGCCTTTGCTGGCTTTTCGCCACCACCTGTGGTCGGCTCGCCACTGTTGACGTGGTCAACAAGCTGCGGCGTTTTCCCACGTCATCAGACGTGTTTTCGCGTCGTCTCAATGCAGGTAACTGCAGGTCGCCAGCGGTTATGGTATGCGGGGAGCGAGGTTCGATTCCCGGCAGCTCCACCACATACAGGAGAGGCCGAAAGGCCTGGCCTGTTTTAGTCTCGGGTCGTGGAGCCGACTCTAGTCGCCTAATTTGCGCGCTTACGCGCCCATAACGTCTCGGTTCGTTCGAGCACTTCCATCGAACGGGCAGGGGGCGGAATGTCCATCGGGTCGTATCTGGGATGGGCCGACTTGATAAAGCGGGGGATTGCGTAGCGCAGCATGCGTCCACACACTCCCGCCAACCGCAGTCCACTGCGCCAGGGATCGCTGATACGTCCTGTGCGATGGTCCTCGCGTATCAGATAGATCGCAGTCCGAATCATGTACGAAAGCATGTGCTGACCCGCGTACGCCATGCCGTACAGCCGATACCAGTAACTGGGCACCAGCCTATGAAACAGATAGTTGCAGACGTGGCGATGTTCGTATTCCTCGGCGAGGTGCCAGCGCCACAGATCCGCCGTGGGATCGTCAACCCGTGGATCCTGGAGTTCTCGGGCTGCTTCAAGGAAGTAGCAGGCGAGGATGGGCCCCAGGGTTTCGAAACCCTCCGCATATCCGAGGCGGAACTTGAAGTCTTTGTTCTCCTCGTAGTCGGCGTAGTCCGCTTTCATTAGCGCTTCACGGTCGCTGAGGTCCGGATATCCGGAGTTCCTCAGCTTCGAGTTGAACTTCTCATGATTGCGATAGTGCTGCCCCTCCTGTGCCATGAAGATTCGGCAATCCGCGCGCAACTGCCGATCACTTTCGTCCTCGTCGAGCTTGTCCATACCCTCGCGAACAACTCGGTTCAGGAACGGTTCCAGGTACGGGAGAAAGCTCGAGGTGGCGTTCCAGAACTGCGCGAACTCCGGTGTCTCCGGCGTCCAGAAGATTTCCGCTGTCGAGAAATCGATGTCGATGTTGCGGACCTTCATCGAGAGCTCCTTCGGGGTGTGGTCTTACGTGGCCGGGCGCTGCCTCAATGCACTTCTGCGGGCGGCTCGGTACGTTCGCGAGCTGCGATGTACCGCTCCCTAAAAACCAGGTAGAACGGAAAGGCCATGGATACGCCAATGTAGGAGAGCGCGACGAAGGCCCAGCCCCACTTCGGTCCCGCGCCGATCCGCTTGCTGTCGGTGACAGCCCACACCATGAACACCAGCCATGCGATCGCCATGTCTATGCTCAGGAACGCCGCCGTGCCGCCGGCCGCAATGGCGTCGCCGAAGAATTCGATCGGGTTGAGGATGTTTCCCCCGTGGCCCATCCATTCGAATGCGTGGGGCCACGTCAGCAGTAGCGCGGCTATACCGGCTACGACATAGAAGCCATGGCGGATGTTCGTGGAGGCGGAGACGGCCATTCGTGTTCCTTCTAGCACTGGGAGGCAGCGGCTATGCCCGTTCAGGTGAATAGCTTCGAAGCCTAGATAGCTCTGCGGCGGAATGCGTCCCCCCTTGGGGACAGCTCAGGTACTCCCTTTGGGCGCAATTCGTAAATTGGAATAGGCGTGGCGCCCGAGATGGTCCGGGAGTCGACCACGATGATCTGCCGGCCGCTTTTCTCTCGACGCGATGTCGTATCCGTGCCCACATTTAGCCCCACAATCTGCCCACAAAACAGTTGCCTGGAGCGAACTCCCCGGGCTACGCCATCGCCAACCAGATCACTGTCGGTAGCGGCAGTTCCGGGGCGAAGGGCGCCGCGGTCAACTCGTCCGGCCCCGTCTACGTCACCGAGAGCGGCCCCGGCCAACTTTCGGTTGTCACCTTCGCCGCGGCCGCCGGTGCCGGTGGTGACGGCACGGCGGGCGGCACTGGCGGCGTCGGCGGTGCCGGTGGTGCGACCCGAGTGCTCAGCGCCGACGGTGGTACTGGTGGCACCGGCGGTCTCGGCGGTTCGGGTGGCGTGGGCGGCAGTG
>NZ_LKTM01000113.1 GCF_001417955.2 Mycobacterium gordonae | reverse complement strand
GGCGTTCCCCGACCCGTTCGCGCCGCCTCCGGCAGCGCCCCCGGCGCCGCCCGCTCCGGCTGCGCCACCGGCTCCGGCAGCGCCGGCAACGCGGGCACCCAACGGCGCCCCAGCGCCCAAGCCCGCCGGACCGGCGCAGCCGGTCCCGCCGGCCCCCGGCGAACCGGTGCTCGCCCCGGTCAGCTGACCGTCGGGAGGGCTTGCGCCCAAGCCGCCTACACTCGGCGTTGATGTCCGCAACCCCGAATGACGCAACCGATCTGACTACCGCTATCCGCTCCGCGCTGGGCAAGGTGATCGATCCGGAACTACGACGCCCCATCACCGAGCTCGGGATGGTCAAGAGCATCGACCTGGGCGCCGACGGCAGCGTGCACGTTGAGATCTATCTGACCACCGCCGCCTGCCCGAAGAAGACTGAAATCAGTGAGCGAGTGACCCAGGCGGTCACCGACGTCCCGGGCACCGGGACGGTACGGGTGAGCCTGGACGTGATGAACGACGAGCAGCGCACCGAGCTGCGCAAGCAGTTGCGCGGGGATGCCGCCGAACCCGTCATCCCGTTCGCCCAGCCCAGTTCACTGACCCGCGTCTATGCGGTCGCGTCCGGTAAAGGCGGTGTCGGCAAGTCCACGGTCACGGTCAACCTGGCCGCGGCGATGGCCGCCCGCGGGCTGTCCGTCGGCCTGCTGGACGCCGACATTCACGGGCATTCCATCCCCCGGATGATGGGCACCACCGATCGGCCCACCCAGGTGGAATCGATGATCCTGCCGCCCATCGCCCATGAGGTGAAGGTCATCTCGATCGCCCAGTTCACCAAGGACAACACCCCGGTGGTTTGGCGCGGGCCGATGCTGCACCGCGCGTTGCAGCAGTTCCTGTCGGACGTCTACTGGGGTGACCTGGACGTGCTGCTGCTCGATCTGCCGCCCGGCACCGGCGATGTCGCCATCTCGCTGGCGCAGTTGCTGCCCAACGCCGAGATCCTGGTGGTGACCACGCCCCAACTCGCTGCTGCCGAGGTGGCCGAGCGGGCGGGCAGCATCGCCATCCAGACCCGCCAGCGGATCGCGGGGGTGGTGGAGAACATGTCGGGCCTGACGCTGCCCGACGGCACCACGATGCAGGTGTTCGGCGAAGGCGGCGGCCAGCAGGTCGCCGAGCGGCTGTCGCGGGCGGTGGGCGCCGACGTACCGCTGCTGGGCCAGATTCCGCTGGACCCCGCGCTGGTGGCGGCCGGCGACACGGGTGTGCCGATGGTGCTCAGCACCCCGGACTCCGCGGTTGGCAAGGAATTGGGCCGCATCGCCGACGGGCTGTCGTCGCGTCGTCGCGGCTTGGCAGGCATGTCGCTAGGCCTGGACCCCACCCGGCGGTAAGTAGCGCGAGCAGACGCGAAATCGCGCCGGAGCATCTACTCCCGCGCGATTTCGCGTCTGCTGGCCGGGGCTCAGGTGGCGTCGGTGTCGAACGGAGTGCGCTCAGGGGCCACGGGTGGCGCCGGCGGCGCCGGCGGCTGGGCCGGTGGTTGCGGCGCAGGCGCGTCGAAGTTGCCGGTGAAGATCGAATCGTCGCCGTCGAGCAGGTGCTTGGTCAGCGCCGCGCGCGGGGTCATACCGCGCAACTTCTGCAATTCACTGAGCTGGCCGCGGATGTCGTCGAATTCGGGCCCGATGTCTTCGCGGAGCTGGTTGGAGACGCCGCTCAGGTAGTCGCGCGCCTGCCGCAGGGCGCCGGCCGTCCAGCGGATCGCACCCGGCAGCCGCTCCGGGCCGAGCACCACCAGCCCGACCACGACGAGGACGAGCATCTCCCCCCAGCCGATGTTGGCGAACATCAGGTCAGATGGTGATGACCCGCCGCGCCCGGCTGCGCCGCGCTTGCGATCATCACGGTCAGATGGTGATGACCCGTCCCCCGCAAGCGGGAGGTGCCCCCAGCGCCCGGCTGCGCCGCGCTTGCGATCATCACGAGCTCGTGTCGGGGTCGGGTTTGACCGTCAGCGTGACGTGACGGCCGTCGCGGACCACCTCGATCTGCGCGTCCTGACCGATGGTCAGCTGCCGCACGGCGACGACCGCTTCGTCGGAGTCGGCGACCTTGCGGTTCCCGATCTTGACGATCACGTCGTTCTCCAAGATTCCGCCCTTCTGCGCGGGTCCCCCAGCCTTCACATTGGCCACCTGCGCGCCCGAGGCGATCGCGTTGCTCACCGACCGGGTGCTGATGCCCAGCGTCGGGTGCACGATCTTGCCATCCTTGATCAGCGTCTCCGCGACCAGCTTCATCTCGTTGACCGGGATGGCGAAACCCAGCCCGCTGGCGCTGTCGGACAACGATTTGCCCGCGCTGTTGATGCCGATGACCTGGGAGTCCATGTCGATCAGTGGCCCACCGGAGTTGCCGTGGTTGATCGAGGCGTCGGTCTGGATGGCGTCCAGGACGGTGTCGGTGTCAGAGCCCTCTCCCGACAACGGAACCGGGCGGTGCAGCGCGCTGATGATGCCATGCGTGACGGTGCTGCGCAGACCCAACGGGGCACCGGCCGCGATCACTTCGTCACCGACCCGCACCTTGTCGGAGTTGCCAAGCCGCGCCACGGAGAGGTTGTCGACGTTGTCGACCTTCAGCACGGCCAGGTCGGTCTTGGGATCGCGGCCCACCAGGCTGGCCGGCACTTCCTTGCCGTCGTTGAACACCACCGTGGTCTTGAACTGGCTGGGGTTGTTGGCGGCTTCCGAGATGACGTGGTTGTTGGTGACGATGTAGCCGCGACCGTCGATAACGACGCCGGAACCCTGCATCCCCTCCTGGTCACTCTTGGACTCGATGGTCACCACGGAGTCGGCGACGGCGGCTGCGACCTTGGTGAACCGGCCGGCCGGTTCCTCGGCATTGCCCGATGTCGACAGCGTCACCTTCGACGTGGTGAACGCCTCGACCACCTCGGCGGTCTTCCGGCCGATCACCCCGCCGAGCGCGCCGATCACCAGCGCGATGAGCAGCAGCACGGCCAGCGCGAGGTAGGACACCCTGCCGCCGAACAGCACGTCGCGGACGCCGAGCTTGCCGCTGTGGCGCAGTTCGCCGTGCGTCACCACTTGAGGCAGCGCAGGGGTCCCCAGTGCCGCCGCCGCGGCCGGGTCGCGCCACGGATCCTCGGGCTCGTCCGGCTCACCATTTTTCTCGCCGGCCAGCGCGGCGGCATCGATCGGATGGCGCTGCAGTGTCTCGGTGCCGCCGAACGGGCGGCCGAAGGCCTCCTCGAGTACCGGATCGGCCGGCTTGTCGTGCGGCCGGAACTCGGACTGGTCCTTGTACTTCTGCGGACGCACCCGGTCGGCGACGAAGGACCCCTGCTGCCCCGCCGGACGGCCGAACGTCTGACGCGATCCAGGGTCTACCGGCGGCCGGTAGATGGGGCGCGGTGCCAGCCGCTCGGTGTCCTGGCCGCTGTTGTTGCCTTCGTCGGAGCTCACGGTTCCTCTTCTAGATCCGTTCGGGGCCCGGCACCGGGCCGGCCGTCTGCGCAGCAAAGGACCGCACGGCCCTGGAAGTCATATTGATGTCCCACCCTAGTATCCACGGATCCCCGCCGGTCGGCACAAACCCGCGCCAAGGCCCGCGTCGGCACGCAAACGTCAAGCTAGCGGCGCTTCCGGTGATCGTCGCGCTCGGCGAAGTCGTCCTGAAGCGGGAGGCCGTCGTCGTGCGGGTAGTGCGGAATCTCCGACAGCAACCCGAGTAGCGAACTGGGGATGCGGATGGGGTGTGAGTCGCGCAGCGCCGCCCGCGCGCGGCTGTGATCGTCAACCTCGCCCGCGCACTGCGGGCACAGCGATAGATGGTGGGCGGCGCGCAGGTGGGCGTTCATCCTCAACTCGCCGTCGACGAACGCGGCGATGGCCTCGATGGAGAGGTGCTCTGTGGAGCGGAAGCGACGCGGCGCGCCCACTGGGGCGTCGCTCTGGGAGGCGAATTGAGCGGGTAGCCACGAGAACGCACGCCGGAAAACGTCTCCCCGGTCGGCCATCACCAACTCCCTCCGCGCCCTGTTAAGCCATTTGTATCTCGAATGTAGCGCGGTGTGCTGCTTGATAACCATGATCGAACCTTCAATCCCCGGAATTTGGGATCAGTTGGCAACCGTGCGGTGGCCGAAACGATGGTTCGGCCGGAGCAGGTTGCTCAGCTGGCCGTCCGCATCGAACGGTCTTCGTTGAGCCCCATTTCGGGATGGGCGGCCAGGTAGTCGCGCAGCGCCTGGCGCCCGCGGTGGATCCGGCTGCGAACGGTGCCGAGCTTTACGCCCAGGGTGGCGCCGATCTCCTCGTACGACAGACCTTCGATATCGCACAGGACCACTGCGGCACGAAATTCCGGCGGCAGCGAGTCCAGGGCAGCCTGCAGGTCAGGGCCAAGGCGCGAGTCGTGGTAGATCTGCTCCGGGTTCGGCTCGTCGGCCGGCACCCGGTCGTAGTCCTCCGGCAGCGCCTCCATGCGAATGCGGGCCCGGCGGCGGACCATGTCGAGGAACAGGTTCGTGGTGATGCGGTGCAGCCAGCCTTCGAAAGTGCCGGGCTGGTAATTCTGGACGGACCGGAAAACCCTGATGAAGGTTTCCTGTGTCAGGTCCTCGGCGTCGTGCTGGTTGCCGGAGAGCCGGTAGGCCAGCCGGTACACCCGGTCGGCGTGCTGACGCACCAATTCGTCCCAGGAGGGCATGGTGGCCTTGTCGCCGGTCGCGTCGAAAATCGCGGTGCCGAGCAACGTGTCAGATGGTTCCACCCAGTCGTCATCGGCAACCTGTTGCGGGTGCGACATGGTGGTCGGGCTCAAAGTGGTGATTTTCAGTTCCTCCGGTTTTTCCCTGCCATCCAGGGTCGGCATTTCTCCACTCGCCGAAACACGAAGTTCCCATTCCGTATTCCCGCCGGCCTCGCCCCACAGTGCACCGCGTTCCATACGGCTTACCGTCGCCTACCCGAGTGTGGGCGAGGTATGAGCAGTCTGAGCTTTAGCTGAGAAACCATACTGTTACCTACGATTTCCAGCGGTTATGGAGTTTGCTATGACCTCCCTCCGTCGGCAGATCCCGGGCGTGTCGCCTCCGGTGTCCACGGGCGCGCCTGAGCGACGGCACCAGCGGTTCGGCATACTCTGCGGACATGGAGGGCACGTCCAACACCAGCGACGAGACCGGCCACGCGACCCGCAGCAGGGCGGATTCGCTTGTGGCGCACGCCGAAGGGTCGATATCGGAGGACGCGATCCTGGCCAGCGCCCGGGAACGCGCCGTTGACAGCGGCGCCGGCGCGGTGACCCCCGCGGTCGGAGCGCTGCTGAGCCTGCTGGCGAAGCTGAGTGGCGGCAAGGCGGTGGCCGAGGTCGGCACCGGGGCGGGCGTGAGCGGACTGTGGTTGCTGTCGGGCATGAGCGACGACGGCGTCCTGACCACCATCGATATCGAACCGGAATATGTGCGGCTGGCCCGGCAGGCCTTCGCCGAGGCGCAGGTAGGGCCGTCCCGCACCCGGCTGATCAGCGGACGCGCCCAGGAAGTGCTCACCCGGTTGGCCGACGACTCCTACGACCTGGTGTTCATCGACGCCGATCCGATCGATCAGCCGGAGTACGTGGTCGAAGGTGTCCGGCTGTTGCGGTCCGGCGGGGTCATCGTCGTGCACCGGGCGGCCCTGGGCGGCCGTGCCGGTGATCCCGAAGCGCGTGACGCCGAGGTGGCCGCGGTGCGCGAAGCCGCCCGGTTGATCGCGGAGGACGAACGCCTGACGCCGGCGTTGATACCGCTGGGCGACGGGTTGCTGGCCGCGGTGCGCGACTAGCGTCACGCCCCGATCAGGGTCTCGGCGATCGCGAACGGGAAGTGCACGGTGGCGGTGGTTACCTCGCGGACGCCGTCGCGGACGGCGTTGACGATCGTCGCCGGATTGCCGGTCAGCAGTGCGGTCCCGATGTCGTAGCCGGCGTACTGCGGCGCCGTGACGAAGTTGCGCACGTCGACGAACAACTGAGTGGGCAGGCTCGCGGGCCCGACGGGCACGCCGTCGTAGCTGAGCATGGTCCAGCCGGTCGCGGGACTGCCCTGCACCACGACGACACCGGTATTCGGCAACGTGTGGGTGATCAGGAACAACGGATTGGGGTTGTCGACCATCATCATCGTGCCGGTCTCGATGGTCAGTGCGCTGGAGTAGGCGACGACGGCGTGGCCGGGAGCCGACGCCCCGACGTTGTACATGGTTTGCACCGCGTTGTTGAACCCGGCGGCGAAGTTCAGCCCGGTCGGGTTCGTGGAAAGCGGGGCCAGCATCGGGAAGGCGGGCAGGCCGAGCGTCCAGACCAGCGGGCCGCCCAGATACAGCAATCCCGCCGGGATCTGCGGCAAATCCTCGAACAAGCCGGCGTTGATCTCGTTGAGACCGGGCAGCACGACGGCGGCCGGTTGTCCCGCGTAAGCCACCAGCGCCGCCGCCGTTTCCTGCGTCCTGATCATCTGAGAGTCGAAGATCCCGCCGAAGATGCCCTGGCCGTTCAGCACGTTGGCGATGTTGGCCGCCTGCAGGACGCCCGTCGCGTCCAGCGGAGGGCCGGGTACCGCCGTGTCGAGGATGCCGGCCACGTTGCTCGCCGTCTGACCGTGCCGGACGAACTCGATGGTGACCAGTTGGTCGTTGAGGACGGGGACGGTGGAACCGCCCAGGCCGATGAACAGGCCGGGGAAACCGCGGGCTCCGGTGGCCCCGTGGAATCTACCGATACCGCCGTCGCCGCCGTACCCGCCGTCGCCGAACAAAAGCGCTTGGCCTCCGGCGCCGCCCGCACCGCCGGAAAAGACCTCGACCAACGCGTCGCCGCCCAGGCCGCCCCGTCCGCCATTGCCCATCAGCAGGCCGCCGACGCCACCCGTGCCGCCCGCGCCGCCGGCCCAACCGGTACCGCCGATCCCACCGGTGCCGATCAGCCCTGCGTTTCCGCCGATCCCACCGGTCAGGGGCAGCGCACCGCCGGTCGGGGAATAGCCGGGGCCGCCGTCGCCGAGCAGGAACCCGCCGGCCCCGCCGTTGGGTGAGGCAGCGGTTCCGGCAGCCCCGTTGCCGATCAGGTCGCGCCCGAACAATGCCCGGGTGGGCGCGTTGAGGATCGGATCGATCGCCTCGCCCAGCGGGCTGAAGATCCATGCCTGCCCGGCCGAGTGAACGGGCTTGTAGATGAGGGCCTGGAACGCGCCGGATGTGAATTCGTTCAGCGCTTCCACGGGCGCGGCGGCGAACCCTCCGCCAAGCAGAGTGGCCTCCAGTTGCGTCAGGATCGCCGCCTCAGCACCGCCGTAGGAGGCCGCCGCCGCCCCCAGGTTCTTCACGAATTCCTGGTGATACGCCGCCGCCTGGACCGCTGCCGCGCGGTACTCGGTGGCGTGCGTTCCGAACAGCGCCGCGATCGCGACAGACACCTCGTCGGCAGCCGCCGCGGCCAGCTGGGTCGTGGGGATCGCTGCGGCCACATTGCCGGCGCCGACGGCCGCTCCGATCTGCGCGGCCTGCGCCGACGCAGTTTCGATCATGTCCAGTCCCGCGACCACAAACGATATTTCGCTACTCCTCGATGCGTAATTAAGCCCGACCGACATCTTGGCACCAGCCACCGAGAAAAGATGCGGAATCGACGAGTTTTTCTGCGCTGTCAGGAGTCGCGTAGTGCCGCGATCCCGTTATCCAGTGCGGCCTCCAGATAAGACAGGTCGCCGGTGGCCAGCATGATGCCGACCCCACCCTGGATTCCGGCCAGCAGCGCGGCCGCGGCACGGTCGGCATCCACGCGCGACGAGACCTTTTCGTTGTCCTGCATCGCACGGATTCCGGTGGCGATGGCGTCGTGCCATCGCGAGATCAGCTCGGCCGTCACCGCCTGCGCACCCGGGGTGGTGCGGCCGATCTCCGACATCAGCACCGCGATCGGGCAGTTCTGACCTTGACGCCGGTAGCGGTCCACGACGACGTCGCGCCACCGTTGCCAGGCCGCCCAGGACGTCAGGGCTCCCAGGTGTGGTTGCTGGTCGGAGATCACCATCGCCGACTCGTGGGCGGCCACTGCCAGCAGCAGCTGATCCTTGCCGTCCGGAAAGTAGTGAAACAGCTGGCTTTTCGACGTGTGGCTGCGGGCCATGATGTCGTCCAGGGTGGTCATCGCGATGCCGTGGGCGCGGATCTCGCGGGCCGCGCCCTCGATGATGCGCTGCCGGGTGGCCCGCCCCTTGGCGGTCAGTTTCTGGACTTGCGAGTCCATTTTTAATACCGGAGTCTGTGGACCCATGAGTCCAAACACTACGCAATTGTCCGACCGCACCGCACTGATCACCGGCGCCACCGCCGGCCTGGGCGCCGCCATCGCCCGGACCCTGGCGGCCCAAGGCGCGCACGTGATCATCAACGGGCGCAACGCTTCCCGCGGCTCAGCGGTCGTCGAAGCGATCACCACATCGGGCGGCCGCGCGACCTTCGTCGACGGCGACCTGGGAGCAGGGACGGACGCGATCGCCGGCATCGCCGAGCGCGCCACGAAGGCCGCGGACGGCCACCTCGACATCCTGGTGAACAACGCCGCCACGCTGCTGATGCCAACCCCCACCGCGGACATCGGCGAGCGGGAGCTGACCGATGCGTTCGCCGTCAACGTATTTGCGCCGTTCCTGCTGACCGGGCTGATCGCACCGCAGATGGCCCGCAGCGGTCGCGGTGCGATCGTCAATGTTGGTTCCATCAGCGGCCTGCGCGGGTCGGCCGGTTCCGCCGTGTACTCCGCCACCAAGGCGGTGCTGCACTCTTTTACCCAGTCGTGGGCCGACGAGTACGGACCGTCCGGGGTGCGGGTGAACGCCGTCGCGCCCGGTCCGATCGGCACCGAGCGCGCGCTCGAGTTCGCCGACAGCGTCGGGCCGATGCTGGCCCGCATTCCGTCGCGCCGGATGAGCACGCCGGAGGAGGTCGCCGCCGCAGTCGTGTTCCTGAGCAGCGACGACTCCGCCAACATCCACGGCACCATCCTCAGCGTGGACGGGGGTTGGGCCGCGGTGTGAATCCAGGCGTGTGACTCAGGCGCGGTTGAAGAAACCGGACTGTCCGACGCCGGCGTTGAACCCGCCTGAGTCGGCGCCCGGACCGGAGTTGCCCACGCCGGAGCTGTGCTGACCGGTGTTGAAGAATCCGGTGTTGTAGTAGCCGGCGTTGCCGACGCCGATGTCGTGGTTGCCCGCGTTGAAGAAGCCCACCTTGAACCCACCCGCGCCGTAGTTGAAGAAGCCGGTGTCGGTACCGGCATCGCTGGCGTTGAAGAAGCCCGCGTTGTCCAGGCCCCCACCGGAGTTGCCCCAACCCGAGCCGTAACCACCGGCGGACGTGTTGTTCAGACCGGAGTTGAAGTTGCCGGAGTTGAAGAAACCGGAGTTGCCCGTCCCGGAGTTTCCGAAGCCCGAGTTGCCGGTGTTGATCAAGGTGCCGCCGAAGCCGGTGTTGACGTCGCCGGAATTGAACAGCCCGGTGTTGGTGTCGCCGGAATTGAACAGGCCGGTATTGGTGAAGCCGGTGTTGAAGAAGCCGGTGTTGCCGCCCAGTCCCAGGAAACCTGTACCGAAAACGGGATCCGTGCCGCTGCCGCCTGCGTTGAAGCCGCCGGTGTTGCCGATGCCGGTGTTCGACCAACCGACATTGCCGAAGCCGGCGTTGAACGAACCCACGTTGTGGTTGCCCGCGTTGAAGAAGCCGACGTTGTGACCGAAAAGCGAAGTGCCGCCGGAGTTGAACGCCCCCAGATTGCCATTGCCGGAGTTCGCCAGACCCATATTCGTGCTGCCGGCATTGAACGAGCCGGTGTTGAAGCTGCCGGCATTGAACACGCCGGTGTTGGTGCTGCCGGAATTTCCGAGACCGAAGCTCCCGGCGCCCGAATTGACCAGCCCCACGTTGTGAGACCCGGAATTTGCGAGGCCGAAGTTGGCGGTGCCGGAGTTGAAGAATCCGGAGTTGCCGACGCCCGAATTGAACAGGCCGGTGTTGCCACTGCCGGAGTTGAAGCCGCCGAAGCCGATCTGATTGTCTCCGGTCAGCCCGATGCCGATGTTGCCGTGACCGGTGTTGGCGAGTCCCACGTTGCCGTCGCCGGTATTGCCGAAACCGAAGTTGAAGCTGCCGTTGTTGCCCAGTCCGAAATTCCAGCCGGCGTTATTGGCGTTGAGGCCTCCGATGCCGATCTGGTTGTTACCGGTGAGCCCGATACCGATGTTGTTGTTGCCGACGTTGCCGAGACCGAAATTGTTGAGGCCGACGTTGCCGATGCCGAAGTTGTAGCTGCCGAGATTGTTCAGTCCGACATTGAAGGCGGAGGCAGCTCCGTTGACGGCGCCGGCCAGGTTACCGTTTCCGAAACCGATGTTGCCGGTGCCCACGTTGCCCAGCCCGACATTGAACTGGCCGATGTTGCCCAGTCCGATGTTGTAGGTAGCCGCACCGGGATAGGGGGCGCCGGCCACGCCCAGCGTCGCGTTTCCATTGCCGGCGCCGATGTTGAACGAGCCGTAGTTGCCGAGGCCAAAGTTGCCGCTACCGCCGGTGCCCGGGCCGCTGTTGCCCGCGCCGAAGTTGAAGCTTCCGATATTGCCGCCGCCGACGTTGAAGTCGCCGATATTGCCGATTCCCAGATTGAGCCCTTGGTTGAGGGCCTGCGCGAATTGCTGAAGCGGCGCCAGTTGCGCGGCGGCCGCGGACACTCCGGCGTGATAGCCCGACATCGCGGTCGCGTCTTGGGCCCACATCTGTTCGTAGAGCGCTTCCGCGGCCGCGATGGCCGGGGCGTTGAAGCCGAAGATGTTCGACCGCACCAACGAAATGAACTGACTCCGGTTCGTCGCCACCAACTGCGGATGTACCGTTGCCGCGCGCACCGACTCGAACACCGTGGCCAGCACGTTGGCCTGACCGGCCGCTGTCTGGGCGTGGGCCGCCGCCGTGCTCAACCACGACGAATACGGCGCGGCGGCAGCGGCCATCGCCGTGGATGCGGCGCCCTGCCACGACGTCTGCAGCACCCCCGACGTCACTGAATTGAATGACTCAGCCGCCGACGCCAACTCGGCGGCCAGCCCGTCCCAGGCTCTCGCCGCCGCCAGCATCGGTCCGGAACCCGCGCCGGAGAAGATCTGCGCCGAAGTGATCTCCGGCGGCAAAATCGAGAAATTCATCAGTCCCCCTGGATTTTCGGGCCGCCCATTATCCGGTGTGGCCCTGTCACCAGGGCAGCCCGCGACAAACCGTACCGAAACGTGGAGCGGTGCGGGCCCTTTCGGGTGATCTCGGTCGGGCGGACGACGCCCTTGACGTGCGCTGAACGCGCGTTTAATGTACTGAACATGCGTTCAGCCGACTTGACTGCGGTGGCCCGGATTCGCAATGCGGCCATCGAGCAGTTCGGCGAGCACGGCTTCGGCGTCGGACTACGCAGCATCGCCGAGGCTGCCGGGGTAAGCGCCGCACTGGTCATCCACCACTTCGGGTCCAAGGACGGCCTGCGCAAGGCCTGCGACGAATTCGTGGCCGAGGAGATCCGCTCCGGCAAGTCCGAGACGATCCAGTCCCGAGATCCGGCCACCTGGCTGGGCCAGATGGCCGAAATCGAGTCGTACGCGCCACTGATGGCCTACCTGGTACGCAGCATGCAGTCCGGTGGCGAACTGGCGAAAATGTTATGGCAGAACATGATTGACAATGTCGAGGCTTACATGGAGGAGGGGGTGCAAGCCGGCACCGTCAAGCCCAGCCGCGACCCCCACGCCCGAGCCAGGTATCTGGCCATCACCGGGGGCGGCGGTTTCCTGCTCTACCTGCAAATGCACGAGACACCAAACGATTTGCGCGCAGTCCTGCGCGACTACGCCAGTGACATGGTGTTGCCCGCCCTCGAGGTCTATTCCGAGGGCCTGCTGACCGAACGCACCATGTACGACGCGTTTCTCGCCACAGAGAACCAAGGAGGGTCACATGACAAGTAATCACCGGGCGCCCATCGATATTCGTGGTCTCACCAAGAATTTCGGCAAAGTGCGGGCGCTCGACGGCCTCGATCTCACCGTGCACGAGGGGGAAGTGCACGGCTTCCTCGGCCCCAACGGCGCCGGCAAGTCGACGACCATCCGCATCCTGCTCGGCGTGGTCAAGGCCGACGGCGGCAGCGTGCGGCTGCTGGGCGGCGACCCGTGGGCCGGCGCCGTCCAGCTGCACCGCCAGATCGCTTATGTGCCAGGTGATGTCACGCTGTGGCCGTCGCTGACCGGCGGCGAGACCATCGACCTGCTGGCGCGCATGCGCGGCGGCCTCGACCAGGGGTTGCGGGCGGAGCTGATCGAACGCTTCGAGTTCGACCCGACCAAGAAGGTGCGCACCTACTCCAAAGGCAACCGCCAGAAGGTCTCCCTGATCTCCGCGTTTTCGTCGCGGGCCAGCCTGCTACTGCTCGACGAGCCGACCAGCGGGCTGGACCCGTTGATGGAGAACGTGTTTCAGCAGTGCGTCGCCGAGGCTTCCGACCGTGGTGTGACGGTACTGCTGTCCAGTCACATCCTGGCCGAGACGGAAGCGCTGTGTAAGCGGGTGACCATCATCCAGGCGGGCAGGACCGTCGAGAGCGGTTCACTGGAATCCATGCGCCATCTCAGCCGAACCTCGATCAAGGCCGAATTGGCGCGCGATCCCGGCGATCTCACCCGGATCAAGGGCGTCGCCGATGTCAGCATCGAAGGCAACACGGTGCGCGCTCAGGTCGACAGTGACAGTCTCGGGGAACTGATCCGGGCGCTCGGCGACGCGGGAGTGCGCAGCCTGGTCAGCCAGCCCCCCTCGCTGGAGGAGCTGTTCATGCGCCACTACAGCACCAACGGCGCGCGCAATGCGAAAGAGGTGGCGACGCGATGAGCACCGTGCTTCTGGATCGCCCTGCCCCTGCGCCGCAACGTAGTTCGAATTTCACGGGGACGCGGGGGCTGCTGCGGCTCTACCTGCGCCGCGACCGGGTCACCTTGCCGCTCTGGGTGCTCCTGCTGTCGGTGCCGCTGGCAAGTGTGTACATCGGCAGCATCGAGAAAATCTACTCCACCGACGCCGAGCGGGCCGGTTTCGCGGCCACCATCATGGCCAGCCCGGCGCAGCGGGCCCTTTACGGCCAGGTCTACAACAGCAGCCTCGGCGCCGTCGGCATCTGGAAAGCCGGGATGTTTCACATGCTGATCGCGGTCGCGGTCATTCTCACGGTCATTCGCCACACCCGGGCCGACGAGGAAACCGGTCGCGCCGAACTGATCGATTCCACCGCCGTCGGTCGCTACGCCAGCCTCACCGCCGCGCTGCTGCTGTCGTTCGGGGCCTCGGTGGCAACCGGGCTGATCGGCGCTGCGGGCCTACTCACCACCGACGTTCCGCCGGATGGGTCGCTGGCCTTCTGCGCGGCGCTGGCCGGCTCCGGGCTGGTGTTCACGGCGGTGGCGGCGGTGGCCGCGCAGCTGTCACCCAGTGCCCGGGTCGCCCGCGGGTTCGCTTTCGCGGTACTCGGTATCGCGTTCACCCTGCGCGCGGTCGGCGACGCCGGCTCTGGTGCCCTGTCGTGGTTATCCCCGCTGGGTTGGTCGCTGCAGGTGCGCCCTTATGCCGGAAATCACTGGTGGGTGTTGTTGCTGCACCTGGCGACGACGGTGGTGCTGACGGCCGTGGCGTTCCGGCTGCTGGCAGGCCGTGACGTCGGCGCCGGACTGTTCGCCGAACGCAGCGGACGCGATACCGCGTCGGCGGCGCTCGGTGGCGTGCTCGGCCTGGCCTGGCGCCTTGACCGTGGCGCGCTGGTGGTCTGGACGGTGGGACTGGTGCTGTACGGACTGCTGATCGGCAGCGTCACGTACGGCATCGGGGACGAGCTGGGCGGCGCGGCCGGGCGGGACATCCTTGCGAGATTGGGTGGAACCAGTGCCCTGGAACAGGGATTCATCACCGTGGGGTTCGGCATGCTCGGCATGATCGCGGCCGCGTTCGCGGTCTCGTTGTCGCTGCGGGTACATCAGGAGGAGACCAGCCAGCGTGCGGAAACCCTGCTGGCCGGGTCGGTTTCCCGGTCCCGCCTGCTGGGGAGCCATCTGCTGATGGCGCTGGGCGGGTCGACGTGTGCCATCCTGCTGTCCGGGTTGGCCGGCGGACTGGCCTACGGCATGGCCGCCGGCGACGTCATGGGTAAGTTGCCCTCCGTCGTGGGTACCGCGGCCGTGCAGCTACCCGCGGTGTGGCTGCTGTCGGCCGTGACGGTTGTCTTGTTCGGCTTAACACCGCGATTCACACCCGTCGCGTGGGGCGTGCTGGTGGCATTCGTGGCGCTGTACCTGCTCGGTTCTCTGTCGGGATCACCGCAGTGGCTGCTCGACCTCGAACCGTTCGGGCACACTCCACGTATCGGCGACGATTTCACCGCGGTGCCACTGCTCTGGTTGCTGGCCCTGGATTTCGCGTTGATTGCGTTGGGCGTCATGGCTTTCCGCCGCCGGGACTTACGGTCGTGAAAACAGCGCTGAAGATCGTCGCGTCCCTGCTGTACGGGGTCGTGCTGTACAGCGTGCTGGTGTTCGTGCCGGCCGGGACCCTGCACTATTGGCAGGGGTGGGCGTTCGTCGCCATCGCGATGGGCTTGACGACGGTCTCCACCGTCTGGCTGGCCGTCACCAACCCGGCCGCGCTGCGGCGACGGATGCGCGCCGGGCCGCGCGCGGAGGGCAGAACCGTCCAGAAGGTGCTCATCACCCTCTTGTTCGCGACGTCCATGGGCGTGATGGCATTCAGCGCGTTCGACCACCGGATGGGATGGTCCCCGGTCCCGGTGTGGGTGAACGTGATCGGGGACGTGATGATCGCGGTCGGGCTGAGCTCGGCCCTGCTCGTCGTCGTCCAGAACAGTTATGCCGCAGCGACGATTGCGGTCGAACAGGGGCAGACGTTGACCTCCGACGGCCTGTACGGGTTGGTCCGGCACCCGATGTACAGCGGGTCGCTGATCATGATGTTCGGCATCCCGCTAGCTCTCGGTTCTTACTGGGGCCTGTTGATCGTCCTCGCGGGTGTCGTCGTGCTGGTGTTGCGGATCCTCGACGAGGAAAAGTTGCTCGCCACCGAGCTCGCGGGGTACCGCGAATACAGCCGGCAGGTGCGTTACCGCCTAGTCCCGTACGTCTGGTAGCCCCTTGCGCCGAGCAGACGCGAAATCGCCTTGGAACGCGTGTTCCAACGCGATTTCGCGTCTGCTCGCGCAGGGGGGCGAGCCCCGTCTAAGGTAACGGCGTGGCTCGCGACCCGGCACCCGCTCTCGACCGGCCCTGGCGGCGGCCCGGCGCAGCGAGGTACGCGCTGGAACGGGTTCGCAGCATCGCCCGGCCGCCGGTCACCGTGACCGACCCCTCGCCGGACGTCATTGCCGACCGCGACGTCGAAGTACCCACCCGCGACGGAACCGTGTTGCGGATCAACGTCTTTCACAAGGGTGAACGCGCACCGCGGCCGGTCGTCCTGAGCATCCACCCGTACGGCAAAGACGATCTGCCCCGACGCCGGCGCAGCCGCTGGACGTTCTCCCCGCAGTTCCGCGCGCTGCGCCAGCCCGGACCGCTGACCTTTTCGGCCCTGACCGGTTGGGAGGCGCCCGATCCGGCGTGGTGGGCCGAGCAGGGGTTCGCCGTCGTCAACGCCGACGCACGCGGCTGCGGGCACTCGGACGGCACCGGCAAGCTGTTGTCCCAGCAGGAGGCCGAGGACACCTACGACCTGGTGCAGTGGATTGCCGACCAACCGTGGAGCGACGGCCGAGTCGTCATGCTGGGCGTCTCGTACCTGGCCATCAGCCAGTACGCCGTCGCCGCCCTGCGACCGCCGGCCCTGCGCGCGATCTGCCCGTGGGAAGGCCTCACCGACGCCTACCGCGACCTGACGTTCCCCGGCGGTATCCGGGAGTTCGGCTTCACCAGATTGTGGTCGTACGGCATGAGTCGGACGCGCCAGACGTACAGCCTGAAGGGACTGCAGGAAGAACATCCGCTGCGCGACGACGCGTGGCGAGCGATGACACCCGATCTGCCGGCGATCACGGCGCCGATGCTGGTGTGTGGCAGTTTCTCGGACAACAACCTGCACACCCGCGGTTCGATGCGGGCATTCACCCGGGTCGGTTCGAGCTTCACGCGGTTGTACACCCACCGCGGCGGGAAATGGTGCGAGTTCTACTCCCAGGACGCACGGGAGGAGCAGCTGCGATTTTTCCGGACCGCACTGGACGGCGCACCAGTGTCCCGCAGCGTGCGCCTGGAAGTGCGCGAGGACCGCGACACCGTCGTCTCGGTCCGGGAGGAGAACGAGTGGCCGCTCGCCCGAACCCGCTGGCGCCGGCTGTATCTGGCGGGGGCGGCAGTGCTGGCGACCGAGCCGCCGGTCGCAGCGGGCAGCATCACCTTCCAAACCCATTCTCGTGCAGCGGCTTTCAACTGGACAGTGCCGCAGGACATCGAATTGACCGGCCCGATGATGGCGCGGCTGTGGGTCCAGCTGGATGGCTTCGACGATGCGCACATCTTCGTCGGGGTTGAAAAGTGGCGTGACGGAAGCTATGTCGGGTTCGAAGGGTCCTACGGTTACGGCCGAGACCGGGTCACCACCGGCTGGCAGCGGGTGTCGCTGCGGGCGCTGGACACCCAGCTTTCCAAGCCGTGGGAGCCGGTCCCGTCGTGTGACCGCCCGCAGCCGGTACGCCCGGGCGAGGTGATTGCACTGGACGTGGCGTTGGGTCCGTCGGCGACGCTGTTCCGCGCGGGTGAACAGTTGCGCCTGGTGGTGGCTGGGCGCTGGCTGTCGCCCCGGAACCCGCTCACCGGCCAGTTCCCGGCGGCCTACCCGGACCCGCCGCGTGGGCTGGTGACGCTGCGTTGGGGCCCGCGCTACGACGCACATCTGCTGATCCCCGAGATCCCCTAGGTTTCCGCGGCGAGCAGTCGCAAAGTCGCACGATCTCGCGTCGAACTATGCGACTTTGCGTCTGCTCGCGGGAAACTCGCGCGGAAGGGCGGGACCTCCGCTAGATCCAGACGCCCTTGCCGACCGCCACCACACCGCCGGCGCTGATCGCGAAACGCTCCCGGTCCTTCTCCAGATCGACGCCGACCATCTCGCCCGGCCCGACGACCACGTTCTTGTCCAGGATCGCGTGGCGGACCACCGCGCCACGGCCCACGCGCGCCCCCGGCATGATCACGCTGCCCTCCACGATCGCGCCGTCGTCGACCACGACATTGGATGACAGCACCGAGTTGCGCACCGACGCCGCCGAGATGATGCTGCCGGCACCCACCACGGACTCCTGTGCCGAGCCGCCGTTGACGAACTTGGCCGGCGCCAGGTTCTCCGACTCGCCTCGGATCGGCCAGCGTTTGTTGTACAGGTTGAACACCGGGTGCACGGACACCAGATCCATGTGCGCGTCGTAGAACGCGTCGAGCGTCCCCACGTCACGCCAGTAGGCCCGGTCGCGGTCGGTCGCACCCGGCACCTCGTTGTCGCTGAAGTCGTAGACGGCGGCCATCCCGTCTTCCACCAGGCGCGGGATGATGTCGCCGCCCATGTCGTGGTCGGAGTGGTCATCGTCGGCGTCGGCGCGAATCGCGTCGATCAGCACTTTAGTGGTGAAGATGTAGTTGCCCATCGACACGAACGTGCTGGAGGGGTCGTCGGGAGTGCCCGGGGGGTCCAGCGGCTTTTCCACGAAGCTGCGGATCCGGCCCGACTCGTCTGCGTCGATGCAACCGAAGGCGGTCGCTTCGGTCCTCGGCACCCGGATGCCCGCCACGGTCGCACCGGCGCCGCTGTCGATGTGGAACCGGACCATTTGCTCGGGGTCCATCCGGTACACGTGATCGGCGCCGAACACCACGATGTAGTCCGGGTCTTCGTCGTGGATCAGGTTGAGCGACTGGTAGATGGCGTCGGCCGAGCCGGTGTACCAGCGCGGGCCGAGGCGTTGTTGGGCGGGAACCGGGGTGATGTACTCGCCGGCCAGACCCGACAAACGCCAGTTCTGGGAGATGTGGCGGTCCAGGGAGTGCGACTTGTACTGCGTGAGCACGCAAATCCGCAGGTAGCGAGCGTTGACCAGGTTGGAGAGCACGAAGTCGATCAGCCGGTAGGCCCCGCCGAAGGGAACCGCGGGCTTGGCGCGGTCGGCGGTCAGGGGATAAAGCCGTTTGCCCTCGCCACCGGCCAGCACGATGCCGAGCACGTGTGGCGCTTCCCTCATGGCACAAACCTATCGGCAGCCACGAAGCGCTGCCACCGGTAGGGTCCCGATTGTCAATTCGCTAGACGGACGAATATTTAAGGAAGTTAGTGCAGTTCGGGCCATCTCGGTCCGGCTCCACGCCAGCCCGCCCTGCGGCTGCCTCGTCGCCGACTCCGGCTCGACTGTCCGGCTCCACGCCAGCCCGCCCTGCGGGCTGCCTCGTCGCCGAACTACCGTTCGGGTATGCGCGTGGCGATGATGACTCGGGAATACCCTCCGGAGGTCTACGGCGGAGCCGGCGTACACGTCACTGAACTGGTCTCCCAATTGCGCCGGCTGTGCGCGGTCGACGTGCACTGCATGGGAGTCGACCGCCCGGGAGCCGTCGCCCACCAGCCCGACCCGCGCCTGCGTGCCGCCAACGCCGCACTGTCCACCCTGTCGGCAGACCTGGTGATGGCCAACGCCGTCAACGCGGCGACCGTCGTGCATTCGCACACCTGGTACACCGGAATGGCCGGACACCTGGCCAAGCTGCTCTACGACGTCCCCCACGTGCTGACCGCACATTCGCTGGAACCCATGCGCCCATGGAAGGCCGAGCAACTCGGCGGGGGCTATCACGTGTCCTCCTGGGTCGAACAGACCGCGACGCTGGCCGCCGACGCGGTCATCGCCGTCAGCTCCGGCATGCGCGACGACATCCTGCGGGTCTACCCCACGCTGGACCCGAACGCGGTGCACGTGATCCGCAACGGAATCGACACCGAGTTCTGGCACCCGGCCGGCCCCGTCCATACCGGTTCAGTCCTGGCAGAACACGGCGTCGACCCGAACCGTCCCATCGTCGCGTTCGTCGGGCGCATCACCCGCCAGAAGGGCGTCCCACACCTGGTCGCGGCCGCTCACCAGTTCAGCCCGGACGTTCAGCTGGTGCTGTGCGCCGGGGCGCCCGACACTCCCGAGATCGCGGAGGAAGTGCGCTCGGCGGTCGCCAGACTCGAGCGCAGCCGCACCGGCGTGTTCTGGATTCGCGATATGCTCCACAAGACGAAGTTGCGCGAAATACTCACCGCTGCAAATGTTTTCGTGTGCCCTTCGGTGTACGAGCCGTTGGGCATCGTCAACCTGGAAGCAATGGCGTGCGGGACGGCGGTGGTGGCCTCCGACGTCGGTGGCATCCCCGAGGTGGTCGCCGACGGCGTCACCGGGTCATTGGTGCATTACGACGCCGACTACCCGGAGGCCTTCGAGGCAAGGTTGGCCGAGGCCGTCAACGCGCTGGTCGCCGAGCCCGCAAAGGCGCGACAGTACGGCCACGCGGGACGACAACGCTGTATCGAGGAATTCTCGTGGGCACACATCGCCGAGCAGACGCTGGACATCTACCGGAAGGTGTGTGCCTGAGGCAGACGGATGAACCGGTCTGCGGGTTAGCTGGTGACGCCCTTAAGTTCGTCGCCCAGCGCAGCGGCCTCGTCCGGCGTCAGTTCGACGACCAAACGACCGCCGCCTTCAAGTGGTACCCGCATCACGATGCCGCGCCCCTCTTTGGTTGCTTCAAGTGGACCGTCACCGGTCCGGGGCTTCATCGCCGCCATCGAGTGCTCCCTCCAGATTCGAGCTGGCCCGCACCCGCGGACCTGGTCGGCGCCGAGCATGCCCCGCCAGTGGATTTCCAGCCATACCCGACATTGAACTGCCAAATCACCCCTCCATTGTTCCCTATCCGGGAGACCAGGTGCACAAAGACCCGCTTCTGAGGCCAACCTGACGCCTAAGAAGCCCGCCCGGCACCGCTCGGAGGGACCCAGCAAGCGCTGATGTGATCGTCGACCATGCCGGTGGCCTGCATCAGCGCATAGGCGGTGGTCGGTCCCACGAAGCGGAAACCTCGGCGCTTCAGCTCACGGGCCATGGCCTTGGATTCCGGGCTGGTGGAAGGTATTTCGGACAAGTCAGCAAACCTGGGACGTGTGGGCGGCGCAAACGACCACAGCAGCTCAGACAAATCCTGCGGCGACCCCAGGTCCAGTACGGCGCGGGCGTTGGCGACCGTCGATTCGATCTTGGCGCGGTTGCGCACGATGCCGTCGTCGGCCAGCAGGCGCTGCACGTCCGCCTCGGTGAAGTGGGCGACCTGCTCGACGTCGAAGCCGTGGAACGCCCGGCGGAAGTTCTCCCGCTTGCGCAGAATGATCAGCCACGACAGCCCGCTTTGGAATGCCTCCAGACTCATCCGCTCGAACAACGCGGTGCCGTCTGTGAGTGGTCGACCCCACTCGTCGTCGTGGTAGTCGCGGTAGAGGTCGGCATCCGGCCCGGGGCGGACGACGGCCCAGCCGCAGCGAACCAGACCGTCGTCACTCATCGCGGGCTCACGTGGGGCCGGACCGGTCGACCGCGACGGCGTCGACGTCGGATACCTCGGCCTCGTTGACGTCATCGGCCGGGGGCGCCTCTATCCCGGACGATTGGAGGGCGGCAACCTGGCCACGCAGCGTCTCGATCTCGCGACCCAGGCGGTCCAGCACCCAGTCGACCTCGCTGGTCTTGTACCCGCGCAGCACTTGCGTGAATTTAACGGCCTCGACGTCGGCCGCCGTGACGCCGTAGGCGGGCAATACCGTCGCCGTCGTCGCGCGCGGCAGGGGCGGCAACTGTTCTCCGCGGCCGAACAACAGGCTTGCCACGCCGAACAAAACGACCGCCACCAGGGTCAGAACCACCAGGTACAGCAATACCAGCGCCACGAGAGTCGATCTTGCCCTACCGCACCGACAGGCCGGCGATCAGCAAGGTCTGAGCACACTCATCGGGGGGCGATCGGCCAATGACACCGGCAGGGTGTGCTGGGTGTAGCCGTCGCCGGCCGGAAAGAACTGGGTCAACCCGACACCCGAGTCGGGAATGCCGCAGCGCGTCAGCAACGTCGCGATCACCTGCCGGCTCATCACGCCCAACTCCTCCAACGGCCGGTTGCGGTGGGCTCGCACACCCAGGTTGACCTGGGCGATCGCGTCCAGGCCCAGCCGATCGAAGGTGTCGACCAGCAAGCCGATCTCCACGCCGTAACCCGGCGCGAACGGCAGCGACATCAGCAATTCCCGGCTGGCTGCGTATTCCCCGCCCAGCGGCTGCAGCACCCAGCCCAGCTCGGGGCGCAGCGCTGCCAGCAGCGGCCGCGCCACGAGCTCGGTGACACGGCCACCGCCGGTGGAGCCCGCGTCGCCGCTCGCGTCGCCGACCTTCAGCGGCCGCCGGTAGAAGCCCTTGACCAGGTGAATGCCGTCGCCGGTGAGCAGCGGGCCGACCAGGTTCGGCACGAACATCGGGTCCGGGTCGATCAGGTCGGAGTCGATGAACACCACGATGTCCCCGCTGGTGGCCGCCAGCGACCGCCACAACGCCTCGCCCTTGCCCGGTCGCGCCGGAAGCTCGGGTAGCGCCTGCTCACGACTCACGACTCGGGCACCGGCGGCGATGGCGCGGATCTCGGTGTCATCGGTGGATCCCGAGTCCAGCACGATCAGTTCGTCGACCAGCCCGTCAACCAGCGGCGAGATGCTGTCGATCACCGATTCGACGGTTTCTTCCTCGTTGAGGGCAGGCAGCACCACCGAGATCGTCCGGCCCGCCTTGGCGGCGACGAGTTCGTCGACAGTCCAGCGTGGCCGGTTCCAGCTCCGGTCGGCGAGGTCGCCGACCAGGTCTGCCGCGACCAGATCGGATGCTGTCATCCCAGCCCCCTCACGGTCCGCGCCGGCGGACGGATGCCCTGAATCGAGGCGACCATCTCCAGCGCCCTCCTGGTCGCCGCGACCTGGTGGACGCGGAACATGCGGGCCCCGGCGGCCGCGGCCAGCGCGGTGGCTGCCAGCGTCCCCTCGAGCCGTTCGGTCACGTCCACGCCTAAAGTCTCCCCGACGAAGTCCTTATTACTCAAAGCCATGAGCACCGGCCACCCGGTCTTAACAAGATCGGCCACGTGCCGCAACAGCAGCAGCCCGTGGAAGGTGTTCTTGCCGAAATCGTGGGCCGGGTCGATCAGTACCCGGTCGCGGGCTACCCCGGCCGCGACGGCCCGCTCGGCGGCGGCTGTGACCTGGCGAATCACATCGTCCACCACGCCGCGGGTAGTCGTACCGTAGCTCACCCGGAAGGGCCGGGTGCGCGGTAACGCTCCTCCGGTGTGCGCGCACACCAGGCCGGCGTCGTACTCGGCGGCCACCTCCTGCAACTTCGGGTCTACCCCGCCCCAGGTGTCGTTGATGATGTCCGCGCCGGCCGCGCACGCCAGCTTGGCCACCTCCGAACGCCAGGTGTCGACGCTGATCAGCTGGTCGGGGTAGGCGCCGCGCAACCACTCGACGAACGGCACCAGCCGGGCGATCTCGGTAGCGGTGTCGACGGTCTCGCCCGGGCCCGCCTTCACCCCGCCGATATCGATGACGTCGGCTCCTTCGGCGATCGCGCGGTGTACCGCCTCGCGGGCTGCGTCGTCGGCAAAGGTCGCGCCCTTGTCGTAGAACGAGTCGGGGGTCCGGTTGATGATCGCCATGATCAGGGCGCGATCACCCGCGACCGGACGACCGCACAGGGTGTGTTGGCCGGCTGACGCCGCCGACGTTGAGCGCACGCCTCCATAGTGCCTGCTGACCTGGCGTCGATGGCGCCCAGTGTGAGGGTTGCGCAACGGCGGACCGGTCAGCGCACAGCGGCTGCCTGGCACTCAGTCACATCCGTCACTTGTGCACCGGCAAAGCTCGGCACAGCGCCGCCTGAAAGGTGATATCGCATGCGCTATCACCTTTCGCGGGAGAGTGAGGCGACTCCTGCAGGGGCTCGTGTGACTGTTGTGACTCAAAGACCGCCGGCCCAACCGGCCGGCGCGTTCCCCCAGGGCTTTCAGCCCTGCGGTCGCTTGCCCGAGGCGACTTCCTCCGGATATTCGTCGTAGAACTTCACATATCCCTCTTTGCGGCCGGCCAACACGTACAGCGGATCCTGCACATCCGACCCGTAAGCCTGCTTACGCAACTCCACCTTGCGGCTCTTGAACGTCGTGGTGTGCTCCAGCGACTCAACCAGCCGCACGAACAGCGGCAGTGCGTAGGCGGGCAGCTTGTCGTACACGGCGCGGGCCAGCGACTGGCCGTCGAACCCGGCGCCCTCGCGCAGCTTGATCGCCGCCATGCCGGCGCGCCCGCCGGTGTTGGGCACCTCGACGCCGAACACCGTGCACTCTTCGACATTGGGATCGGTTGCCACCGCGGCCTCGACCTGGGTGGTGGCCACGTTCTCACCCTTCCAGCGGAACGTGTCGCCCAACCGGTCCACGAAGGCCGCGTGGAACAAGCCCTGCGGGCTCATCACGTCACCGGTGTTGAACCAGCAGTCGCCCTCCTTGAAAGCGGAGCGCACCAACTTCTTCTCGGTGGCGGACTTGTCGGTGTAGCCGTCGAACGGCTGCAACCGGTTGACCGGGCTCAGCAACAGGCCGGGCTCTCCGGCAGGCACCCGACGCACCCGCCCGTTGTCGTCGCGCACCGGTTCGCCGGTGTCCGGGTCGTACTCGACATAGGCCAGCGGCATCGGTGAAATCCCGGTGCTGCGAGCAACATTGAACACATTGATGAACGCCGTGGTGCCTTCGCTGGCAGCGTAGAACTCGCAAACCCGGGAAATGCCAAAGCGTTCGGTGAAGTCGTCCCAGATGTCCGGCCGCAGGCCGTTGCCGGCGATGACACGGATCTTGTGCTTGCGGTCGGTCGGCTTGGCCGGCTGGTTGAGCAGGTAGCGACAGACCTCGCCGATGTAGATGAACGCGGTGGCGCGGTGTTCTATCACCTCGTCCCAGAACCGCGACGCGGAGAAGGACTTCCCCAGCGCGAGTGTCGCCCCCGAGTTGATCACCGACGACACCGCCACCGTCAACGCGTTGTTGTGATACAGCGGCAGGCAGCTGTACAGGGTGTCGGAGCTCTTCAGCCGCAGCCCGAGTCCGCCGAAAGCGCCCAGCGCCTTGAGCCAGCGGTAGTGCGTCATGACGCTGGCCTTCGGATAACCGGTGGTGCCGGAAGTGAAGATGTAGAACGCGGTGTCCCTGGCGCGCACCGCCGTCGACGACGCCGGGTTGGTGGCCGGGGCGGTGGTGGCAAAGCGCCCCAGGTCTTCCACGGTCAGCACGTCACCGGCCGAGCCGCCGGATTCGCTGACGGCACTGACCAAGTCGGATTCGGCGATCAGCACCTTGGCATCGAGCAGACCCAGGCTGTGCGCCAGGACGTCACCGCGCTGGTGATAGTTGAGCATGCCGGCGACCGCGCCGCACTTGACGACGGCCAGCATCGTCAGCACCGCGTTCGGCGAGTTGCGCAACATGACGCCGACGACGTCGCCCGGTCCGACTCCGCGCGCGGCGAGCACGGCGGCGTACCGGTTCGCGGTGGCATTCGCTTCGCGGTAGGTCAGTTGCTCATCCCCGAACCGGAGGAATACCCGGTCGGCGTAGCGAGCGGCCCGGTCCTGGAACACCGACGCGATTGAGGTCTTGGAGCTGGGCCGGGCCAGCAAGCCGCCGACTCCTCGCGCGATCGACGGCGCGTCGGCGATGAGGCCGGGCACCTGCATGGCGATATCGGTGAGCTTGACCCGTGCGCGTGCGCCTTGATCGGACACGTCATCCCTCGCTATCCCTGGCTTCGTTAAAACCAGCTCCGCCCGTCAGTCGGGCGCGCACGCGTTGAGCGCATCGCCGACTTTATCGACCACGATCAGCCGGTCGACGGCGGCCTGGGAGATGTAGCCGCTGTCGATCAGTCCGTAAACCCAGGCACGCACACCGTCATAGTGACCCCAGGGATCCAGCAGCACGATCGGCTTGTCGTGCACGCCCAGATACCCCTCGGTCCACGCGCTCAGCAATTCGTCCAGGGTGCCGACCCCGCCCGGCAACGCGATGAACGCGTCGGCCCGCTCTTCCATGACTTGTTTGCGCTCACGCAGCGTGTCGGTAACGATCAGCTCGTCCGAATCATGGTCAGCCAGTTCGCGTTCCAGCAGCATGGTGGGTATTACCCCGACGGTCCAGCCGCCGTGGGCGCGCGCCGCCGAGGCCACCGCGCCCATTGCCGACACATGGCCACCACCCCACACCAGCGTCCAGCCCCGCTCGGCGATGGCCGCACCCAGTGACGCCGCGAGCTCCAGCAACTCCGGATGCATCGGCGACGCCGCGCAGTACACCGCGACCGTCCGCTGGCCGCTGGTTGCGGAAGACATATCCGAAACGTAGACCAACCCTGCGGAAGCCGCGTACCGAACGCGGGCCATAGACTCGCAATGGTGCCGATTCGTTGGAACGTCCCCCAGCACACGGCCGCTCTACAGCGGCTGACCGCCGCGTTGGCCGACAAGGGTGGTGCGGTGGTACTCGGACCCGACGGCGTCGGCAAGTCAACCCTGGCTCGGCTGGCCGCTGAGGAGTTCTGCGCGCAACACCCGGGCACGACTACCCGCTGGGTCATCGGCACCCCGGCCGAGCGGGTGGTTCCGTTCGGCGCCTTCGGTCATCTGATCGACATCGCCGACATCGGCAAGCCGGCCGCGCTGTTGCGCGCCGCCCGCACCTCACTGACCCGCGCCGCCGCGCAAGGTGATCTGCTCCTCATCGTCGACGAGGCGCACGACCTGGACATCCTGTCGGCCACTCTGGTGTATCAGTTGGCGCTCACCCGGGCGGCCCGGATGATCGTCACCGCCCGCGCTGATGCGGCCCCGCCGGCGATCGCGGCGATGTGGACCGACGGCCTACTGGACCGCATCGACCTGGAGCCTCCCGCAGGGACCACGACCGCGGCCGAGGTCGACGAGTTCCTCGCGGAATTACCGGAACCGGCGCGGGCAGTGGTCGAGTTCCTGTCGATCCTGGAGCCGCTGACGCTCGACGACCTGAACGTCCTGGCCGGTCACGGCGCGGTAGGTCAAGCCGAGGAGTTGGGGGCCGCCGAGACCCGGATACGCAACCACGACGACCAGCGCCCGATGGTCTACACCGCGCACCCGCTTTTCGCGGTGCGCGCGCGGGCGGCACTGGGCGCCGACGGCGTACGACGACGACGCACCGAGTTGGTGAAGCTCCTGGCGCAGCATCCGGCCGAGCACCTCAGCGACCGGCTGCGGTTGGCGTCCCTGGCACTGGACTGCGACGCACCCCAACCGGTGGAAGAGGTGGCCGAGGCCGCGCAACAGGCGCTGCGGCTGGGCGATCTGCTGCTGGCCGAACGGTTGGCGCGGGCCGCCGTCGATCAGTCCGGCGGACTGCAGTCCCGTCTGGTGCTGGGGCAGGCACTGGGCTGGCAGGGACGCGGCCGCGAAGCAGGAGCGGTGCTGGCGGCGGTGGAACCGGCGCAACTGTCGGAGTCGGAGTTGATGGCGTGGGCGGTGCCGCGGGCCGCCAACCAATTCTTCATGCTCGGCGAACCAGAGAAAGCCACCGCTTTCCTGCAGACCACCCGCGGTCGGCTGACCGACCCGGCGGCGCGCACGGTGCTGGACGGACTAAGTGCCACATTCGCGATGAATGCCGGAAACCTGCAACGTGCAACGACTTTGGCTAACGAGGTGCTGTCCGGATCTGCGGCGAGTGACCTGGCGGTGTCCTGGGCGGCCAGCGCAGCAGCCTTGTCCTCGGCCCGGATGGGCCGGTTCGACGACGTCGAGCGGCTCGCCGGACAGGCTGCGGCCGCCGAACATCCCGGACTGCTGCGGTTCACGGTGGGACTTGGCCAGATCACCTCGCTGTTGATGGCGGGCGAAGTAGACGAAGCGCAGACACTGGCACAGCAGTTCACCGATTTCGCCGAATTGCAACAGCCGGGCCGCGCGATCGGCGAGGTGCTGCTGGCTTACGTGTTGCTGGTGAAGGGTGAATTCGTCGCGGCCGCAGAACTTTTGGATCCTGCTGCCGCCGAGCTGGAACGCACCGGCTATTCCTGGGGTCCGTTGTCGCTGATGTTGCTGACGACGGCGATCGCCCGCCAAGGCGATATTCCCGGCTCTGCCAAAGCATTGCGCCGCGCGGAATCCCGGCATGGGACCAAGTCGGCCCTGTTTGCCCCCGAACTCGGGGTGGCGCGCGCCTGGACCCGGGCGGCCGCGCGTGATCAGACCAGCGCGGTCACGGCGGCTCGCGAAGCGGCCCGCGCGGCCGAGCGGGCCGGACAGTCGGCGGTGGCGCTGCTCGCCTGGCATGACGCCATCCGCCTGGGCGACCGGCGAGCTGCCGACCCGGCCACTCGCCTGGTCGCTGAAATCAATTGCCCGGTAGGGCATCTCGTATCCAGACACGCCAGCGCTCTGGTTGCCGGTGATGCGGACGCGCTGAAGGCCGTTGCCGATGACCTGGCGGCGATCGGGATGGGCGCCGCGGCCGCGGATGCGGCGGCGCAGGCCAGGCAGTTCAGCGCCTAACCGGTCAGATATCCCCGCAGCATGTCCACCGCTGCGGTGATCGCGGCGACCGGCACCCGCTCGTCGCGCTTGTGCGCCAGGTTCGGGTCGCCCGGCCCGTAGTTCAGCGCCGGGATGCCCCGCGCCGCAAACCGGGAGACGTCCGTCCAGCCGTACTTCGCCCGCACCTGTCCCCCGGCGGCCTCGACCAGCGACTTCGCAGCCGGCGCCGACAGACCCGGCAAGGCACCGGCCGCGGAGTCGGTCAGTTCAATCGACACGGCCAGTCCGTCGAGCACCTCGTGCACGTGCTGCAACGCCTCCTCAGGGGAGCGGTCCGGCGCGAAGCGAAAATTGACCGTAACCGAGGCCGCGTCGGGAATGACGTTGCCAGCGACGCCACCGTCGATGCGCACGGCCGAAAGGCCTTCGCGGTAAACACAACCGTCGATGTCGACGCTGCGCGGCCGATACGCGGCCAACCGGTCCAGCACGGCACCCAGCTTGTGAATCGCGTTGTCCCCCAACCAGGATCGCGCCGAGTGCGCGCGGGTTCCAGCAGCACTGACCACGACGCGCAACGTGCCCTGGCAACCCGCCTCGATGAATCCCCCGGTGGGCTCGCCCAGGATCGCCACGTCGGCGGTCAGCCAGTCCGGCAGCTCGCGCTCCAGGCGGCCCAAACCGTTGGCCGCGGACTCGATTTCCTCGCAGTCGTAGAAGACCAGGGTCAGGTCGTGCGCCGGCTCGGCGACCGTTGCGGCGAGGTGCAGGAAGACGGCGTCGCCGGACTTCATATCCGAGGTACCGCAGCCATGCAGTTCGCCGTCCTCGATCCGGCTGGGCAGGTTGTCGGCCACCGGGACGGTGTCCAGATGCCCGGCCAGCAGCACGCGAGACGGCTTCCGGCGCGCCGTGCGGGCCAGCACCGCGTTGCCGTTGCGGATGATCTCGAACCCGGATGTCTGCTCGCGCAGCGCGGCCTCGACCTCGTCGGCGATGCGCGCCTCGTCCCGCGACTCGCTGGGAATGTCGACCAGCGCCGCGGTCAGCTCGACAGGGTCTCCGCGCAGATCCAGCACAGCTCCAGCCTAGGGCCAGCCCCGCGAGGAGACGCGAAGTCGCACTCGCAGGGGCTGTTGGATGCGATTCCGCGTCTGCTCGCCGGCCAAAGTAGCCTTGACGACCGTGACTGGAGCTGCAGGTATTGGCCTGGCGACCCTCGCCTCCGACGGATCTGTCCTGGACGCATGGTTCCCCGAACCCGAACTGATCGAATCGGAGACCACCGCGACCACGCGGCTGGCATTGTCGGATCTGCCGGCGGTGCTGGGTGCGCTCGTCGGGCGCGACGACGACCGGCAGACCGAGACGATCGCGATCCGCACGGCGATCGGCTCGCTGGACGATGCGGCCGCCGACGCCTACGACGCCTACCTGCGCCTGCATCTGTTGTCGCATCGCCTGGTGGCGCCGCACGGGCTGAACGCCGGCGGCTTGTTCGGAGTATTGACCAATGTGGTGTGGACGAACCGGGGCCCTTGCGCGGTCGAAGGCTTCGAAGCGGTGCGGGCGCGGTTGCGCCGACTCGGACCGGTGACGGTCTACGGCGTCGACAAATTCCCCCGCATGGTCGACTACGTGCTGCCTTCGGGGGTGCGCATCGCCGACGCCGACCGGGTCCGGCTCGGCGCCCACCTGGCCCCGGGGACCACGGTCATGCACGAGGGCTTCGTCAACTTCAATGCCGGAACCCTGGGCGCGTCCATGGTGGAGGGCCGCATCTCGGCGGGCGTCGTGGTGGGTGACGGTTCCGACATCGGCGGCGGCGCGTCCATCATGGGCACGTTGTCCGGCGGAGGCGCCGAGGTCATTTCGATCGGCGAGCGTTGCCTACTGGGAGCCAACGCCGGATTGGGCATCTCACTGGGCGACGACTGCGTGGTGGAGGCGGGCCTGTACATCACCGCCGGCACCAAGGTCAGCACGCCGGAAGGCGAATCGGTCAAGGCCCGGGAGCTGTCGGGCGGCAACAACCTGCTCTTCCGCCGCAATTCGCTGACCGGTGCGGTGGAGGTGGTGTCGCGCGACGGTCAGGGCATCGAGCTCAACGCGGAACTGCACGCCAACTGAGCCGGCTCGGCAAGGATGATTCCGTGGGTTTCGGGCAGCAGATAGGTCGCGGCCAGGCTGACCAGCGCCAGGGTCGCCATCATCAGGCCGATCGCCCAGCTCCCGTAATCCGCTGACAGCGGACCGGCGATCAGCGGGGGTACCGCACCGCCGAGGACGCCGGCGAGGTTGATCGCCAGCGCGGTGCCGGTATAGCGGTACCGGGTCGGGAACAGTTCCGGGACGAACGAGGCGACGGGGCCGAACACCGCGCCGTCGACGACGAACAACCCGGCGATCGCGACCGCGAACAGGGTGACGTTTCCCGAGTCGATGAGCGGCATCACCAGCAACGCCCACGGAACACCCACCGACCAGCACACCAGAAGGACCCGGCGCCGCCCGAACCGATCGCACAGCGTCGACGTGAGCACTGCCGAGGCAATGCACGTCAACCCGCCCAGCGCGCCGACCAGCAGGATGACGTTGCGCGAGTAGCCCAGATGCGTGTGGGCATAGGCGGTCAGGTAAGTGCTGGCGAGGTAGACCAGGCCGAAACAGCCCAGGACGGAGCCGGCGGCCAGCACCACCTCACGCCGCTGCAGATGCAACACTTCCGCGAAAGGCGTTGGGGCCGTGAGATTATGGGACTCCTGCCGGGCAAATACCGGCGTTTCGCTGAGGTTCAGGCGCACGTAGAGGGCGATCGCGATCAGGACCCCGCTGAACAGGAACGGGATGCGCCACCCCCATGTCATGAACGCCGAACTGCCCTCGCCGATGGTGAAATTCACCCCGAGGAAGGTCAGGCTGGTCAGCATCAGCGCGATCCCGCCGCCGACGACGGTGAACATGCCGTAGCGGCCGCGCCGGCCCGCCGGAGCCGTCTCCGCGCTCAGCAGGGCCGATCCTGCCCACTCACCGCCGACCGCGAATCCCTGCAGCAGCCGCAAGGTGATCAGGATCAGCGGAGCCGCCACGCCCACCGTCGCGCTCCCGGGCACCAGGCCGACCGTCACGGTGGAAAGCGCCATGATCAACAAGGTGGCGACCAGAGTTCTCTTGCGTCCCAGTCGATCTCCGAAATGCCCGAAGACGGCGGCACCGAGTGGGCGGGACAGGAAGGCGGTGGCGAATGTTCCCATCGACGCGACCGTGGCCATCATCGGGCTCAGATGCGGATAGAAAACGGTGGGAAACACCAGCGCTGCGGCGGTGCCGTAGATGAAGAAGTCGTAGTACTCGACCGTCGAGCCGACCAGGCAGGCGAGGGCCACCCGTCGCATGGGCGAGGCGCAGGGGTCGGCAGCGAAGGAACGCATAGCGGTCGAGACTATGGCGTCAAACCCGCCAGACGCCGTGAAAATGCTGCGAAAATGCTGGGGCTTACGGCGCGTGCTATCCCCAGAGCCTGGGTGATTTGTACACGTTGCTGGGGTCGTAGTCGATTCCTGCCGTCGCCACGTCGCCGACCGCGTGCAGCAGCCGCTGCAACTCGGCGAGACCGGATTCCCCGACGCGCCCGGCGATTGCGTGGTCGAGCTCGGCCGCCGCGCGCCGGCGGGCGGTGACGTACTCGATCGCCTTCGGCGTTAGCACCACCACCTTCTCGCGCTGGTCGGTCGCCGATACCTCGGTCTCCACGTAGCCGTCGCGGCGCAGTTCGCCGACGAGTTTGCTGGCCGCCTGGCGCGAGACGTCGAATTGTCGTCCGATCTCCGAGATCGTCATCGGCCCGGGCTGCGCATAAAGGGCGAACACGTAGTTCATCGCGAAGCGTCGCTCCGGGAACCCGGCCGCTTCCATATCGGTGTCGAGCCGAGTGACGTAACTCCACCAGGCCATCCGCATGTTCTGACCGAGTTCGGTCTGCGGTGAGCGCGACGTCTGCTCGTCAACCATTATTGACAAGCTACCGGACCAGGGCCTAACGTGGTGATTGTCAACTACGATTGACAATTATTTGAGAAGGGAGCACGAAATGTCGAACATCCGTACCTTGTCGGCGGGGGTGCTGTGTGCCGCCGGACTGTCCCTGGCGGCCGCCCTGGGAGGTCCCGCGGTGGCCGCGGCCGCCCCCGGCCAGCCCAACATCGGACCGATGCATTCACCGGTCGCGCCGATGCGCCCCACTCCGCCGCCGACGCACCCGATCTACCACTACACCGACGATCTGACCCACCCGGTCTGGTCGGTCACCCATCCATTCTGGGCACTGGTCCCGTAGCCGCAGCCAGGGTCACGCCGGTCAACCTTCGGCGAGCAACTGCTTTTTCAGCACCTTGCCCAGCGCGTTGCGGGGCAGCGAGGAGACGAAGCGCACCTCGCGCGGCCGCTTGTGCACCGAAAGCTGTTGCGCGACAAAGTTGATCAGCTCGTCTGCATCCGCGGAGCCGACCACGTACGCAACGATCCGCTGCCCCAGGTCCTCATCCGGCGGCCCGACCACCGCGACTTCGTCCACACCGGGATGCCCGAGCAGCACGGTCTCGATCTCCCCCGCGCCGATCCGGTAGCCGCCGGACTTGATCAGGTCGACGGACTCGCGCCCCACGATGCGGTGCATGCCGCCACTGTCCACAACCGCCACGTCGCCGGTGCGGTACCAGCCGTCGGGGTCGAACGCCTCGGCGGTGGCCTCGGGCCGGTTCAGGTAGCCGTTGAACAGCGTCGGGCCCCGAACGAGGAGCTTGCCGACGGTTTCCGCGTCGTGGGGCACCGGCTCACCGTGGTCGTCGATCAGCCGCGTCTGCACGCCGGCCAAGGGCAGACCCACCCAGCCCGGACGCCGTTCCCCGTCGGCGCGCGTGGACAACGTGATCAGCGACTCCGATGCGCCGTAGCGTTCGATGAGCCGGTGCCCGGTCAACTGCTCGAGTCGCTCGAACACCGGGACGGGCAGCGCCGCGCTGCCGGATACCAGCAGACGGGCCGGCCGCAGCGCTTCGGCGGCGGCGGCGTCGGCCGCCACCCGCGACCACACCGTCGGCACCCCGAAGTACAACGTCCCGCGAGCGGCAGCGTAGCCGCCCGGCGTCGGTTTTCCGGTGTGCACGAAGCGATTTCCCACCCGCAGGGACCCGAGCATGCCGAGCACCAGACCGTGGATGTGATAGAGCGGCAACCCGTGCACCAACACGTCGTCCGGTGTCCACTCCCACGCGTCGGCCAGCGCGTCGAGGTCTGCGGCGATCGCTCGCCGGCTGACTTGCACGCCCTTGGGCAATCCGGTGGTGCCCGATGTGTACACCACCATCGCCACCGACTCCGGTGACGGCTCGGCGTACCGGTGCCAGGATCGCGCGTGCAGCCGAACCGGGATGTGCGGCAAGCCTTCTGGATCCTCCGGCGTCGGCCCGAGCCATGCCTGGGCGCCGGAGTCGGTGAGCATGTGGCGGCGCTCGGCCACGCCGACGTCGGCCGGCACCGGGACGACGGGCACACCGGCGATCAGGCACCCGGTGATCGCCAGCACCGTCGATGCGGTCGGTGCGGCCAACACGGCCACCCTGTTGGCGCCGGCCACCCGTTCGGCGACCGACGTCGCGGCGCCGACCAGATCACTGCGACTGAGGGTGAACCCGTCGATGCTGACCGCGTCGGGGATGTCGGTGGCGGTGACGGCCGAGGGATTCAGCGAGCTCAGCAACACGTCTGGGAGGCTACCCGTGCGGCTTGGGGAACAACGGACGCAGTGCCGCCGGCGGCCTGAAAGGGGCCCAACTGCCGGCCGGTTGCGCCAGCCGGTCCGCGATCGCCCAGACGGTGGCCGGGTGATGGCCGTACCCGATGTGACTGCTGAGCACCTCGATGTTCTCCGCACGGTCGGACGCGGCATCGACACACGTCTGCCACGCGACCATGCCGTCATAGCGCGAGTAGATCGACGTCGCCGGCACCTGCAGGGGCTCGTTCTCCATCGACAGCGGCAGCTCGTGCCGTTCCGCGTGCAGGCGCGCGAACAGGTTGAAGTGGCGCGCGGCCCGGGATTGGCCTTCGTGCTGCATGCGGTACGGGCTGCCGAGGGTGATCACCTGGCGGACCGCCGACGGACTGCGGCGGGCCAGCCGGCGCGCGAAGATGCCGCCCAGGCTCCAGCCGATCAGGCTGACCGGAGCGTTATACCGGTCGTGCAGCTCGTCGAGAAGCGCGGTCATACCGGCGACCACCTTGGTCGTCGGCCCGACGTTGACGCCGAGCCCCCACCCGTGCGCCTGATAACCGAGGCGGGTCAGCAGGCGGCGCAGGGTCCAGGTGGTGCCGTCGCCGGCGAGCAGGCCGGGCAGCACCAGCACGGGATGCCCGTCGCCGGCCGGGAGCGCGCGCCGCAGCGGCAGCGCGGCGACCAATTGGCCGTACTCGATCACGGCGCGCGGGACGTCGGTGAGCCAGAGGCCCACTCCCGGGGCCACGGCAGTGGTGTGGCCGGACCACACGGGACGGTCCACGCCCGGGTCGGCGGCGTCGGCCAGCATGATCAAGCCTCCTCGTCCCAGACCTTCATCAGGGTGGCCAGAATCTCCTCGCCGCGGCCCAGACCGGCGAGATGACTTTCGCCGGGGAGATGGAACAGCTCGGCGTTGGGCAACCGCGACACGACGTGCTCGCCGTGGGAGAACGGGATGATGTGGTCGTGGTCGCCGTGCCACCAGCGGACCGGGACCGTGACTTCGTCGAGCCGGAATCCCCAGTCGCGGGCGAAGACGATCACGTCGTTGAACGGCGCCGCGAGCTGCTTGCGGCTGCCGTTGAGCAGGTCGT
Organism: Mycobacterium gordonae; assembly: GCF_001417955.2. Lineage (GTDB taxonomy): Bacteria > Actinomycetota > Actinomycetes > Mycobacteriales > Mycobacteriaceae > Mycobacterium > Mycobacterium gordonae_B. The sequence goes on along the minus strand of NZ_LKTM01000113.1, from coordinate 48,541 downwards.
CGAGGAACATCGCCTTGAATTCGGGCCGGGTGAGCAGATGCCGGTCGGCCTCGGGTGAGAGCAGGGCGTAGACGTCGAGCGCCGGGGACGCGATCGGGCGCGCGGCGCGGATCATCAGGCTCGCCCCCAGCCGCAGCGGATTACCGCCCAGCCTCAGCAACGGCGCGACCCGCAGCCCGAGGTTCATCAGGCCGCCGCTGATCGCGTCGGGGCCCTGGGTCGGCGCCACACCGCCGAGCACTCCGGCAGCGACGACCCGATCGGCCAGCCCGGCGGCGCAGGCGAGCGCGTACGGACCCCCGCCGGACAATCCGACGACGGCCATCTTGTCGATGCCCAGGGTGTCGGCGATTGCGCGCAGGTCGTCGGCGAACGCGGCGACGGCCTCGTACTGATAGGGGGTCGACGAGCCGATCCCGGGCCGGTCGACGCCGATCAGACGGACATTGTGGTGGTCGGCGTAGACGCGGGCCTCGGTCGGGATCTGCCGGCGCGCGCCCGGTGTGCCGTGCAGCCAGAAGACCGCGCGTCCCTGCGGCGCGCCGAATTCGGCGAAACCGATCTGGCGGTCTTCACCGACGGCGATGCTTCCTTCGATCTTGGGGCGGGCGATCGCGACAACCATGCCGTGCAGCTTGTCATGCGGACGGGTCGCGATGCACCCCTTTCGCCCCGTTTCGGAACGTGATATCCGATACACTTTTGCATCAGATTACGGATCGGCGCAGTTCAGAGCCTCGTCAGTCGTTGGCCAGGTAGACGACGCGATACCACCGCCGGGGCGGCTGCACGCTGGAATCCGACTCCTCCAACGGCGTGGCACCCGCCAGTCGGATGTCGGTCAGCTGCGGGTTCTGCATGCGGATGTAGTCCTCCAGCTGCGCGTCCCGCGCGTCTTCGCCGAGGGCACTGTCCGCAATGGCCTTACCCTCGCATCTCTTCCACGTCACTCCGTCACGTTAGATCGCGCCCAACCCGCACGCCGAGCGTGCGGCTGGCTTCACCCTCGCCGCCGACTGTGCAGCCAGCTTCACGCTCGGCGCTGGAACGTCAGCCGCCGAGCACCCGCTCCCCGATCACCCGTTGCTCCCGCAGGGCGGCCAGGTCGTCGTCGGACAGGCCCAGGCCGCGCAGGATCTCGTCGTTGTGCCGGCCCAATGTCGCCGCGCCCGTGCGGTGGTGGCCGGCCGGTCCCGGCACTATGCGAAACGGCCAGCCGGGATATCGCCGCGGCCCGGTGACCGGATGGTTGAACTCTTCGTAGAACCGCCGGGCGTCGAGTTGCGCGAAGTCGTACATCCGATCGCCGGTGGCCAGCCGCTCGGCCGGGATTCCTTGCGCGCGAAGCGTTTCAACGACTTTATCGGCCGTCTGGGTGCCGGTCCAACTCCCGACCAGCTCGTCGAACATGTCGTGATCGAGCACCCCCTCATCGGGTACCGACACCGCGACCCACACGTCCTCGTCGACCGTCGGGTACACACCCTGCAGGTAGCCCCTCATCCGGTTGCCCGCACGAGGCCGGACCGCGCCGGTCATCGAGTACTCGATAACCGGTTCGGCGGTGACGCACGCGGCGACCTCGATCTGGGCGATCTCGATCAATTGGCCCTCGCCGGTCCGGCGCCGGTGCTCCAGGGCTGCCAGCAGCGCCACCGCGGCGTGCACACCGACGACGGGATCGGCCGGCCCCTGCAGATTGCACGGCGGCCCGTCGGGATAGCCGGTGGCGGCGGTCATCCCGGACGTCTGTTCGATGTTCAGCGCCCACCCGACGTAGTCGCGCCACGGGCCTTCCAGCCCGAAGCCCGGCATGCGGACCGCGATCACGTCCGGCTTTATCGCGATCAGCGACGCGTAGTCCAGACCGAACTGTTCCACCACGCGCGGGGAGAAGTTCTCCACGACGATGTCGGCGTCGGCGGCCAGGCGGCGGGCGATCTCACGTCCCCGCTGCGACGTCAGGTCCAGGGTGATGTCCCTCTTGTTGAGGTTGGTGGCCTGCCACAGGGCGCTGCGCTCGTACCAGTCCTCGCCTTCGAAGGGATAGGCGCCCGAATAGCGGTGCCCGTCGGGTCGCTGGATCGACTCGACCTTGACGACGTCGGCGCCGAAGGCGCCCAGGTAGCAGGTGAGATAGGCACCGGCCCAGAAGGTGCTCAGGTCCAGCACCCGCAGCCCGGCGAAGGGCATCAAATCCGGTGCCGGCGAGAAAGACTCGGCGCGACCGGACCATGCGGCCCTTGCACCGGGCCGGGGCGCCGGACGGGACGGCCCGACCGGGGTCTTCGACATCCGGAACGGCGCGCCGGGTCGGCGGAAACCGGCGGTCTCGAGGAAGAAGCCCCGCTTGGCGTACTGCGGGCAGTCCAGCACGGTGGCGCCGTCGTTGACCGGTGCGGCCGGGATGCGCATGGCTTGACACAGCTCGACGGTCTCGGCGACGGTGCGCTCTGCCAGCAGCGGCTCCGCCTCGGCGAAGAACGCCGCGCGTTCGGGACCGCCGAGCATGATCGCGATCTGGTGTTCGGCGTACTCGGTCAGCCCGAGCATCGCGCACACGTCGAGCCAGTGTTGCCCGGTCAGACAGTTGATTCCCACCCAGCCGTCGGCCGCGGCCACCACGCCCAGCATCGGCGCGGACCGCACATTCGGCGGCAGCCCCAGACTGCGCATCCGCTCGGCCATCAACATCGGGTATGGCAGCGTGGACAGCAGCGACTCGAACTCGGACACGTCGACCACGCGGCCGGGACCGCCGAGCCGCAGCGCCGTCAACGCGCCCAGCGCGGCGTAGGCGCCCGCGATGTACTCCGATATCCGTGCGCCGGCCTGCACCGGCGCGCGCCGCGGGTCGCGCGCACTGATCCAGCCAGACACCGCCTGCATGGTCAGCGGGGTGGCGGACCGGTCCCGCCACGGGCCGGTCTGTCCGAAGTGAGAAATGCTGACCTGGACCAGGTTCGACGACGCGGGCACCAGCCCCGACGCCGCAAGCGTGCCGGGGGGTAGGTTCTCGATCAGGACATGCGCGCCGGCGATCAGCTCGCGGGCGGCCTCCTGCCCGGCCGGTGTCCCGAGATCGAGTGTGGCGCCGCACTTGCCGGCGTTGAGGTACTCGAACAACCCGCCCTGTTCCCCGGTTACGCCGACGGGGAAGGGCCCCCAGCGCCGCAACGGATCGCCCTCGGGCGCTTCGATTTTGATGACCTCAGCGCCCAGATCGACGAAAAGCTTTGCGGCGTAAGGCCCGGAGATCTGAGTGGCGATTTCGACGACATGGAGCCCCGTGAGGGGTCCACTCACGCGGGAACCCCGATCGCCATTTGCTCCATGTACTGGTAAACCCCGCCGATGCCGCCGCCCTCGCGACCCAGACCGCTGAGCTTGAAACCACCGAAGGGCGCGGCGCCGGGCCCGCACCCGTTGACCGCGACCTGCCCGGTCCGGATGCGGCGGGCGACGCCCACCGCGCGATCCACGTCGCCACCCCACACCGAGCCGGACAGGCCGTAACTGGAGTTGTTGGCGATCGCGACCGCGTCGTCCTCGTCGCGGTACCGCAGCACGCTCAGCACCGGCCCGAAGACTTCTTCCTGCGCGATCGCGAAGTCAGGCTCGACGCCGGTCAGGATCGTCGGCTCGAAGTAGAAGCCGGTGTCCAGGCCGGCCGGGCGGCCGCCGCCGGTGGCCAGGCTGGCGCCCTCGCCTAACGCCCCGGCGACGTGCGCTTCGACCCGGCCGCGCTGCGCGTCGCTGATCAACGGACCCATCTGCACGTCGAGGTCGGTCGGGTCGCCGACATTCACCGCCCGCGCCAATGTGACCAGTCGTTCCACGACGTCGTCGTGCAGCGAATCGGGTACCAAGAGCCTGCTCTGCAGAATGCAGGCCTGCCCGGAATGCAGTGAGCAACAGTCGAACAGCATCTGCTGCAACATATCGTCGGTGACCTCGGCGTCGTCGAGGATGATGCAGGCGGACTTGCCACCGAGCTCCAGCAGCAGCCGCTTCAGCGAGTCTCCCGCCGCGGACATGACCTGGCGGCCGACAACGGTACTGCCGGTGAAGCTGACCATGTCGATCCGCGGATCGGTGGTGAGCAGTTGGGCCGCCTCGATGCCCGACGGGGTGACGACATTGATCACGCCGGGCGGAAAGTCGGTGTGCTCGTCGATGATTCGGGCGAGGGCCAACCCGGCCAGCGGTGTCAGCGGGGACGGCTTGAGGACGACGGTGTTGCCCGCGGTCAGCGCGTGATTGAGCTTCATGACATTGAGCAGGTGCGGGAAGTTCCACGGCGTCAGGACCGATACGACGCCCAGCGGGACGTGACGCAGCACCGTCTTTCCGGCACCGATCCCGGTGACCGTCTCGTCGGCCAGTTGCGTGGCAAGTTGCGCGGAGTGCATGGACATGAACGCCCCGCCGTCGATCTGCATCATCCGCTCGTTGGCGGTGCAGCCCCACTCCACCTGGGACAGCGCGAAGAAGTCGTCCGCGTACTTCAGCAGTGCGTCGCCGAGCTGGCTCAGGCAGTTTCCGCGCTCCTCCGCACTCATGGTGGCCCACGGCCCTTCGTCGAATGCCCGGCGCGCGGCATCGACCGCGGCACTGACCTGGCCGACGCTCGCGTCCGGCGCGGTGGCGATGACCTGCTCGGTGGACGGCGAGATGTCGTCGTAGCGGCCGTTTTCTGGCTCCACCCAACGGCCGTCGATGTAGAGCTGATAGGTGTCGATCAGTCCGGTGGGCGGTAGTTCGGCCATCTGCTTCCTCACCCTAAAAGTCGGTCATCTACCAACCTGGTGTACACCCGCCGAGACTCGGGGTCAATCATAGCCCCGCGTTGAATTGCGCTCCATTTCAATGTGTTGCCCGTATGTTGACATCGGTGCGCGCCTCAGAGTAGACACGATCCACAGGACACTTCATGTCGATGTGTCGGATCGCAGGGAGGCTCGCCGTGCTCACCGATGCTCCGCTGCACTCCCCCGATTTCTATGCCGGTGACCCCTACCCGGCGTACCGGGAGCTGCGCGCGACCTCCCCGGTGCACTGGAACGACGTGACCGAATTCTGGGCCCTGTTGAAGTACGAGGACATCCGCTACGTCTCGAGCAACCCGGCGCTCTTCACCTCGACCAAAGGCATCTCGATACCGGATCCGAACGTGCTCAACCCGGTTCAGGAGGGCAACCTCATCTTCACCGATCCGCCGCGGCACCGGCAGATGCGCAAGCTGATCAACTCGGGCTTCACCAGGCGGCGTGTGGCGGTGCTCGAACCGAAGATCCGCGAAATCGTGCGCGGCATCCTCGATCAGGTGGAACCCGGCTCCGTGCACGAATTCGCCGAGGAGATCGCGGCTCCGTTGCCCACCAGGATGATCGCCGAGCTGATCGGCGCTCCGGCACAGGACTGGGAGCAGTTCCGCGCCTGGTCGGACGCCGCCACCGGCACGGCCGATCCCGAGATCGAACTCGACGCATTCGTGGCGATCGGTCAGCTGTTCGAATACTTTCAGAAGCTCATCGCCGCACGCCGTGTCGAACCGCGTAATGACCTGCTGTCGGTACTGGCCGAAGCCGAGATCGACGAACACCGGCTCACCGACGAGGACCTGCTGAATTTCTCGTTCCTGCTACTCGTCGCCGGAAACGAGACCACCCGCAACCTGATCGCCCTGGGCACCCTCGCATTGATCGAGCACCCCGACCAATGCCGGTTGCTGATCGAGGACCCGACGCTGATCCCCGGCGCCGTCGAGGAGATGCTGCGGTGGACCAGCCCGGTGGTCAGCATGTCGCGGGTGGCGACGACCGATACCGAGATTCGTGGCCGGCTGATCCGCGCGGGTCAGGTGGTCACCATGCTGTACGGGTCGGCCAACCGGGACGAGGATGTGTTCGGCGCCGACTCCGAAGAGTTCAAGGTGACGCGTCACCCCAACCCGCACATCGCGTTCGGGTGCGGCGAACACTCGTGCATCGGAGCGCAATTGGCACGGCTGGAAGCCACCGTGTTCTTCGAGGAGTTGTTGCGTCGCTATCCCCGGCTCGAACTGGTCGGCGACGTCGACCGCATGAAAGCCACCATGGTGCCGGGGGTCAAGCGGATGCCCGTGCGGCTGGGGGTCTGAGCCGGTGCACCTCGAGTACACACCCGAGCAGGAGCAGTTGCGCGCCGAGATGCGCGCGACGCTGGAGCGGGTGATGACGCCTGAGCGCATAGCGGCGATCGGCGACAACATCGAAGGCGGTCCCGCGGTGCGCGACACCGTGCGCGCGCTGGCGCAGGCCGATCTGCTCGGCGTCGGGTGGCCTGAAGAGTATGGCGGACGCGGCTTCTCGGCGATCGAGCAATTCATCTTCTCCGAGGAGGCCCGCCGGGTGGGCGCACCGATCCCGTTGGTGACGCTCAATACGGTGGGCCCGACGCTGATGCAGCAAGGCACCGAGGAACAGAAGCGACGGTTTCTGCCGGCCATCCTCGACGGCAGCGTCGAGTTCGCCATCGGTTACTCCGAACCCGGGGCGGGCAGTGATCTGGCGTCGGTGCGCACCACCGCGGTCCGTGACGGTGACGAGTACGTGATCAACGGCCAGAAGATGTTCACCAGCGGCGCCGCCTATGCCGACTACATCTGGCTGGCGGTCCGCACCGATCCGAATGCCAAGAAGCACAAAGGTATTTCGATCCTCATCGTGCCCACCTCCTCGCCCGGTTTCTCCTGGCAACCCCTGCACACCATGCCCGGCATCTCCACCTTTTACACGTTCTACGACAACGTCCGGGTACCGGTGAGCGCGCTGGTCGGCGAAGAGAACCAGGGGTGGCAGCTGATCACCACCCAGCTGAACTTCGAACGCGCCGCGCTGGGCAACCTCGGCGCGCTCGAGCCGCTGTTCGAAAGGACCCTACGGTGGGCCACCGACACCGAACTCGACGGCGCCAGGGTGATCGACCAGCCCTGGGTGCAGCAGGCTCTGGCCCGGGTCGAAGCACAGGTCGCCGCCTACAAACTGGTCAACCTGCGAGTGAACGCCGCGATGACCAAGGGCATCCTCAACATGGGTGAAGCGTCGGCGGCCAAGGTGTTCGGCACCGAACTCACCCAGCAAGTAGCCCGGCAGCTGCTGGAAGTGTTGGACGGCAACGGGATACGGCGCGGGGCGCAGGCGCCGCTGCGAGGCGCGCTGGAATCCGCCTATCGGCAGGCCGTCATCAACACCTTCGGGGGCGGCGCCAACGAGATTCAGCGTGACATCATCGCCATGGCCGGCCTGGGCATGCCACGGGCACCGCGTGATCTTCGAGCAACCGAGAAATCAGGAGGATCTCAGTGACAGACGCTGAGCTGCAAGCCAAGGTGCGGGCACTGGTCGGCCAGCCCACCGGCGGAACCGGAAAGCCCCAGCTGGCGCCCGATCCGGTCAATCAGCCGATGATCCGGCACTGGGCCTATGCGCTCGCTGATTTCAATCCCGTCTACATCGACCCGGATTTCGCGGCGACGTCGAGGTTCGGTGGCATCGTGTCGCCGCCGGTCATGCTGCAGACCTGGATCATGCCCTCCCCGAAGCTGGAGGGTATCGGTGACCGCGGCGGCGCCCCGGTCGAAATCAAGTCCAATCCAACGGCTTTCCTGGACGAGGCCGGCTACACCAGCACGGTGGCCACCAATTCGGAGTTCGAGATCGAACGCTATCCGAAGCTGGGCGATGTGATCAGCTCGACTGCCGTGTACGAATCGGTCTCCGACGAGAAGACGACGGCGTTGGGCACCGGTTTCTTTCTGACCTGGTTGACCACCTATACCGATCAGCACGGTGAAGTGCTTGGCCGGCAACGATTCCGGGTCCTTCGATTCAGGCCGGCCAACTGATGGCCACCCGACTGCCGCCGACGATCAGCCCCGACACCGAGTTCTTCTGGAACGGGTTGCGGGACAACAAGCTCCTGATCCAGCGCTGCAGCGGCTGCGGTGCGCTGCGCCACCCGCCCCGGCCGATGTGTCCGCACTGCCGCTCGCTGGAGTGGGAGCCCATCGAGTCATCAGGCCGGGGCACCGTCTACAGCTACGTGATGCCGCACGAGCCACGGTTCCCGTTCTTCGACTACCCCTACGTGGTGGCGCTGGTGCAACTCGAGGAAGGCATCCGGTTGGTCTCCAACCTGACCGACATCGACCCCGCCGACGTCACCGTCGGAATGCCGGTCGAGGTCTACTTCCAGAATTTCGACAACGATCTGGTGCTGCACCAGTTCCGGCCGAGTAGCTAGCCATGGACTTCACCTTCACCGAAGAGCAGGAGACGGTCGCCAAGCTGGCCCGCGAGTTGTTCGAGCGGCGCGCCACCCCCGACCGGCTGACCGAACTCGAAGCCGGCGTCCGTTATGACGAGGCGCTGTGGAAGGAACTGGGCGCCATCGACCTGCTCGGCACCGCGCTGCCGGAATCGGTGGGCGGAAACGGCGGCGGCTTCCTGGAACTCGGGGTGCTGCTGGCCGAGGTCGGATGGGCCGTGGCCCCGGTGCCGGCCTACGCCACTCTGGCGCTGGGTGCCGATCCCATTGCCCGCCACGGTAGTCCGGACCAACAGCGCCGCTACCTGCCCGACGTGGTGGCCGGCGACCGCATCCTCACCGCGGGCCTGGCCGAACCGGGTCGCTCCGATCCGAGGTTTCCGGCGACCACCGCCCGGCGCGATGGAACGACATGGCGCCTCGACGGGGCGAAGGAACTGGTCCCCGCCGCGCAACTGGCCGACACCCTGCTGATTCCGGCCACTACCGAGGACGGCGACGCAGCGATTTTCCTGGTGGCCACCGACGCTCACGGCGTCGAGGTGCGGCCGGTGCCGACCACCAGCCGCGAGCCGCATGCCGACGTATTTCTGGACGGTGCAGCGGTTTCCGGGCAAGACCGGCTTGACGGTGACATCGAGTCGCTCTACACCCGTGCCCTGATCGCGCTGTGCGCCATTCAGCTCGGCGTCGTCGACCGGGCGCTGCATATCGCCGCCCGCTATACCAGCGAGCGTGAGCAGTTCGGCCGGCCGATAGGCAGCTTTCAGGCCGTGCAGCAGCGGATGGCCGACGCCTTCATCGATGTCGAAGCGATCCGGTGGACCACCTGGCATGCGGCGTGGCTGCTGGCCAACGGGCGACCCGCCGACCGCGCGGCCCGCATCGCCAAATTCTGGGCGGCCGAGGCAGGCGCCCGGGTGGCCGCCACGGCGCAACACGTGCATGGCGGCATCGGGATCGACACCACGTATCCCCTGCACCGCTATTTCCTGTGGGCCAAGCACAACGAACTCACCCTCGGCCCGGCGTCCCAGCAGCTTGCCCACCTTGGCGCGACGTATGGCGCGACGGATTCGGAAGGACCCGCATGACCACCACCGACAGCCGCACCACCACTCTCAGGTGGCAGGACATCTCCGAGGGCGACGAAGTCACCCCGATGGAAATCCCGATCACCACAACGATGATCGTCGCCGGTGCGATCGCTTCCCGGGACTTCATGCCCGTGCATCACGACCGCGACTACGCCAATAAGCAGGGTTCGCCCAACCTGTTCATGAACATCCTGACCAGCAACGGTTACTGCGTGCGATTCCTCACCGATTGGGCCGGGCCCGACGCGATGGTCAAGAAGTTGTCGATTCGCCTTGGCGTGCCGTGTTTTCCGGACGACCCGCTGCGCTTCACGGGCACGGTGACCGGCAAGACCGAAGGCACTGACGGAGAGAACTTCGTCGAAGTGACGTTCCAGGCGGCCAACAGCCTCGGCAACCACGTCTCGGGAACCGCGGTGCTCAGCCTGCTGGACGGAGCCGCCTGATGAGCGGAACCCTGCCCGGCGCGGCCGCCATCGTGGGCATCGGCCAGACGGAGTTCTCGAAGGAATCCGGGCGCAGCGAACTGCAACTGGCGTGCGAAGCGGTCAGCGCCGCGCTCGACGACGCCGGTCTGGCTCCCAGCGACGTCGACGGCATGGTCACCTTCACCATGGACTCCAGCGACGAGATCGACATCGCCCGCAACGTCGGCATCGGCGACCTGAGCTTCTTCAGCCGGGTTCACCACGGCGGCGGCGCGGCGGCGGGCACCGTCGTGCACGCCGCGATGGCTGTCGCGACCGGCGTCGCCGACGCGGTGGTGTGCTGGCGCGCCTTCAACGAGCGCTCCGGCTTCCGCTTCGGCGGCAGCGGCCGCACCGACCTGGGGACCCCGCTGTTCATGGCGCACTACGCGCCGTTCGGACTGCTCACCCCGGCGGCGTGGGTGGCGATGCACGCCCAGCGCTACATGTCGACCTACGGGGTCACCAACGAACACTTCGGGCGCATCGCCGTCGTCGACCGTGCGCACGCCGCCCGCAACCCCGACGCGTGGTTCTACGAGCGCCCGATCACGCTGGAGGACCATCAGAATTCGCGCTGGATCATCGAACCGGTGCTGCGCCTGCTGGATTGCTGCCAGGAGAGCGACGGCGGCGTCGCGCTGGTGATCACCAGCGCCGAACGCGCGCGGGACCTGCGCCAGCCCCCGGCCGTCATCACCGCCGCCGCCCAAGGCGCGGCGGCCAACGGCGAGATGATGACGAGTTACTACCGCGACGACATCACCGGGCTGCCCGAGATGGGCGTCGTCGCCGAGCGGCTGTGGCGCGACTCGGGCCTCAAGCCCGCCGACATCCAGACCGCGTTCATCTACGACCATTTCACCCCATTCGTGTTCACCCAACTGGAAGAGCTGGGCTTCTGCGGCCGAGGCGAGGCGAAGGATTTCGCCACCATCGAAAGGCTCTCGCTGGGTGGCGAATTCCCGATCAACACCAACGGCGGGTTGCTCGGCGAGGCGTACATCCACGGCATGAACGGCATCACCGAAGGCGTTCGTCAGATCCGCGGCACGTCCTACAACCAGGTGCAGCATGTCGAACACGTTCTGGTCACCTCTGGCACGGGTGTACCCACCAGCGGCCTCATCCTGGCCGGCGCCGACTAGGTGCTGTCATGACTCAAGCGCCCACTGGGACCGATACGCGCGAACTCATCCTCGATGCCGCGTATGCGTGTTTCCGTCAACACGGGCTGCTGAAGACGACGATCGTCGACATCGCGCGGGAGGCCAATGTCTCGCGAAGCACGATCTACGAGTACTTCCGGGACAAAGGGGCGATCCTGGAAGCCTGCGCCGAGCACGCCTCCGAGCAGTTCTACCGGGAGATGTCCCGCGCCATGGCCCGCGGCGGTTCACTGGAGGAGAAACTCTGCAACGCAGCGGTTTTCGTCAGCCAGGCGCGGCGCGCCATCGCCTCCGAGGAGTACTTCGACGAAGACGCGATCAGCCTGCTGCTCACCAAGGACGCCGCGGTGCTGCTGCGCGAATGCATCGACTTCTTCGCGCCCTATCTCTCGGCTGCCAAGCTCACCGGCGAGGTACGCAAAGACCTCGATGTGCAGGCGGCCGGAGAATGGTTCGCGCGCATATTGTTCTCCCTGTTCAGCACCGCATCACCGGTGCGGGACATCGACAACCCTGCCGTGGTCGCCGAGTTCGTCAGCGCTTTCGCAGTGCGCGGCTTCGCCAGCGAGCGTCCGGTCCGCGGCGCGTCCCGACCACGCTGAAGGCTGCCCGACCATATCGACTGTGCAGCTACGGCTTTGAGTGTGCAGTGACTGTGCCCAGATCGCGATTCCAGCGCAGTGGCCGCACACTCGACGCAGTGGGCGCACACTCAATGCGCCGATAGCGCCCTCAGGAAGAACGCCAGGTTCGCCGGCCGCTCGGCCAGTCGCCGCATGAAGTAGCCGTACCACTGCGTGCCGAAGGGCACATACACCCGCACCCGGTTGCCATCGCCCGCTAACCGCAACTGCTCGTCGTCCCGGATCCCGTACAGCATCTGGTATTCGTAAGCATCGCAGCCGAATTCGCTTGCCAGGGCAGATACCGCATCGATGATCGCCGGATCGTGGGAAGCCACCATCGGATACCCGCGGCCGGCCATCAGCACGCGCAGGCAGCGCAGATAGGAATCGGTGACGTCGGCGGCGGCCCGATAGGCCACCGAAGCCGGTTCGTCATAAGCGCCCTTGCACAGTCGAACCCGTGCACCCACGGACGCCAACTCGGCGCAGTCACCGGGCGTACGGCGCAGATAAGCCTGCAACACCGTTCCCAGCCAGGGGAAATCGACCCGAAGGTCACCCGAGATCGACAGCGTCGAATCGGTGGTGGTGTGGTCCTCGGCGTCCACCGTGACCCAGGCGCCGACCGCCTCGGCCCGCTCGCAGATGGTGCGGGCATTGTCCAGCGCGATCTTCTGGCCGTCACGATCCAGCGACTGCCCCAGCGCCGACAGCTTCACCGACACCTCCAGCGGACGCACCCCGTCGAACACGCGGTCGTCACGGCGTCCCAGCGCGTCGAGCAGGTCGAGGTACGCCTGCACGGTGGCCGCCGCGCCGTCGGCGTCGGCGACGTTCTCGCCCAGATAGTCGATGCTGATAGAGCGCCCGGAATCACGCAGCGCGGCAACTACTTCCAGCACACCGCTCAACGTCTCCCCCGGCACGAACCGGCGCACCACCCGTTGGGTCAAGGCGGAGCGTTCCACGACATGCCGCAACCTGTCGGCCCGGCTGGCCGCCAGCATCGCCGGGCGCATCGTGTGCGCGAATACCCCGGACATCACTCCGCCGCCATGTGCGGGTAGGTGTGGTCGGTCGCCGGCACGAACGTCTCCTTCAGGGTGCGCGCCGATGTCCAGCGCAACAGGTTCAGCGGTGAACCCGCCTTGTCGTTGGTGCCGGAGCCACGTGAACCACCGAAGGGCTGACGCCCCACCACGGCACCGGTCGGCTTGTCGTTGACGTAGAAATTGCCTGCGGCGAAACGCAACCGGCGCTGGGCGGTCAGCACGGCCTGGCGGTCGTCGGCGATCACCGCTCCGGTCAGCGCGTACCGCGACCCGGTGTCGATCACATCGAGTATCCGGTCGTACTGGTCGTCGGGGTACACGTGCACCGCCAGCAGCGGCCCGAAGTACTCGGTGGCGAACGCCTCATAGGTCGGGTCGTCGGACAGCAGTACGGTGGGGCGCACGAAATAGCCTTCGCTGTCGTCGTATTCGCCACCCACGGCGATAGTGACACCGGCGGCGCCCTTGGCCCGCTCGATGGCGTCGACGTTCTTGGTGAAGGCACGCCGGTCGATCAGGGCGCCGCCGAAGTTGGACAGGTCGGTGACGTCGCCGTAGCGCAGCGACCCCGCGCTGCCCAGAAAATCGTCGCCCATCCGCTGCCACACCGAGTGGGCGATAAACGCCCGCGAAGCCGCCGAGCATTTCTGCCCCTGGTAATCAAACGCACCCCGAATCAGGGCCGTGGTCAACACATCCGGACGTGCCGACGGATGGGCCAGCACGAAGTCCTTTCCACCCGTCTCTCCCACCAGACGCGGATAACTCTGGTAACCAGCGATATTCGCACCGACCTGCTGCCACAGGTGCTGGAACGTCGCTGTCGATCCGGTGAAGTGAATTCCGGCCAGCCGCGAATCATGAAGCGCCACATCCGATACCGCCAACCCGTCTCCGGTCAGCAGATTGATCACACCGGGCGGCAACCCCGCCTCCTCCAGCAGTTGCATGGTCAGGTAGGCCGACAGCGTCTGCGTGATCGACGGCTTCCAGATCACCGTGTTGCCCATCAGCGCCGGAGCAGTCGGCAGGTTGGCGGCGATGGAGGTGAAGTTGAACGGCGTGATCGCGTAGACGAAGCCGTCCAGCGGCCGGTAGTCGCTGCGGTTCCACTCCCCCGGCCCGCTGATGGGCTGCTGCGCCAAAATCTGCTGAGCGAATGCGACATTGAACCGCCAGAAGTCGATCTGCTCGCACGGTGCGTCGATTTCGGCCTGATACACCGACTTCGACTGACCCAGCATGGTGGCGGCCGCGATCCTTTCCCGCCACGGTCCGGCCAGCAGGTCGGCCGCCCGCAGGAACACCGCGGCGCGTTCCTCGAACGGCGTTTCCGCCCACGCTGCTTTGGCGGCACAGGCCGCCTCGATGGCGGCAACAGCGTCCGCGTGTCCGGCGTTGGTCAGCGTCCCCAACGTGGCGGCGTGTCGATGCGGCTTGACCACATTGATCCGCTCACCGGCGCCCATCCGGTGTTCGCCCGCGATCACGTGCGGCAGGTCGATCGGGTGGTCGGTCAGGTCTGTCAGTGCGGCGCGCAGGCGGGTGCGTTCCGGAGACTTCGGTGCGTAGTTGTGCACCGGCTCGTTGGCCGGCAGGGGTACCTGGGTGATCGCGTCCATTCCGTCAGAATCCCCGGGCGGGCGCACCGATCGGTTGGCTGATCAGACAAGATATAGCGATTAAGCTAGTAGAATCCGACAAATGGCGGGGATCGCGCTCGGTCAGCTACTTCTCGCGCTGGACGCCACCATGGTCAGCCTGGTGCAGGCGCCCCGCGGCCTGGATCTCCCCGTGGCATCAGCCGCGATGATCGACACCGATGACGTCCGGCTGGGCCTGGCACGGGCCGCCGGTTCGGCCGACGTGTTCTTCTTCGTCGGGGTGACCGACGACGACGCGGTGCGCTGGATCGGCAACCAGGTCAGCGTGCCGGTGGCGATCTTCGTCAAGCACCCCTCCGATGAGCTGGTGGCCAAGGCCGCCAGAGTCGGTGCCGCCGTGGTGGCCGTCGAACCCCAGGCCCGGTGGGAGCGGATCTATCAGCTGGTCAACCACGTCCTGGAGCACCACGGGGACCGTGCCGACCCGCACGAGGACTCCGGCACCGACCTGTTCGGTCTGGCCCAGTCCCTGGCCGACCGCATCCACGGCATGGTCAGCATCGAGGACGCCCAGTCCCATGTACTGGCCTACTCGGCCTCCAGCGACGAGGCCGATGAGTTGCGGCGGCTTTCGATCCTGGGCCGCGCCGGGCCACCGGAGCACCTGCAATGGATCGGCCAGTGGGGCATCTTCGACGAGCTGCGATCCGGTGGCGACGTGGTGCGCGTCAAAGCACGGCCCGAGCTGGGATTGCGCCCGCGGCTGGCCATCGGCATCCATCGATCGCGCCCGCCCACCTTCGCGGGGACCATCTGGGTGCAGCAGGGTTCGCAGCCACTGGCCGAGGACGCCGAGGAGATGTTGCGGGGCGCCGCGGTGCTGGCCGCCAGGATCATGGCCCGGCTGGCGGCCCGGCCGGCCCCGCATGTCCGGCAGGTGCAGCAACTCCTCGGACTGGGTCAGGGCGACCCGGGCGACGTATCCGAGCACGCGCGCGACCTCGGGTTGCCGATCGACGGAATCGGCGCGGTGATCGGTTGGGACACCATCAGCGGCAGTGACCGTCAGGCCCGGCTTGCCGACGTTGTCGCGTTGAGCGCCAGTGCTTTTCGGCGGGACGCGCAGGTGGCGTCGAACGGTTCCCGCATCTACGCCTTGCTTCCGCGGATCTCGAAGACCCGGTCGGTCGCCTCATGGGTGCGCGGCACGATCGGTGCGCTTCGCACCGAGTTGAACGTCGAATTGCGGGCGGCCATCGCGGCGCCGGTCCATGGTCTGGCCGCCGTGGCCGCTGCTCGTGCCGAGGTGGACCGGGTGCTGGACAGCGCCGAGCGTCACCCGGTCTCATTCGGCCGGGTGACCTCGCTGGCCGAGGCGCGCACCACGGTGCTGCTCGACGAGATCGTCACCCTGATCGGGGCCGACGAGCGGCTGGTCGACCCGCGAATACGTCAGCTCAACGCACAGGATCCGGTGCTGGCGGAGACGCTGCACGCCTACCTGGACTGCTTCGGCGACATCGCCGCCGCAGCGAGTTGGCTGCAGGTACATCCCAACACGGTCCGCTACCGGGTACGGCGAATCGAACAGCTGATGTCCACCTCCCTGGCCGATCCTGATGTGCGCCTGGTCTTTTCGTTAGGCCTCCGGGCCATCGAGCGGCCGGGCCAGCCCGCGGGCGGGAGAGTATTCCGAGATCGGCACGCGGAGTAGAGTTTGAGGCGCTGCACCAGTGCACGCTGGCTGCGAACCGTGTGGAGGTCCCCGTGACGGAACAACCGCCCAACTTTCCGCCACCGGGATATCCACCACCGGTGCCGGGCGGTTACGGCGCATACGGCTATCCCCCGCCGCCCTATGTGGCGCCGAGGACGAACGCACTGGCAATCGCGTCGTTCGTCGCCGCGATCGCGGGATTCTTCACCTGTGGCCTGGGAAGTATCCTCGGCCTGATATTCGGCGTGGTGGGGCTCGGCCAGGTCAGGCGGACCGGTGAAGGCGGTCGCGGTCTCGCGATTGCCGGCCTCGTGGTCAGTACCCTGACATTGGCTTTCCTGGTCGCCGCGTTCATCTTCGGGTCGACCCACCGGCACGACCGCGATGAGGACAATTACAGTTCCCTGCGCCCGTCGGTCAGCACCGAAGCGTGGCCCACAGCGGCGCAATAGTTAACATCACGCTGAAGGTAACCGCAAGTGTTGCACCACATTTCCGTGCGGTTAGGCTTCGTGGGTGGCCGATCATCCGTCGTCGTATCTGGTGCTGGCATCCCAGCGCAGCGGCAGCACCCTGCTGGTCGAATCGCTGCGTGCGACCGGTGTGGCCGGCGAGCCCCAAGAGTTCTTCCAATACCTGCCTACCACCAGCCAGTCCCCGCAACCGCGTGAGTGGTTCGCCGGCGTCGAGGACGAGTCGATCCTGAAGCTGTTGGACCCGCTGGACGAGGGCAAGCCCGACCTCGCGCCGGCCGAGATCTGGCGTGACTACATCCGCACCGTCGGCCGCACACCCAACGGGGTGTGGGGCGGCAAGCTGATGTGGAATCAGACCCCGCTGCTGCTGGACCGGGTCTCGGGTCTCAAAGAGCGGTCCGGCGAAGGACTGCTGGCCGCGATCCGGGACGTGGTCGGCGAGGATCCGCTGCTGATCCATATCCACCGGCCCGACGTGGTGTCGCAGGCCGTGTCGTTCTGGCGGGCGGTGCAGACCCGGGTGTGGCGAGGTAGGCCGGACCCGGTGCGCGACGCACGAGCCACCTACCACGCCGGCGCCATCGCGCACGTGGTGAGAATGCTGCAGGCGCAGGAGGAGGGCTGGAAGGCCTGGTTCGCCGAAGAGAACGTCAAACCTATCGAGATCTCATATCCGGTGCTGTGGCGCAATCTGACTGAAGTGGTTGGCGACATCCTCGAGCAACTCGGCCTGGACCGGCGACTGGCACCCGAGCCGGTGCTGCAACGCCAGGCCGACCAGCGCTCCGACGAGTGGGTGGACCGCTACCGGGCGGACGCCGAAAGAGAGGGACTGCCAACGTGACCCGAGCCGACGACGACGCAGAACGAAGTGATGAGAAAGAGCGGCTCCGATGACCCGAGCGATAGACACCACTCACGTCGACGAACTGCGCCTACTCGAAGCCGAGGCGGTGCACATCATCCGCGAAGTCGTCGCCGAGCTGGAGCGACCGGTCCTGCTCTTCTCGGCCGGCAAAGACTCGATCGTCCTACTTCGATTGGCGGAAAAGGCTTTTCGGCCGCTGCCGCTGCCCTTCCCGGTGATGCACGTGGACACCGGGCACAACTTCCCCGAGGTGATCGAGTTCCGCGACCGCAGGGTGACCGGACAGGGGCACAAGCTGATCGTCGCGTCGGTGCAGGAGTCCATCGATAAGGGCCGCGTGCCCGACCCCGGGCCGACCGCCTCGCGCAACCGCGCCCAGACCCGCACGCTGCTCGACGCGCTCGAAGAGGGCGGTTTCGACGCGGCTTTCGGCGGCGCCCGCCGCGATGAGGAACGCGCCCGCGCCAAGGAGCGGATACTGAGCTTCCGCGACGAGTTCGGCCAGTGGGATCCGCGGGCCCAGCGCCCCGAGCCCTGGACCCTCTACAACGGCCGGATCAAGAAGGGCGAGCAGGTCCGGGTGTTCCCATTGAGCAACTGGACCGAGCTCGACGTCTGGCGTTACATCGAGCTGGAAAACCTTGAGATACCGTCGATCTACTACGCCCATGAACGCGAGGTGTTCCAGCGGGACGGCATTCTGCTGGCGGTGTCGGAGTATGCCAGCCCGCAGGACGGCGAAACGGCCGCGGTGGAGTGGGTGCGCTACCGCACCGTCGGCGACCTGACCATCACCGGGGCGGTGCGTTCGGAGGCCACCGACATCACCCGCGTCATCAGCGAGATCTCGGCGGCCACGGTGTCCGAGCGCGGCGAGACCCGCGCCGACGACCGCACGTCGGCCGCCGCGATGGAAGACCGCAAGCGAGAGGGATACTTCTGATGACCGTCGAGGATCAGCTCGCACCGACCAAAGGTGTTACGCGCCAATTGCTGCGCATCGCCACCGCGGGATCGGTGGACGACGGCAAGAGCACGTTGATCGGCAGGCTGCTGCACGACACCGACAGCCTGCCACTGGATCACCTGGAGGCGGTCACCGACGAGGAGGGCATCGCCGACCTCGCGGCGCTGTCCGACGGTCTGCGAGCCGAGCGCGAGCAGGGCATCACCATCGACGTCGCCTACCGCTTCTTCTCCACCGAGAAGCGCAGCTACATCCTGGCCGACACCCCCGGCCACGAGCGCTACACCCGCAACATGTTCACGGGTGCCTCCAACGCGCACGTGGCGATCTTGCTGGTCGACGCGCGCGCCGGCGTGCTGCGTCAGACCCGCAGACATGCGCGCATCGCAAAACTGCTGGGCATCAAGCACTTCGTCGCCGCGGTGAACAAGATCGACCTCATCGACTTCGACCAGGACGGTTTCGCCAAAGTCGAGGAAGAACTGGGCCACGTCGCGGCGCGGCTCGGCGAGGTCGACCTGACGGTGATCCCGCTGGCCGCCAAGCTCGGCGACAACGTCGTACATCGCTCGGAGAACACGACGTGGTACACCGGGCCCACCCTGCTGGAGTATCTGGAGAACGTCGAACTGGTGGCCCCGCAGGCCGAGGCGTCGTGGCTGCGGCTGCCCGTGCAGTGGGTGTCGCGGCCCACCGCGGAGGTGCGCCGCCGCTACACCGGCCGGCTCGCCGCGGGGACGCTGAGCGTCGGCGACCCGGTGATCTCGCTGCCGGCCGGCACCCGCTCCACCGTGATCGCCCTGGACACCCTCGACGACGACCGAACGACAGCCGTTGCACCGCTTTCGGTTTCGATCGAGCTCGCCGACGATATCGATGTGGGCCGGGGTGACGTCTTCATCAGCGGGGCCGAAGACGCGGTGCCCCCGGTGCTGGCTCGTGAGCTTGACGCGATCGTGTGCTGGTTCGTCGATTCCCCGCTGCGGGCCGGGGACCGCCTGGCCCTCAAGCAGACCACCAAGAGCGTGCGGGCGACCGTGCAGGAGTTGCACTCGCGACTCGACCCGGAGACACTCGACGAGCTTGACGGTCCAGTTGAGTTGGTACTCAACGACATCGGCACAGTGACGCTGCGCACCAGCTCGGTCATCATCGCCGATCCCTACGACGAGAACCGGGACAGCGGCGCCTTCATCCTGATCGACGAGACCACCAACGACACCGTCGGCGCCGGGACCATCGTCGAGGCGCGCGAGGTCAAGCCGGGTAGCCATCAGCGCACCGACATCCGTTGGCACCCCTCGGCTCTGGACCGCAAGCACCGCTGGACCGCCACCGGCCAGCCGGGCGCGACGATCTGGTTCACCGGCCTGCCGGCATCGGGCAAATCGACCGTCGCGGTGGCCGTCGAGCGCGCACTGGTCGAATCGGGCCGGGTGGCCTACCTGCTCGACGGCGACAACCTGCGCCACGGCCTGTCCGACGACCTCGGCTTCTCCCCCGGCGACCGGACCGAGAACATCAGGCGGGTAGGACATTTGACGCGACTGTTGGCTGACGCCGGCGTGGTGGCGCTGGCATCGCTGGTGTCGCCGCTGAAGTCCGACCGCGAGACCGCCCGTGCCCTCAGCGAAGCGGCCAAACTTCCGTTCCTGGAAGTGCATGTCGCCACCTCGCTGTCCGAGTGCGAAAAACGGGACCCCAAAGGCCTGTACGCGCGGGCCCGCAGCGGCGAACTCAAGGGCCTGACCGGAGTCGATGCGCCCTACGAGCCGCCGGAGAATCCCGACCTGGTGCTGGACACCACCAACGCCGATATCGACGAACTGGCCGCTCAGGTCATCAGCCTGCTCAACGAGGTGAGTCCCCGGCCGCCGCGGTAGCACTGAAACTCATCGCGATCCGATCACTTGGTCGACGGGCGTTGCCGCGCAAGAATTCCGGCATGAGCAAGGCCGGCAGCTGGCGGAGGCTTTCAGCCGATTGGTGGGCCACCCTGGTGGCCGGTATCGTCGCGGTGCTCGCGGTCGCCGACGTGCTTCCCCGGATTCCCTGGTGACTCGCGTCGAATCCGAGGAGAGGTCAGCCGGCGTCGCCGGCACCCGTCCGCTCGACTACATCCCTGGGCTACTGCTGCTGATCGCCGTCGGCGTGCTGGGCAAGTACGCCCAGATCTGGTGGAACGCATTGGCCCGGCACCAGCACTGGACCGTGCCGGACATCGAATATGTGTTGTGGGCCATCCTGATCGGACTGCTGATCGCCAACACCATCGGATTGCATCCGGTCTTCCGCCCCGGCGTGGCGACCTACGAATTCTGGCTCAAGATCGGCATTGTCTTGCTCGGCTCCCGCTTCGTGCTCGGGGACATCGCCAAGCTGGGCGGCGCCAGCCTGGTTCAGATCCTGGTCGACATGCTGGTGGCGGGAACGATCATTCTGGCCGCGGCCCGCGCCTTCGGACTGTCCGGCAAGCTGGGATCATTGCTCGCGATCGGCACCTCGATCTGCGGGGTGTCGGCCATCGTGGCCGCCAGAGGCGCGATCCGGGCCCGCAATTCCGACGTCAGCTATGCCATCGCCGCCATCCTGGCGCTCGGTGCCGTGGCCCTGTTCACCCTCCCGCCACTCGGGCACGCCATCGGGCTCACCGACAACGAATTCGGCTTGTGGGCCGGTCTTTCGGTGGACAACACCGCCGAGACCACGGCCACCGGGTACCTGTATTCCGACCACGCCGGAAAGATCGCCGTCCTGGTCAAGTCCACCCGCAACGCGCTGATCGGATTCGTGGTGCTGGGTTTCGCGCTGTTCTGGGCAGCGCGCGGTGAGGCCGACCAGATCGCCCCGGGCGTGTCGGCCAAGGCGGCGTTCATCTGGGACAAGTTCCCGAAGTTCGTCCTGGGCTTCCTGGCTGTGTCGGCGGTCGCGACGCTGGGCTGGCTGAGCAAGGGCCAGACGGCGAACCTGGCAAACGCCTCGAAGTGGGCGTTCCTGCTCACCTTCGCCGGCGTCGGGCTCAACACCGACATCCGGCAGATCACCCGGACCGGTTGGCGCCCACTGGTTGTCGCCGTGATCGGTCTGACGGTCGTAGCCTCGGTCTCGCTGGGGCTGGTGCTGTTCACCTCGCGCGTGCTGCATTGGGGCGTAGGCGGCTAGCACACACAATCCCCAGAAACCGCCTCATCAGCGGTAACGTCGGTGGTAACCAACCGGGCCGTCGACGGGAGAAACCATGATGAGGTACGGCATCGTCGGAGGACTGGCGGTCATGCTGATGGCCGGGGGCCTGATCGCTTCGGCCCCGCCGGCCAGCGCCGGCTGCCTGTACGGCGGCCCCTATCTCAGCAAGTGCGACGGACCCGTCCAGCCCGACGGCACCTGGCAACGGTGCGTGGCAACCACCCGCCTGGTTCCGAACGGAGCCAGTTCGTATCTGGTGCCGGACAAGCGCTGCGACACGATGGGCCCGGGCCAGAATTCCGGCGACTTCGCCTTCACCGACCCACCGATGCACATCGACGGCTGACAGGTCGCGTAGCTAGCCGACTCGCCGTCCGTCACGGGACACCCCCACCCGGTCGCGGGCGTAGACCTCGGCCAGGAACTGCTCCACGGCCACCGCGGTGTGCGCGGCCCGGGCCGAACCGAAAATGTCGAAAGCGTGCTGCGCCCGGGGCAACTCGGCATACACCACCGGGTTGCGGCTGACCTCCCGCAGGCGCTTGGTGAAACTGCGCGCCTGCTCAACCGGGATCAGCGAGTCGTTGGTGCCGTGCAGCACGAAGAACGGCGGCGCATCCTCGGAGACGTGGGTGATCGGCGAGGCGAGACGGAAGGGCTCGGCAATCTCGTTGCGGCTCAGCTTGAATACCCGCTTACCCATCATGGCCGGCATCATCGGGTGCACCGCGTCGTCCCGGGTGAAGTCGTAGAACCCGTAGAACGGGATCGCCGCCTGCACCCGCGTGTCCGCCTCTTCGAAGCCGATCTGGAACCGCGGCTCATTGGGCGTCAGTGCCGCAAGGGAAGACAGGTGACCCCCGGCCGACCCGCCGGTGATCGCAATCCAGTCCGGATCGCCGCCGTACTCCGCGATGTTCTGCTTCGTCCAGGCGATCGCCCGCTTGACGTCGACGATCTGGTCGGGCCAGGTCGAGCGCGGGCTGAGCCGGTAGTTGACCGACACACAGATCCAGCCGAGCTCCGCGAGATGGCTCATCAGCGGGTGTGCCTGCCCGCGCTTGTTGCCGACCATCCAGGCCCCGCCATGGACCTGCAACAGCACCGGGGCCGGTTCGCCGCGGTCGAGGTCAGGACGCCGCCAGATGTCGAGGTGGTTGCGCGAACCGAATTCTCCGTAGCTGATATCGACGTCGTGGGCGTAGTGGCGCCAGACGCGCAGCATGCGGGCCGGACCGGGTTTCTTGGCGGTGGCGCCGTCGGAGGCCGGCCGCTTCCACAGGTCGCCCGCCTCGGTGCGCCGGTCGGGTCCCAATCCTTCGTCCAGCGCCGACGTCAGCACCTCGTCCGCCGACCGCCCGCTGCGGTGCAGCCCGAGTAGCCCCAGCCCGGATATCGTCGCCAGCAGCCAGCTGACCAGGCGCGTGCGGGGCGGCACCCGGGGTGTTACCGCGGCAAGCGCGGCAAATTGCGCGGCGAGCGCCGGCACAGGAAGCTCGGTCGCGAAAAGGCCGTAACCGAACGCATGTCCTGCCAGGTAGCCGCGCTTGCTGACCGGGCGGTAGCCGTTCACGGCGAACAGCACACCAGCCAGAGACACGATTACCGCCGCAATTCGCTTCATCGACTTCCCCTCCCGTCGACCTCGGCCGTCGCCGGCCCGATACTCCTTAACCAACCTAACTGCCCGCCGTGTACCCCTCTCAACCAGTTTCCCCCGCCTCGCCGGCGCCGCCGGCGTCGTGTGTCTCCTGCGGCTGCTGCAGCACCTCATAGGCGGGGTCGACCATGGTGATCGGCCGGTTCCCGGTCTGCCGGGCCTTGCCGGTGATGCGCAGCACCTGCCCGGGCTGAATGTCGGCGCCCCCGTGACCGGAACGGAACGTGACGGTGAGATCTCCGGTGTCATCTCCGAGCACGATCCGCCGTACGGTGCGCCGGCGTTCGTTGACGTCCTCGACCTCGCGGACCCGGCCTTCGATGGAGGCCCGTTGCCCGGGTATCAGTCCGGCCACCGTGATCACCGATTCGGGCCGCTCGGGGTGCTCGTAAGCCTCGACGTTGCGGTCCTCGCCCTGGGAGACCCAGGCTTCGATCTTGTCGAGCCGTCGCGCGATCCGCTGCTCGAAGCGGTCGGGGTAGGCCTCCTTGATCCGGGATTCGACGTCGTAGGGGACGATGGTGGCCGCGGCATCGGGGATGAGACTCACCGCGCGGGCGATCTTGTCCGCGGTGCGGTCGTGCAGCAGCCGTCCCAGCAGCGGCGCGTAGGTCCGGCGCGGCAGCAGCACCGTCACGTTGGTGTCCGGATGCTCCTTGCTCGTTTTGGCGACCAGCAGCTGGGCGGCCCGGTTGATCCGCCGATCCGGGCAGTCCACGATGCGCAGCCGCGTGTCGAGACCGAACTCATCCCAGCGCTTTCGAAGGTGTGCGGCGTGGGCCGCGTCGACCATGAAGTGCACCGCGATCAACTCGTCGGCCCGTAATCCCTTGCCGTAGCGCAGTCCTTCGATCACCGCGAGGTCGACCGAGTTCACGAAGATGTACACCCGGTGCCGGGCATACCTCACCATTTCCGGGCGATCGGCGCGGAACATCTCGAGAATGGCTGCCTCAGCCCGGTATTCGCGGTTGAGCCGGATCAGCATGAACACCAGCAGCGGAAAGACCACGACCACCAGCCAGGCGCCTTCGGTGAATTTGGCCACCGCGAAGATGCCCACCACGATCGTCGACAGGATGCCCGCCGAGAGGTTGATCGCCAGCCGGTGCCGCCAGCCCGGTTCCCGGTGTGTCAGGTGATGTTTGGTCATCCCATAACCGGCCATGGAGAAACCGGTGAACACGCCTATCGCATAGAACGGCACCAGCGCGCTGACCGAACCGCCGGTGGTCACCAAGAGCACCACCGACAGCGCGGTGAGCGCGATGATGCCGTTGGAGAACACCAGGCGATGCCCACGCTTCATCAATTGCCTTGGCAGAAAACGATCTTCGGCCACGAAACTGGCCAGCGCGGGGAAGCCGTTGAAGCTGGTGTTGGCGCCCGTGTACAGAATTGCCGCGGTGGACGCCTGCACCAGGAAGAAGAAGACGTTCCCGATGACGCCGTTGCCGAAGACCGCACGACCGATCTGGGACAGCACCGAGGGATATTCGGTCAGGTACGGCGTGGCGTGGGTGGCGTACGCGAGATACGCGACACCGGCCAACAGGAAACCGAGGATGCACGCCATCGCGGTCAGCACTCGGCGCGCGTTGCGGCCCTGCGGTTTCTGGAACAGATCAACGGTGTTGGAAATGGCCTCCACGCCCGTCAGCGACGAACCGCCGTTGGCGAAGGCACGCAACAACACCAGAATCGTCGCGCCCATCACCAGGCCGTTGCCCTGATGCACCGGCACCGTCCCGGGCAGTTGCCCGGGGTCGTACACCGGCAAACCCCAGAACAGGTGGCGGACAACGCCGACCACGATGGTGCTGGCGACCATGACGATGAAGAAATAGGTCGCCGCCGCGAAAGGCGTTCCGGCTTCCCGCATTCCGCGCAGGTTCAGATAGCAGATCAGGATCACCACGCCGACCGTGATCTCCAGGCTGTACGGTCCCAGCGCGGGAAGCGCCGAGACCACGGCCACCGTTCCGGCCGCCGACTGCACCGCCACGGTCACCACATAGTCGATCAACAGCGCCGCCGCGGCGATCTGCGCGACCCGGGGCCCGAAGTTGTCGCGCGCCACGATGTAGGAGCCGCCCGCCCGGGTGTAGGCCATCACCACCTGTCGGTAGGACGCCGCAACCAACAGGAGGATCAGCAGGATGACCCCGGTCACGGGCAGCAACAGCGCGAACGCCGCCAGCCCGGCGTTGGGCAGCAATTCGATCAGGATCTGTTCCGGGCCGTAGGCGGTCGACGAGATGGCGTCCGGTGACAGGGCACCGAGGGCCACGCCGTTGGATAACCGCTCGCCGGCCAGCTGCTCGGTGATCAACGGCTTGCCCAGAAACACCCGTTTGAGGACATCGCCGAGGGTCAGCGGGATCCGCAACCTGCTCACCGACTTGCCCGCCGGACTCGCCAACCTGCACCCCCTCATCACTGGCGAGCAGACACAAAATCGCACAAATACGGCGCAATTGACGCGATTTCGCGTCTGCTCGCGGTAAGAAGGCTAGCTCAGGCGGGCGGCGGCGGCGTTGATTCGCTCGTCGGTGGCGGTCAGCGCGACGCGGACGTGCCGGGCGCCGCCGGGGCCGTAGAAATCACCGGGCGCCACCAGGATGCCGCGTTCGGCGAGCCACCCGACGGTGTCCCGGCAGCCCTGGCCACGGCTGGCCCACAAATACAGACCCGCCTCCGAATGATCCACCGAGAATCCGGCGGCCAGCAGCGCCGGCAGCAGCACGGCGCGGCGTTGCGCATACCGTTCCCGCTGCACCTTCTCGTGCTCGTCGTCGTCGAGTGCGGCCACCATGGCGGCCTGCACCGGGGTCGGCACGATCATCCCGGCGTGCTTGCGCACGGCCAGCAGTTCGGCGACCAGATCGCTGTCCCCGGCGACGAAGCCCGCCCGATAACCCGCCAGCGAGGAGCTCTTCGACAGCGAATGGATGGCCAGCAACCCGGTGTGATCGCCTTCGCACACCGAGGGGTGCAGTACTGAGAGCGGCTCGGCCTCCCAGGCCAACCCCAGATAGCACTCGTCGGAGGCCACCAGCACGCCCCGCTCGCGAGCCCAATCCACCACCTTGCGCAGGTGGTCGAGGCCCAGGACGCGGCCCGTGGGATTGCTCGGCGAATTGAGGTAGATCAGCGCCGGGGACTGGGGGCCGAGCTGGGTCAGCGAATCCGCCCGCACGATCTGTGTCCCGGCGAGTCGCGCACCCACGTCGTAGGTGGGATAAGCCAGTTCCGGCACGACGACGACGTCGGCGCCGCCCAGCCCCAGCAGGGTCGGCAACCAGGCGATCAATTCCTTGGTGCCGATCACCGGAAGAACCGCCGCCTCGGAGAGGCCGGTGACGCCGAATCGGCGGGCCAGTGCCGCGACGGCAGACTCGCGCAACGGCGTGGTCCCCGCGGTGGCGGGGTAGCCCGGCGCCGAACTGGCCGCCGCCAGGGCTTCCCGGATCAGCGGCGCGACCGGGTCCACCGGGGTGCCCACCGACAGGTCGACGATGCCGTCCGGATGGGACGCGGCCATGGCTTTGGCCGCGGCCAGAGTGTCCCACGGAAACTCCGGCAGCGTCGCCGACACCCGGCGTTGCTGTGGCGCGCTCAGTCGTCCTCGCCCTGCGGCGGCAGGTCCTTGACCACTTGCGGGTCGTTCTCGGTCAGGCCGACCTTCGCCGCGCCACCCGGCGACCCCAACTCGACGAAGAAGTCGGCGTTGATCTGGGTGTACTGGCTCCACTGGTCGGGCACGTCGTCTTCGTAGTAGATCGCTTCGACGGGGCAGACCGGTTCACATGCTCCACAGTCGACGCATTCGTCGGGGTGGATGTACAGCATCCGGGCACCCTCGTAGATACAGTCCACCGGGCACTCTTCGATGCAAGCCTTGTCCTTGATGTCGACGCAAGGCTGGGAAATCGTGTACGTCACGGACGTCTCCTCAACGTGTCCTCCATGAACGGGCTGCAGGTCGCGTCACCCCAGGGGCTTCTAAGGTGAGCGTTCGGTTACTGATACTAAACGTTGCAGATACAAGTCGGGCAATTGGCACGCCCGAGGGTCGGCCCACCCTATGAACTCAGTTGCATAGTAGCGGCCGCCGCACCTAACGTTTCGCGGGTGGCACTGCCTCACGCGATCCTGGTCTCGCTGTGCGAACAGGCCGGTTCCGGCTACGAGTTGGCTCGCCGCTTCGATCGCTCGATCGGCTATTTCTGGAACGCAACGCACCAGCAGATCTACCGGACACTGCGCGCCATGGAGGACAAGGACTGGGTCCGGGCCACCACGGTGGCTCAGCACGGCCGCCCCGACAAAAGGGTCTACACCGTCTCCGCCTGCGGCCGCCAAGAATTGGCGCGCTGGATCGCAGAGCCACTGCGACGGCCCCGGCCCGGCCGCGGTACCGCGTTGAGCGACAACGGCACCCGCGACATCGCGGTGAAGCTGCGAGGAGCGGTCTACGGCGACATCGACGCCGTGCGGGCCCAGGTCGACGCCCTGCGTGCGGAGCGCGCCGCGTCACTGGACACCTACCGCTCACTGCAGCGGCGCGGCTTCCCCGACCCGTCTGTGTTGCGCGATGCCGCGTTGCACCAGTACCTCGTCCTGCGCGGCGGCATCCGCGCCGAGGAAAGCGCCGTCGAGTGGCTCGACGAGGTGGCCCTAGCACTGCGAGAGAAGTCATGACGTCGTACCCGAACCTGTTGTCTCCGTTGGACCTTGGCTGCACGACCCTGCGCAACCGGGTCGTCATGGGTTCCATGCACACCGGGCTGGAAGACCGCGCCGGCCACACCGACCGGCTCGCGGAGTACTTCGCCGAACGGGCCCGCGGCGGCGTCGGACTCATCATCACCGGCGGCTACGCACCCAACCGCACCGGATGGCTGCTGCCGTTCGCCGCACAGCTGGTCTCCCCGGCCGAAGCCCGGCGCCATCGGCAGATAACCCGTGCGGTACACGACGAGGGCGCCAAGATACTGCTGCAGATCCTGCACGCCGGGCGCTACGCCTACCACCCGCTTTCGGTCGGTGCATCGTCAATCAAGGCGCCCATCAACCCTTTTCGGCCTCGGGCTCTCAGTGGGCGCGGTGTCGAGTCGACCATCTCCGATTTCGTCCGCTGCGCACAGTTGGCCGCCGACGCGGGCTACGACGGCGTCGAGATCATGGGCAGCGAAGGCTATCTGATCAATCAGTTCCTGGCGCCGCGCACCAACAAACGCGCCGACTCGTGGGGTGGCACACCGGCCAATCGGCGCCGGTTCCCGGTCGAAATCGTGCGCCGCACCCGCGCCGCGGTCGGGCCCGACTTCGTCATCTGCTACCGGATGTCGATGGCCGACTACGTCGAAGACGGTCAAACCTGGGACGAAATCGTGGCGCTGGCAACGGAAGTGGAGACCGCCGGAGCAACCATCATCAACTCCGGCTTCGGCTGGCATGAAGCGCGGATTCCGACGATCGTCACCTCGGTGCCCAACAGTGGCTTCGTCGACATCAGCGGCACCCTGGCCGGGCACGTCGGCATTCCGGTCATGGCATCCAACCGGATCAACATGCCGCAGGCCGCGGAGCGAATCCTCGCGGAGACGCCGGTACAGCTGATCTCGATGGCCCGCCCGTTGTTGAGCGACCCGGACTGGGTGCTCAAGGCGCAGACCGAGCGGACGAACGAGATCAACACCTGCATCGCCTGCAACCAGGCCTGCCTGGACCACGCTTTCGCGAAGAAGACGGTGTCGTGTCTGCTCAATCCCCGGGCCGGGCACGAGACCACCTTGACGCTGTCGCCGACGCGGCGGGCGCACTCGGTGGCCGTCGTGGGCGCGGGTCCGGCCGGGCTTGCCGCGGCCGTCGGCGCCGCCCAGCGCGGACACCAGGTCACGCTTTTCGACGGCAACGATTTCATCGGCGGCCAGTTCGACCTCGCCCGCCGGATCCCCGGCAAGGAGGAGTTCAGCGAAACCATCCGTTACTACTCGGCGATGCTCGCCAAACACGGCGTCGACGTCCGGCTCGGCACCCGGGTCGCCGCCACCGACCTCACCGGATACGACGATGTCGTACTGGCCACCGGCGTCGCGCCGCGCCTCCCCCGCATCCCGGGCGTCGAGCACCCCAAGGTACTGACCTACGCCCAGGCGATCACCGGGGTCGGGACGGTCGGCAGATCCGTCGCGGTGATCGGGGCAGGCGGCATCGGGTTCGACGTCAGCGAATTGTTGGTCACCGATCAGTCGCCGACTCTGGACGTCAAAGAGTGGCGAGCCGAATGGGGCGTACTCGACCCCACCGCAGCACACTCGGCGCGCGGGTGCCTGACCACGGCGCTGCCGGCACCGCCGGCGCGGGAGGTGTACCTCTTGCAGCGCAGCACGGGCCCCCAGGGCACCCGGCTGGGCAAGACCAGCGGCTGGGTGCACCGAGCATCGCTGCGAGCCAAGGGAGTCCGCCAATTCTCCGGGGTCAGTTACGAACGCATCAGCGACGACGGGCTGCACATCCGCATCGGTAGGGACCGGCCCCGGCTACTACCGGTGGACAACGTGGTGCTGTGCGCCGGACAGGAGTCGGTGCGCGACCTGGAAAAGGATTTACACCGCATCGGGGTGGCAGCGCACGTCATCGGCGGCGCCGCGCTGGCCGCCGAACTGGATGCCAAGCGCGCCATCAGGCAGGGCACCGAATTGGCGTCCCGGTTGTGAGCGGTACCCGGTCCCTCGATTTCGCTCACCGCGAAACCGCGGTTTACACGCTTCTGACCAGGGAATAGTTACATCCGCACACTGCCGTGCGATATCAATTTGCGTAGGAGCAAGTCCAGGGGGCCTGGTAGCCTTGACCGGAGACGGCAACCGCTGGGCAGATGTCGTCGCCGTTGAAGGTAACGGTGCAATAGTTGGGGAAGGTGTCCACAATATGAGGCTGTCGTTTATCGGAATGGGTGTCGCCGCCGGCGCCGCCGCCGTGTCGTTGGGTTTGGGAGCCGGTGTCGCCTCGGCAGATCCGTTCGACGGAGTCGTCAACACCACCTGCACATACCCGCAGGTGATCGCCGCGCTGAACGCAACCAACCCGGGTGCGGCCGCGCAGTTCAACTCGTCGCCGATCGCGCAGAGCTACCTGCAGCGGTTCCTGGCTTCGCCGCCGCCCGCGCGGGCGCAGATGGCAGCCCAGCTGCAGGCTATGCCTGGGGCTGCGCAGTACATCGGCGTTGTCGGTGAAGTCGCCGGCGTCTGCAACAACTACTGAGTTCGACCCGCGAGCGTAACGCCGCGGCGCTGCCCTCCGGGGTAGCGCCGGTGTTGCGCTCGCGGTCTTTTGTGCCCGCTCAGTAGCAGCCGGTGGACCCGGCCCGCGGTTTCCGGACTGACGGGGCTACAGATCCGCGACGGGTCACTTGGACGACGTCCCCGGAGCAGGAAATCGCGCGGGGCATGACGCGGGGACTAGGCAACCAACGCCGCATATGTCGTGGTGCGCTGGCGCGCCGGCCGCCCGATTCCCTCCGCGATGGCGGCCAGCTCGGCCGCCGACTTCGCCGAGCCGTGTTCAGAACCGGCCATCCGCGAGATCGTTTCCTCCATCAACGTGCCGCCCAAGTCGTTGGCACCGCCGTTGAGCATCACCTGGGTGCGTTGCACTCCGAGCTTGACCCAGCTGGTCTGAATGTGGGCGATGCGCCCGTGCAGCATGATCCGTGCCAATGCGTGCACCGCGCGATTGTCGCGATGGGTCGGCCCCGGCCGTGCGGCACCGGCCAGATAAAGCGGCGAATTCTGGTGCACGAACGGCAGCGGTACGAACTCGGTGAACCCGCCCGTGCGGTCCTGGATGTCACGCAGCACGTTCAGATGCCCCACCCAGTGCTTCGGGGTGTCGACGTGGCCGTACATCATCGTCGACGACGAGCGCAGGCCCACCTCGTGCGCGGTGGTCACGATCTCCACCCACAGCGACGTCGGCAGCTTGCCCTTGGTGAGCACCCACCGCACCTCGTCGTCCAGGATCTCCGCTGCGGTGCCCGGGATGGTGTCCAGGCCGGCCTCGCGCAGCCCGGTCAACCACTCGCGAATGCTCAGCCCGCTCTTGGTGACGCCGTTGGCGATCTCCATCGGGGAGAACGCGTGCACGTGCATCGACGGCACCCGCGCCTTGACCGCGCGCACCAGATCGGCGTAGCCGGTGACCGGCAACTCGGGGTCGATGCCGCCCTGCATGCAGATCTCGGTGGCCCCGGCCACGTGCGCCTCCCAGGCGCGGTCGGCGACTTCCTGCGCCGACAAGGAGTAGGCGTCGGCGTCCCCCTTGCGTTGGGCGAAGGCACAGAACCGGCAGCCGGTGTAGCAGATGTTGGTGAAGTTGATGTTGCGGTTCACGACATAGGTGACGTCGTCGCCGACCACTTCGCGGCGCAGCGAATCAGCAAGTGCAGCAACGGCTTCCAGCGCAGGCCCGGTGGCGGTGGCCAGGGCGAGGTATTCGTCGTCGGCGCAGCCGCCCGGGTCGCGTTCCGCCGAGCGCAGCGCGGCCAGCACATCGGTGTCAATGCGTTCCGGCGCGCGCGAGGCCAGCTCGTGGACGCGGGAACGAATGGATTCCCAGTCGCCGAAGGCGCTGTCGAGATCGCTGCGTGTTTCGGTGTTGCGGCCTTCGGTGTCGATCGCTGCGCCCAGGTCCACCCGGCCCGAAGAAGCCACCTCGTCGGGCTCCTGCCACGGTGCGCCGACCGGATTGACGTCGCGGGCGAAACCGGTGTCCGGATCGGCAAGTGCCACAACATGTCCGCGCACCCGTGGATCGATCCATGCAGCGCCCGCCAGCACGTATCTGGGCTGCGCGGTCAATCGCTGCACCAAGTCGTACCCGGCCTCCGCGGTGACGGCGGCCAGGTCGTCCAGCGCCGGCCAGGGACGTTCGGGGTTGACGTGATCGGGCGTCAGCGGCGAAACCCCACCCCAGTCGTCCACCCCGGCCGCGACCAGCGCCAGGCATTCGTCGCGCGACACCAGGTTCGGTGGTGCCTGGATTCGCATTCCTGGCCCCAGCACCAGCCGGGCCACCGCCACCGTCGCGAGATAATCCTCGATGCCGGCATCCGGGACGTCCGCCATGGCGGTGTGCTCCTTGGCCCGGAAGTTTTGCACTATCACTTCCTGAATATGGCCGAACTCCTTGTGCGACTTGCGAATCGCGTGCAACGTATCGGCTCGCTCCGCCAGCGTCTCACCGATACCCACCAACAGCCCGGTGGTGAACGGAATGGACAGCCGGCCGGCATCGGTCAACGCGCGCAGCCGAACCGCCGGGTCCTTGTCGGGACTGCCGTAGTGCGCCAGACCCTTGGTCTCGAACAGCCTGCGCGACGTCGTTTCCAGCATCATGCCCATCGACGGCGCCACCGGCTTGAGCCGCGACATCTCCGACCAGGTCATGACCCCCGGGTTCAGATGCGGCAGCAGACCGGTTTCTTCGAGTACCCGGATCGCCATGGCCCGCACGTAGGACAGGGTCGAGTCGTAGCCGCGCTCGTCGAGCCATTCGCGCGCTTGCGGCCAGCGGTCCTCGGGCCGGTCGCCGAGCGTGAATAACGCTTCCTTGCAACCGAGCTCGGCACCGCGGCGCGCGACGTCGAGGATCTCGTCGGGCTCCATGTACATGCCCATGCCCTGGGCCCGCAGCTTGCCCGGAACGGTGACGAACGTGCAGTAGTGGCAGGTGTCCCGGCACAGGTGAGTGATCGGGAGGAAGACCTTGCGCGAGTAGCTGATCGGCAGCCGGCCGCCCCCACCGCGACGCCCGGCAGATTCCAGGCCCGCGTCCCGGACGCGCGCCGCGCTGGCACACAGGTCGGCCAGATCCTCGCCGCGCGCCGTCATCGCGATGGCGGCTTCGTCGATGTTGAGGACGACACCGTCCCGGGCCCGGCGCAGCACCCGGCGCAACGCCGAGCTACTGACTCTGGGTGGCACGACGGGACTGGGCAAGACCGTCGGCTCCAATGGCCCCGGTGTTACTGGCACGTTGGTGTAACTTCCCCACTCACTGATTTCATCCGCCCGTCCCACCCTGTGAGAACGTTCCATGCCGTGAGAGCCCGGGCAGTCCCCGGTCCCACTTCGCAACAGTAGCGGCAGGCGACCGCCGGCACGCGACTGACCAGCATGCCGCACCAGCGGGTCCATTTGGCCAACTGGGGCAATTAGCGGCGACGATCGGGATAAAATCGGTGCCTGTCCCGCCCGGCGATAGCATCGCCGGGCCTTGCCGACCTGGTATCGAGTAGGGGGTGAGTGCGATGTCCTTTCTGCACGCGGATCCGGAGGCGCTGAAGGCCGCCGCCTCCAATATCGCGGGCATCGGCTCGGAGATCAGCTCGGCAAACGCCGCGGCGTCGCTGCCCACCACCGGCGTGGTGGCAGCCGCGGCGGATCAGGTATCCGCGCAGGTAGCGGCGCTATTCTCGTCTCATGCTGAGGGATACCAGCAGCTGAGCTCCCAGATCTCGGCGTTCCACGAGAAGTTCGTCCAGGCTCTCGGCTCGAGTGCCGCGTCCTACGCCGGAGCCGAGAGCAGCGCTGCGCGGGCCCTGGCCGATGCGGTCAACGCGCCGGCGCAGCAATTGCTGGGCCACCCACTGGTCGGGCCTGCGGCGCCGAATCTGGCTGCGGCGGCCGCCCGGGCGGCAACCCAGGTGCAGGGTGCGTTGCAGAGTGTGCCTGCCGGCAACCTGCTCGGCGTGCTGGGACTGACGCCAACCGGCGGACTCGCCGGCCTGACGGCCACCCGGGCACTAGCGGGCCCCCTGGCCGCCGCGGCGGCGCCTGCGGCGGTGATCCCCGTGTCGTGGGCCACCGCGATCGAGAACTTCTACAACGTCGTCGAGCCGTACGTTCAGTACGGCTTCAACCTGGCCGCCTACGCCGCGGGCTGGTTGCCCTACGTCGGGATTCTGGCACCGCAGATCAACTTCCTGTACAACCTGTTCGAGCCCATGGTGCAGGCCGGCCTTTTCAACACACTTGACTGGCTGTCCGGAACGATCTCCTTCAGCCAGGGCCTGAGCAACTTCTTGTCGGCGACATCGGCGTCGATCAATCAATTCCTTTACACGGAGTGGTACTGGTTCTGGAGCTTCCTGCCACCGCTGCCCCCGTTGCCGCCGTTCTTGCCGTAACGACTCAGGGACGGCCCCGTCGCCGCAGCAACACCCATACCGGGGGCGCGACGCCCAGCACGATCAACACCAGCGCCGCGTACGCCATCACGCCCTGGCCACCCAGGATGATGTCGCCGCCCGGACCGCCCAGGCTTGCCACTGCCACAGTGAGCAACCAGGTCCACAACGGCAGAGCGGCCATTCTGGGCGAGGTGGTCCACCGGCTTGCGGCCCACACCAGGGCGGCGTTGACCAACCCGCTGATCAACGCGCTGATCGGAAACGGCACCGAGCCGATATAGGAGGGCAGGAGCAGCGCCCCGGCCAGAGCGGAGAGCACCCCGTCGACGGCCAGCAGCGCCAAGACAACGAAACGAATAGCAGGGTCTGTCGCGCCGGTCTCCTCGATCGAGACGGCGCGTGGCTTGATGTCGGTCAGGTTGGGACGCTGTCGATCTGCGAGACGATGGAACCGAGTACCCACTGCAGGCTGTCGAGTCGGTCCTGCCAGTGCTGCAGGTTAGGGTCCAGATCGGGGTCCATGCGCGTTCCTTCCTCTTCCTCTTCGAGGCGGCCTGTGTCAAAGCCTAGTTGCCAGAACCGGTGATGCCCAGACCGGCAAGCAAATCCGTCTCCCACCCACGCTCGTCGCGCTCCCCCGCCACACCCTCGACGAGAATGTAGTGCTCTTGCGAGAGGATAGGCAGGGCAAGGTTATTCGACAGGGCACAGGCCCGTCCGGTCGCGCCGACGGTGAGTTGGGTGGCGTGCGCGGCCAGCGCGGCGACCTTGGCGGCGTGCGCGTCCGCACCGGCCTCGACAACGGCGTTGATGTCGTCGTCGAGGAAGGTGAACGGAATGTCCTCAGGCGGCAGTGTCCACTCCGGTCGCAGGTCCTCGGGCACCAGCGCCCGCAAACCGGCAGCCATGGCGTCCCTGGCCAGCACCGTCCAGTAGAACTTGGGCACCGGCCACGGGTTGCCCGGGTAGTCGTCCGGGCGGCCGGCCGCGGCCACTGCCGCGGTGGTGACGGCGTGGGTTCGGATGTGGTCCGGATGGCCGTAGCCACCGTTGGGGTCGTAGGTCACCACCACGTGCGGGCGCAACTCGCGGATCAGCGCAACCAGGGCGCCGACGGCTTCCCGCTCGTCGGCGTCGACGAAACGGCGCCGGCCCCGCGGTTCGGTGCCGGCCATGCCGGAGTCGCGCCAGCGTCCCGCGCCACCCAGATAAACAGGCCCACTGACGCCCAGCGCATGCAACGCCCGGCTGAGCTCGCTAATGCGGTAACCGCCAAGCTGATCCGCGTGGTCGACGGCGAGTTGGGCCCATCGGTCACCGACGACCTCGCCCTCCTCGCCCAGCGTGCAGGTCACGACGTGCACCTGCGCCCCACGTGCGGTGTAGTGCGCGATGGTGGCGCCGTTGGCCAGGCTTTCGTCGTCGGGATGTGCATGCACAAACAACAGCCGCGGCGTCTCAGGCATGGACGAACCCTACCGCCGACCGGCCGACGACCGAAAAACCGCCTTTAGTGAACGATAGGAACGCTAACGGCTACTATCGACCAATGCCGCAGGGGACCAGGACCACACCGAGTGCCAGCCGCAGCCGTCGGCGCGGCGAAGTTCTTGAACGGGCACTCTATTCGGCGACTTTGGCAGAGCTTGCCGCGGTCGGCTACGGGGGCCTGACCATGGAGGGAATCGCGGCGCGCGCCCACACCGGCAAGGCCGCGTTGTACCGGCGCTGGGCGAGTAAGCACGACCTGGTGCAGGCTGCCATGACACATAACGTGCCGCCGTTGCCCGAGCCGCGCGCCGGCCGGTCGGCCCGGGAGAACCTGCTCGCGGTCTTCACGGCTCATCGCGATGTGCTGGCAGGCAAGACGGACTTTCCGGGCCTGGAGATCATCAGTCAGCTGATCCACGAGCCCGAACTGCGGGCGATCTTCGTCGACGCGGTGGTGGTGCCGCGGGTGAAGATCGTCGAGTCGATACTGAAGACCGCGGTGCACGACGGTGATATCGATCCTGCGACCATCACGCCGCTGACGGCCCGCATCGGATCGGCCCTGATCAACCAGCACTTCATGCTCACCGGGACACCGCCGACCCGCCGCGAACTAACCCTGATCGTGGATACCGTGATACCACCGAAATCAACTGCAGCGCATACTAATTGAGCTGCGCCGTAGCTCTTGGGCGCCCTCAGGTACCCGTGATCAATCCGGCGAGATCCAGCCCGGCCTCCATGCTCTGGTCGAAAGCACCCAGCAGGCCGCCGATCTGGCCGCCGTTGAACGGCTGAGCCGCAGTGCCCAACAACAGGTCCTGGGTGAAGTTCGACGGCACCTGCGGCCCGAAGAACAGGTTTACGGCTTGTTCGCCGTTGCCCACCAACAGATTCCCGACATTGAAGCCACGGTTCAGCGCACCGTTCAAAGCGCTGTCAGTGTGGAAAAACTGCTGCTCCCAGGCGATCTCGTTGGCGACCAGGTTGTGGTTGAAGGCCATTTCACTATTGACCAGGTTGGCGCTGAAGTTGATCTGGGCCGTTTGTACCTGTTGCAGGAAGCTGGCCGGTGAGCTCAACAGCGACTGCGCGGGGGCCGGAAGCGCACTCAGCAGAGCCTGCCCGGGCGGACTGCCCACGAACAAGCCGGCGAAGTTCGCACCGGCGGCCAAGCTTTGATCGAAGGCGCCCAGCGGACCACCGATGGCGCCGCTGTTGAAGACCTGTGCCGCGCTGCCGGTCAAGAGACTCGAAGTGAAGTTGGGCGGAACTTGGACGCCCACAAGGGCATTGAAGGCCTGTTCGCCGGTGCCCACCAACAGGTTACCGGCGTTGAAGCCGCGGTTGATCACACCGTTGAGAGCGGTGTCGGTGCCGAAAAAGGTTCGCTCCAAGGCGAGTTCGTTGCTCACCAGCGTGTTGTTGAATGTGAGCTCGTTGGCCACCAGATTGGAACCGAAAGCAATCTGCGCCTGCTCCAGCTGCTCCATCGGGGATGCCGCTGCCGCAACCGCCTGCAGCGGTGACACATTGGCGGCTTCCGCGCTCGCGAACGCGGCCGCTGTGCTTCGCATGGTCTGCACAAACTGCTCATGGAACTGCACGGCTTGGGCGTTGAGAGCCTGAAAAGCCTGGCCGTGCGCGCCGAATAGCGCTGAGATGGCGGCGGATATCTCATCGGCGCCGGCCGGCAACACCGCCGTCGTAGCGGCCGCCGCCGACGAACCGGCAGCGCCGATGGACGAGCCGATGCCGGCCAAATCGGTTGCCGCCGATGCCAGATACTCCGGCAGAACGTTCAAATAAGACAACGCAAAACCTCCCCGTTCCTGATACGACGCTGGCTACGAAGGCCCTCCCCGGCCGATCGTGCGCAATTTCAGGATGGGTCGATGGTAGCTGCGCGGCAGGAGTCGCTCAGGCGCTTTCTATGAACTCGCCTGGATAAACGCACACCTGTTCGCAACGGGGACAATGCTTCGCCGAGCGAACCCGGCGGCGAATCCGATCGGCCCGTCACCACAAGGGATGACGGGCCGATCAGGGGATGCAATCAAACGCGGCGGTTAGCCGCCGCCGCCGACGTTGCCGCCGATCGTGCCACCGATCGATCCGCCGACCGTGCCGGTGCCGGTCAGTGCGCCCGTCAGCGTGGCGTTGATGTTGGCGAGCAGGCTCGGCAGTCCGCCGGTGAGCGTCACCTGGATCGGGGAGAACAGGCTGCTCAGGACTGCCGCGTCGAACAGCCACTTCTGCTCGAACGCGCCCAGTAGGCCCCCGGCGGTGACGCCACCGAAGACATCTCCCGGCGCGGTGACCAGCAGGCTGCCCGTCAGGTCTACCGCCGGGGCGCCGAGCAGAGCGTTGATGGCCCCCTGCGGGGTACCGACCAGCAACAGGTTCAGGCCGTTGAAGGCATTGTTCACCGCGCCGTTGAGGGCGCCGCCGGTCCCGAAGACCATTGTCTGGAACAACTGCTCGTTGGCGACGAGGTTGGCGTTGAAGGCCAATTGGCTGTCCACCAACGCCCCCAAGCTGTCGGGGGTGAGGTTCAGCTGGGTCAATAAAGACGTCTCCAGCCCCGGTACGCCGCCGAGCGCCGTGTTCAGCGAAAGCAACTGGTGGGCAACACCGGTCAGGCCACCGCCGATGGGGAAGCCGGGCGACTCCAGCGCGCCGTTGACGATCAGGCTGCTGGTCAGGTTGGTAGCCGGGGCACCGACGATAGCGTTGACGAATTGCTCGCCGGTACCGACCAGCAGGTTGGCTGCGTTGACGGCATAGCCGACGGGGCCGGCCAGGGCCGGTGCACCCAACAGCGCGACCTGGTTGGCCACAAGCGCCTCGTTGAAAGCGATCTCGTTGTCGACCAACCCACCCAGAATGCCGCTCTGCAGTTGCTCGAAGCCGGCCAGTCCGGTCGTCGGAAGGGCAGCCACCCCATTGATCAGCGCGTTGAGCCCAGCCGTATCGCCATTGACGGCGCCGCTCAGCGCCGCACTGATCTGACCGCCGAGCGCCGGCAGGGTGAGGTTCAGGTTGGCCAGTCCGGCGCTCAGGTTGCCGGCCAGCGTCGCGCCGGCCTGCGTGAGTGCCGCGAAGTTCGGCAGCGCGAAGTTGAAGTTGGGCAACGTGAAGTTGTTGGGCAACGTGAAGTTCAGGTTCGGCAGCGCGAAGTTGAAGTTCGGCAACGCGAAGTTCGGCAACGCGAAGTTGAAGTTCGGCAGCGCGAAGTTGAAGTTCGGCAACGCGAAGTTGAAGTTCGGCAGCGCGAAGTTCGGCAGCGCGAAGTTCCCTGACAAGGCCCCGTTCAGCGCGGTGCTGATCTGAGCCCCCAGGGCGGGGAATCCACCGGTCAGATTGGCAACCAGCGCAGGCAGATTCGCGGTGAACCCGCCCGTCAGCGCCGGCAGCGTCACGTCGAAGCTCGGCAGCCCGGAAAGCGCGGCGTTGATATTCGCCGCCAACGAACCGCCGGTCTGCGCGAGCCCGGCCAGGCCTGAGCTCAGGCTGGTCGCCAACACCCCACCGGTCTGGGCGAGACTCG
The DNA here is from genome assembly GCF_001417955.2 of Mycobacterium gordonae. Lineage (GTDB taxonomy): Bacteria > Actinomycetota > Actinomycetes > Mycobacteriales > Mycobacteriaceae > Mycobacterium > Mycobacterium gordonae_B. The sequence goes on along the minus strand of NZ_LKTM01000113.1, from coordinate 9,101 downwards.
TGAGTCCGGCATTCACGTTGGCCGCGAACGTATTACCGAGTGCCGTGAAGTCCGGCAAGCCACCGCTGACATTGCCCGACAGGGCAGCATTCAGCTGAGCGCCCAGGCCCGAGAGCCCACCGCTGAAGGCGCCGGAGAGCAGGCCCGGCCCCACGTTGGCGTCAAGAGCGCTGTTGATGACCAAGCTTGTGTTGAAGTCGGCCGGAACCTGTGCTCCGAGAAGCAGATTGACGGCCTGCTGGCCCCCACCAACGAACGAGTTCGCGACGTTCAAGCCGACGTCGACAGCGTTGGACACGGCGTTCCCGCCGCCGAACAGGGCCTGTCGCAGCGCCACCTCGGTGCCCACCAGCGACTGATTGAACGACACCTGTGCATTGACGACGTTGGCGGTGAAGCCGGCCCACGCCTGGCCGATCCCCTCGAATGACACCGTCGGGGCCGCGAGTCCGTTGACCAAGGTCTGCACCGTATTCGCCTCTGCCGCAGCATAAGCGCCGGCACCTGCGGTCACGGCCTGCACGAAACGTTCATAGGACGCCGCGACCTGTGCGCTGATCTGTTGATACCCGGCCGCATTCTCCGAGAAGAGTGCGGCGATTTGCACCGACACTTCGTCGGCGGCCGCGGCTAGTACGCCCGTAGTCGACGCAGCCGCTGCGGCATTGGCAGCGCCGAGCGCCGACCCGATACCGGACAGATCTGCGCCGAACGCCGAAATTATTTGTGGCTCGACAAAGACAAATGACATGGACCGACCCCTCACCGCAATGATTGCTGGCTTACCCCGGCCCGATCAGGTGCCCTCTACCCCCGACCGAAGCGTATCGCGGGGGTTGACCGGAGCGTGCGCTTTCTAAACGTAGATTTTTGTAACAATTTGTCGCAGGCCCAATTGGCCGTTGCCCACTAAGCGGCCCGCCGTGCGCCCGGTTTCAAGATCATGCCGAAATGATCTGTATGGCACGGAATTCGGGCTATTGCCCGGTCTTGACCCACTGCCCGGCGTCACCAACGATGCCGACCGGCACCGCGCCGGTCAGGCTGACGTTCTGCACACTGGGGCCGGCACCGACGATCGTGGTGTCCTGCAGGATGGGCAGCACGGTCGACATGTTCCACAGCCGCGGCTCTACCGCGGTGATCACGTCATTGATGTTCTTAGACCCGTTGAGGGCGGCGTCGATGTTCGACTCGACGCTGCGGTCGCAGATGCCGGTGAGGTTCGACGGCGCCTTCACCAGCGCGCCCGGTTCGGGCTGGCGACTCGGCGTCGTCGGCGCCGAGGTGGTATCCGGGGCCGCCTGAGTCGTCGCGACGGGAGACGTCGACGACGTACTGGTAGTAGTCGGAGGGGCATTCGGCGCGGGCACTTCCGTCGCTTCCAGCGCCGGGCACCCGAACCGGGAAGCCAAGGAAGTGGCCAGGTTTCCACCGGCCTGATGCCAACCCACCAGCGCGTCCACCTGATGGTTGATCAGCGCGTCGCGATAGAGCGTCACGGGATCCAGGGCCAGCACGCTCGCGGCGATACCGACATTGCGCAGCTGGTCCGCGGCGGTGTTGGCAACGGCCACCGACGTGGGATCGTTGACAGCCACCCCGATCACCAACGACAACTGCTTGCCGTCCTTGCTGATTCGGCCCCGGATGACTTCCGGCGGACCGGTGCTCACCGGCGCCGTCGCGGAAGTCGGGGCCGGCGAAACCGAAGTGCTGCTTTCGATCTGGAAGCCGGCGGCTTCCAGAAGGCCCATCGCCGCCGTGGTGCTCAGGGCCGGCGGCGCGGTCGGCACATAGCCGGGGTCACTGGGCGAGCGAATCTGCGCCTGAGCCAGGGTGACGGTGTTGTCGCTGCCGGCACCCACCGCAGCCAGCAGGTCGACGTCGACCAGACCCAAAATAGCCTTGCGGACCTGTGCGTCGGCCAGCTTGGGTTCGTTCGCCCGCAGCGTCAGCTGCATCACCCGGGGCGTCACGATCCGGGCGGTCCGCACATCGGGGATGGCCGACAGTTGGGCGAAAGCGGCCGACCCGCCGTGCACCTGGGCCACCTGGGTGTCGCCGTTGCGCACCGAGTCGGCCAGAGCGGCCGGGGCGCCGGCGCGCCGGAACTGAATGAGCGCCGGTTTGGCGGGCGGTCCCCAATAGCGATCGTTGCGGGCGATCAGGATCTCGTCGCGCTGGGGGTCGATGTTCTCCACCCGGAATTGCCCGCCGGTGACCGGCAGGGCGCGCGCCAACCCGGAGGAGAATCCGCCCGGCACGTCCTTGACGATGTGCGCCGGCAACAGGTTGTTGAACAACTCGCGCCACGCCGGGTATGGCTGGGCGAAGGTGACGACGGCTTGCTTGCCCCCTTCGAGGGACTGGACGTTCGTGATGAGGTCATATCCGGCCGGATCCACCACGCCGGGCTGGCTCACCATCTGCCGCCACAGGTACCAGAAGTCGTCGGCGGCGATCGGGGCGTTGTCGGTCCACTGCGCCTCTGGCCGGATCTTGTAGGTGACGGTGAACGGATTCTCGCTGGTCACGTCCGCCGACATCAGCAGGGTGGGGTCCATCTCCCAGCGCGACCCTGTCGACGAATTGGGGTCAGGCACCGGGCGGAACGCGCTGGGCAGCACCAGGGCGCTGATCGCCGCGTTCACCGGAGACAGGTCCGAGAGCAGGTGTGGGTTGAAGCCGGCCCCGATCGAGTCGATTCCCATGATGATCTGGGAAGGATGCTGCGGCGGGGGCGGCGTGTTGTGCGGGGTATCGGTGCTCTGCGGAGCCGGCGGCGGACTCACCGTGCACCCCGACAACACCAGCCCGATGGCCGCTACCAGCACGCCGATCGCCACCAGGACGTGACGGGCTCGGTGCAGCACGCCAATCAGGGTATCGAGGCGCACGCGGCCTACCCGCGAGCCTTGGCGCGCGAGCGGCTGCGGGCACGTGAGGTGGCGTCCAACTCGACCTTGCGTACCCGGACGATCTCCGGAGTCACCTCGACGCATTCGTCCTGGGCGCAGAACTCCATCGCCTGCTCCAGATCGAGTTCGAGCGGCTTGGCCAGCGTCTCGATGACGTCGGCCGTCGACGAACGCATATTGGTGAGCTTCTTCTCCCGGGTGACGTTGATATCGAGGTCTTCGGCCCGCGGGTTGATCCCCACGACCATGCCCTCGTACGTGTCCTGACCGGGTTCGACGAAGAACTGGCCCCGGTCGGCGAGCGCGATCAGCGCGAACGGGGTGATGACTCCGGTGCGGTCGGACACCAGTGAGCCGGTGTGGCGGGCTCGGATCTCGCCGGCCCACGGCCGGTAGCCGTCGAACACCGCGTTGGCGATGCCGGTGCCGCGGGTCAGCGTGAGGAAGTCGGTGCGGAAGCCGATCAGGCCACGGCTGGGCACGATGAAGTCCATCCGGACCCAACCGGCCGCGTGGTTGGTCATCTCCTCCATGCGGCCCTTACGGGCGGCCATCAGCTGCGTGATCGCGCCGACGAATTCCTCGGGGCAGTCGATCGTCATCGCTTCGAACGGCTCGTGCAGCTTGCCGTCGATCGTCCGGGTGACTACCTGCGGCTTGCCGACCGTGAGCTCGAAACCCTCCCGCCGCATCGTCTCGACCAGCACTGCCAGCGCCAGCTCGCCGCGACCCTGCACCTCCCAGGCGTCGGGCCGGCCGATGTCGACGACCCGGATCGAGACGTTGCCGATCAGCTCGGTGTCCAGCCGGTTGCGGACCATGCGTGCCGTCAGCTTGTGCCCGGACACCTTGCCGGCCAGCGGCGAGGTGTTGGTGCCGATGGTCACCGAGATAGCCGGTTCGTCGACGTGGATTCGGGGCAGGGCGTGGGCATGGTCGGGGTCGGCCAGGGTGTCGCCGATCATGATCTCGGGCAGCCCCGCGACCGCCACGATGTCTCCTGCTGTCGCCTCCTCTGTCGGGCTGCGCTCGACACCCTCGGTGGCCAGCAGTTCGGTGATCTTGGCGTTGGTGATGACGGGCACCCCGTCCACCTCACGCATCCACGCCACCTGCTGGCCTTTGCGCAGCTTGCCGTTGTAGATGCGGATCAGGGCCAGCCGGCCCAGGAAGGCCGACGCGTCGAGGTTGGTGACCAGGGCCTGCAACGGCGCTTCCGGGTCACCCGAGGGCGCCGGTATGTGCTCCATCAGCACCTCGAACAGTGGGTCGAGGTTGTCGCCGGCCGGCGCCTCACCGTCGGCGGGTTGCTCGGTGCTGGCGATGCCGGCGCGCCCGGAGGCGTACAGCGTCGGCAGGCCCAGCGCGTGCTCGGCCGCCGCGGCCGCTTCGGGGTCGAGGTCGGAGGCGACGTCGAGGAGCAGATCGTGGCTGGCGTCGACGACCTCGCTGATCCGGGCGTCGGGCCGGTCAGTCTTGTTGACCACGAGGATCACCGGCAGATGTGCCTGCAGCGCCTTGCGCAGCACGAACCGGGTCTGCGGCAGCGGACCCTCCGACGCGTCGACGAGCAGCAACACCCCGTCCACCATGGACAGACCGCGTTCCACCTCACCGCCGAAGTCGGCGTGCCCGGGCGTGTCGATGACATTTATTACTGTCAGCGTTCCGTCCGCGTTGTGACGGTGCACGGCCGTGTTCTTGGCCAGGATGGTGATGCCCTTTTCCTTCTCCAGGTCACCGCTGTCCATGATGCGTTCCTGGGTGTCGTCACCACGGTGGGTCAGCGCACCGGACTGTCGCAGCATCGCGTCGACCAGGGTTGTTTTGCCGTGGTCGACGTGGGCGACGATGGCGACATTGCGGAATGGCACGTCGGTGATTGTGGCAGCGGGGCCCGCTAATAGCGAACTGAGCACCAGCATCCCCCCGTACGGACGAGATGGCCTTCGGTCGTCACCGTCTGCTCGGATTGATCGGCGAAGGCGGGATGGGCCAGGTGTACAAGGCCCACGGCACGGTCATCGGGCGCGATGTGGCCGTGAAGGTGCTACCTCCTCATCTGGGCGCCCTGGACGGCTATCGGGACCGTTTTCGCCGCGAGGCGACGATCGCGGCGCCGCTCACCGAGCCCCACATCGTTCCCATCGACGACACCGGAGAGACCGACGGACACCTCTATCTGGTGATGCCGATCATCGAAGGCGTTGATCTCCGAACCGTTCTGCGCCGGGAGGGACGATTGTCTCCGCCGCGAGCAGTCCGGGTGATCCAGCAGCTCGCCGCCGCAGCTCAACACGGCCTATAGAAAAACGGGCTGGTCCACCGCGACGTCAAGCCTCCAACGCCTTGGTGACCGGCGACGACCACGTTTACCTGCCAAAGGAATTGTGGCCGTTGGTTTTACGATCCTGATGTTGCCAATGTTCGATGAGGTGCTCAAAGGCGTCGTCGGCGACTTCTATCTCAGCGGTGCGACTCTTCTCTATGGCGCTTTCCCGGGCCTGGTGATGGCGATACTGAGCTTACGTGGCTGACCGCCCGTCGAGAGGGTCGATCACCTTAGCCCGCAGAGAGCTTGGGTGAGGGCTCCCACCCACCCGCGATCTGCCGGCACCCAATCGACATCGGGCAGTTCATCGATGCTCACCCAGCGCAGCGCCCCATGATCATTCGGCTGCGGTTCACCCCGAACCAAGTGCACGTGGTAGGCCCGCAGCACCGTCGTGTCGGTGAGGTGAACGTCATCGCCGAGGCGCCCGCCGACGGTGACGTCGATGCCCAGCTCTTCGGCGAGTTCGCGAGCCAGTGCGGCGCTCTCGGACTCCCCCGCGGCCACTTTGCCGCCGGGCAGTTCCCAGCGGCCGGCCAATTCCGGAGGCCGCAGACGTTGCGCCACCAACACCGACGCCCCCCGGAAGACGGCCCCGGCGACAACGATCTGGGTCGGCATGGCCACTGACGGTATACCGTCGGCGTTATGGCCGTTCTCACCGATGAGCAAGTAGACGCCGCACTACCAGAAGGCTGGGAACGCGCCGACGGCGCGTTGCGGCGCTCCATCAAATTTCCGGCCTTCTTGGCCGGCATTGACGCCGTGCGCCGGGTGGGCGAACACGCGGAAGCCCAGGATCATCATCCGGATATTGATATCCGTTGGCGGACAGTGACTTTCGTTCTGGTGACGCACTCTGAGGGCGGCATCACCCAGAAGGACATCGATATGGCGCGTGACATCAACGGGATTGTGGCAGCGGCTTCGTCGCAGTAGCCGGGCCTGATGCCGGCGCGACCCGCCGCGCCGACCGTGTCGTTGCCACCCAACCCAACGTCGCCAGCGCCGCGACCACGTACACCGACCCGGCCCAGGCCAGGTACCACGGGCGGCTGATCACCCAGATGGTCGGCTGCTCGAAGCTCAGCAGCCACGGCACGCCGATCACCGTGAGCACCAGCCAGCCCCAACCGAGGATCCTCGCCCCCAGACGTTCTCGCAGCGGTCCGTGGATCAGCCAGATCATCAACGGCACCAACCACACCCAGTGGTGCGTCCACGAAATGGGCGAGAGCAGCAGCCCGAACAGTTCGACCACCAGCAGCCGTCCCAGGGCGTCGGAGTTGTCCAGAGCGCGCCATGCCAGGACGGCGACGACCGCCGTGACGACGAGAGCGGCCAGCACCAGCGGCCCGTACCCGGCGTCGTGGCCGACGATGCGCGAAATCGCGCCCCGCCAGGACTGATTGAACGAAGTGGCGATCGGGCCCACCCGGTGCGCGTCGCCCAGCAGGTCGGTGAAGTAGTAACGGGCCTGATCGCCGACCACCAACAGCGACACCCCGATCGTGCAGAGAAACACCGCCAGCGAGAACAACGCCGCCGACCAGCGGCGCGCGCCCAGCAGGTAGATGCCGGCGACCGCGGGGGTCAGCTTGACGGCGGCCGCCACCCCCACCAACGCCCCGGACAGCCACCACCGCGTGGTGTACACCGCATACAGCACTGCGAGCACCAGGAACACGTTGATCTGCCCGTAGTCGAAGTTGCTGCGCAACGGTTCGATCCAGATGCTGACCGCGGTCCACAGCATCGCCGCCGTCCGGTCCGCGGCGGTGCCGATCAATCGTTGGCTGACCCGCACCACGCCGTACAACGCCGCCACGATTGCGACGTGCCAGAGGAACGCCAGCACGCCGAACGGCACGAAATGCAGCGGGTAGAGGATCACTGCAGCAAACGGCGGATAGGTGAACGGCAGCGGGAAGTCCGGCGTCTGGTCGGCGTACACGTAGCTGTACAGGGTGCCGGGGTGATCCAGGGCGGCGGCACCGCCGACGTAGACATGCAGGTCGACGAAGTTCGCTCCGTTGGGCGCGAGATAGGTCCACCCGAATCGCGCGGCGATGCTGAGGATCAGCAGCGGCAGCGCCAGCGTCTGCAGCAAGCTGCGACGGCGCCGGGAAGTTGCTGCCGCGTCGGCGGCCGAAGTCGTATTTACCGGCCCGACTTTACCGACCCGCCGGCGCTGCGAGCCTTTTATAACGGCGCGAACACGATTCCCAGGTCGGCGGTCACCGCCGCCACTCGTATCGGTAACGATCCCATAAATGCCACACGTGTCACTTGAGTCACTTCTGTACCAGGCTAGCTTCGGCTCTGGGACCAGTCATCGAACCTTCAGGGAGAGTCATGCCAACCATCTGGACTTACGTCCGAGCCGCCGCCGTTCTGGTCGGCTCGTCTGCCGCACTACTGACCGGCGGCATCGCCCACGCCGACCCCGCCCCCGCTCCGGCGGAGACCAACATCCCTCAACAACTCATCGCGTCGGCGGCCAACGCCCCGCAGATACTGCAGAACCTGGCAACCGCTCTGGGCGCAACGCCTCCGGCACCCCAGGGTGTGCTGCGCGCTCCGGACCCGGCGCCGGCCGCTCCCGGTGGGCTGAACCTGCCGTCGGTGGTGCCCGGGGCGACCGCTCCGGCTCCCGCCACCGCGCCGGCGGCTACTCCATCCATCCCCGGGGTGAACGCTCCGCTCCCCGGCCTCACCGCGCCCGCCGCTCCGGCCGCGCCGGCGCCCGCGTCGGTTCCGTCGATTCCGGGAGTGAACGCACCGCTGCCCAGCCTGGCGGCCCCGGCCGCTCCGGCCGCACCCGCACCGGCATCGGTCCCGTCGATCCCCGGAGTGAACGCACCGCTGCCTGGCCTCACCGCCCCGGCCGCACCGGCCGCACCGGCTCCGGCGTCGCTTCCGATACCGGGGGTCACCGCGCCGATTCCGGGTGTCACGGCTCCTGCGGCACCCGCCGTGCCCGCGACTCCCGCCTCTTCGTTGCCGGGTCTGGCCACGGCGATCCCGGGACTCGCTCAGGCCGCGTTGCCGGCTATCACCTCAGGGATTCCTGGGCTGTCCGGCGCCGGTGCGCCGGGAGCCAGCGGGCCGCAGACGCTGCTCGCGGCCCTGCCCTGAGACCAGTAGTCACCGACGACTGACCTAACACCAACAACCCGGGAGAAAACACCGTGGCAAGCACTTGGAGTCTGTCCAAAGGTTTGGCCGCAGTCGTCGTCACTTCGGCTGCCGCGCTCATGCTCAGTCCGAGCGCGGCAGCCGACCCGGCGACACCGCCGCCCAACCCCGCTCAACAGCTACCGGGGCTGCCGGCGTTGACCGAGTTGAGTCCGATAATCCAGCAGGCGGCCGGTAATCCGGCGCAGGCGACGCAGCTTCTGATGGCCGCGGCGCAGGCATTCACCCACAATCCGTCGGCACCCAGCGAGGCCAAGAACGTCGCCTCGTCGGTCAATCAGTTCGTCGCCGACCCCGGCGGAAGCCCGCATTTGAGCAGCCAGGTACCCCCCGGCGGCACCCCGCCCGAGGGCGCCCAGGTGCCGCATGTCCCGCCTCCCGGCGTCGAGCCCGGCACGCTTCCGCATCTGCCGACGGGCGTCGACCCGCATCACGCGGCGGGCCCGGCTCCCGAGGGCGACGTCCCCTCCGTGGTCACCCCCCGGCCGGTCGACCCGCCACCTCCCGGACCGGAACCGGCGCCGCGCGCTCTGCCCGCGCCGGCACCGGCCGCCGCACCCGCGGCGCTACCCGCTCCGGCGCCCGCACCGGCTCCGGCGCCTGCCGCCGCACCCGCTCCGGCCGCGGCCCCGGCGGCCGCGACTCCGGCT
>NZ_LKTM01000112.1 GCF_001417955.2 Mycobacterium gordonae | reverse complement strand
GCGCTGATGCCCGCTCCGCCCGCGCCGCCGACACCGCCGTCGCCGCCGGCGCCGGCGGCGATGGCGGGGCGGGTGGGCACGGCGGCGATGCCGGAGCCGGCGGCGCCGGCGTCGGAGGCGGTGGCTTCGGTCGCGGCGGCGACGGCGGGGGCGGCGGTGCAGGAGCCGACGGCGCCGGCGGCGCTGTAGGCGCGACCGGGTTCACAGGCGGCCGCGGCGGCGCCGGCGGTGCGGGTGGCAGCTCCGGACCGGGCGGCACCGCGGGCGGCGGTGGGGTCGGCGGCGCCGGCGGTCACGGCGGCAACGGTGGCATCGCCCCCACCGGCCCCGGTCTGCAAGGCGGCGGCGGTGGTCAGGGCGGCGACGGCGGCGCAGGCGGAGCCGGTGGCGCGGGTACCACCGGCATCGGCGGTAACGCCGGGAACGGCGGTGCCGGCGGTGAGGCCGGCGCCAGTAACGGAGCCGGCAGCGCAGGCGGCGCCGGCGGAAGCGGTGGCGCGGCGGGAGCCGCAGGTACCGGTGCCGCAACGGGCCACGGCGGCACCGGCGGTCGCGGCGGCAACGGCGGGGACGGAAGCAGCGGCGTCAACGGCGGGTCCGGCAAGGCCGGGTTCGCCGGTGGCAGCGGGGGTGTCGGCGGCAACGGCGGCGATGGCGGCGCGACCGGCATCGGCGGCAACGCCGGAGACGGCGGCGCCGGAGGTGCCGGCGGGAAGGGCGGCTCGGATAACAGCGGCGGCGGGGGCTTCACCGCCCCGTCCGGCGGCAGCGGAGGCAATGGCGGCGACGCCGGCAAGGCCGGCACGGGTCTGATCGCGGGTCGCGGCGGCGTCGGAGGCAACGGCGGAGTCGGCGGCGGCGGCACCGATGGCAGCGCGGGCACCACGGCCGGTAGTGCCGGCGACAATGGCGGCGCCGGCGGCTCCGGCGGCAACGGCGGCAGCGGCGGTCTTACCGGCACCGGCGGCAACGCCGGAAACGGCGGCGCCGGCGGCAACGGCGGTTCCGGTGGAGGTAAGGCCAACTCCGGCATACCCGGCGGCAAGGGCGGAGCCGGCGGCAACGGTGGAAACGCCGGCGTCGCAGGTAGCGGCGCCGTCGTGGGCGGCGGCGCCAGTGGTGGAGCCGGCGGCACCGGCGGCGACGGTGGAAACGGCAGCAACGGCGCGGCCGGCAACGGCGGAACCAGAGGCGGCAGCGGCGGGGCCGGTGGTAACGGCGGAGCCGGTGGCGTCAACGGTATCGGCGGCAACGCGGGCAACGGCGGTGCCGGCGGCAACGGCGGAAACGCGGGCAGCGACACAGGCACCGGCGGCACCACGGCGCGGTCCGGCGGCGATGGCGGCAATGGCGGCGACGCCGGCCAGGCCGGCACCGGCGCTACCGCGGGGCGCGGTGGCACCGGCGGCAGTGGCGGGTCCGGCGGCAAGGGCGCGGACGGCAACGCCAGTACGGTCGACGGCACTGCGGGCGACACCGGCGGGGACGGTGGGATCGGTGGCAATGGCGGCAACGGCGGCGTCACCGGCACCGGGGGCAAAGCAGGCAACGGCGGCGCCGGCGGAAACGGCGGCAACGGGCAGAGCGGTCCCGGCACCACGGCCGGCAACGGCGGAATCGGTGGCAACGGCGGCAAGGCCGGCGCGGCCGGTGCCGGCGCCATCGCGGGTAGCGGCGCCGTCGGGGGCAGCGGAGGCAACGGCGGAAACGGCGGCAACGGCAACACGGGCGCGGCCGGCAGCGCCGGGACCGACGGTGCCCACGGCGGGGCCGGCGGAAACGGCGGCAGCGCCACCGGCACCGGCAGCATCGGCGGCAGAGCCGGCAACGGCGGGGCCGGCGGAACCGGTGGCGATGGCGGGGCCGACACGGGTACGGGCGGTGCCACCGCCGCTGCCGGCGGCATCGGCGGCAACGGCGGCGACGCCGGCAACGCCGGCAGTGGCGACACCGTTGGCAGCGGCGGCGTCGGCGGCGCCGGAGGAGCCGGCGGCAAAGGCGCGAACGGCAACGCTGGTGGCGTCGGGACGACCGGTGATCACGGCGGCGCCGGCGGCGCCGGCGGAAATGGCGGCAACGCCGCGGGTAAGGGAAGCATCGGCGGAAAGGCCGGGAACGGCGGCGCCGGCGGAAATGGCGGCACCGGCTACTCCGCTGCGGGCAGCAGTGGCGGCACCGGGGGCAACGGCGGCGCCGGTGGTAGCGCCGGCACCGGCGGCACCGGAGCCGTCTCCGGCAGCGGCGGCGCCGGCGGCAGCGGCGGCACCGGTGGCAACGGTGGTAACGGCAGCGAGGGTGCGGCCGGCGCAGCCGGAACCGCCGGCGGCAACGGCGGCACCGGCGGCAACGGCGGCAAGGCGACTGGCACCGGCAGCATCGGCGGCAAGGCCGGCGATGGCGGCAACGGCGGTCACGGCGGAAAGGGCGGTGCCGACATCGGCGGCGGCGGGGCCACTGCTCCTGCGGGCGGTGCCGGCGGAAACGGCGGCAACGCCGGCACGGCGGGTACCGGGTCCACCAAGGGCAGCGGCGGCGTCGGCGGTAACGGCGGTGACGGCGGCGGCGGTGCCACCGGCAGAGGCGGAACCGACACCGTCGGGAAGACAGGCGATGCCGGCGGTCTGGGTGGGGCCGGCGGCATCGGCGGCAACGCCTCGGGCGTCGGCGGAAAAGCGGGCAACGGCGGATCGGGTGGCAGCGGCGGCGACGGCGGGACCGGAGGCACCGACACCGGAACCGGCGGCACGACAGCCCCGGCCGGCGGCGCGGGTGGCCGTGGCGGCGCGGGTGGCCGTCCGGGCGCGGCGAGCGGTAGTGCCGCCGGCGGCATCGGCGGCACCGGTGGTACCGGCGGCCACGGCGGCAACGGCAGCGTAGGCGCCGCCGGTGACCATGGTGGCGCGGGTGGCGTCGGCGGCATCGGCGGCGCCGGAGGAAACGCCTCCGGTACCGGCGGCAAGGCGGGCAACGCGGGCAACGGCGGCGCCGGCGGCCGCGGCGGTGACGGCGGCGCGGACCTCGGCGGCTCCGGTGCACCTTCCGGCGGAGCCGGCGGTAAAGGCGGCAATGCCGGCGCGGCGGGTACAGGCGGCACCGCGGCGGGCAAGGGTGGTGTAGGTGGGGCTGGCGGCGACGGCGGCAACGGCAGCGCCGGCAGTGACAACAGCGGCAGAGGCGGCGGTAACGGCGGTGCCGGCGGGGTCGGCGGCGCCGCCACCGGCACCGGCAGCGTGGGCGGCGCCGGCGGCAACGGTGGTGCGGGCGGCAACGGCGGCACGGGCAGCGATGCGGCCCTCAACTCGGGCCTGGCCGGTGGAAACGGCGGCGTCGGCGGACTCGGCGGCAACGGCGGCAGCGGCGGCGTCGGCGGCACCACCGGCGGCAAGGGCGGACTCGGCGGCAACGGCGGCACCGGTGGCGTCAGCGGAATCAGCGAAGGCAGCGGCGCCGTCGGCGGCGCCGGCGGCAAGGCCGGCAACGGCGGCAACGGGGGCAACGGGGGCACAAGCGGCGGCAGCGCAGGCAACGGTGGCAACGGCGGCAACGGCGGCAACGGCGGCGCCGACGCCGGGAAGGGCGGCGTGACGGCACCCTCGGGTGGGGCCGGCGGCAACGGCGGTGACGCGGGCAAAGCCGGCGCCGGCGCGGCCGCCGGCAGCGGCGCAGCCGGCGGCACCGGCGGCACCGGCGGCAAGGGCAGCAACGGCAACAGCGGCGCGGCCGGCACCGTGGGAGACGCCGGCGGCAACGGTGGCGCAGGCGGCAACGGGGGCAACGCCACCGGTGTCGGGAGCATCGGAGGCACAGCCGGCAGCGGCGGCGCGGGCGGCAACGGCGGCGCCGGTGGCGCCGGTGTCACAGGCGCCGGCGCAGGTAACGCCGGCGGTGCCGGCGGTACGGGTGGCAACGCCGGCGCCACCGGCACGGGCAGCACGCAGGGCAGCGGTGGCCGAGGCGGCGACGGAGGCACCGGCGGTACCGGCGGCAACGGCCTCACCGGTGCGACTGGCAAAGCGGGCGACATCGGCGGGAACGGCGGCAAGGGCGGCGACGGCGGAAACGCCGCCGGCACCGGCGGCGTCAGCGGCAGCGGCGGCGCCGGCGGCAACGCCGGCAATGGCGGAAACGCCGGCACCGACAACGGCCCGGGCGGCGTGAGCGCCCCAACCGGCGGTACCGGCGGAGTCGGCGGCAACGGCGGCAGTGCCGGCGCTACCAGCAACGGCGCTACGGCCGGGAATGGTGGTGACGGCGGCAAGGGCGGCAACGGCGGCAACGGCGCTCAGGGCATCAACGCCGGCGCGTCTTTCGCTGCTGACGCGGGCGGCAGCGGGGGCGCCGGCGGCAAAGGCGGCAACGGCGGCAACTCCGGCCCGGGTGGAACCAACGGCGCCAGCGGCAGCGGCGGCCACGGGGGCAACGGCGGCACCGGCGGCAACGGTGGGCCTCTCGGGGACGACGTCGGCAGGGGCGGCGACGGCGGCAACGGCGGCGCCGCAGGCATCGCCGGCAAGGGTGGCGCCCTGAGCGCCGTCGGCGGTACCGGCGGCAACGGCGGCTCCGGAGGCAAGGGCGGCAACGGCAGTCCCGCTGCGCCGGGCGGAGCCGGCGGCAACGGCGGTAGCGGCGGCGAAGGCGGGATCGGCGACCTCACCGCGGCGGGCGGCAGCGGCGGCGGCGGCGGCCAGGGCGGTAACGGCGGCAACAACACCACGTCGATTCCCGCCAAGGGCGGTCTCGGCGGGCGCGGCGGCGACGGCGGGGCCGGTGGCGCGAGCACAGGAGCCGTCACAACGAATATCGGCGGTGCCGGCGGCAGCGGTGGAACCGGCGGCGGTGGCGGCACCGGCAGTTCGAGCAAAGGCACGGCTGCTCCCAACGCGGGCGGTGCCGGCGGAGGCGGCGGCAACGGCGGCAGGGGCGGTGACGCCGGAACCTTCAACGGCTCGACATTCGTCGGTGGCACGGCCGGCAACGGCGGTGCCGCCGGTAACGGCGGCACCGGCGGCACCGGCGGCACCGGCCTGACCGGCTCGGGCTTCACCGGCGCGAAGGGCGGTGACGGCGGCACCGCCGGCAAGGGCGGCGACGGCGGCACCAGCGGGGTCGGGGGCACGAACGGCTCCGGCGCCAACGGCGGCACCGGCGGCTCCGGCGGCACGGGAGGCACCGGCAGCACCGGCGGCAAAGGCACCGCTGGTGGCGACGGCGTCACGGGCGGTCCCGCTGTCGGCAGCACCGGCGGCACCGGCGGCAAGGGCGGGACAGGCGGCCCCGGCGGTGTCTGACCCGGCTACCCACACCAGGTCAACGTCGGAGCGCACACTCCGGAGTTACAGTTCGAGCACTGCTGCCGGAGACGGCGCGTAACGATTGGGGGCTGCCATGTCTTTCGTCTTGGTGTCTCCGGAACAGTTGATATCCGCAACGGCGAAGCTGCAGACCGTGGGGGCTGCCCTGCAGTCAATGAATATTTCGGCGGCGATTCCCACCGGGAACCTGGCGGCCGCCAGCGCCGACGAAATCTCCGCAGCGGTCGCGGCCTTCTTCGCCGAGCACGGCCAGCAGTATCAGCAAGCGGCCGAAGAGTTTTCGGCGTCCTATGAGCAATTCCAGGTCAGGCTGCTGGAGACGGCGCGCGAGTACGCCGCAGCAGAGGCGGCACTCGCCAACTATCTGGCCTCCAACGTGTCCCACCTCATCAACGACCCGGTCCTGCAGGCAACCGGGCGTCCCCTGTTCGGTGACGGCGCCAATGGGTACACCACCGCTCAGGGCGTGGGAACACCCGGTGGGGCCGGCGGTTGGTTGTTCGGCAACGGCGGCACCGGCGGCGTCAGCGTCCGGTACGGGGCGGCCGGGGGCGCCGGCGGCGCCGGCGGCTTATTGGTGGGCAACGGTGGCACCGGGGGCCGCAATCTCTACGGCGGTATGCCCGGTGGCGCCGGTGGCTCGGCGGGACTGATCGGCATCGGGGGCACGGGCGGGGCCAGTGGTCCCGGCGGCGTAGGTGGCGCGGGCGGTCGCGGCGGGCTGCTGGGGCAGCCCGGCACCGCTGGAATCAGCACGGCGCTCGGTCCCAATCAGACACTGATCTATCCCGGTCAGTACGGCAGCCCGATGCTGAATATCACGGTGGGTGGGGGACCGACGTCGCCCGTCATCGTCGATTCCGGCGCCTCTGGCCTGGTGGTGCCGCCGCACTACGTCGACCTGGCCACCCTCGGCGCCCCGACCGGATCGGGCAGCGTCAGTTACGGCGGCTCCCTGTTGGTCAACTATCAGACGTATCAGACCACCCTGAACTTCGGAAACGGCATCGTCACGGAACCAACCACCATCGGCGTCGCGACCTCGGCCACGTTAAGCGGAAGGGTGGTGGATCTGTCGACCCTGCCCGCCTATCTCGGCGTGGGCCAGAACAACGATTATCCGTTCCCCGCTTCGGTGATCGATGCTCTACCCGGCAACTTGGACGATGGAGTGCTGGTCAACCTACCGCGCGGCACGATGCAGTTCGGCCCCAATCCGCTGCCGCCTTACGTCGGAATGGGCGGATCCCCGAGAACCGTTGTGCAAGTTCAGATTAACAATGAATTGCCGCAGACCGTCGGCGCATTCATCGATACCGGGGGTGCACTCGGAGCCGTCCCGCAGTCACTGGTGCCGGGCCTCAACATCGGTAACCACCTGCCGGCGGGAACGGTGATCACCGTCTCCACGATCAATGGCGTGCCCCTCTACACGCAGACGGTCACAGCTGCCAACACCCCATTTGTTGTCGCGTCGGCGACGGGCCCCATGTATGGTCCCGGCTATTACGTGTTCAACACCGGCTCGTACCCGTTCTCACTGTTGCCCGTCTATTTTGAGAACACCGCCGACGGAATAGGCAGGACGGTCGTCGTCCAGCAGATCTGAGCCCGCCGGGTCACTCGGCCAGTTGCAGGCAGACGGCCAGCGCCCCGTCTCCGACGTGCAGCGCGAGCACCGGGCCCAGCGGCGTCACGATCGCGGGTTCGCACTTGGGTAGCCGATCGGCCAACGCCGCGGCAACCTCGCGTGCGCCGTCCGGATTGGCGACGTGGTGCACGGCCAGCGCGGCCTGACGGTCGCCCACGATGTCGCACACCTGGTCGACCATCGCCGCGATGGCGCCCTTGGATGTCCGGATTCGTTGCGCCAGAACCAGTTTCCCGTCATCGATGTGCAGGAGCGGCTTCAGCGCCAGCGCGGTGCCCAACCACGCCTTGGCGCCGCCGATCCGGCCGCTGCGGCGCAGGTTGTCCAGGCGGTGCACCACCATGTAGGCGTGGGTGCGGCGCACCGCGGCCGCCGCGGCCCCGGCGACGGCGTCCAGATCGGCACCCTGCGCAGCCGACTGAGCGGCGGCCAACGCGATGAAGCCGGCACCCATTGCCGTCGACCGGGAGTCGACCACCCGCACCGAGCGCCCGAACTCCTCGGCGGCCAGTTCGGCGGCGCGGTAGGTCCCGGACAGGCCGGACGAAATGTGAACGGCGACAACCCCGTCCCCGCCGCTCTCGGTCAGGGCCTGGCGATAGGCAGTGCACAGCTCGGCCGGGGTGGCGGCCGCGGTGGTGGCGTGACGCTTGTGGATGTCGTCGGGAACGTCGTCCACACCGTCGCGCAGGTCCGCCCCGTCGAGCAGGATATGCAGCGGCACTTCACGAATTCGCCACTGGTCACGCACTGCGACCGGTAGGCGCGACGAGCTGTCCGTGACGACCTGGACGGTCACCGTCAGCGCGATTTCTCGGGAGAAACTGTGCCGTTCTCACAGGCCTCGGCGAGCGCCTTGAGCATCAGCTCGGCGACGCGCTGATGCGCCTCGAAGTTCCAGTGGATCCCGTCCGGGTTGCCCCGCCCACTCATGATCTCTTCGGCGACAGCCTCTTTGAGATCGACCAGCGGAATCTGCTGCTCGTCGGCCCACTGCGTGATCGCGGCGACGGTGCCTTCGCGCCCGTGATGCGCCCTGCCGTAGGTCTCGGCAGTGTGCACCGACGGCAATGACGCCACGATCGGGATTCCCGGACGATTGAAATCGATTGCGCCGCGCGTCTTTTCCAGGTAGTAGGCGGTGAGTTGCGGCGGCAGTGCCGACCTGGCCACCGGTGAGAGCCGGGGCTGCAACCAGCCATAGCCCTGGCGCACCCAGCGCCGCAACAGCGGGGGCCGGACATAACGGATCAGCTCACGCACGGCGGTGGGCCACACCGACGGCAGTGAATCCATGCCACTGGTGGCGAAGATCACCGCGCCGGCTTTGGGCAGGGCCGCCCAGGCGCGCGGGTCCTGCGTGGCCGCCCACCACACGTCCCGACAGGTCCAGCCGATCCGGCCGATCAACTCCACATCCCAACCAATTTGCGCGGCAACGATATTGGGCCAGATTCGCGGGTCGTCGGCAGGCAGACCGCCGGTCGGGCCGTAGTAGGACAGTGAGTCGGCAAAGATCAGAAGGGTGGGTCTGGCCCCCGAATCAGAGAACGTCATTGGCCACCTGCGCCGAAGCGTTCCACACGTCCAGTCGCCAACGGATGTCCTCAAATCCAGCGGCATCCTCGGAGTGACCGCTCAGCTGCACCCAGCTGCAGTTGCCCATACCACCCAGGATCGGCCAGTTGGCGACCGGGATCTTCAACAGCGCAGCCGACAGCGCGGCGATCAGACCGCCGTGGGCCACCAGCACGATCGGCCGCTCGGGCTCGCCCGCGCCGCCCCACTCCGGTGCGGCGGCAACCAGTTCCGCCACCAGCGGCACGCTCCGGGCGGCCACGTCGACGCGACTTTCCCCACCGTGCGGGGCCCATCCGGCGTTCTCGCGCCAGGCCAACCGGGCACCGGGGACCTCTGCGTCGATCTGGGTGTGGGTCATGCCCTGCCAGTCGCCCAGATGGGTCTCGCGCAGCCGGGGGTCCACCTGGACAGCCAGGCCGGTCTGCTCCCCCAGCTTGGTCGCCGTGTCGAAGGCACGGCGTAGGTCCGAGGACACGATCAGCAACGGTTGGACTTTGCCCAGCACCTCGGCGGCGGCGACGGCTTGAGCGCGGCCCAGTTCACTCAGGTCCGTGTCGAGCTGGCCCTGCATCCGGCTGCCGAGGTTGTAGTCGGTCTGCCCGTGCCGCAGCATCACCAGGCGGCGCGCCCTCATTCCGACGCCCCGTCGCGATGGTCCCCGAGGTCGACGGCCACCAGCGGGCAGTCGCCCCACAACCGGTCGAGGGCGTAGAAGTTGCGGTCGTCCTGGTGCTGGATGTGCACGACGATGTCGCGGTAATCCAGCAGGGTCCAGCGGCCCTCACGGGCACCTTCACGTCGGGCAGGCTTGTAGCCGGCCCGGCGCATCTTCTCCTCGACCTCGTCGACGATGGCGTTGACCTGCCGTTCGTTGGACGCCGAGGCGATGACGAAGCAGTCGGTGATGACGAGTTGGCCGGACACGTCGATGACGAGCACGTCGTCGGCCAGTTTCGATGCCGCGGCGGCGGCGGCCACCGTGGCCATGTCGATCGCTTCTTGATTTGCGCTCATGTGCTGTTCCCGGCGGCCACGCTGGGGGCGGCCGGGTTCTCGCTCCTCTCGGGGGTGCGGTAAAGGCGTCGTTTGGAGACGTATTGCACGACGCCGTCGGGCATCAGGTACCACAGCGGTCTGCGTTCCAGGGCGCGTTGCCGGCAGTCGGTCGAGGAGATCGCCAGCGCCGGAATCTCCACGAGCGTCAACGCCTCGCGGGGCAACTCACCCAGAACTTCGGTGATGTGGTCGTGGCGCAGCTCGTAGCCGGGCCTGCTGACACCTATGAAACGCGCCAGCTCGAACATCTCTTCCCAGCCCTGCCAGGTGAGGATGGACGCCAGCGCGTCGGCGCCGGTGATGAAGTAGAGCTCGGAGTCCGCGTTGAGGGTCCGCAGATCCCGCAGCGTGTCCTTGGTGTACGTGGGGCCGCCGCGGTCGATGTCGACGCGGCTGACCGAGAAACGCGGGTTGGACGCGGTGGCGATCACGGTCATCAGGTACCGGTCCTCGGCGGCGGACACCTGGCGGTCCTTCTGCCACGGTTGTCCGCTGGGAACGAAGACGACTTCGTCGAGCGAGAACTTGTTTGCGACCTCACTGGCAGCAACCAGGTGGCCGTAATGGATGGGATCGAACGTCCCACCCATCACCCCCAGCCTGCGCAGCTGCTTTTGCATGGTTTGCCAGCTTACTGGAGCCTGCGATCAGGCATTACCTGGCGCGGAGCGGGCAGAGCCCGGCGGCGGCGCCCGGCAAATTCTTCAAAGAATCCGATGGCCTGGCCTCAAGGCCTTACACCAGCGCGGACGATGGTGTAGAAGGAGTGCTGTGGAAAATTCGCTGCCGGCGGCCGTAGATCAGCAACAAGAGTGGAAAGACGCCATGACCCGGCGGTTCTACAGCCGGTCGGTGGTCAGCGGCGAGATTTCGCTGCCGGCGGTGCCGAGCCTGCTCGACGAGTACGTGGAGATGTGCAGCCGCATCTTCGCCGGGGTGGGCCGGCAGTTCAACGACGAGGAACTCGCCCACCTGCGGACCGTGCTGCAGAATCAGCTGGCCGAGGCTTACTCGATCTCGCAGCGCTCCAACATCGTGGTCAGCTATAACGCACCGGTCGGCCCGACCTTGCACTACCAGGTCAACGCCCGGTGGTTCACCGTCGCCGAAGCCTACGAGAATTGGATCAGCACCCGGGAACCACCGCTGTTCGGCACCGAGCCCGACGCCCGGGTGTGGGCGCTGGCCAACGAAGCAGCCGATGCCCGCACGCATCCGGTGCTCGACATCGGCGCGGGGACCGGGCGCAACGCGCTTCCCCTGGGACGCCGCGGACACCCCGTCGACGTGGTGGAGTTGACGCCGAAGTTCGCCGAGATCATCCGGTCGCAGGCCCGGGCCGAAGGTCTCGACGTGCGCGTGATCGTGCGCAACGTCTTCGAGACGACCGACGATCTGCGCCAGGACTACCAGTTGATCCTGCTGTCGGAGGTGGTGCCCGACTTCCGGTCGACACAGCAGCTGCG
This sequence comes from Mycobacterium gordonae, assembly GCF_001417955.2. Lineage (GTDB taxonomy): Bacteria > Actinomycetota > Actinomycetes > Mycobacteriales > Mycobacteriaceae > Mycobacterium > Mycobacterium gordonae_B. The sequence continues at coordinate 282,210 of NZ_LKTM01000112.1, read as the reverse complement.
CCGGCTGTTCGAACTCGCCGCGGCCTGCCTGGCACCCGGCGGACAGTTGGTGTTCAACACCTTCCTCCCGCGCTACGGTTACGAAATCGACGACGCAGCACGCGAATTCGGCCAGCAAGCGTACACAGGCATGTTTTCCCGGCAGGAGCTGTCGACCGCCTCCGAGGGGCTGCCTCTCGAGCTGGTCGCCGACGACTCGGTGTACGAATACGAGCAGGCGAACCTGCCGACCGGCGCCTGGCCGCCCACCAGTTGGTACGCCGACTGGGTCAGTGGCCTCGACGTGTTCCCCGTCGAACGGGACAAGAGCCCAATCGAGATGCGCTGGCTGGTATTCCGCAAGACCCACTGACAGCGCGCCCCCTCGCCGAGCAGACGGGGAACGCTACACCGGCAGCAGCGCGTCGATCACCGAGGCCAACTGTTTGGCCGACCGGCACTCGTGCATCGTGATGACTTCCTCGTACCGCGGCACGGCCGAATCGCCGCTCCCCCACAGGTGTCTGGGCTCCGGGTTGAGCCAGTGCGCGTGGCGGGCGGCGTTGACCATGTCGGCGAGCACGTCGACGGCCGGGTTGCGGTAGTTGGTGCGCCCGTCCCCGAGCACCAGCAGGGAACTGCGCGGCGACAACACGTTCGGGTTCGCCTGCACGAACGAGACGAACGCGTTTCCGTAGTCGGAATGGCCGTCGCGCGCATACACGCCGGCCTCCCGGGTGATCCGCTGGATCGCCACCGCGAGGTCGGCCTCCGGCCCGAACATGTGCGTCACCTCGTCGGTGGTGTCGATGAACGCGAAAACGCGGACGCGGGAAAACTGTTGGCGCAGAGCGTGAACCAGTAGCAGAGTGAAATGACTGAACCCGGCGACGGACCCCGACACGTCGCACAGCACCACCAGTTCCGGCCGCGCCGGACGCGGCTTCTTCAACACGACGTCGATCGGCACGCCACCGGTGGACATCGACTTGCGCAGGGTCTTGCGCAGGTCGATCGAACCGGCCCGGGACCGTCGCCGGCGGGCCGCGAGCCGGGTGGCCAGCGTGCGGGCCAACGGCGCCACCACCCGGCGCATCTGCCGCAGCTGCTCACCGGAGGCGCGTAGAAACTCGACGTTCTCGGAAAGCTGTGGGATTCCGTACATCTGCACGTGTTCGCGGCCGAGCTGCTCGGCGGTGCGGCGCTTGGTCTCCGCGTCGACCATCTTCCGCAGCTGCGAGATCTTCTGCGCAGCAATTGCTTTGGCGATCTGTTCCTGACTGGGCGTGGGCTCGTCGCCATACGGGGCGAGCAGCCCCGCCAGCAGCTTGCCTTCGAGCTCGTCCAGCGCCATCGCCTTGAGCGCCTGGTATGACGAGAACGACGGCCCGCGAGAGGAGTTGTACTTGCCGTAGGCCTCCACGATCCGGGCGATCATCCGGACCAGCCGCTCGTCCATGTCGGCCAGGTCCGGGTTGTCGGCCAGCAGGTCGAGCAGCATCTGCCGCATCGCCTCGACGTCGTCGGGCGGCAAACCTTCGGGATCCCCGGCGGCGTCTGCGTCGGCGACGACGGCCCGGGCCCCCAACGCCGCGGGGAACCACAGGTCGAACATGGCGTCGTAGGTGTCGCGGTGATCGGGCCGGCGCAGCACCGCGCACGCGAGACCTTCGCGCAGCACCATGCGGTCCTCCAGGCCCAGCGTCGCCATCACCCGGCCGGCATCCACCGTCTCCGACGGCCCCACCGAAATCCCGCTTCCCCGAAGCGCTTCCACGAACCCGACCAGATGTCCGGGCAACCCGTGCGGCGCGAGCGGCCGGGACGGGCGGATGCGTCGGGAGGCCATCAGTTGAGCCTTAACTCGCCGGTCGCGCGTTGCTGATCGGACTGGTGTTTGAGCACCACGCCCAGCGTGGCCGCGACCACGGCGTCGTCGATGGTGTCCATGCCCAGCGCCAGCAGCGTCCGTCCCCAGTCGATGGTCTCGGCGATCGACGGCACCTTCTTGAGCTGCATGCCGCGCAGCACACCGATGATGCGCACCAACTCCTCGGCCAGGTGTTCGGGCAGTTCGGGCACCCGCGAGAGCAGGATGCGCCGTTCCAGCTCGGGAGTCGGGAAGTCGAGGTGCAGGAACAGGCAGCGCCGTTTGAGGGCCTCGGACAGCTCGCGGGTGGCGTTGGAGGTCAGCACGACCAGCGGGGTCCGGGTCGCGGTGATGGTGCCCAGTTCGGGAACCGTCACGGCGAAGTCGGAGAGCACCTCCAGCAGCAAGCCCTCGATCTCGATGTCGGCCTTATCGGTCTCGTCGATCAACAGCACGGTCGGGTCGGTGCGCCGGATCGCGGTCAGCAACGGACGCTGCAGCAGGAATTCCTCGCTGAACACGTCATCCTTGGTCGACTGCCAGTCACCGGAGCCGGCCTGGATACGAAGGATCTGCTTGGCGTGATTCCACTCGTAGAGAGCCCGGGCCTCGTCGACGCCCTCGTAGCATTGCAACCGGACCAGGCCGGACCCGGTCGCCTGGGCGACGGCGCGGGCGAGTTCGGTCTTGCCGACACCCGCGGGGCCCTCCACCAGCAGCGGCTTGCCCAGCCGGTCGGCGAGGAAGACAGCGGTCGCGGTGGCGGTGTCGGGCAGGTAACCCGTTTCAGCGAGCCGGCGCGAAACGTCGGCGATGTCGGCGAACAGCGGCACAGGCCGTGCGGGCACGCTCATAGGGCTCCTTTTGATTGAGGTAATCAGGCCGGACGGGTGTGGCCGTCACCCCACACGATCCACTTGGTTGAGGTCAGTTCCGGCAGCCCCATCGGACCGCGGGCGTGGAGTTTCTGGGTGGAGATGCCGATCTCGGCGCCGAAGCCGAACTGCTCGCCGTCGGTGAACGCGGTGGACGCGTTGACCATCACCGCCGCGGCATCCACCTGGGCGGTAAACCGTTGCGCGGCAGCCAGATCGGTGGTGACGATCGCTTCAGTGTGGCCGGTGCCGTACTCGTTGACATGGGCGATCGCGGCATCCACCCCGTCGACCACCGCGACCGCGATGTCCATCGCCAGGTACTCGCGGCGCAGGTCTTCTTCACCGGGGTCCAGGTGGACGGTGACGCCAGCGGTCTCCAGCGCGTTCAGCAACCGCGGCAGCGCCTCCCCCGCGATCGCCGCATCGACCAACAGCGTCTCGGCGGCGTTGCAGACGCTGGGCCGGCGGGTCTTGGAGTTCAGCAGGATGCGCTCGGCGACGTCGAGGTCGGCGGCTTCGTGCACATAGACGTGGCAGTTGCCGACACCGGTCTCGATGGTCGGTATCTGCGCATCGCGCACCACGGCTTCGATCAGGCCGGCTCCCCCGCGCGGGATCGCCACATCGACCAGGCCGCGGGCCTGGATCAGGTGAGTGACGGTGGCGCGGTCGGCCGACGAGAGCAGCTGGACGGCGTCGGCGGGCAAATCCTGGCTGACCAGAGCGTCGCGAAGCACCGCGACCAACGCCTCGTTGGACCTCGCCGCCGACGAGCTCCCACGCAGCAACGCGGCGTTACCCGACTTGAGCGTCAACCCGAATGCGTCCACGGTGACGTTGGGACGGCCTTCGTAGATCATTCCGACCACGCCGAGCGGAACCCGCTGCTGCCGCAACTGCAGGCCGTTGGGCAGGGTGGAGCCGCGCAGCACCTCGCCGACCGGGTCGGCCAATCCCGCGACCTGGCGCAGACCAGCGGCGATGCCGTCGACGCGCTGTGGGTTGAGCGCCAGGCGGTCCAGCATCGCGGCGGGGGTGCCGGCGGCCCGCGCCGTGTCCAGGTCTTCGGCATTGGCAACGAGGATCTGGTCGGCATGGGCCAGCAGTGCGTCGGCGGCGGCGTGCAGCGCGCGGTCTTTGTCCACCGTCGGGGTCGAGGCCAGGATCCGGGCGGCCACCCGGGCGCGGCGGGCGGCATCGTGCACCTCTTGGCGCAAATCAGGCAGCGCCGGTGCTTGCAGACTCATTACCCCAGGATATCGGGCTTTCGCAGACCGGGCGCGACCGCGGTCGCCGCTTTGGCGCGTTCCCGGCGGGTCACTCGCGCCTTGTTCTGCCGCTCGTCGATCAGCCGGCCCAGATCCTGCAGCAGCATCGGCTTGTCCATCACGATCTTCTCCAGATGCTCGCGCTCGATTTCCAGCGCGGTCACTTCCTCGAGCGCATAGGCGCCGGCCAGGTTCGGCTGCCTGGTCAGCGCGGTGATCCCGATGAACGAGCCCTCGGTGAGGGTGGCGAAGGGCAGCACGGCGCCATCCGCGTCGGTCACCGTCAGTTGCACGCTGCCGGCCACGATGAACGCCATCGCGGTAGGCACCGTGCCCGGGTACTGCACGATCTCGTCGGTGCCGTAGCGCAGAATCTTGGCGTACGGGGCCAGAAACTGCTGGTCGGCCAGCGTCAGCCGCAGTTCGGACGCGACGACGGTGCGTAGTGCTTTCATGACGCGCTCCGGTGTCGAGAAGTCGTCGTCCTCGCCGTCCAGATGCAGTTCCCACCGGCGCGCGGCGTACCAGATCCAGCGCACGAACGTGGACTGGGTCGCGCCCTCGTCCGCCGGAGAGTGCACCCGGACGGTGGTGCGGTACTCCCCGGCGCCCAGCGCGACCGAGGTCGGCGCGGTCCCCGGCATGATCAGCGGCAGTGCGCCGGCCACCAGGGTCAGCATCTCGCATACCTTGTCCGGCGGGTCCGACGTCGCGAAGGTGGTGTTGATCGAGCATTTGTGCGGGCCCGCCGGGCGGCTGAGATTAGTGAACGCGGTGGTCGCCAGCATCGAGTTCGGCATGATCCGCAGGCCGCCGCCGGTCTGGATGTGCACGGCCCGCCAGTTCACCTCGATGACGCGCCCCCGGGCGGTCTGCGTGTCCAGCCAGTCGTTGATCCGGAACGGCTGCTCGAAGAGCATGAACAGGCCGGACACGATCTGGCCGACGGAATTCTGCAACATCAGGCCGATCACGACCGACGTGATGCCCAAGGCGGTGAACACCCCGCCGACCCGCACGCCCCAGATCACGGACAGGATCACCGCGAGTCCGAGCCCGATCAGGGCGAACCGGCCGACATCCAGGAAGATGGTCGGAAGTCGCTTGCGCCAACTGTCTTCGGGCGCGCCTTCGAACACCGTCGCGTTGAGTCCGGACAGCAGCAGCACCAGCACCAGGAAGCCGAACATCGTGGTCAGAATGCGGACCGGGATCTCGCCCGCCGGGATTTGCGAGGCCTTCACCAGGATCAGTAACAGCGCCCCGAGCGGTAACAGCCAGTTGCGGATCACCCCGACCTGGCGGGCCAGCCGATTACCCCGGCGGGTGAGGATGTGGTGCAACTCGGTCAGCAGGATCAAGCAGACCGGAAATCCGATCGCCACACCGATCGCCCAATAGAACCAATCCGAGTTGAAGAAGTTCACTACCGCTCCGCCAACCGGTAAATGGCCTGCTCGGCTCCGCCTACGGATATCGTGCCGGCGGGCGTGAACTGGCGCGTGTCGCGCATCGCCTCATACACCTGGGATGCCACGTAGATGCCGGGTTGCGGTGAGCCACTTTGCATCTGGTACGCGAGGCTGACGGCGGCGCCCCACATGTCGAAGACGAGTCCGGACTTGCCCACCAGTCCACTGATCACATTGCCGGTGTTGATGCCTACCCGCAGCCGCAGCACATGCCGGCTCTGGTTGTTGAAGCGCTCGATGATGCGGCGCATCTCCAGGGCGAACTCCACGCTGCGGTGAATGCTGTCCAGGCGCGGCGTGACGACCCCGCAGCTGGCCAGGTAGCCGTTGTGGAAGGTGCGAATCCGTTCCACGCCAAGGGCTTCGGCCGCCGAGTCGAACTGGCGGAACAGGTCGTCGACGATGCCGACCAATTCGTCGCCCGCGACTTCACTGGAGATCTCGTCGAGTCCGACGACGTCGGCGTAGATGATGGCGACGTCCTGGTGCTGCTGGGAGATGGTGCCCTCGCCCTCGCGGTACCGCTGCGCCACGGGCTCCGGCATCAACGCCAGCAGGAGTCGGTCGTTTTCCCGGCGCTGCTCGTTGAGCAGCTCTTCCTTGATCGCCAGGTTCCGGCTCATCTCGTTGAAAGCACCCGTGAGGTCACCGATTTCATCACGCGACGTGATCGGGATGTTGACCTCGTAGTCCCCGGAGCTGATCTTCTGCGCACCTTGCTCGAGGCGGCGCAGCGGTCGCACCGCCGCCTGGGCGATGACCATGGCCGCCACGGAGATAGCGAAGACCATCGCCACCACGGCGACCGCAAGCGCTTTGGTGAACCGCCCGATCCGCGCGAAAGCATCCGAGTCGTCCCGGGTGGCCAGAACCGACCACTGCAGATCGGAATTCGCGATATTCAGCGGCGCGTAGGCCTCCAGTTCCCTATTGCCGGTGTAGTCGATACCGCTCGTCACCCCGGTCTCGCCGCGCTGCGCCGCCTTCAGTCCGGCGCTGCGCACCGGCTGCACCAACGTGGTACCGCCCAGTCGAATCGCTCGGTCCGCCACGTCGGGTGCGGTGCCGGCCGCGATCACCTCACGCCGGTATTCCTTCGGGTCTTCCAGGAATAGCCTTGAGTCAGAACGCATCAAACCGTCGGGACCGGCGAGGTAGGTTTCGGTCGCCGCCCCCATGCCGGCGGCCTGCCACTGCTTGTTGGCGGTCATGATGTAGTTGATCTTGGCGATCGGGACCGGCAGTGCCATGACGCCGTCGAATCTGCCGTCCAGGCCGATCGGCGACACCACCCACGCGGTCGGCACGTCGAGCTGGGGTTGATACGGCTCGAAGTCGGTGATCCAGACGAACTCGACGTCGTTGGAGCGCAACGCTTTCAGGTACGCTTCGCGCAGATTCGATTCGCGATACGGTCCGGTCAGGATGTTGGTGCCGAGGTCAGGCCCCTTGTCCACGGTGTAGACGACATTGCCGTCCATGTCGAACAGCAGGGCGTCCCGGTAGTTGAAACGGCTGACGATGCTGCGCATGTAGAAATCGAAGCGAACATTGGCGGCCGACCAGGCGCTGCCGTCACCGGGATCCACCGGCGGGTCGGTATTGGGCTTCGTTGCGGCGGTGTAATTGGCCTGAAGGTACTTCTCGGCGTTGGTTTTCGGCAGCAGAGCGTTGAGATCGAGTTCTTCACCCGTCACCCGTTCGATGGGCTTGATCATCTGGTCTTGGTAGTAGTTGGCCAGCGCCTGTTGTTGTGGGCCGCTGATCGTCGCGTTGTTCAGCTGATTGAATCCGGCGGTCAGCGCGAGCACGGCCTGGTCGATGCTGAAGCCGCCGCTGTAGACGATCAGTGAGTTCGTCACCTCGCGGAACAACGCCTCGATCTGCCGCTTCTGGGACTCGCGCAACTCGATCAGTCGCTCGGACTCGACTTCGCGCAGGGCATTGCGCCCGGAGATGGCACCGATGTACCCGATGACAGCGATGGACAAGATGCTCGACAACAGCAGCGCGACCAGGATCTTGGACTGGATGCTGATCTTGAAGCGGATTCGGGGCAGGATGCGGCGGACGCGCTTCTTCCCCGGAGCGCTCTGCGCCTCCGCGTCCGATTCTGTTGGCTCACCCGACGTCAATCGGCTTCCCTTCTGCCTTGTCTCGGGTCTCCGATCACGCTGCACACTAGCTCTCTGACCGGTGGATATCGGCGTTTTGCGGGAAGTGACGTCGGCACGTGTCCGAGAATTCATCGTTTGGTGACGGCTGCCTTTCAGTGGATGGCGCGTTCCCAATCCACCACGAACCGGCGCGACGGGTCCGAAGGGTCCACCGCACAGGGAAGTTCGAGCCCGACCGCAAGGTAGGGCACATGATCTTCCGGAATCGATTGGACGCTCCGGCCGATGATCGGCGCCAGATTCGGGAAGCGAAGCTCCATCTCGACGACATACTGCGGGGCATCGAGCAGCTCGGGCATCGCGGTTGCCTCTCTGCCCAAGCTGCGCAACGTGTTTCCGGTCGGGGCAAAGGACCTGAGCACACCCTGGACGCGCTGACCTGACGCGAGTAGTTGCGCTGCGGATGCCCATTGGCCTGACGCGCTGCCGTGTCGCTGCTTGTGCTCGTTGTACGCCGCGGCCAGGTCCGCGGCATTCGGTGATCCAGTAAACGTCGTCCTGCGGATCGAACTGGCTGGCTCTATCCGGACCTTGCCCAGGTCCGCGGAGTCAACCTGGACGGGAACCACGGAACCGGGTTGGACGGAAGCCATCTGAATCGGGTGGATCGCCTGTCGGACAGCCGCCTCGTACGGTTCGCGGCCCGGGATCTCGACACTGAGGCTGATCTTGCAGACATACCGGTCGTTGATCACCGTGCCGGTCGACTGCACCGACAGGATCCGCGCTACTCCGGTCAGCGCCGGCCCGGTGAACCGGGGCTTCCTGATCCGATACAGGCTGACGCCGATGAACAACAACACGAGGCCCGGGATGCCCCAGCTCAGCATGGGGGTCAAGCTTTCCATGGCGGGACGGTAGCCGGGGTGGGGCGGCTACCGTGCCCAAGTTTCGAGCAGAATCTAGTGTCGGTGACATGTCCGAGCTGGTTTGTGTGGTGGGCAGCATCAACTGGGATCTGACGCTCGACGTCGCGGATCTACCGCGTCCGGGCGAGACGGTGCTGGCGTCTGCCCTGGCCTACGCGCCCGGCGGCAAAGGGGGCAATCAGGCGGTGGCAGCGGCGCGCGCCGGTGCGTGCGTGCGGTTCATCGGTGCCGTCGGTGACGATCCGGCCGGTGATCGGTTGATCGAACACCTGCGCGCGGCGGGCGTCGGCGTGGACGCCGTCATCCGTCGGCACGCCCCCAGTGGGACGGCGATCATCGTGGTCGACGCCGGTGGGGAAAACACCATCGTGGTGGCTCCGGGTGCGAACTCAGCGCTCTCGGTGTCGCCGACTTCGATCGCGGACTGCGATGTGTTGTTGACACAGTTGGAGATTCCCGTGTCGACGGCATTGGCGGCCGCGCGCCAGGCGCGGTCGGCCGGTGCCGTCGTGATGGTCAATGCGTCGCCTGCCGGGCAGGACGAAAAGGCGGTGGCCGAACTGGCCGGCGTTGCCGACGTGGTGATCGCGAACGAACACGAGGCTCGTCTTTGGCCCTGGCGCAGTGAGCATTTCGTGGTCACGCTGGGTGCACGCGGTGCCCGCTACCTTGGTGTCGACGGCGAGTTCGAGGTGCCTGCCCCGACCGTCGCGGCGGTCGACACCACCGGCGCGGGCGATGTATTCGCGGGTGTGCTGGCCGCGAGTTGGCCGGCTGGTGCGGGATCTGCCGACGGACGGCGCAAGGCGTTGCGGCGGGCGTGTGCGGCAGGTGCGTTGGCGACGCTGGTGCGCGGCGCGGGTGATTGCGCACCGGACGCCGCCGCGATCGACGCGACTGTTGCTCGTCTGTCACATCAGTAACGCGAGCTTGGTGGCACCAGGTCCCGGAAAGTGATATCGCCTTTGATATCAACACCTTTCGGCCCTCGCGGCGATCCGGACTTGTCAGTGGCCCTCCATAGAATTGGGGTATGGCATCGAGTACGCGCGAGGAGATCGTGGAGGTCTTCGACGCACTCGACGCCGCTGTTGATCGCCTGTGTGACTTGACGTTCGACGCGTTCACCACCCCGGAGTTCCTGCGCGGCATGGAGCGCCTGGAAAAGGTGCACCGCCGGATGCGCACACCCCAGCACGCCCTGATCAACCACCTCAAAACCCAGGCCACCGAGGACGAACTCGGCGGCAAACTCCCCGCAGCGTTGGCCGAGCGCCTGCGGATCACCAAAGCCGACGCCAACCGGCGCATCGCCGAAGCCGACGACCTCGGCGAACGACGGGCGTTGACAGGCGAACCATTAGGGCCACTGTTGGGCGCGACCGCCGCCGCCCAACGCGAAGGTCTGATCGGTGACGCGCACATCAAAGTGATCCGCGACTTCATCGCCCACCTGCCCAGCACGGTGGATGTAGGGACCTGGGAGGCCGCCGAAAAGGACCTGGCCGGCAAGGCCTGTGACTTTCGCCCCGACCAGGTCGCCACATACGCCCACGAACTCATGGCCCTGCTGCACCCCGACGGCGACTACACCGACGACGAACGCGCCCGCACACGCGGCCTGACCCTCGGCCCCCAGCAATACGACGGCATGTCCCGGCTCAGCGGCCTGATCACCCCCGAACTACGGGCACTGCTCGAAGCCGCCTGGGCCAAACTCGCCGCCCCCGGCGCCGGCATCCCCGACGGAGACACCGACACCCGCAGCCAACCCCAACGCAACCACGACGCCATCATCACCGCCATCCGCGAACTCTTCGCCACCGGAAACCTAGGCACCCACAACGGCCTACCCGTCAGCATCATCGTCACCACCACCCTCAAAGACCTCGAAGCCGGGGCCGGGCGAGCCCGCACCGCCGGCGGCACCCGCATCCCCCTGCCCACCCTGATCGGCTGGGCCGCCACCTCGCACCACTACCTCGCGGTCTTCGACGGCGCCAAACCCCTGGCCCTGTTCCACGCCAAGCGGTTTGCCAACCTCGCCCAGCGACTGATGCTGCTGGCCAAAGACGGCGGCTGCACCCGCCCGGGCTGCGACGTCCCCGGCTACCACGCCCAGGTGCACCATGCCAGCGGCTGGACAAACACCCACGTCACCGACATCCACGACCTCACCCTGGCCTGCGGCATCGATAACCGCCTCGCCGAAAAAGGCTGGACCACCCGCAAAAACGCCAAAAGCGACACCGAATGGCTCCCGCCCGCCCACTTGGACCACGGCCAACCGCGGATCAACACATTCCACCACCCGGAAAAGCTGTTCGCCCCAGAAGACGACGAACCCGCTTGACGACGGACACCCGTCAGCCTTCGGGCACCTCACGCTCGATCTCATCGAGCCATATCCGCGCGGACATGTCCGAGGGCGCCCGCCAGTCTCCGCGCGGCGAGAGCGAGCCACCGTGAGAAACCTTGGGGCCGTTGGGTAATGCCGAGCGCTTGAACTGGCTGAACGAGTAGAACCGCTGCACGAAAACCTGCAGCCAATGCCGGATCTCCGACAGCGAATACTTCGGGCGGTTGCCTTCGGGGAAGCCGGGCGGCCACTCGCCGCGGTCCGGGTCACTCCATGCATGCCACGCGAGGAACGCGATCTTGGACGGCTGGAAGCCGTGCCGCAACACCTGGTACAGCGAAAAGTCCTGCAGCGCATAGGGGCCGACCTTGGCCTCACTGCTCTGCAGTTCCTCTTCCTCTCCGGCCGGGACCAGCTCAGGGGTGATCTCGGTGTCCACCACCGACTGCAGCACATCGGTGACGTCCTTTTCGAACTGGCCCGAGGAGATGACCCACCGAATCAGGTGCTGAATGAGTGTCTTGGGCACGCCGCCGTTGACGTTGTAATGCGACATCTGGTCGCCGACACCGTATGTCGACCAGCCCAGCGCGAGCTCCGAGAGGTCTCCGGTGCCCAGCACGATGCCGCCCCGCTGGTTGGCCAACCGGAACAGGTAATCCGTGCGCAGGCCGGCCTGCACATTTTCGAAGGTCACGTCGTAGACCTTCTCGCCACGCGCAAAGGGATGGCCGATCTCCTCGAACATGCGCTTGGCGGTCTCGGTGATATCGATTTCCTCGAAGGTGATACCCAGTGCCTCGCCCAACTTGACGGCGTTGCTCTTGGTGTGGTCCCCGGTGGCGAAGCCCGGCAGGGTGAAACCCAGGATGTCGCTGCGCGGCCGGCCCTCCCGGTCCATCGCCTTGGCCGCGACGATCAACGCGTGCGTCGAATCCAGCCCCCCGGAGACACCGATGACCACCTTCGGATAATCCAGCGCCCGCAGCCGCTGCTCCAGCCCGGCGACCTGAATGTTGTAAGCCTCGTAGCAATCCTGTTCCAGCCGTTCGCGATTGGACGGCACGAACGGGAAGCGTTCGATGTCGCGCAGCAGACCGATGTCGCCGTCGGGCGGATCGACGCGGAATTCGATGCGCCGGAACGTGTCCGTGACCGCTCGATGGTGGCGCCGGTTGTCGTCGAACGTCCCCATCCGAAGCCGCTCGGAACGCAGCCGCCCGGTATCGACGTCGGCGACCGAACGGCGCTCGCCCATCGGGAAACGTTCCGACGACGCCAGCTCGGTGCCGTTCTCATAGATCATGGTCTGACCGTCCCACGCCAGGTCGGTCGTCGACTCACCCGCGCCCGCGGCCGCGTACACGTAGGCGGCCAGGCATCGAGCCGACGCCGAGCGGGCGAGCAGGCAGCGGTCTTCGGCCCTGCCGATGGTGATCGGGCTGCCGGAAAGGTTTGCCAGCACGGTGGCCCCCGCCAGGGCCGCCTCGGCGCTGGGCGGCACCGGCACGAACATGTCCTCGCAGATCTCGACGTGTAGCACGAAGTCGGGCAGGTCCACCGCGGTGAACAACAGGTCGGGACCGAACGGAACGTCCTCACCCGCGATCCGGATACTGCCCCGCTCACCGTCTCCCGGTGCGATTTGGCGGTACTCATAGAACTCGCGATAGGTCGGCAGATAGGACTTGGGCACCACCCCGAGCACCACGCCGCGATGGATGACGACCGCGGTGTTGTAGATACGGTGCAGGTGCCGCAGCGGCGCGCCGACAACCAGCACCGGAAGCAGGTCGGCAGACGCCGTGACGACCTCATGCAGCGCCTCTTCCACGGCGTCGAGCAGGGCATCCTGCAGCAGGATGTCCTCAATGGAATATCCGCACAGTGTGAGTTCCGGGAAGACAGCCAGCGCCACGCCGTCGTCGTGGCACTCGCGCGCCAACCCGAGAACCGACGCGGCATTGGCGGCCGGGTCGGCGATCGAGGTGTGGTGCGTGCACGCAGCAACGCGCACGAACCCGTGTCGGTATGCGGAGTAGAAGCTCATCGCCCTCCATTCTCGCGTTACTGTCGCATTTCCGACGCCGGGGTCGGGTGACGGGGTGCCAACTAGTGCTTAGGCTCGATGGAGTGGAATCTCCCGAACTCATCGCACTGCTGTCCGGCCGCCGGATCGCAGTGCTGACGGGCGCGGGCCTCTCCACGGACTCGGGCATACCCGATTACCGCGGACCCGACTCCCCGCCCAGCAACCCGATGACGATCCGGCAGTTCACGTCGGACCCGGTATTCCGGCAGCGGTACTGGGCGCGCAACCATCTGGGCTGGCGGCACATGGACAACACGCAACCCAACGCCGGACACCGGGCGCTGGCCGCGCTGGAACGTGCCGGAGTGGTCAACGGGGTCATCACCCAGAATGTCGACCTGCTGCACACCAAGGCCGGCAGTAACAACGTCATCAATCTGCACGGCACCTACGCCCGGGTGGCCTGCCTGAGTTGTGGCCACCGCATGAGTCGTGCCGCGCTGGCAGAACAGCTCGAAGCGCTCAACCCCGGATTCATCGAGCGTTCCGAAGCTGTCGGCGGACTGGCGGTGGCCCCGGACGCGGACGCCGTCGTCGCCGATACCGCCTCCTTCCGCTACGTCGACTGCCCACGCTGTGGCGGCATGCTCAAGCCCGACATCGTCTACTTCGGCGAGAGCGTTCCCAAAGACATTGTCGAGCAGGCTTATTCACTGGTCGATCAGGCACAGGCGCTGCTGGTGGCCGGGTCGTCGCTGACGGTGTTCTCCGGTTACCGGTTCGTGCGCCACGCCGCGGCCAACAACATCCCGGTGGCCATCGTCAACCGCGGCCGCACCCGGGGTGACGACCTGGCCGGCGTGACGGTCGACGGTGGTTGTTCCGAGATACTGACGCTGCTCGCCGGCGAGCTGGTGGTCAGCGCGCCCTTCTGACCTCGGCGACGAACTGGCGTCCCCGGTTGTCGACCACCTGCCACGAGTACGGGCCGATCATCCGGGGATGACCGAGCATGTAGACGGCCTGCCGGGCGTCCTGCTCCCGCTCGATACCGTCGACGCGCATGCCGTGAGATGTCGTTAAAGCCCACATGGTTCTCTCCGATTCCGGCTTCCTTCGCTGTTGCGAAAAGCTTTTCGGAGGCGCCTGTGCGGATCCTCGTGAGATCCTCAACGTTTTCTAGAAGCGGATTTCTCAAGCGACCGCCGGGCACAGTGCGCCACGAACGTGCGCGACTGTAGTCCTGTCGGCCCGGGCTGTCAGAAAGTGCAGGGCATGCTGCGGATCGCGTGGATGAAATTGCCCGGCACGTAAACCGGTTCGCCCGCGGCGATGTCGGGGAGTTGGCTGAGCAGTTCACCGAAGATGGCGCGCAACTGCGCCCGGGCGACGTGCGCGCCGAGGCAGAAGTGTACGCCTCCGCCACCGAACCCCAGGTGCGGATTGGGGCTGCGGCTCAGGTCGAAACGGCCGGGTTCGTCGAACGCCTCTTCGTCCCGGTTGCCGGACGCGTAGAACATGACCACCTTGTCCCCCGCCTGGATCTGCTGACCGCCCAGCTCGAAATCCGTTGCGGCGGTGCGGCGGAAGGTCATCACCGGAGTCGCCCAGCGAACGAACTCCTCGACCGCTGTACCGATCCGGTCCTCGAAAGCCGCTTGCAGCCAAGCCCTTTCACCCGGAAAGTCGGTCAGCGCCCGCAGGGCATGGCTGGCGGTCTGGCGCGTGGTGTCGTTGCCCGCCACAGCCAGCAGCACAAAGAATGCGGCTACGTCGGCATCGGAGAGCCGGTCGCCGTCGACCTCGGCGTTCACCAGGGCGCTGAACAGATCTTCGCCCGGGTTCTCCCGGCGCTCGGCGGCCAGCTGGCCGGCGACCTGGTGCAGGTACACCTGGTTCTCGAACACCACCTGCAGCGGTTCGCGACCGGCGAGATACTCCGGGTCCGCCCAGGACACCAGCGCATCCGCCGCGTGCGCCACCTGCTGGCGCTCGGACTCCGGAATCCCGACCATGTCCGACAACGTCCGGATCGGCAGTTCCTTGGCGCAGTACTCGACGAAATCGGCGCCACTGCCGGCTTCCCGCAGCTCCTCGACGATGGTCTTGGCGTTGGCCTGGATGGACTGCTCGATACGCCGTACCTGCCTAGGCGTGAACGCCGCGCTGACCAGCTTGCGCAGCTTGGTGTGCCGCGGCGGGTCCATCGCCAGGAAGGACTGCGACGCTTCGAGCAGTTCCTCGGGGATGCTGGCGAACATCACCCCCTTGCCGGACCGGAAGACGTCGTTGTTGCGACTGACCGCGACGATGTCGGCGCGTCGGGTGACCGCCCAGTAACCGGGGTCGCCGGGGTCGTCCATCAGCGTGTCGTTGACCGGGGAATGCCAGCTCACCGGACGCTCGGCGCGCAGCACCGCGAACGAGCGTTCCCGTTCCTGCGCGGTGGTCGCCCAGAACTGTGGCGAGGACAGGTCGATCGCGTCGTAGGTACGGTCGTTCGCGCACGTCGCTGTCATGCACGTGACCCTATGACTAGACACATTGTCTAGTCAATATGTCCCCGGCACCGTTATGCTCTACGAATGCCGTCGGTCACCCGCAAGCCACAGGCGCGCCAGGACCGCCGGCAGCGGCGCGAACACATGGAGAGCCGGCTGCTGGACGCCACGGAACGGCTGATGCGCGACGGCGCCAGCTTCACCGAACTCAGCGTCGATCGCCTGGCCGGTGAGGCCGGCATCTCCCGGGCCAGCTTCTACATCTACTTCGAGGACAAGGGCCACCTGCTGCGCCGCCTGGCGGCCGCGGTGTTCGACGACCTGGCCGCCGCCGGTGACCGGTGGTGGTCGGTGGCCGACCGGCGCGACCCCGAGGACCTCAGGGCGGCGATCGCCGGCATCGTCGCCAGCTATCGCCGCCACCAGCCGGTGCTCACCGCGCTCAGTGAAATGGCCGGTTACGACCCGTCGACCGCACAGACCTACCGCGACCTGCTGACCGCGATATCGCAGCGCGTGCACCGCGTCATCGAGACCGGCCAGGCCGACGGCTCGATCCGGCCCGGGATCCAGGCCGCTGCCACCGCCAGCGCGCTGACTCTGATGGTGGAACGGGCCTGCCAGCTGAATCTGCCGGTGCAACCGCCGGACGACGACGCCACACTTATCGACACTTTGGTCGAAATAGTTTGGGCCGCACTGTATCTCAAGACCGCCCAGTGAGTTACACGGCCACCAGATCGTCGGCGTGCACCGCGGGCCGGCGCATGTCGCCCGGCAGGTCCGAGGTGGAGCGACCCATGATGGTCGCGAGCTCGGCCGCGTCATACGCGACGACACCGCGCGCCACCACGGTGGTGTCCGGTCCGCACAGTTCGATGACGTCGCCGCCGAAGAATTTCCCCGACACCGCGACGATGCCCGCGGGCAGCAAAGAGCGGCGCTGCCCGATGACCGCCCGCACGGCGCCGGCATCCAGTGTCAGCGAACCGGTGGATTCGGCGGCGTAGCGTACCCAGAACCGGCGCGCGGACATCCGCTCGGCGCGCGGCGCGAACACCGTGCCCACCGAGGCGTCGGTGAGCGCGGTCGCGGCGTCGGACGCCGGCGCCAGCAACACCGGCACCCCGGCGTCGGCGGCCAGTAGCGCCGAGGACATTTTCGAGGCCATGCCGCCGGTGCCGAGATGGCTACTCTGGCCCGCGACCACTCCGTCCAGGTCCGCCGGTCCGGACACCTCCGGAATGAATCTGGCGCCCTTGAACTTTCGCGGATCGGCGTCGTATAGGCCATCGATGTCCGACAGCAGCACCAACGCGTCGGCACCTATCAGGTGCGCCACCAACGCCGACAGCCGGTCATTGTCGCCGAAGCGGATCTCGTTGGTGGCCACCGTGTCGTTCTCGTTCACGATCGCCACCGCGCGCAACGCGCGCAGCCGGTCCAGGGTGCGTTGAGCGTTGTTGTGCTGCACCCGCATCGCGATGTCGTGCGCGGTCAACAGCACCTGGCCCACGGTGCGGCCGTACCGGGCGAAAGCGGTGCTCCAGGAGTTCACCAGGGCAACCTGCCCGACGCTGGCCGCGGCCTGCTTTGTCGCCAGATCCTTTGGCTTACGCGCCAATCCGAGCGGCTCCAGTCCGGCGGCGATGGCACCCGAGGACACGATGACGACGTCGGAGCCCGCCTGCATCCGCGTCTCGATCGCATCGGCCAGCTCGGCCAGCCGGCCGGCATCGAACATGCCCGATTCCGTGGTGAGGGCCGTGGTACCCACCTTGACGACGATGCTGCGTGCGGTCCGGATGCTCTCCCGATGCGTCATCAGCTGTCGCGCTCGCGGCGTTGCCGCCGGGCGGCCTTGCGTTCGGCGGCACCCACCCGGTCGGAGCGTTCCAGACGCACGTCGGTACCCCGGCCGGTCAACGGAACCTGGCCTCCCGCAGGGGTTTGCGGCTCCCAATCAAAGGTCATTTCACCGATGGTCACCGCGCAGCCGGGACGGGCGCCCTGTCGCAGCAGCTCGTCCTCCACGCCCAGGCGGGCCAATCGGTCGGCGAGATAACCGACAGCCTCGTCATTGTCGAAGTTCGTCTGTCCCACCCAGCGCTCCGGGCGGGTACCGGTCACCACGAATCCGCCCTCGCCGTCGGGTTCGACCGAGAAACCACTCTCGTCCACGGGGACCGGGCGGATCACCGGACGACGCGGCACCACCGCGGGCCGCGCGGCGTTGTATTCCGAGACCATCTGCCACAGCCCGAAGATCGACGGCTGCAACCCTTCCCGGGTCGCCGTCGACACCAGGAACACCGGCCAGCCGCGCTGGGCGATCTCGTCGCGAACGAACTCGGCGAGCTCGCGGGCCTCGGGCACGTCAATCTTGTTCAGCACTACCGCCCGTGGCCGCTCGGCCAGGTCGCCCAACACGGCGTCGCCCTGCAGGGTGGGAGTGTAGGCCGCGAGTTCGGCTTCCAGCGCGTCGATGTCGGAGATCGGGTCGCGTCCCGGTTCGGCAGTGGCGCAGTCCACCACGTGGACCAGCACCGCGCAGCGCTCGATGTGGCGCAGGAAGTCCAGGCCCAGACCGCGGCCCTCGGAGGCGCCGGGGATCAGTCCGGGGACGTCGGCGACGGTGAAGGAGTGCTCACCGGCCGACACCACGCCGAGGTTGGGCACCAGCGTGGTGAACGGGTAGTCGGCGATCTTGGGCTTGGCCGCCGAGATCACCGACACCAGCGACGACTTTCCGGCCGACGGAAACCCGACCAGGCCCACATCGGCGACCGTCTTGAGTTCGAGGGTGAGGTCGCGTTCCTGTCCCGGCTCCCCGAGCAGCGCGAAGCCGGGGGCCTTGCGGGCGCGGGAAGCCAGGGCGGCGTTCCCCAGACCCCCCCGGCCACCGGCGGCGGCCTCGAACCGGGTGCCGGCGCCGATCAGGTCGGCCAGCATGCGTCCGTTCTCATCGAGCACCACGGTGCCGTCTGGGACCTTGACTTCCAGGTCAGCGCCGGCAGCGCCGTCCCGGTTGTTACCCATCCCCTGCTTGCCGGACGGCGCGGTGACATGCGGGCGGAAATGGAAGTCGAGCAGGGTGTGCACCTGCGGGTCGACGACGAAGACGACGCTGCCGCCGCGGCCGCCGTTACCGCCGTCCGGACCGCCGAGCGGCTTGAACTTCTCGCGGTGGACCGACGCGCAGCCATTGCCGCCGGAACCCGCTCGTGTGTGAATGACCACCCGATCGACGAATCGAGGCATCGGGCTTCCCCTCAATCGGCCACGGACATGCCGCCAGGCACATCCGCCGGCACTCAGTCGGCGGTTTGGCCGGCTGGAACGATGTTGACGGTCTTGCGGCCGCCCTTGACGCCGAACTGGACCGCTCCGGCCGCCTTGGCGAACAGCGTGTCGTCGCCACCGCGACCGACGTCGACGCCGGGGTGGAACTTGGTGCCGCGCTGACGGACCAGGATCTCGCCGGCCTTGACCACCTGACCGCCGAACCGCTTCACGCCGAGCCGCTGAGCGGCCGAATCGCGACCGTTACGTGAGCTGGACGCGCCCTTTTTGTGTGCCATGTCTGCTCGCCCCTACTACTTGATGCCGGTGACCTTGAGGACCGTCAGCTGCTGACGGTGTCCCTGCCGCTTGTGGTAGCCGGTCTTGTTCTTGAACTTGTGGATACGGATCTTCGGGCCCTTGGTGTGCTCGAGCACCTCGCCGGTGACGGCGACCTTGGCCAGCGCCTGAGCATCGGTGGTGACGTTGGCGCCGTCGACGACCAGAGCGACCGGCAGCGAGACGTTCGCGCCCGGCTCCGACTCCAGCTTCTCGACCTTGACCACGTCGCCGACGGCAACCTTGTACTGCTTGCCGCCGGTCTTGACGATTGCGTAGGTCGCCATCGTTGCTCCTGCCTCTTCTCGCGCGCGGGTTAGCCAGGCGCGGGTGGTGGTCTGGGGTGCGGGCTCGGTGCCGGCCCGCTGTCGTCGGTCACAGTTATTGCCTAGAGCCCTGACGACAACTGTCCAAGGGTACGTGACCAGCACCTACAGGGTCAAACCGGCCCCTGGTCCATCAGTCGGCGTGGATAGGGGGACCGGCCGGCCGGCCGGCCGCGCGGCGGCGACGCGACGGAACGGCTGAAACCTCCGAGATCACCACCGGGGGGACCTCGATGGCGGCGTCGGCATCGCTGGCATCGCTGGCATCGCTGGCATCGCTGGCATCGCTGGCATCGCTGGCGTCGCTGTCGTCCAAATCGTCATCGTCGAGTTCGTCGACGTCCTCGTCTTCGTCCTCGTCTTCGTCGTCGAGTTCGTCGACGTCTTCGTCCTCGTCGTCGAGGTCTTCGTCATCGTCGAGTTCGTCGGCGTCGTCGTCTTCGTCCTCGTCAACATCGACGTCCTCATCGACGTCTTCGTCCTCGGCGTCCTCGAATTCGTCGACGTCGGGCGCCACCAGCGCTTCGGTCTGCTCGTCGGCCTCGGCGGTCAGTTCGTCATCGGACTCGAGATCGGACTCGCCGTTCTCATCCTCGTCGCGTGTCGACGCGGCCATCGCCTTGAACATCGGGTGCTCGCCCGGCGCATGCGTCGGCACCTTGGCCACGACGCCGTTCTCGGCCGGCTGTTCGGTCCTGGGCTTCTTCGACCGCCTGCTGCGCCGTCCGCCGGACTCTGTTTTGCGGCCCGTCGCCGGCGCCGAGTCGACCGGGTCGGCGTGCATCACGATGCCGCGGCCGGCGCAATGCGGGCACGACGTCGAGAACGCCTCGATCAGGCCTGTTCCCAGCCGCTTGCGGGTCAGCTGCACCAGTCCCAGCGAGGTCACCTCGGAGACCTGGTGGCGGGTGCGGTCGCGGGCCAGCGCCTCGGTCAGCCGCCGCAGCACCAGGTCGCGGTTGGACTCGAGCACCATGTCGATGAAGTCGATGACCACGATGCCGCCGATGTCGCGCAGCCGCAGTTGCCGCACGATCTCCTCGGCCGCCTCGAGGTTGTTCTTGGTGACCGTCTGTTCCAGGTTGCCGCCCGACCCGGTGAACTTGCCGGTGTTGACGTCGACCACCGTCATGGCTTCGGTCCGGTCGATCACCAGCGTTCCGCCCGACGGCAGCCACACCTTGCGGTCCATCGCCTTGGCCAGTTGCTCGTCGATGCGGTGCACCGCGAACACATCCGGGCCCGGCTGACCCTCGCCACCGGCCGGCTCGTACTTGGTGAGCTTCGAAACCAGATCGGGGGCAACAGAATTCACATATTCGTTGATGGTCTTCCAGGCCTCGTCGCCGGAGACGATCAGTCCGGAGAAGTCCTCGTTGAACAGGTCCCGGATGACCTTGACCAGGACGTCGGGCTCCTCGTAGAGGGCGACCGCGGCACCCGCGGCCTTCTGCTTGACCTCGGCGGCCTTCGCATCGATCTGGTTCCAGCGTTCCTGCAACCGGGTGACGTCGCCGCGGATGTCTTCCTCTTTGACACCTTCGGATGCGGTGCGGATGATCACGCCCGCGTCGGACGGCACCACCTCACGCAGGATCTCCTTGAGGCGCTGGCGCTCGGTGTCGGGCAGCTTGCGGCTGATGCCGGTCGACGACGCGCCGGGCACGTACACCAGGTACCGGCCGGCCAGTGACACCTGCGTGGTCAGCCGGGCGCCCTTGTGCCCGACCGGGTCCTTGCTGACCTGCACGACGACGTAGTCGCCGGGTTTGAGGGCCTGCTCGATCTTGCGGTCGGCTCCACCCAGACCGGCGGCCTCCCAATTGACCTCACCGGCGTAGAGGACGCCGTTGCGACCGCGGCCGATGTCGACGAACGCGGCCTCCATCGACGGCAGCACGTTCTGCACGATGCCCAGGTAGATGTTGCCGACCAGAGACGCAGAGGCTGCAGAAGTCACAAAGTGTTCGACCACGATGCCGTCCTCGAGCACCGCGATCTGGGTGTAGCGGGCCCCGGGGTGCGGCGGTTCGGTGCGCACCCGGTCGCGAACCACCATCACCCGCTCCACGGCCTCGCGCCGCGCCAGGAATTCGGCCTCGGTCAGTACCGGTGGGCGGCGCCGGCCGGCGTCGCGACCGTCCCGGCGGCGCTGGCGTTTGGCCTCCAGGCGCGTAGAGCCGTCGATCCCCTTGATTTCGCCGGGACCGGAGTCGTCGGATCCGGACTTGCCGCCGCTGCGCGGCGCACGCTCGTGCACGACGGTGTTGGGCGGGTCGTCGGGCGACGGGCTGTCGTCGTTGTCGTCGCCCGAGCCGGTCTTGCGGCGCCTGCGCCGACGGCGGCGACGGGTTGCGCCCTCGCCCGAGCCGTTGTCCTCGTCGCCGTTCTCGCTGTCGTCGGAGTCGTCGGAATCCTGCGCGTCGTCGGAATCGTCGCCCGTTTCGCCTGCGGTATCGCCGGGCTGGTTGTCGCCCTCGGCGCCGTTCTGCTCACCACGTCCGCGACCCCGACCCCGCCGTCCGCGGCGCCGGCGCTTGTTGGCGGGACGGTCCGACTGGTCATCGTCCTCGTCACCCGCGGCGCCCTGGCCGTCGGAGTCGTCGCCGTAATCGCTGTCGTCGGCCGCGCTGTCGTCGCCGGTCTCGTCTTCGGTCTCGACCCGCTCGGGCAGCGGCTGGGGAGCGACGAACAACGGCATGTAGTGCGGACGATCGACCACTGTCTCTTGCGTCTCCCGAACCTCGACCGTTTCCAGCATCAACCGGGATTCGGGTTCGGCCGGCGACTCCTCCTCGCCGACGGCGAGCACCTCGGCGCCGGTTTCCGGCGCGTCGGGCTGGGCGGCCAGCAGGTCCCGCACCCGGACCGCGTCCACGTGGTCGACGCTGGAGTGCGCGCTGCGGATGCGGCCGTCGAGCGCGGCCAGCGCGTCCAGCACCCGCCTACTGGTGGTTCCCAGGGTCCGCGCGAGCGAATGCACTCTCAAGCGGTCAGGTAGGTCCTCACGCTCGCTCGGCTCGCTTGTTGAGTCTGAAGTTGGGGCATCTTCTACCACGAATTCTCCTCAAGCCCCCGGGCGCGTCGTCCTAGTCGACGCGGCCACTCGAGGGCTTCGCTATGGGTCCGGGTCACTTCTCCCGGACTTGTGATGGTCTCGCCCCGAGCAGCCCATGGTGAGCTCACTCGGTGCCGTACTGAATGACGGCTCGACATGCTGCGCCGCACCGCGGACTGGCGATGGTCGCACTTGCCAAAGTCTTCATTCGGGTGTCCGGCGCCGGTTCGACGACGTTCACCCGCAGTCAGTATCCCACATCACTTCCAGGGATCACGCTCCCCTTCGAGCGGCCCGGTCAGATGCCGGGGAACCAGAGCTCGATCTCGCGCTGGGCCGATTCGGCGGAGTCGGACCCGTGCACCAGGTTGAACTGGGTTTCCAGCCCGAAGTCGCCCCGGATGGTTCCGGGGGTGGCCTTTTCCACCGGGTCGGTGCCACCGGCGAGCTGGCGGAACGCGG
This sequence comes from Mycobacterium gordonae, assembly GCF_001417955.2. Lineage (GTDB taxonomy): Bacteria > Actinomycetota > Actinomycetes > Mycobacteriales > Mycobacteriaceae > Mycobacterium > Mycobacterium gordonae_B. The sequence goes on along the minus strand of NZ_LKTM01000112.1, from coordinate 259,338 downwards.
CAATCGCGCGGGTTCCGACCACCACGGCCGCCACGACCGGTCCTGAGGTGATGAACTCCAGCAGCGAACCGAAGAAGGGCTTGCCGTCGTGCTCGGCGTAATGGCGGCGGGCCAGGTCCTCACCGACAGTCCTGAGCTCCAGCGCCGCGATGGTGAGGCCTTTGCGCTCGATGCGGCTGAGTATCTCGCCTATCAACTGGCGCTCGACGCCGTCGGGCTTGATCAATACGAGGGTCCGTTCGGTCACGGCGACAAGAGTAGAGGTCCTACCGCGCGTGCCCAAACCTGGATACCTCCAGCCGGACCGGTTCAGGACGGCGGCGGCGTCCAGCGCTCCTGGCGCCGCCGGACCTCGGCCCGCAGATAGGCGATCAGCCCCCACACCGCGGTGAACAGCACACCCATGGCACCGACGGCCGGGTAGACCAGGAAGCCGGCGACCAGTATCAGCTGTGCGCCGAGGTTGGCCCAGATCGCCCACGGCCGGCGCTGCAACCCGGTCAGCAGGACCAGCAGCACGGCGAATCCGATCAGGTAGCCGAGCGATGCGCCGGTCAGGCCGCCTCCGACGACGCCCACCACCGGTATCGCCAGCAGCACCACGATCACCTCGAGGATCAGCGTCCCCGCCATCACCCCGGCGAAGCTCTTCCACGGGTCGGGCGGCGGCGGCACCTCCGCGGTCATTGCGGGTCACGACCGAACAGCGTCCGGGCGGCACCGGCGGTGACGACCGAGCCGGTGATGACAATGCCTGTGCCGGAGTACATCTCATCCTCCTGATCGGCCGCGTCGACCAGCGCGGTCGCGGCGTCGATGGCGTCGCGCAGGTTGTCGGCAGGGATCACCCGGTCGGGCCCGAACCGTTGCTGCGCCGCCAAGGCCAGTGTTTCGACATCGAGTGCCCGGGGCGACCCGTTGTGGGTGACGACGATGGAATCGAACACCGGTTCCAGCGCGGCGAGGATGCCGTCGACATCCTTGTCGGCCAGCACCGCGACCACCCCCACCAGCGTGCGGAAGTCGAACTCGTCGGCCAGTGTCTGCGCGAGGGCGGCCGCCCCGGCGGGGTTGTGTGCGGCGTCGATGAACACCGTCGGGGCGCTGCGCATGCGCTCCAGCCGTCCGGGGCTGGTGACCGCGGCGAAACCGGCCCGGACCGCGTCCACATCCAGCTGACGCTGCGCACCGGCGCCGAAGAAAGCCTCCACCGCGGCCAGCGCCAGGGCCGCGTTGTGCGCTTGATGTTCCCCGTGCAGGGGCAGGTAGATGTCCGGGTAGACCCCGCCGAGTCCCTGCAACTGCAGCAGTTGCCCGCCGATGGCGACCTGCCGGCCCAGCACGGCGAATTCCGAGTCCTGCCGGGCGACCGCGGCGTCGGCGCGCACGGTCTGGGCGAGCAGCACGTCCATCACCTCGGGAACCTGGCGTCCGATGACCGCGACGGTGTCCGGCGACCCCTCGGGCGCCCGGGTGATGATGCCCGCCTTCTCCTTGGCGATCCCGGCGATGTCCGCGCCCAGATAGTCGACGTGGTCGACGCTGATCGGGGTGATGACGGCCACCGGCGCGTTCAGCACGTTGGTGGCGTCCCAACTGCCACCCATGCCGACCTCGACGACCGCGACGTCGACGGGTGCATCCGCGAACGCCGCGAACGCCATCGCGGTGAGCACCTCGAACTTGCTCATCGCCGGTCCCCCGTCAGCCTGGGACTGCTGGTCGACCATGTGCACGAACGGCTCGATCTCCCGGTAGACGTCCACGTACTGCGCCGGCGTGATCGGCTCGCCGTCTATCGAGATGCGTTCGACGGCCGACTGCAGGTGTGGGCTGGTGGTGCGGCCGGTGCGCTGCTGCAGCGCGGTGATCAGCGCGTCGATCATCCGCGCCACCGACGTCTTGCCGTTGGTGCCGGCGATGTGGATCGACGGGTAGCTCAACTGCGGCGATCCGAGCAGGTCCATCAGCGCGCTGATCCGGGTCAGGCTCGGCTCGATGCGGGTCTCGGGCCAGCGCTGGTCGAGCAGATGTTCGACCTGCAGCAGGGCCGCGATCTCGTCCGGGGTGGGAGCCAGGCGGGTGCTCGACTCCCAGTCCTGGGAATCCGAAGTCATTGGAGGCCCGCCAGTTTGGCGGTGATCCGGTCGGTCTCCTCTTGCGCCACCTGCTGCCGGGCGCGGATCTTGTCGACGACGGCTTCGGGCGCCTTGGCCAGGAAGTCGGCGTTGCCGAGTTTGGCCGCGGTGGACGCCAGTTCCTTCTGCGCCGCGGCCAGATCCTTTTCCAGACGCCGGCGTTCGGCGGCCACGTCGATGGTGCCGGAGGTGTCGAGCTCGACGACGACCGTCGCGGTGCTCAGCCGGACTTCCAGTGATGCCGACGCGCGGAAATCGTCGCCCGGGGCGGTCAGCCACGCCAGCGACGTCACGGCCGGAACCTGGTTGCTCAGATCGGCCTCATCGATACCGGCCAGCCGGGCCGGCACCTTCTGCCGGTCGGCCAGGCCCTGATCGCTGCGGAACCTGCGCACCTCGGTCACCAGTTTCTGCATATCGTTGATCCGCTGTGCGGCAACCGGATCCAGGGTGATGCCGGACGGTTCGGGCCACTCGGCGATCACCAGCGACTCCCGGCCGGTCAGGGCCTGCCAGAGCGCTTCGCTGATGAACGGGATCACCGGATGCAGCAGGCGCAGCAGCGTGTCCAAGCCGGCGGCCAGCACCGCGGTGGTGCCCGAAAGGCCCTGCGCCAGCTGCGTCTTGGCCAATTCGAGATACCAGTCGCAGAATTCGTCCCAGGCGAAGTGGTAGAGCGCCTCGCAGGCCCGGCTGAACTCGTAGCTGTCGAAGGCCGCGTCGACTTCCGCGCGAACCTCTTCCAGCCGGCCCAGCACCCAGCGGTCGGCGTCGGTCAGTTCGTCGGGCAGCGGCGCCAGGGCGGCGCCGTTCATCAGCGCATACCTGGTGGCGTTGAACAGCTTGGTGCCGAAGTTGCGCGACGCCCGCACCGCGTCCTCGCCGATGGCCAGGTCGCCGCCCGGGCTGGCGCCCCGGGCCAGGGTGAACCGCAGCGCGTCGGCACCATATTTGTCCATCCACTCCAGCGGGTCGATGACGTTGCCCTTGGACTTGCTCATCTTGCGGCCGAACTCGTCGCGGATCAGCCCGTGCAGGAACACGTCGGTGAACGGCACCTGTGGGCCGCGGCGACCGTCGAGGGTGATGGCGTCGTCGCCGCCGACGTAAGTGCCGAACATCATCATCCGGGCCACCCAGAAGAACAGGATGTCGTAGCCGGTGACCAGCACGCTTGTCGGATAGAACTTTTCCAGGGCCGCGGTCTTCGAGGGCCAGCCCAGGGTGGAGAACGGCCACAACGCCGAGGAGAACCAGGTGTCCAGCACGTCGCCGTCCTGCTCCCAACCCTCCGGCGGGGTGTCATCGGGACCGACGCACACCATTTCGCCGTCGGGCCCGTACCAGATCGGGATGCGGTGGCCCCACCACAGCTGCCGCGAAATGCACCAGTCGTGCATGTCGTCCACCCACGCGAACCACCGCGGCTCCAGGCTGGAGGGGTGAATCACGGTGTCGCCGTTGCGAACCGCGTCACCGGCGGCCTTGGCCATCGACTCCACCCGGACCCACCACTGCAGGGACAACCGGGGTTCGATCGGCTCACCACTGCGCTCGGAGTGCCCGACGCTGTGCAGGTACGGCCGCTTCTCCTCGACCACGCGACCTTGGGCGGCAAGCGCCTCGCGGACCTTGACGCGGGCCTCGAACCGGTCCATGCCGTCGAATTGCGTTCCGGTGCCGGCGATCCGGCCCTTGGTGTCCATGATCGAGGGCATCGGCAGCTGGTGGCGCATCCCGATCTCGAAGTCGTTGGGATCGTGCGCGGGTGTGACTTTCACCGCGCCGGTGCCGAACTCGGGATCGACGTGCTCGTCTGCGACGACGATCATCTCGCGCTCGACGAACGGGTGCGGCAGGCTGGTCCCGACCAGATGGCGGTAGCGCTCGTCGTCGGGGTGCACCGCGATGGCGGTGTCGCCCAGCATGGTCTCCACCCGGGTGGTCGCGACCACGATGTGGGGTTGCGAGTCGTCGAGCGAGCCGTACCGGAACGACACCAGCTCGCCTTCGACATCCTGATAGTTGACCTCGAGGTCCGATATCGCCGTCTCCAGCACCGGCGACCAGTTGACCAGTCGTTCGGCCTGATAGATCAGGCCTTCGTCGTAGAGGCGCTTGAAGATCGTCCGGACGGCACGCGACAGGCCCTCGTCCATGGTGAATCGGTCACGGCTCCAGTCCACGCCGTCCCCGAGCCGGCGCATCTGGCCGCCGATCGCGCCGCCGGATTCCCGCTTCCAGTCCCAGACCTTCTCGACGAACAGCTCCCGGCCGAAGTCCTCCTTGGTCTTGCCGTCGACCGCCAGCTGCTTTTCCACCACGCTCTGGGTGGCGATGCCGGCGTGATCCATGCCCGGCTGCCACAGCACCTCGTAGCCCTGCATGCGCTTGCGCCGGGTCAGCGCATCCATCATGGTGTGCTCGAGCGCGTGGCCCATGTGCAGGCTGCCGGTGACATTCGGCGGCGGCAGCACGATGGAATACGCGGGCTTGGTGCTCTCGGGGTCCGCGGTGAAGTAGCCGGCATCTACCCACTTCTGGTAGATCGCGCCCTCCATCGCGGCCGGATCCCAGGACTTGGGCAGCTGGTCATCGACAGGGCGGGGGCTGGCGGTCACCGGTCAATTCTAGGAACCGCCGGCCGCGCCCGTGTAAGGGCCTGAACCCGCAGGTGAACGCGGTGGGCGGCTACGGGATGGTCAGAACCTGCCCAGGGTGGATCAGGTCGGGGTTGGGAATCCCGCTGGCGTCGGCGATGACCTGGTACTTGCTGCCGTCACCGTAGAAGCGCTCCGCGATCGCCCACAGGGTGTCGCCGGACTCGACGGTGTAGGTGCGGGCGGCGGGTTCGGGTTCGGGTTCGGCCGGCGCGGCCTCGGCGACCGCCTCCTCGGCCGGCTCAGCCGCCGCGGCCTGCTCGGACGGCTCATCGGATCCCCACCAGCCGGATTCGCCCGAACCCGAGCCGGACTTCTGCGCTTCGGCCACCGGCTCGGGCGGCGGCGGCGCGTCGGTCTCGGTCTTGGTGGACCAGGCCGGGCCGTCGGCCGCGTACAGCACCAGGTTCCGGTCGTCCTGCAGGACCAGCTGCACCTGCTTCTTGCCCTTGGTGTCGCTGTGCCACACCGGCTTGTCGGCGGTGTAGAGCACGAAGTTGCCGTCGGTCTGCACCTCGGCGCGCACCACGTCCTGGCCGTTGGTCGAGGTGGACCAGATCGGGTTGCCCCAGACGGCCAGCACCAGGTTGCCGTCGTCCTGCAGGGTCAGGGTGTAGGCGCCGTTGCTGGACGTCAGCGACTCTCCCTTAACCAGCTTCTGACCTTCGGTGAGCCTGTCTGCCATGATTTTTCCTCTCCATACCTATGCGTTTACGGGACCTGAAAACATCGCGACGCGACCGTGCCGGACGCGCCTGAGCGCAATCCTGTTGCGGCGCAGCCTATTTCTTACCGCCGAGCAGGCCCCCGAGGATATCGCCCAGCCCGCCGCCCTTGTTGCCCAGCACACTGCCGAGAATCCCGCCCAGGGACTTGTCGTTGCCGCCACCCAGGATGCTGCCCAGGATGTCGCCCAGCCCGCCGCCGGAGCTGCGTTGCTGCGAGGCGGGCGCCTCGGCCGGGGCACCGGAGTTGAGTTGTTTTCCGATGTACGCCAACACAATCGGCAGGATGACGGGCAGCAGTTGCTTGAGCAGGTCGCTGTTGCCGGCGCCACCGCCGGCCAGTGCGGCAGCGACTTCGTTGGTGTCCTTGCCGCCGAAGAGCGTCGCGACCGCCTGGTGCCCGTCCTGTTCGTCGACCTGGTCGACGCCGCCGCCGGCGTCGAGCAGCCCGCGCGCCGCGTGGCCACTGGCGGCATCCTCGATCCTGCTGGCGTGCTCGGGGTCCTGCGAAGTGTGCTGCAGACCGCTCAGCAGCACCGGCACCAGGGTGTGCACCGCCTTGTCCACTTCACCCTGGTCCGCCCCCAGCTTCGACGCGATGTCCGAGGTGGGAATCTGCGCGTAGAGATCGTCGAGACCGGCCATCGTGATCCACCTTCGTCGCTGGGATGGGGGCGAGCAGCTACGAGACTAGACCCACCGGATCCTAATCAACACCCTTTGATCAGGCGGATTTCAACTAGTCCGTCAATTTAACCGCTCGGTCCGCAGCTCGATACCTGCGTGTGGGAACCGGGCCAACAAGGCGTCGCCCATGGCTGCCGCCGGGGTCAACACGCCATGCAGGTCGGAGAGCTTGTCACGGTCTTTGGCCAGGGCCAGGCCGCACTCCCCCAGTATCACCGAGGTGGCCTTGTAACCGGGGTCCCCGCGCTGTTCCATGCGCGCCACGTAACGGGCACCGGACGTCGTGGTGGTGTACGTCTCGAGCTTGTAGTAGCCGCGCTCGCGGGTCTTGGCACTCGGGCCGCTGCCCGACTTCGGCAGCACCCTTTCCAGCCACCCGCTCGGCACCCGATTGAGGAAACGACTGCCCGCGGCGAAGAACGCACTGGAGAACCCGGTCATCACGGCGGACGCGACAGGCGCCAACGGCGACGACCCCACACTCATGGTTTCGGTGTAGCGGAACGTACGCCCGTAGGCCCAATTCAGCAGCGAATTGCTGCGTCGAACGATTCGGGTGTTGGAGGGTGCCATCGGAAATGCGGCCGTCCACAACCCGGCCAGTTCCGGCGCGATCCGGCTACCCCGAAGCAGGGTGAGATCGGGTTGTGCCCCCAAGTCGGGCTCCGCGGCACGGTCGGTGCTCAAGGTGTACGGATCTTCGAGCTGGCGGCGGATCTCGGGGTCATCCGAGGCGGTACGCATGATTTCCACGCCCGAGGCGATGGTCCCGCCGGATGCGCCACCGCGCATGGACCGCAACACATAGTTGGTCTCGCCCAGCTCACCCGTACCGTCGTGCTGCGCTGCACGGTACAGCGCGTAGACCGTCAGGTCCGAGGGGACGGAGTCGAAACCGCAGGCGTGCACGATGCGCGCGCCGGTGTCCGCGGCCTGCTTGTGGTAGAGGTCGATGCTCTCGCGCACGAAGTTCGCCTCGCCGGTCAGGTCGGCGTAGTCGGTGCCGGCCGCGGCGCACGCCGCCACCAGGGGCAGCCCGTAACGGGTGTAGGGCCCCACCGTGGTGATGACGACCCGGGTGCGCGCGGCCATCTCCTGGAGCGACGACTCGGAGGTGGCGTCGGCGGCGACCAGCGCCCAGTCCTGCGCGCCGGGGCCCAGCGTCTTGCGGACGGCCTCCAGTCGTTCTTTGGACCTGCCGGCCAGCGCTATTCGCGCGTCTCCCCCCGCCCTGGCCAGGTATTCGGCGGTCAGCTTCCCCACGAAGCCCGTTGCCCCATAGACGATGATGTCGAATTCACGTGGCGTCTCGGTCACCCGCTTGACGCTACCCGGAGCCACAATCCGGTACGCCCCGGCCCGGCCCACCCCACAGACGCCGAGTGCCGGGCCCGAAGGCCCGGCACTCGGATCGCGCTCAGTTCAATTTCGGCTTGGTCAGCCGCGGCGGCCGCACACCGGCCACGCGCCGATGCCCTGCGAGTGCAGCACGTTCTCAGCCACGCGGATCTGCTCCTCACGGCTCGCGCCGGCCGCCGAGCCCGAGCCACCGTTGGCACGCCAGGTGCTGGGGGTGAACTGCAGGCCACCGGAGTAGCCGTTGCCGGTGCTGATCGACCAGTTGCCACCGGACTCGCACGCCGCGATCGCGTCCCAGTTCACGCTGTACGCCTTGACGGGTGCGGGCGCGGGGGGCTCATCGACGGGCGGGGCGTCCGGGGCCGGCAGGTTCGGGTCGAAGCCGACGGCCTCAGGGGCCGGCGGGGCGTCCGGCGCCGGCGGCGCGTCCGGGGCCGGCAGGTTCGGGTCAAACGCCACGGCCTCGGGGGCCGGCGGCGCGTCAGGGGCCGGCAGGCCCGGGTCGAATCCGGGGGCGACATTGGGGTCCACGCCCTGGACATCCGCATGAGCGATGCCGGTGGTCGGCACGGTCACGAGGGTCCCGGTAATCGCGGCGACAATGAGCGTCTTGCGGACGTTCTTCAACACTGTTCCTTTCGCTGCGCGCGCGCTGAAGACAGCCCACAGAAGTGGGTCGGGGTGTTGCTTGGGGCGTCAGGAGACGCTGAAAACGCTTCAGGGCGTGCCGTCTCGTTTCGGCACGACAGCGGAGGACATGGGTCTGCCCGGCGCGACTGCTCGCCAACGCCTGCGGGGCGGCGCCCTTACCGAGTGCCGTCTCCCACTCCGCTCACACGCGGGTCCGTGGATTCAATTTTCCAATTACTTATTGGTGCCCATTTTCGGGCTAGAAGGACCGTACGATAACGATTTGGATTCGTCACCTCGACCGAGTGGGTATTCAGCACCGATAACGAGCCGATCACGGATCGGTAGCGGATTGGTTCATGCAGGTCAGCAGACCGTTTCGAACGTCGGCCGGCCGGTCGCGACTGCACCGCATTCGTGAGCCGAATCACGCTCCTATTGTGAGCTGGGCCACCGGATTTCGCTAATTGACGTGCGCTCAACAACACGTGAAGATAACGATGGCGAGGTGACGTGGCACACAATTCGCCAATCAAATAACGGCTGTCACAACCCATTTCACGGACGCCGGTGACTACGGAAAATTGCTTGTGTGTGAATTCTCTTTGAGATGGCCATGTCTCGGCGTCAGCCGATAGTGGCGCCGCAAAAGATGTTGTGGCGCAACGCCATCAACGTTGAAGGAAAGACCCTCAGCGTCCCGGCCGGACCGGGGTGCGCAAGTCGTCCACCGTATTCACGTTGCTCAGCGCATCGGAGTCCGTCAGCACGATCTGCTGAGCGTCCGACGCGTCGATCAAGTCGCTCATCTTGCGCGCGCCGGCGGCCACCAGTGCGTCGATGCGGTCGGCAAGGTCCGTGCGGTAGATCGCGGCCAGGTAGTGACTGCGACCATCCCACGGCATCACCACCTCGGCGTTGGTCTCCACGGCGAGGCGGAACAGCTCTTCGATCAAATCGACTGTCAGAGAGGGCATGTCGACCGCAGCGACAAATGCGTAACGCGCCCCGGCCGCCGCGGCGGCCCGCAGTCCGCGTCCGGTCGCGGGCAGCGGACCCAGCCCGCGCACCTCGTCGCGCAGGATGGGCACCGACAGCGCGGGCAGCGGTTGGCCCGGCGCAGCCATCACGTAGACCGGCGAACAACGTTGCGACACAACGTCAACCACACGCTCCACCATCGTGCCCGTCCCGCCGGGGAGCGGCAGGGTGGCCTTGTCACGGCCCATCCGGCGGGATTCGCCGCCGGCGACGACGACGCCGGCCAGTGAAACGTATTCAGGCACTCGCCACCTCAGTCCACGGTCCAGGTATCACGTCCGCGCAGCAGCGACTGCAGCGCGGCTTCATCCGATGGGATCGAATTCTGGGCGGACTCTACCTGCGAGCGGGCAGCGTCGTCGTAGGTGGGTCGGCTGATGTCGCGGAAGATGCCCATCACCATGTGGTCGAGGTTCTGATCCGACAGGCGCGACAACGCGAACGCGTACGCGGAATCGTCAGCGTGGGCGTCGTGCACGACGATTTCGCCCTCGGCCACGTCGGCGGTCTTGGCCACGTCCAGACCGAAGCCCGATTTCACGACGCAGTATTCGCCGTTGGCGCCGAACACGATCGGCTCGCCGTGGCGGACCTTGATCACCCGCTCCTCGGAGCCTTCCTTACGCAGCGCGTCGAACGAGCCGTCGTTGAAGATCGGGCAGTCCTGCATGATCTCGACCAGCGCGGCACCGCGATGCTGGGCCGCGGCCCGCAGCACGTCGGTCAGCCCGGCACGATCCGAATCCAGTGCGCGGCCGACGAATGTCGCCTCGGCACCCAGCGCCAGCGACACCGGGTTGAAGGGGTGATCGAGCGAGCCCATCGGCGTCGACTTGGTGATCTTGCCGACCTCTGACGTCGGTGAGTACTGACCCTTGGTCAGCCCGTAGATGCGGTTGTTGAACAAGAGGATGGTGATGTTGACGTTGCGGCGCAGCGCGTGGATGAGGTGGTTGCCACCGATCGACAACGCGTCGCCGTCGCCGGTGACCACCCAGACCGACAGGTCCTCGCGCGCGAGCGCCAGGCCGGTGGCAATCGCCGGCGCGCGGCCGTGGATCGAGTGGAACCCGTAGGTCTCCAGGTAGTAGGGGAACCGGCTCGAGCAGCCGATGCCGCTGATGAACACGATGTTCTCGCGGCGCAGCCCGAGTTCGGGCAGGAAGTTGCGGATGGTGTTGAGGATGACGTAGTCACCGCAACCCGGGCACCAGCGCACTTCCTGTTCGCTGGTGAAGTCTTTGCCCTTCTGCGGCGGCTCTTCAGCAGACCGGGTGGGCACCCCGTCGTTCTTGTGCACCTTCGGGGTTACCCCCAGGTCGGTGCCGATCAGGCTGGTCATGAGCGCCGCGTCCTCCTCGTCGCTTCGCATCGACCCGTCATGCGCTGACCCCCTCTTCGACGTGGGCCGCCGACAATCTGGCGATGATGGTCTTGTCCTGCTCGAGCTCGTTCAGCCTGCCGGCCAGGGCCGCCCGGATGAATCGCCCGATCTCGTCGGCCAGGAATGAGACACCCTTGACCTTGGTGACCGACTTGACGTCGACCAAGTACTTGGCGCGCAACAACATTGCGAGCTGGCCCATGTTCATCTCCGGGCACACCACTTTCGGGTAGCGGTGCAAAACATCGCCCAGGTTCGCCGGGAACGGGTTCAGGTACCGCAGGTGGGCATGCGCGACCTTGGTGCCCCGGCGGCGCGCGCGCCGACAGGCTTCGCCGATCGGTCCGTAGGAACTTCCCCAGCCGAGCAGCAGCAGCTCGGCGTCACCGGTGGGGTCGTCGACCTCGAGGTCCGGGACGCGGATGCCGTCGATCTTGGCCTTGCGGATCCGGACCATCAGGTCGTGGTTGGTGGGGTCGTAAGAGATGTCGCCCGATCCGTTGGCCGCTTCCAGCCCGCCGATGCGGTGCTCGAGTCCGGGGGTGCCGGGCACCGCGAACTGGCGGGCGAGGGTGTCGCGGTGTCGGGCGTACGGCTCGAAGGGCTCACCCGGCTTGGCGAAGATGTGCTTGATCGGCTCGAACGAGCTCACGTCCGGAATGGCCCAGGGCTCAGAGCCATTCGCGATCGCGCCGTCGGACAGCAGGATCACCGGGGTGTGGTATGACACCGCGATCCGGACCGCCTCCACCGCGGTCTCGAAGCAGTCCGAGGGTGACCGCGGAGCCAGCACCGCCACCGGCGACTCGCCGTTGCGGCCGAACAGTGCCTGCAGCAGGTCGGCCTGCTCGGTCTTGGTGGGCAGTCCGGTGGACGGTCCGCCGCGCTGGACGTCGATGACGATCAGCGGCAGCTCGGTCATCACGGCCAGACCCATGGCCTCGGATTTCAGCGACATACCCGGGCCCGAGGTGCTGGTGACACCCAGCGCACCGCCGTAGGAGGCACCGATCGCGGCGCAGATGCCGCCGATCTCGTCCTCGGCCTGGAAGGTGATGACGTTGAAGTTCTTGTGCTTGGACAGCTCGTGCAGGATGTCCGACGCCGGGGTGATCGGGTAGCTGCCGAGCATCACCTGCTTGTCGGCCAGCCGGCCGGCCGCGACGATGCCGTAGGCCAGTGCGGTGTTGCCGGAAATCTGCCGGTATTCGCCGGGCGGCAATGTGGCCTTGGACACCTCGTAGGTCGTCCCGAACGCCTCGGTGGTTTCGCCGTAGTTCCAGCCCGCCTTCAGCGCCAGCACATTGGCCTCGGCGATGTCCGGCTTGCGGGCGAACTTCTCCCTGATGAAGGTTTCGCTGGTCTGGACCGGCCGCCCGTACATCCAGGACAGCAGGCCAAGGGCGAACATGTTCTTGGCGCGCTGGCCGTCCTTCTTCGTAGCACCGATCGCCTCGACGGCGCCGAGGGTCAGCGTGGTCATCGGCACGGCGTGCACCACGTATTCCTCGAGCTCGTCGGACTCCAAGGGGTTTGTCACATAACCCACTTTGGTGAGATTGCGCTTGGTGAACTCGTCGGAGTTGGCGATCACCATTCCCCCGCGCGGAAGGTCGCCGATGTTCGCCTTCAGCGCCGCGGGATTCATGGCCACCAGGACGTCGGGCCGGTCTCCGGCGGTCAGGATGTCGTAGTCGGCGATCTGGATCTGGAAAGACGAGACGCCGGGCAATGTTCCTGCCGGAGCGCGGATCTCGGCCGGGTAGTTGGGCTGCGTGGCCAGGTCGTTGCCGAAAAGTGCGGCCTCCGAAGTGAACCGGTCACCGGTCAGCTGCATGCCGTCGCCGGAGTCTCCCGCAAATCGGATGACGACATTTTCCAGTCGCTGCCGACTGGACCCATTCTGAGACTCTTCCCCGGCGCCGTTGCCGTTCGGATTCACGTCTCCGCCTTCCAACTTGGTATCCGGACAGGCACTCCGCTGCAGCTCCAGATTACGCGCGCCGAAGTGCCGTCTCCGCTGTCACGTTTTATGTCACTGGCAGTACCAATTATGACACTTCTCTAAGGATGTACAGTCATGCTCTTATGCTTGTTACCGGCGAGTATGCAGGTAAAAGCCGATGTCAGGGTGACGCCGGGTACGGGCAGAAACAAAACTGTGGTATTGGTCACTTTATCGGCGTGGCGGCGTCCGGCCGCGTTTCAGACCGCGTTTCGGGCCCGGTTTCCGGCCCTGTCTCCGGCATGGCGATGAGGTAGAGGGCGAATCCCGCGCCCGCGATGGCCCCCAGCGACAGGAACGCGGCGTGATATCCGGCGGCGACGACGATCGCACCGGCCACGTAGTTCGACACCGCGGCTCCGATGCCCATCGCTGCCGTGACGCCGCCCAGGCTGACGTTGAACCGGCCAGATCCGTGCGTCACGTCCTGGACGACGAGGGGAAACAGCGCTCCGAACACCCCGGCGCCGACTCCGTCCAACAGCTGCACGCCCACCAGCCAGTACGAGTTGTCCGACAACGTGTACAGAAAGCCGCGCGCGGTGAGCACGGCGAAGCCGATCAGGAAGATCGGCTTGCGCCCCCAGGCGTCGGCCTTGGCGCCGGCCAGGTAGGCGACGGGCACCATCACCAGTTGTGCGGCGACGATGCACACCGCCATCAGCGCGGTCCCGACGTCTTTGTTGTGCAGTGCCAGGAGTTGCCCGACCAGTGGCAGCATCGCCGCGTTGGCGAAGTGAAACGCCACGACGGCCACCGCGAACGTCACCAACCGCCGGTTGCGCAGCAGCGCGGTCACCGGTTGCACGTGCTGCGGCCGGTCACCGGGCGGGTGATCCATGCCGCGGGCCACGTCGTGGTCGATGGCGTCGCCGGGGATCCACAGCGTCGCGGCCACGCTCCCGACCGCCATCGCGGCCAGCACCCAGAACACCACCGCCGGTCCGAAGAAGTAGGCCAGTCCCCCGGTGACCGCCGCGGCCGCGGCGTTGCCGGCGTGATTGAAAGACTCGTTACGTCCGATGCGGCGGGCGAAGAACCGCGGACCGACCACACCCAGCGTGATGGCGGCCAGCGCCGGCGCGAAGATCGAGCCTGCCATTCCGGTGACCACTTGCAGGAACGCGATCGGGTACAGGCGGGGAAACAGCGGCATGGCCAGGGAGCCGGCGGTGACGATCAGCGCGCCGATGATGATCAGGCCCCGCTTGGCCGTGGTCCTGTCGACCAGGGCACCGACCGGGGCCTACGCGACGATGGCGCCGATGCCCCCGATCGCCATGACGAGGCCGATCGATTCCTGATCCCAGTGTTGGGTGATCAGCAGGTAGATCGAGAGATAGGGACCCAGGCCGTCGCGAACGTCAGCGAGCAGCAGATTCAGCAGGTCCAGCGAGCGCGCCAGGCGCCGCGATACAGCGTCACCGGGCACCCGGTGTAATTACCCGAATTCGCCTGCGGTCATGCCGACTTCGCAGACGGACCTTTCGCGGGTCAGGCGCTCTTGTCGCGGCGCTCGGAACGGGAAGGCTTGCGAGGCACGATCGTCGGGAGCACGTTGTCCTGAACGGTCTCCTTGGTGACGACGACCTTGGCGACGTCGTCGCGGCTCGGGATGTCGTACATCACCGGCAGCAGGACTTCCTCCATGATGGCGCGCAGACCACGGGCACCGGTGCCGCGGTGGATCGCCTGGTCGGCGATCGCGTCCAGCGCGTCATCAGCGAACTCCAGCTCCACACCGTCCATCTCGAACAGCCTGGTGTACTGCTTCACCAGGGCGTTCTTCGGCTCCGAGAGGATCTTGACCAGCGACTCCTTGTCGAGGTTGGTCACCGAGGCGACCACCGGGAGGCGGCCGATGAACTCGGGTATCAGGCCGAACTTGATCAGGTCCTCGGGCATCACTTCGGCGAAGTGGTCGGTGGTGTCGATCTCGGCCTTGGAGCGCACCTCGGCGCCGAAGCCCAGACCGCGCTTGCCGACCCGCTCGTAGATGATCTTCTCCAGACCGGCGAACGCGCCCGCCACGATGAACAGCACGTTGGTGGTGTCGATCTGGATGAATTCCTGGTGCGGGTGCTTGCGGCCGCCCTGCGGGGGAACGGATGCCTGGGTGCCTTCCAGGATCTTCAGCAGCGCCTGCTGAACCCCCTCGCCGGAGACGTCACGGGTGATCGACGGGTTCTCGCTCTTGCGGGCGATCTTGTCGACCTCGTCGATGTAGATGATGCCGGTCTCGGCACGCTTGACGTCGTAGTCCGCAGCCTGGATGAGCTTGAGCAGGATGTTCTCGACGTCCTCACCGACATAACCGGCCTCGGTCAGTGCGGTGGCGTCGGCGATGGCGAACGGGACGTTGAGCATCTTGGCCAGGGTCTGGGCCAGGTAGGTCTTGCCGCAGCCGGTGGGGCCGAGCATCAGGATGTTGGATTTGGTCAACTCGACCGGCTCGTACCGGGAGTCGCGGCCCTTCTCGCCGGCCTGGATGCGCTTGTAGTGGTTGTAGACCGCGACGGCCAGCGTGCGCTTGGCGGTGTCCTGCCCGATGACGTAGCCCTCGAGGAAGTCCCGGATCTCGATCGGCTTGGGCAGCTCGTCGAGCTTCACATCGTCGGCGTCGGCCAGTTCCTCTTCGATGATCTCGTTGCACAGGTCGATGCACTCATCGCAGATGTACACCCCGGGACCCGCAATGAGTTTCTTGACCTGCTTTTGACTCTTTCCGCAGAACGAGCACTTCAGCAGGTCACCGCCGTCTCCGATGCGCGCCATGATGCCTCAGGGCCTACTTCCTGTATCGCCGTTCGTCTTGCCTGCCGCGTGTATCCCACGACGCTACCCGTTTGTTCCGGCCTGTCGCGACCGATAACGCCGAATAGCTTCCTTGGTATTTGCTGGTACTCACTCGGATGCGTACTTCTCGTGTGAATGCAACATATCCTCCGGCGGCGGCCGCCACTCGCCGAGACGCGCAATACGTGTCTCTGGCGTGTCGCGGTCGTGACCCCCCCGACGCGGTACCACGAAGCAACCCTACCGTGACCCCGTCCCGCGAGCAGACGCAAAATCGCCCCGGAAACTGCGTTCCGGGGCGATTTTGCGTCTGCTCGGCGGGTGAGGCCGGTCAGGCGTTCTGCGCGGAGAGCTTGCGGTACTCGAGGACGGTGTCGATGATCCCGTACTCCTTGGCGTCTTCGGCGGTGAGGATCTTGTCGCGGTCGGTGTCCTTGCGGACCGTCGCGGCGTCCTTGCCGGTGTGGCGGGCCAAGGTGGTCTCCATCAGCGTGCGCATACGCTCGATCTCGGCGGCCTGGATCTCCAGGTCGGAGAACTGGCCCTGGATCACGCCCGACAGCGACGGCTGGTGGATCAGCACCCGCGCGTTCGGCAGTGCCATCCGCTTGCCCGGGGTTCCGGCGGCCAGCAGCACCGCGGCCGCCGAGGCAGCCTGACCCAGGCACACCGTCTGAATGTCGGCACGCACGTACTGCATGGTGTCGTAGATGGCCATCAGGGAGGTGAAGCCACCGCCCGGCGAGTTGATGTACATGGTGATGTCGCGGTCGGGATCCAGCGACTCCAGCACGAGCAGCTGGGCCATGATGTCGTTCGCCGATGCGTCGTCGACCTGTACACCGAGGAAGATGATGCGTTCCTCGAACAGTTTGTTGTACGGGTTGGACTCCTTGACGCCGAAGCTGGAGTGTTCGATGAACGACGGCAGGATGTAGCGCGCCTGCGGCTGGATCTGCGGGTTCAGAGGGTTCACTGGGCTTCTCCGTTACTGATGTGGGCGGCGCGAGTGATGATGTGGTCGACGAAGCCGTACTCCAGGGCCTCGGGGGCGGTGAACCAGCGGTCGCGGTCGGAGTCGGCCTCGATGCGCTCGATCGACTGGCCAGTGAACTCGGCGTTGAGCCGGAACATCTCCTTCTTGATGACGGCGAACTGCTCGGCCTGGATGGCGATGTCCGCCGCGCTCCCCGTCACACCACCCAGCGGCTGGTGCATCAGGATGCGGGCGTGCGGCAATGCGTAGCGCTTGCCCTTGGTGCCCGCCGCCAACAGGAATTCCCCCATCGAGGCGGCCATGCCCATCGCGTAGGTGGCGATGTCGCACGGAGCGAGAACCATCGTGTCGTAGATCGCCATGCCGGCGCTGATCGATCCGCCCGGAGAGTTGATGTAGAGGTTGATGTCCTTGTCGCCGTCCTCGGCGGCGAGCAGCAGAATCTGCGCGCACAACCGGTTGGCGACCTCGTCGTTCACCTCCGACCCCAGGAAGATGATGCGCTCGGAGAGCAAGCGCTCGTAGACGGAGTCCGTGAGATTCAGACCCACCGAGTTCCCTCGCATGTCAGTCACGCTGAGTTACCTGCTTTCTCGTATTGCTTGTTGCACCGACACTAACCAACCGGACCCGTCCTTTGACCCCCTGAAACGGGCGCGTTCGCTCACAGCGTCATGCGGTGGGTTCGTCGGCCGTGTCGGCCTTCTCAGATTCGGTGTCCGAATCGCTGGACGATCCGGCGTCCGCTTCGACCTCGGCTTCGGCTTGGTCGTGGTCATGGTCGTGGTCGTGATCGTGATCGTGGTCGTGATCGTGATCGTGGCCGTGGTCGTGGTCCGCGTGCCGCTTGCCGAAGAACTCGCTGGTGTCGATCGCGTTGCCCTCGGTGTCGGTGACCGTGGCCTTGTCGATCACCGCCGCGACGGCCAGACCGCGCCGCACATCGGCGAACATCGCGGCAAGCTGGTTGTTCTCCTGCAAGTAGGCGAACAGCTGCTGCGGCTCGATGCCGTACTGCCGCGACGTCAGCACCAGTCGCTCGGTGAGGTCTTCCTGGCCGACCTGGACGTCCAGCTCGTCGGCGATGGCGTCGAGCAGCAGCTGGCGCTTGACGTTGTTCTCGGCGGCCGTGCGGGCTTCGGCGTCGAACTCGGCGCGCGAGGACCCCTGCTGTTCGAGCACCTCATTGAACTTGGCCTGGTCCTGGTTCAGACCGCTCATCGCGGCCTGCAGGGTCTCGTCGATCTGTGAGCGCACGATCGCGTCGGGCACCGGGACGTCGACCTGCTCGAGCAGGGCGTCCAGGGCGGCGTTGCGGATCTGGTCGGCCTGCTGAGCGCGCTTGGCTTTGCGCACCTGTTCGCCGAGGCTCTCCCGCAACTCGTCGATGGTGTCGAACTCGCTGGCGAGCTGCGCGAACTCGTCGTCCGGCTCGGGCAGTTCCCGTTCCTTGATCGACTTGACCGTGACGGTGACCTCGGCCTCCTGGCCGGCGTGTTCGCCGGTCGCCAGCTTGGCGGTGAAGACCTTGGACTCGTCCACGGCCAGCCCGACAAGCGCGTCGTCGAGACCCGCGATCAGACGGCCGGAACCGACCTCGTGCGACAGCCCCTCGGCAGCGGCGTTGGGTACGTCCTCGCCGTCGACGGTCGCGGACAGGTCGATCGAAACGAAGTCACCGGTCTGCACGGCCCGGTCCACCCCGATCAGGGTGCCGAACCGGGCGCGCAACGACTGGAGTTCGGCGTCGACTTCGTCGTCGCTCACCTCGACGGGCTCCACCGAGACGCTCAGCGCGTCCAGGTCGGGGATCTCCAGCTTGGGGCGGACGTCGACCTCGGCGAAGAACTGCAGCTCCTCGCCGTATTCCTTGTGGGTCACCTGAATGTTGGGCCGGCCGATCGGTTGCACGTCGGACTCGGTGAGGGCCTGCCCGTAGCGGCTGGGCACGGCGTCCTCGATGACCTGGTCCAGCAGGGCCTCACGGCCGAACCGCGCCTCGAGCAGCCGGGCCGGCGCCTTGCCGGGCCGGAAGCCGGGCAGCCGAACCTGCTTGGCCAGCTCCTTGTAGGCCCGCTGGAAATCCGGTTCAAGCTCGGGGAACGGCACCTCCACGTTGATGCGAACCCTGGTCGGGCTCAACTGCGTCACGGTGCTCTTCACGGCGTGCTCCTCGGTGTGTCGTTCTTGCGTGCGGCGGTGCGCCAGGTGGTCTGGTCGGGGTGACAGGATTTGAACCTGCGGCCTTCCGCTCCCAAAGCGGATGCGCTACCAAGCTGCGCTACACCCCGCGCTGACCACGCGA
This sequence comes from Mycobacterium gordonae, assembly GCF_001417955.2. Taxonomy (GTDB): domain Bacteria; phylum Actinomycetota; class Actinomycetes; order Mycobacteriales; family Mycobacteriaceae; genus Mycobacterium; species Mycobacterium gordonae_B. The sequence goes on along the minus strand of NZ_LKTM01000112.1, from coordinate 240,611 downwards.
TCCTACGGCCCGGCAGCGCCGGGCCCGCAGAGACCTCCGGGGACCTGACAGCTCACGGAGCGGTCACATGACTGCGTCGATTAGATTTGATCTCCGCCACCACGTACAGTCTCGGTCGACTAATACTTGCGGGCGTAGCTCAATGGTAGAGCCCTAGTCTTCCAAACTAGCTACGCGGGTTCGATTCCCGTCGCCCGCTCTGAGCTAATGATTTTGTTCGACAGAAAGGCGCCATGAGCGACCTTAAAAGCGCGATCATTCATGGCTCATGCGCGTCGGACTTCGTCGGGGTACGCGACGCGTTCGAGCGCAACTTCACGCTGCGCCAGGAGGCAGGCGCGGCGGTCGCCGTCTGGGTCGACGGAAATCTCGTCGTCAATCTCTGGGGTGGACACGCCGACGCCGCCGGCAGACGACCCTGGCGGGAAGACACGCTGACCACCGTGCTGTCCGGCACCAAGGGTCTGACGTCCACCTGCGTGCACCAGCTCGCCGACCGCGGTGAGCTCGACCTCGACGCGCCGATCTCGCGGTACTGGCCCGAGTTCGGGCAGGCCGGCAAGGAAGACATCACGCTCGCGATGGTGATGAGCCACCGGTCCGGAGTGATCGGCCCGCGCACCCGGGTGACCACCGAGCAACTCTGCGACTGGGACTATGTCTGCGGGCAGCTGGCCATCGCCGAACCCTGGTGGAAGCCGGGCACCGCGCAGGGCTACCACATGACCACCTTCGGGTTCATCCTCGGCGAGGTGTTCCGGCGCGTCACCGGCCGGACCATCGGACAGTATCTGCGGACCGAGATCGCGGGCCCGATCGGCGCCGAGATTCACATCGGTCTGACACAGGCCGAGCAGCTGCGCTGCGCCGAGCGGGTGAACAAGCCGACCGGCCGCCAGCTGTTGGCCGAACTGCGCGCCCCCAGCGATCCGACCAGCCTGGACGACCACCCGAAGGCCGGGATGTCGATTTCGATGGGGTTCCTGGCCGACGACGACCTGGACACCGAGAACCTGCACCTGTGGCGTCAGCTGGAATTCCCCGGCACCAACGCTCAGGTGTCCGCGCTCGGAATGGCGACGTTCTACAACGCGCTGGCTCAGGAGAAGTTGCTCAGCCGCGAGCACATGGATCGGGTGCGCGTGTGCCAGGGCGGTTTCGAGCCCGATCTGGTGCTCGGGCCGCGCGTGGCCGACCACGGCTGGGGGTTGGGCTACATGCTCAATCAGCGCTGCATCAACGGACCCAACCCGCATATGTTCGGCCACGGCGGACTGGGCGGCTCCTTCGCCTTCGTCGACCTGGAGCACCGGATCGGCTACGGCTACGTGTCCAACCGCTTCGACGCCAGCAAGGCCAACGCCGACCCGCGCAGTGTCGCCTTGAGCAATGAGGTGTACCGCGCGCTCGGGGTCAAGGTCGACTGACCGACACCGAAAACACACCCTGCCGAAGCGGCAGGGTGTGCTTGTTTTCGGGTTATCGCGGCCCGCCGGGGCCGCCCGGTCCACCCGGTCCGTTCGGCCCGCCGGGGCCGCCCGGTCCACCCGGTCCGTTCGGCCCACCGGGTCCACCTGGACCGCCCGGCCCTCCGGGATTGCCCGGTGCACCGAGGCCGGGGCCGCCGGGTCCACCGGGGCCGGCTCCACGCCAGTTGTCGTGGCAGTTGAAGTTGTCCCAGTTGTTTCCCCAGCCCGGGTCCCAGAAGTCACCCGGGCACCACTGCGGTAGCGGACCGGGCTGCGCCTGGGCGCCCGACGCCACCCCGAGGCCGTACCCCCCGAGACCAGCGGTGAGCGCCAAAGTTGTTGCGGCTAAACGTAATGAAGTTTTCATGCGTCCACGGATACCCGCCGAACCTGTAGCGAAGCTGAAGATCTGCGCCGCGCCGCCCAGCGGGAACCTCCCGACGCCACCGCGGCGTGTCGCGTCGTGCAATTCACGGTCGGCGTGGTGTCACGTCTGGCAGGTCGGGCACCAGAACACGTTGCGGCCCTCGAGCACGGCCGTACGTACCGTGTCACCGCAGACCCGGCACGGATCGCCGGCCCGCCGGTACACGTAGGTGCGTGGTCGCCCGGGCGCGTACGACGGTGCCCCGTGGTCGTGTTCGGGACGGACGACGACGATCTTGCCGCGCCGCAGCCCGACCTTCATCAGCGCCACCAGGTCGGTCCAGGCGGCGTCGAACTCCGCTTCGGAGATCTTCTGCCCGGGCCGGTACGGGTCGATGCGATGACGGAACAGCAACTCGCTGCGATACACGTTGCCCACTCCGGCCATCACCGTCTGATCCATCAGAAGTGCGCCAATCGGCCTGCGCGACTTGCTGATTCGCGCCCACGGCCATGCCGGGTCGGCGTCGGCGCGCAACGGGTCCGGCCCCAGCCGGGCGATCACGTCGTCAACTTGCGCGGCGTCGAGCACCTCGCACACCGTCGCGCCACGGAGGTCGGTGCCGTACCCGGCGCCGACCATGCGCATCCGAACCTGTCCGACCGGTTCCGGGTCCGGCTCGCCGCCGAGTCGTTCCCATTCGGTGAACTTGCCGTAGAGCCCGAGGTGCACGTGCACCACCGGCCCATGGGCGTAGTGGTGGAAGAGGTGCTTACCCCACGCGGTGGCTCGGCGCAGCACCGCGCCGTCCACGGCGGCGGCATCGGTGAATCGGCCCTGCGGGCTGGATACCGCCACCGGGCCACCGGCGTAACGCTTCTGGTGTAGCCGGGCCAGCCGGTGCAGCGTGTGGCCTTCGGGCACGGGCTCTCAGTTCTGCGCGCCGGGCACCGGAGGCGCCTGGTGGGTGCGTTCGTACTCGGCGAGGATGTCGATACGACGTTGGTGCCGTTCGGCTTTCGACCACGGCGTGGCCAGGAAGGCGTCGACGATGGCCAGTGCCTCGTCGAGGGTGTGCATGCGGCCGCCGATACCGATCAGCTGGGCGTTGTTGTGTTCGCGGGCCAGGGACGCGGTCTGCACGCTCCAGGCCAGAGCGCACCGCGCGCCGGGAACCTTGTTGGCCGCGATCTGTTCGCCGTTGCCCGAGCCGCCGAGCACGATGCCGAGGCTGTCCGGGTCGGCGACGGTGCGCTCGGCCGCGGCGATGCAGAACGCCGGGTAGTCGTCCTCGGCGTCGTAGGCGAAGGCGCCGCAGTCGATCGGCTCATGCCCGGTGTTCTTCAGATGCTCGATGATCTGTTGCTTGAGCTCGAAGCCGGCGTGATCGGCACCCAGGTAGACGCGCATGCCGGACATTGTGCACGAACGCGGCTAGTCGAACTGCGGAGGCTCCGTGCGGGTCCGCTTGAGCTCGAAGAAATGCGGGTAGGACGCGAACGTCACCGAGGCGTCCCACAACTTGCCGGCTTCCTCACCGCGCGGAATCTTCGAGATCACCGGCCCGAAGAACGCCACGCCGTTGACATGGATGGTCGGCGTGCCGACGTCGTCGCCGACCGCGTCCATGCCGGCGTGATGGCTCTTGCGCAGCGCCTCGTCGTATTCCGTGCTGGTGGCGGCATCGGCGAGCTCGGCAGGCAGGCCGGCGTCAGCCAGCGCCAACTTCACGACCTCGTCGAGATCCTTGTTGCCCTCGTTGTGAATCCGGGTGCCCATCGCGGTATAGAGCGGGTCGAGGACCTTGGCGCCGTGGGCCTGCTCAGCGGCGATCGCCACCCGCACCGGCCCCCACGCCCTGGCCATCATCTCCTTGTACTGCTCGGGCAGTCCTTCGCGGTTCTCGTTGAGCACCGCCAGGCTCATCACGTGGAAGTTCACCTCGATGTCGCGGACCTTCTCGACTTCGAGAATCCAGCGCGAGGTGATCCAGCACCACGGACACAGCGGGTCGAACCAGAAGTCGGCGTTGTTCTTTGCGGTGGCGTTCTCCGGCATTTCTGCGGTCCTCTCCTAGACGGTGGGACGGGACGGTCCGCTCACACACAACCGTAGCCCCGCCGTGACTGTTCCCGCCGCGCCGAGCGTCGAGAAGAACCGGCCGATATGTTGGAGCACGTGGCCCTACCCAACCTCACCCGGGACCAGGCGGCCGAACGCGCCGCTCTGGTCACCGTGCACAGTTACCAGATCACCCTCGACGTCACCGACGGGTCGGGCGCGCCGAGCGAGCGCACCTTCCGCTCCACCACCACCGTGGTGTTCGACGCGCTCGCCGGTGCCGACACCGTCATCGACATCGCCGCGGACACCGTTCACAGCGCCAGCCTCAACGGCCAGGATCTCGACGTCTCCGGCTATGACGAGTCCACCGGTATCGCCTTGCAGGGGCTGGCCGACCGCAATGTCGTCGTCGTGGACGCGGACTGCCGTTACTCCAACACCGGCGAAGGGTTGCACCGCTTCGTCGACCCCGTCGACGACGAGACGTACCTGTACTCCCAGTTCGAAACCGCCGACGCCAAGCGGATGTTCGCGTGCTTCGACCAACCCGACCTCAAGGCCACCTTCGACCTCACCGTGACCGCGCCCGCGCATTGGAAGGTGGTGTCCAACGGGGCCCCGGTCAGCGTCGAGAACGGGATCCACACCTTCGCCACCACGCCGCGGATGAGCACCTATCTGGTGGCGCTGATCGCCGGCCCGTACGCCGTCTGGAACGACACCTACACCGACGAGCACGGCGAGATCCCGCTGGGCATCTACTGCCGCGCCTCGCTGGCACCGCACATGGACGCCGAGCGGCTGTTCACCGAGACCAAGCAGGGATTCGGCTTCTACCACAACAACTTCGGCCTGCCCTACGCGTTCGGCAAGTACGACCAGCTGTTCGTCCCCGAATTCAACGCGGGCGCAATGGAGAACGCCGGCGCCGTGACGTTCCTCGAGGACTACGTCTTCCGCAGCAAGGTCACCCGCGCCTCGTATGAGCGGCGCGCCGAGACGGTGCTGCACGAGATGGCACACATGTGGTTCGGCGACCTGGTCACCATGACGTGGTGGGATGACCTGTGGCTCAACGAATCTTTCGCCACGTTCGCCTCGGTGCTGTGCCAGGCCGAGTCGACCGAATACACCGATGCGTGGACGACCTTCGCGACCGTGGAGAAGTCGTGGGCGTACCGGCAGGACCAGATGCCGTCGACCCACCCGATCGCCGCGGACATCCCCGACCTGCACGCGGTCGAGGTGAACTTCGACGGAATCACCTATGCCAAGGGCGCTTCGGTGCTCAAGCAACTGGTCGCCTATGTGGGTCTGGATCACTTCCTGGCCGGACTGCGGGATTACTTCCGCGCCCACGCATTCGGAAACGCCACGTTCAGCGATCTCGTCGCTGCGTTGGAAAAGTCATCCGGACGCGACCTGTCCGACTGGGGCCAGCAGTGGTTGAGGACCACCGGCTTGAACACGTTGCGGCCCGATTTCGACGTCGACGACGGTGGCAAGTTCACCAGGTTCGCGGTGGCGCAGAGCGGTGCGGCGCCGGGTAAGGGCGAGACCAGGGTGCACCGGGTTGCCGTCGGAATCTACGACGATGACGAGACCGGAAAATTGGTGCGGGTGCACCGCGAGGAGATCGACGTCGAGGGTGCGGCGACGGATGTTCCCGCGCTGGTTGGCGTTTCGCGCGGCAAGCTGATTCTGGTCAACGACGACGACCTGACCTACTGCTCGCTGCGGCTGGACCCGGATTCGTTGCGGACCGCGCTGGACCGCATCGCCGACATCGCCGAGCCGCTGCCCCGCTCGCTGGCGTGGTCGGCGGCTTGGGAGATGACGCGGGAGGCCGAGCTGCGTGCCCGTGATTTCGTGTCGCTGGTATCCGGCGGCATCCAGGCCGAAACCGCGGTCACGGTGCTGCAGCGGCTGCTGCTGCAGGCGCAGACGGCGGTGGGGTCCTACGCCGAACCGGGTTGGGCGCGCGAACACGGCTGGCCGCAGTTCGCCGACCGGCTGCTGGAATTGGCACGTGGAGCCGAGCCCGGGTCCGACCATCAGCTCGCTTTCGTCAACGCGTTGTGCACGTCGGTGTTGTCGGAGCGCCACGTCGAGGTACTGGCGGCCCTGCTCGACGGCGACCCCGCGGAGCAGGGACTGTCGGGCCTGGACGTCGACACCGACCTGCGCTGGCGGCTGGTGGTCGCGTTGGCGACCGCCGGCGCCATCGACGCCGACGGTTCGGAGACGCCCCGCATCGACGCCGAGGCACAGCAGGACCGGACGGCCGCCGGCAGACGGCAGGCCGCTCAGGCGTCGGCGGCCCGCCCGCAACCGGAGGTCAAGGAGAAGGCTTTCACCACGGTGGTCGAGGACGACACCCTGGCGAATGCCATGGGACGCGCCATCATCGCGGGTATCGGCGCCCCGGGACAGGGTGAGTTGCTCAAGCCGTTCACCGCGCGCTACTTCGAGGCGATCCCGGGTGTCTGGGAGCGACGGTCCAGCGAAGTCGCGCAGTCGGTGGTGATCGGCCTGTACCCCTACTGGGACATCAGCGAAGAGGCGATCGAGGCCGCGGACTCGTTCCTGGCCGACCCCGACGTGCCGCCGTCATTGCGCCGACTGGTATCGGAGGGGCAGGCCGCCGTGAAGCGGTCGCTGCGCGCCCGCAAGTTCGACGCCGGCGAGGCCGGCTAAGTCACAGGTAGCCACCGTCGCGCAGACCGGCTGCCAACTCGAGCCGGTTGGTCTTGCGGAAGATCAACTCGCGCAACAGCTCCCAGCTGTAAGTCCGGAGCATGCCGGCATAGCCCAACGCGGCCCACTGCGCGCTGTGCATCTCCTCGTGGTGCAGCAGCCGGTCCAGATCGAGGCTCCCGCGCGACTCGATGATCCCGCGAAGCCGCCGGGCCGGCTCGTCGAGCCGGGGGGTGTTGACCATGAATATGTCGCCCCACGTGGTGCCACCCCGCTGGCTGAACAACCGCTGAATCAGGTTGCCGCCCAATCCCATCAGGATGCCGTGCGGCGTCGCGGCCAACCGGCCGCCGTTGTGGTGGACGAACCGGACGTCGCGGTCATAGCTCCAGTGGTTGGCACGCTGGCGGTCCATGATCCGCATCACCTCGGCGGCAGAGTACGGCGTTTCGGCGAAGTCGCCGCCCGCGTAGTCGGTGCCCGCATTGACGACGTAGGCCAGCAGCACCGCCATCCGCGCGTCAGCCCCGCTGACCGATGTCGGGAGCAGGAAGTACGACTTGCCGTGCCGGTCGGTGATCTCCTCGTATTCCTGCAGCAGATGCAGGGAACCGGCCAGGCCCGTCTTGGCGACGTCGACCACCACGTCCGGCGCGACCGACCGGCGGGCGGCGTTGTCGAGCCAGCTGTTCAGATGTCCCGCCGGAGGCGGGCCGGTCAGCAGGTCAGCCCGCCGCAGCGCGCGCTCGTACGGATTCACTCAGCGCACAACCCGCGGGCGGCGCCGAGCGTGATCTCAGGGCGATGATCCGCCTGGAATCGCGCCGTGGCTTCACGTTCGGCGCGGACGGCGTCGGCGCACCGACCGCCTGCCACTAGGCCGGCGAGATCCCCGCGCTGAGTACCCGGATCGCACTGACCAGGCCGTCGATCAGGTTGCCCTGCTCGAACGCCGAGGATGCGGCGGCGACACCGAGCGGTGCCGCCGATTCGGCGCCACGACCCCGCACCTCGGAGCCGTACACCACCTCGATGGCGCTCTGATCGGGTGACACGGCGAGCAACACGGCGTTGTTGGGCGTCGGCACCTTGGCCAGGATTTCGCGCGCCCGCGCCGCGGTGTCGCCGCCCAGGTCGCCCAGGTAGACGGCAAACCGTGCCTTGGACGCCCGGGACGCGTACTTCAGCGCGTCGTCCACGGCGACCAGGTCGTTGATCGGGAACGGGTAGTGCACGGAGAGCTCACCGGGCTCGGTGACCCCGGACACCCGTCCGCTGGTGGTGAGAACCCAGCCTCGGGGCAGGTCCGCCGGGTCGACTGTCGCGACTTCACCATGTGCCACTTGCGCCACCTCCAACCGTGAACTCCGATCCGTGCCCGCCGTGGTGTCCGCCGACCGCCTCATCGGTGGCGGCCCACAGGATGGGGTCGTGGGTCCACTTCTGGGACAGGTCGTAGGTCGCGGGGTGCGGGCTCTTGCGGGTCAGGAAGATCAGCCCGAGGACGACGGCCAGCCCCACCGGGATGCCGATAAAGATGAGGTGAATCTCCATTGCGCTCACGACGCAAACCGTATCCCACGAGGGGTTCGACCGGCGAGGTTAGACCCCACTAATTCAGGCCGCGCCTTCGCCGAGGTACCGCGCCCACGACGGGTCGAGCTCCTTGACCGTGGACAGCAGCCGCCAGTGCTGTCCGGTCGGGGGCAGCGGGGCGCGGCGCAGCGACCAGCCCAGTTCGGTCAGCAGCTTGTCGCCCTTGCGGTGGTTGCACGTCGAGCAGCACGCGACGCAGTTCTCCCAGGAGTGGTCGCCGCCGCGGCTGCGTGGGACGACGTGGTCGACGGTGTCGGCCTTGGCTCCGCAGTAGGCGCAGCAGAAGCGGTCCCGGTGCATGAGCGCGGCCCGCGTCATCGGGACCCGCGCCCGGTAGGGCACCCGAACATAGGTGCGCAGCTGGATCACTGAGGGCACCGCGATCGAGCGGGTCGCGGAGTGGATGACGGCCGCGCTCGGATCGTCGTGCACCACGTCGGCCTTGCCGCAGATCACCATCACGATGGCGCGCCGCATGGGCAGCGCGGTGAGCGGTTCGTAGGTGGAGTTCAGCAGCAGCACCCGCCGGCGACTCCAGATTGATGCGGTCTCCGAGCGGGTAGGAGGATGGGTGTCAATGCTGTGCAGGCACGAAGCGGTCGCAGGGCCGGGTCCGTTTGCCGCGGCACCGGAACTGCGGTGGCTGCGGCGTTTGTTGCGCTGCGCCATAAATCCTCCGCCGACAGTCCACCACGATTTGCTGCCGATCGCACGCCAATTGCGTCAGCCGCGCCGTGTCAATCCGGTGAACACCAGGAGTGATCGCGGCCCGGACAGCCGTGGACCACAATGGAGCGCGATGGACCAGACACCTGAATCTTTCTACGACGCCGTCGGCGGCGCCAAGACCTTCGAGGCGATCGTGGCGCGGTTCTACGAGCAGGTCGCCGAGGACGAGATACTGCGGCCGCTGTATCCCGAGGAGGACCTCAGCGGCGCAGAGGAGCGGCTGCGGATGTTCCTCGAGCAGTACTGGGGTGGCCCGCGAACATACTCGGACCAGCGCGGCCATCCCCGGTTGCGGATGCGGCACGTGCCGTTCCGGATCACCCCCATCGAGCGCGACGCGTGGTTGCGGTGCATGCACACCGCGGTCGCGTCGGTCGACGCACAGACTCTCGACGAAGACCACCGTCGGCAGTTGCTTCAGTACCTGGAAATGGCCGCCCACTCCCTGGTCAACTCGGCGTTCTGATGGCTGACGAGAAAGACCTCTGGTGGCAGTCGGCGGTGTTCTACCAGGTGTATCCGCGTTCGTTCGCCGACAGCGACGGCGACGGCGTCGGTGACCTCGACGGCCTGGCCGACCGGCTGGACCATCTGGTGGAACTCGGCGTCGACGGGATCTGGCTCAACCCGGTCACCGTCTCGCCGATGGCCGACCACGGTTACGACGTCGCCGACCCGCGGGACATCGACCCGTTGTTCGGCGGGACCGCCGCTTTCGAGCGGCTGATCACCGCGGCGCACGCGCGCGGCATCAAGGTCACCATGGATGTGGTGCCCAACCACTCCAGCTCTCAGCACCCGTGGTTTCAGGACGCGCTGGCTGCCGGGCCGGACAGCGCGGAACGCGATCGCTATTACTTCCGCGACGGCCGCGGGCCCGGCGGCACGTTGCCACCCAACAACTGGGAGTCGGTGTTCGGTGGGCCGGCATGGACACGGGTGACCGAGCCGGACGGCACGCCCGGGCAGTGGTACCTGCACCTGTTCGACACCGAACAGCCCGACCTCAACTGGGACAACCCGGAGATCTTCGACGACTTCGAGAAGACGCTGCGGTTCTGGCTGGAACGCGGCGTGGACGGATTCCGCATCGACGTCGCGCACGGCATGGCCAAACCGCCGGGCCTGCCCGACGCTCCCGAAGCCAACGTCGAGATCCTGCGCCACACCGACGATGACCCGCGCTTCAACCGGCCGCACGTGCACGCGATCCACCGCGACATCCGGACGGTCATGGACGACTACCCCACTGCCGTCACCGTCGGTGAGGTGTGGGTGCACGACAACGCCCAGTGGGCAGAGTACGTGCGTCCCGATGAACTGCACCTGGGCTTCAACTTCCGGCTCACCCGCACCGAATTCGACGGCACCGAGATCCGCGAGGCCGTGCAGAACTCGCTGGAGGCGGCGGCGCTGGAAAACGCCACCCCGACCTGGACGCTGGCCAATCACGATGTGGGGCGTGAGGTCACCCGGTACGGCGGCGGCGAGATCGGGTTGCGCCGGGCGAAGGCCATGCTGATGCTGATGCTTGCCCTGCCCGGTGCGGTGTTTCTCTACAACGGCGAGGAGCTGGGTCTGCCGGACGTGGACCTGCCCGACGAGGTGCTGCAGGACCCGACGTGGGAACGCTCGGGACATACCGAGCGCGGCCGGGACCGGTGCCGGGTTCCGCTGCCCTGGTCCGGTGATGCTCCCCCGTTCGGCTTCTCCAGCAACGCCGACACCTGGTTGCCGATGCCGGCGGACTGGGCACCGCTGACGGTGGAGAAGCAGCGCGCGGATCCCGGTTCGACGTTGTCGTTCTTTCGGGCGGCACTCGAATTGCGAAGGAGCCGTGCTGAATTCGGCGGCACCGAGATCGAATGGCTGCCCCTGTCCGACCACGCCGTCGCCTTTCGGCGCCGCGGAGGACTGGTGTGCGTCTTGAATGCCGGCGAGGAGCCGATCACCCTGCCGCCGGCGGGTGAGCTCATTCTGTCGAGTGGGCCGTTAGAGGCTGGGCGGTTGTCAGCGAACTCGGCAGTCTGGCTGGTCTGAGTCGGCCGTACGGCGTTACGCCAAGGCGCGCGCCGCAGAGTCACGGCAGAGGGTGCGGTGTTCCAAATAGAATGGTGTCCAATGCATAAGCAATAACTATGACTTGGAAGCCTCCTGCGAGTGTGACGAGTCCTACGTTGGCAGCGATCGGGTATCCGATCGCTTCAATCAGCCCCTCTATTACTTCACCATCGACAACCCGCATCATTCCATTCAGGAACAAGTTCAGATCATAACTGGGCAGAGTGAAAGCGATTTCACTGGCGATATCTGCTGTCGGAAGCAAAGTCGCGTATGCCGTCGAATACGCTTTGACAAATCCAGCGCTTATCGAAGTGTTCGCCGCCTGGAGCGCCAGGATCGCGTCTTTGGCCGCCGATACCGGTGACACGGAGGTCAGCGCTCCCGGATTACTCAACCATGGCATGTTCGATTGAAGGTTGTTCGTGATGTCCGACGGCGCAATATGCGGCAGCGGTGGCGGCCCCTGGGACTGAATCTCGTTGACAGCATTGATAATGCCCTGCTGGGTGCCTACGGTCAGGTGGTCCAACACGGTGAGCGGGCTCACCGGCGGGAACAGCCCGAACGGCGTGGGTACGTTAGCCGGGCCCGTGTCATACCCATGCGATGGGTCGCCATAGCCGAGGTTTACCAAAACCCGAAGGTTGGGCTCCAGCAGTTCGGCAAGCGGGTTGCCCACGTAGGGAATGAACCGCACGGGTTCCAGCAGGGGCAGGCGCTCCGTCGGGATCATGTAGTAGGTGCTTTGGGTGGGACCTTCGGTCGGCAGTTGAATTGCCGTGTCGATCTGAGTCTGCGTCAGGTGTTGGTAGTCGCCGTGCACGAATACGATTCCCATGACAGCGTTGAGATCGGCAAGCAAATTGATCGGATACCGTGGGAAGTCGGCGAAACCGTCGTATTCGAGCGTGTAGTTCACGGTCGGGAAGGCGTTGTCCGGCGTGGCGCCGTAAAAGGTGAAACCCAGGCTGGGCAAAGTAAGCCCGGCGAAGCGCGCGGAGACACCGCCGTTGGGATTCATCGGATTGCCCAACAATGCGAAATTGACTTGCGCATTGGTGACGCCTTCGGCCAGCAGGCGTGGCATGACGACCGAGGAGAGCACGGCGCTTTGCGAGTACCCCAACACGGCGATCGAGCTGCCAGGGGGGAGGGCCGCAAGCTGCTGCACAATTGCGTCCGTCAGTATCGTCGACCCTCGGGCGATCGATATGTCCAAGGTCAGATCCTTGATACCGGTGAACGGATACAGGCCGTTCGGCGTCGACACACCCTGCGGCGCAGTCGCCGACGGGAAATGCGGCACAACGTATTTGGTGTAGACGTCCTGTATGTACTCGGCCGAAGGTGTCGGGACACCGCTTTCGCTCAGAATCAACGCAGCGTCCACGGGCACCGGCGGCGGCACGGCCAGTAGTGCTTGCGTGGCTGCCGTGGCGCGCCCAGGAAGACCTGCAAGCAGCATCTGCGCTGGTTCGGTCAGCGTTACCAACGACGCCGACGCCACCGCCTCGGCCTGGGCGTACGAGTCGGAGGCCGCTTTCAGCGCCTCCGCGAAAGCGTCATGGAATGCCGCCGCTTGCCGACTCAGTGCCCGATACCCGCCGGCGTATGTGCTGAAAAACTCAGCTATTGCCGCTGAGACCTCATCTGCGGCCGCCGCCGCCACACCGGCCGCCGGGCCCAGCGCAGCCCGTTCGGCTTGCTTGAGCGACGCGCTGATCTCGGCCATGTCTCCGGCCGCCGCGGTCATCATGTGAGGCACCGCCAGCATGCTCGTCATCGCGGTTCCTTTCCCGATCGATCGTTCGCAGCCTCAGCAGCCGTGCTGCACTGGATGGGTAGCCCAAGTCCCGCCACTGCACATCTTTGGAGAATGCACGACCGAACCCAAACATTCGAGCAAAATTCCCCGGAGCAATACGGAATTGTCTCTGACGACACAGATGTATCGTGCATGTTCCGAAATGCGCTCAAATACAGGGCAATAGGGCGGAAGAAGCATGCTGGTCCCGGACCTGAAAGCGGCCACCCGCTGCGACGAAGGCTCCTGCCGAGCAGGTCCCGCTGACGTGCATATTTCGCTGCCGAACTGCTTCTGACGGTTTGGTCCCTCGTCACCCCCTCGGATATACGTATTGCATGACACCGCCCTACGCATGGACAGTGATCGGAGCGGGACCCGCAGGCATCGCCGCCGTCGGACGACTGCTCGACCACGGAGTCCCAGAGGACAAGATCGCGTGGATCGATCCGGCCTTCGCCGCGGGAGACCTGGGCAGCAAGTGGCGGGCGGTGTCCAGCAACACCATCGTCGGGACCTTCCTGGAGTATCTGAACGGCTCCAAAGCATTTCGGTTCTCCGAGGCGCCGCCGTTGCCGCTGAAGGAAGTGGATCCCGACGAGACGTGCGCCCTGGCCCTGGTCGCCGACCCGCTGCAATGGGTCACCGGACACCTGCGAGATCGCGTCGACATCTTCCAGACCACGGCGACCACGCTGACATTGGCGAACCGGCGATGGCGGATCGAGACCGAACTCGGCGAGGTCGAATCGCAGAACGTCGTCCTTGCGGTCGGCGCGATTCCGAAGAGCCTGTCGTATCCGCACCTCGAGGAGATACCGGTGGATGTGGCCCTGGACCCGGAAAAGCTCGCCGCGCAGCAGTTGGACGGGGCGACCGTCGCGGTCTTCGGCTCGTCGCACTCGACGATGATCGCCCTGCCGCACCTGTTGCGGTTACCGGTGGCGAAGGTGATCAACTTCTACCGCAGCCCCTTGAAATACGCTGTCTACCTCGATGATTGGATTCTTTTCGACGACACTGGCCTCAAGGGCCGGGCAGCCGATTGGGCCCGGGAGAACATCGACGGTGCGTATCCCGACCGGCTGGAGCGGTACTGGGTTGCGGGCCCGGAATTCGAAGAGAAGCTACAGCAGTGCGACCGGGCTATCTACACCGTGGGCTTCGCGCCGCGGACGCTGCCCGCGACGCCCCAGTGGGGGCCGCTGCACTACAACCCGCAGAACGGAATCATCGCCCCCGGGCTGTTCGGCCTGGGCATCGCTTTCCCGGAGTACGCCGAAGACCCGTACGGCTACGGGCAGCACCGCGTGGGACTGAAGAAGTTCATGGATTACCTGAACTCCGTGCTGCCGTTGTGGATGGTCTACGGCACCTGACGGCCTGAAAAACTCGGCCTGATTTCAAGCGTTCAGTGCACCATCAGCGCCGCGTGGGCGCGCCGCCGGTACACCGACCCGAACCGGGCATCGATGCGCAGCCAGGCCGGCGAGATCCGCACCCGGACGATCTCGTCGTCGTCGCTGATCGTTTGCGGCAGGAAACCCATTGCGGTCAAAGCGAAGACGCAACGCATCGGCACGCCCACCACCACGTCGCCGGAGCTGACCTCGAGCACCTCCTGGTCCAGCAGTGAGACCGGCGGCCCATGGCCACCGCCATGCTCTTTGGCCAGATCCGCCCCCTGATGCGCCAGATCCAGCATCAGCTTCGCGGGTACGTCCTCGAGGTGGTTGAAGCCGGATTCCGGCGGCAGCCCGCCGCGCCACGCCGAATCCATCGCGAATCCCGGGTCGACGTACCCCGCTTCGGAGGCCGCCTCTAGCCCACGCGCCAGCGCGTCGGCGGCCACCGACATGTCGGCGGGCTTCACTGTGCCCACCACCACGCGACTTGCCACCACATCGAAACCCGTTGCCACCCAGGCGGTCAGCAAGCCCGCCGACCGGGCACGGATCCGGATGACCGCGGCCTCGTCAAGTCGCTTCGCGTGGTCGACGAACGCGGCCAGGTCCGCGCGGTGCGCCGGGTCGGCCAGCCACAGCCCGCGCTCGGCTACCGAATCCACCGTTGCAGGTACTCCCGATGATGAGGCGACAAGCGCACCAGGCGCTGCTCCTCGATGTGTACGGCCGCCAGCTGCGACTCGGCGATGACGGCCGGCTTGGACTCCGGGTCGGCGTTGACCGAGCGCACCTCGTAGCCCAGCGTGAAATCGACCGCCCGCAGCCGTTTCGTCCAGATCGTCACCTGCAACGGCGAATCCACCAGGCGCAGTTGATCTTTGTAGGTCACCCGGACGTCGGCGATCAGCAGGCCGATCGTGGCGATATCGGCGCCGAAGGGCTCTGAGAGGAACGGCACGCGCGACTCTTCGAGAATCGTGACCATGGTGGCATGGTTGACGTGCTGGTACATGTCGATGTCCGACCACCGCACCGGAACGGCCGCGACGTATCCCACGCTCATCCCGACGACGCCCGCCCGCTGGTGCGTGTCATGCGCCGGATCTGCCGGGCCGCCACCGACAGCGTCGCGAGATCCGTTGCGCCGCTCTCCCGGATCTCGTTGAGGGTGCGGCGGGCCCGGTCCACCCGGGACGCGCTGATGTGTTCCCACTCGGCAATCTTCTGCTCACCACTTTCGTCGGGCTCCCCCGCTGCCAGCACGTCGAAACACAGCGACCGCACCGACGCATAAATGTCGTCGCGAATCGCCAACCGCGCCAACGAATGCCAGCGGTCGGTGCGCGGCAGCTCCGATACCGCCGTCAGCAGCGAGTCGGTGCCCAGCCGGTCCATCAATGCGAAGTAAGTGTCGGCCACCTCAGCCGTCTCTATCTCGGTGATGTCGGCGATATCGATGATGTCGAGCAGGCTGTAGCGGTACAGCCCGGCCGCGACGCGGTAGGCCAGGTCCGGCGGTGCGCCCTGGGCGGTGAACTCCGCGGCCTCCTTCTCCACGATCGCCTTGTCGTCTCCGCGCAGCCACTCCGACATCCGCGGCGTCAGAGCCTTGACCTTGGCCGCGAACCGGTTGATCTCGGCGCCGACGGCCAGCGGCTGCGGCCGGTAGTTGAGCAGCCACCGCCCGGCGCGGTCGATCAGCCGACGGGTATCCAGGGTCAACCGGTCCGAAAGGGCGACAGGAAGATTGGCAGCGCGGATGCGGTGCCAGATGTGGTCGATACCGAAGATCGCGTCCGTGGCGGCAAAGGTGCGCACGGCGTGGATCTGTGGGACACCGACGTCTTCGGCGAGCCGGAAGGCGTAGCTGATGCCGGCCGTGTCGACCATGTCGTTGATCAGCATGGTCGTCACGATCTCGCGGCGCAGCTGGTGCGTCCGGATCTCCGGGGTGAACCGTTCCCGCAGCGGCTTCGGGAAGTAGGCCGGCAGCCGGGATGCGAACACGTCCTGGTCGGGCAGCTCGGTGTTCAGCAGGTCCTCTTTGAGCGCCAGCTTGACGTGCGCCATCAGCGTTGCCAGTTCGGGCGAGGTGAGCCCGAGACCAGCCTCGGTGCGCCGGGCGATCTCCTTCTCCGACGGCAGCGCCTCCAGTTCACGGTTGACGCCGCGCTCGGCCACCAGGTACTTGATCTGGTCGGCGTGCACCGGGAGCAGGCTGGCCGCATTGGCTCGGCTGGTGCCCATCAGGTCGTTCTGGTCCTCGTTGTCTTGGAGCACTAGCCAGCCGACCTCGTCGGTCATGGACTCGAGCAGCGCCGTGCGTTCGCCGGCATCGACCTTGCCGGCGGTGACCAGGGAGTCGATCAGGATCTTGATGTTGACCTCGTGGTCGGAGCAGTCCACACCGGCGGAGTTGTCCATCGCGTCGGTGTTGATGCGGCCGCCCGACAGGTCGAATTCCACCCGGCCCCGCGCCGTGACCCCCAGGTTGCCGCCCTCGCCGATCACCTTGGCCCGCACCTGGTGCCCGTTGACCCGCACCGGGTCGTTGGCGCGGTCCCCGACGTCGGCGTCGGACTCGGTTTCGGCTTTGATGTACGTGCCGATGCCGCCGTTGAACAGCAGGTCCACCGGCGCTTGCAGGATCGCCCGCATCAGGTTCGGCGGCGCCATCTCGGTGACGTCACCGTCGATCCCGAGGGCGTCGCGGACCTGCGAGCTGATCGGGATCGCCTTCTGGTCGCGGCTGTAAACGCCGCCGCCCTCGCTGATCAGCGACTTGTCGTAGTCGTCCCAGCTGGAGCGGGGCAGCTCGAACATCCGGTGCCGCTCCACCCAGGACGTCCTCGAATCGGGGTTGGGGTCCAGGAAGATGTGCCGGTGGTCGAAGGCGGCGACGAGCCTGATGTGCTTGCTGAGCAGCATGCCGTTGCCGAAGACGTCGCCGCTCATGTCGCCGACGCCGACGACGGTGAAGTCCTCGGTCTGGGTGTCGACGCCGATCTCCCGGAAGTGCCGCTTGACCGCCTCCCACGCACCCTTGGCGGTGATGCCCATCGCCTTGTGGTCGTAGCCCACCGAACCGCCCGAGGCGAAGGCGTCACCGAGCCAGAAACCGTAGGACTTGGCGACGTCGTTGGCGATGTCGGAGAACGTCGCGGTGCCCTTGTCGGCCGCCACCACCAGGTAGGCGTCGTCGCCGTCGCGGCGCACCACCTGCGGTGGCGGGTGGACGGCTTTGGTGGCGTGGTCGACGTTGTCGGTCACATCCAGCAGTCCCGAGATGAACAACTGGTAGCAGGCGACGCCCTCGGCGCGGGTGGCGTCGCGGTCTGCGGCGGCGTCCCCGGTCGGTAGCGGCGGCCGCTTCACGACGAAGCCACCCTTGGCTCCGACGGGGACGATGACGGCGTTCTTCACCGCCTGCGCTTTGACCAGGCCCAGGATCTCGGTGCGGAAATCGTCGCGGCGGTCCGACCAGCGCAGCCCGCCGCGGGCCACCGGGCCGAACCGCAGATGCACGCCCTCGACCCGGGGTGAGTAGATGAAGATCTCGAACTTCGGCCGCGGCAACGGAAGCTCGTCGATCAGCTGCGCGTTGAGCTTGACCGACAGCACGTCACGGCTGCGGGCCGAACCTTCGCGTGTCACAAAGTAATTGGTGCGCAGGGTGGCCTGTACCAGCGAGGCGAAGGCGCGCAGGATGCGGTCGGTGTCCAGGCTCACCAGCGCGTCGATGTCGGCGGCCACTGCGGCGGCCGCCGTCTGCGCGTCGCGGCCGCTGCCCGCGGACTTCGGGTGGAACAGCGCTTCGAACAGGGCGACCAGCGAGCGCGCCGTCGAGGGATGCTCGTTGAGCACCGACTCGATGTAGGACTGGCTGTAGGGGAAGTTGGCCTGCCGCAAGTACTTTGCGTAGGCGCGCAGCAGCACCACCTGCTGCCACGTCAGCCCGGCGCGCATCACCAGCTCGTTGAAGCGGTCGACCTCGACGCGGCCCTGCCAGATCGCGGTGACGGCATCGGCGAAGCGTTGCGCACCCGCCTCGCGCTCCTCGTCCGTCGCCGCCAGCGGGATGGTGGGGTGCGGCTGGATCTTGAACTGGTAGATCCACACCGGCAGTCCGTCGGGCCGGGTGACGGTGAACGGCCGCTCTTCGAGCACGACGACGCCCATGCTCTGCAGCATCGGCAGCAACTGGCTCAGCGAGGCGGTACGCCCGCCCAGAAACCAGGTGAGCTGGGCGAGCCCGTGCTCGTCGCCCTGGGAGAACACCAGCTTGACCGAGTCGTCGCTGAGTTCCTTGATGACGGCGATGTCGTTGATGGCCTCGGCCGGCGTGACGGCCTGCTTGTAGGCCTCGGAGAAGGCGGTCGCATAGTGCTCGGCGTCGGCGTAGCTGACGGCGGCGGTGGGGGCCGCGGCGGTCAGCCGGTCGGCCCACGTCCGGGCGGCCTCGCTGAGCAGTGCCTGGATGCGGTTGCGGTTGGCTTCGGAGACGTCGACCGAGCCCGGTTGCGAGTCCTCCGGCAGCCGCACCATGAAATGCATGAGCGCCCAGGGCGATTCACTGACCCGCGCGGTGAACTCCAGCCGGGTGCCGCCGAACTCGCGGACCAGGATGTCCTCGATCTGCAGGCGCACCGGGGTGGTGTAACGGTCGCGGGGCAGATACACCAGGCACGAGACGAAGAACTGCAGCCGGTCGGCGCGCAGGAACAACAACGCCCGCCGTTGCGAGCCCATGTCCACGACGGCCTTCGCCATGGCCAGCAGCTGCTCGGCGCTCAGGGTGAACAACTCCGGCCGCGGGACCGTCTGGATGACGTCGAGCAGGAGCTGGCCGGGATGGCTGGGGTCGCTGCCGGCCAGGGTGAGCGCGTCGCGAACCCGGTGCGAGATCGTCGGGATCTCCAGCACGTCGGCGTTCATGGCCGCGACGGTGAACAGTCCGACGAAGCGGTGCTCGTACACCTCACCGGCGCCGGCGTACTCGCGGACGGCGATGGCATAGGGGTAGGCGCCATAGCGCAGGTAGCTGCCGACGGCGGCCTGCGCCAGCACCAGCAGCTTGGATTCGTCGGTGAGCCTGGGGCGGGTGCCTGAGCGGGCCCGCAGCACGCCGAGGCCGCTGGAGCCGTCACCGGCGACCAGACCGTCCTGCACCCGGGTGCGCTGGTAGCCCAGCAGCAGGAAATTGCCCCGGTTGAGCCAGCGCAGCAGCGCCGCCACCTCCTGGCGGTCGGGTGCTTCATAGCGGCCGTCGGGATTGTCGTCGACGGCCGCGGCCACCTCGCCCAGCGTGTCGATCATCGCCGCCGCGTCGGTGGCGACGCGTTGCACGTCGGCGAGCACCTTGGGCAGCAACCGCTCGACCTCGGCGAGGACTTTGCGGTCGACCGACGCGGACAGCTGGACATGGATCCAGGCTTCGCCGACGTAGGGCGACGCGTCGTCGGCTTTGGGTTCGACGCGCTGCAGCTCCCCCGACGGGTCGCGACGCACTTCGAACACCGGCGTCATGATCGCCGTGTAGCCCAGGCCGAGGCGGTGCAGCAGCACGGTGACCGAGTCCATCAGCATGCTGCCCTGATCGGTGACCACCTGCAGGGCGGGTCCGAAGCCGGCCGCATCCTCGGCCGGGTAGACGGCGACCGCGCTTTCACCGGACGGGCGGTGCTGCGCCAGCCGGCAGTGCGCATCCAGCACGCTGGGGGTGACGACCGAGCCTGATTCGCTCGTGCCGTGGGACCCGTCGCCGCGCGGTCCCCGATAGCTGTCTCGGTAGGCCTTCGACACCCAGTCAGGGATCTCAGCGCCGCGCGTGAACGTGGTCCACGCCGCGACGTCTTCTTTGGCCCCGGGATCGATCGTCATTCCGATTGCTCCCCACTCGCGACGGATACCGCTCGGTTGATGCCCCACTCCTCAGCGGCTTCTACCGGCCGCATCGTCGCGGGTGCTGCCCGACCGCCCCACTCAGCACGGCCGTGGCGAGACTGACATTAGTCCCGTGTGAGCCTGCGGTGGGTCACCCTGTGCGGACGCGCGGCATCGGCACCGAGTCGTTCCACTTTGTTTTCCTCGTATGCGCCGAAATTGCCCTCGAACCAGAACCACTTGGCCTCGTTGTCGGTGTCGCCTTCCCACGCCAGGATGTGCGTGCAGGTCCGGTCCAGGAACCACCGGTCGTGGGAGATCACCACCGCACACCCGGGAAAGTTGACCAGCGCGTTTTCCAGCGAACTCAGCGTCTCGACGTCCAGGTCGTTGGTCGGCTCGTCCAGCAGGATCAGGTTGCCGCCCTGCTTGAGGGTCAGTGCCAGGTTCAGCCGGTTGCGCCCACCACCGGACAGCACCCCCGCCGGTTTCTGCTGATCGGGCCCCTTGAACCCGAATGCCGACACGTACGCCCGCGACGGAACTTCGGTCTGTCCGACCTGGATGTAGTCAAGTCCGTCCGAGACGACCTGCCACACCGTCTTCTTCGGGTCGATGCCCGAGCGGGTCTGATCGACGTAGCTCAGCTTGACGGTCTCGCCCACCTTGACGGTGCCGCTGTCGGGCTGTTCGAGGCCCACGATGGTCTTGAACAGCGTGGTCTTGCCGACACCGTTGGGGCCGATGACGCCGACGATGCCGTTGCGGGGCAGGGTGAAGGACAGGTCCTTGATGAGAGTGCGGCCTTCGAAGCCCTTGTCCAGGTGCTCGACTTCGACAACCACCGAGCCCAGCCGCGGCCCGACCGGGATCTGGATCTCCTCGAAATCGAGCTTGCGTGTCTTCTCGGCCTCGGCCGCCATCTCCTCGTAGCGCTGCAGGCGTGCCTTGCTCTTGGCCTGGCGCGCCTTCGCGCCGGAGCGCACCCACGCCAGTTCCTCAGTCAGCCGCTTTTGCAGCTTGGCGTCCTTGCGGCCCTGCACCGACAGACGTTCGGCCTTCTTCTCCAGGTATGTCGAGTAGTTGCCCTCGTACGGGTAGGCGCGGCCGCGGTCGAGCTCGAGGATCCATTCGGCCACGTTGTCCAGGAAGTAGCGGTCGTGGGTGACCGCCAGGATCGCCCCGGCGTAGCTGGCCAGGTGCTGCTCGAGCCACTGCACACTCTCGGCGTCCAGGTGGTTGGTCGGCTCGTCGAGCAGCAGCAGGTCGGGCTTCGACAGCAGCAGCTTGCACAACGCCACCCGGCGGCGCTCGCCGCCGGAGAGGTTGGTGACGGGTTCGTCCGGCGGCGGGCAGCGCAGAGCGTCCATGGCCTGCTCCAGCTGCGAGTCCAGGTCCCACGCGTCGGCGTGGTCCAGATCCTCCTGCAGCCGGCCCATCTCCTCCATCAGCTCGTCGGAGTAGTCGGTGGCCATCAGCTCGGCGACCTCGTTGAAGCGGTCGAGCTTCACCTTGATCTCGCCCAGGCCCTCCTCCACGTTGCCGCGGACCGTCTTCTCCTCGTTCAGCGGCGGCTCCTGCAGCAGGATGCCTACCGTCGCGCCGGTAGCCAGAAAAGCGTCGCCGTTGTTCGGCTTGTCCAGTCCGGCCATGATCCGCAAGACGCTCGACTTGCCCGCCCCGTTGGGGCCGACGACGCCGATCTTGGCGCCCGGGTAGAAGCTCAACGTCACATCGTCGAGAATCACCTTGTCGCCGTGCGCCTTGCGGACCTTCTTCATCGTGTAGATGAACTCAGCCATGCCGCGGTGTTGCCTTTCTGGTCTTTGGATATCCGCGGACCATCCTATGCACCGCGGGAAAGCGCTAGGCCGACAGTGGCAGCGCCGCGGCGCTGTCGGTGCCCTCGGCCGTGCTGCCCGGGACGGCGGCTTCGGTCGGTTCGGCAACTCCGCCGGCGCTCTCGACGGCCGGATTCTCGACCGGGTGCGGCCCGGTGTAGCTCGGCTTCTCGATGCGCACGATCGCGCGGGCCAGGTCCGGGCCGACCGCGGTCGCGCGCATCTCCATCGACGAGCGCCGGTTGCCCTCGCGGTCCTCGTACTCGCTGGTGTAGACGTGACCCACCGCGATCACGGGCGCGCCCTTGCTCAGCGCGGCACCGACCCCGGTGACCAGCCGGCCCCAGCAGTTGACGGTGATGAACAGTGAGTTGCCCGGTTCCCAGCTGCCGTCGGCGGTCCGTCGGCGCGAGTTGCTGGCCACCCGGAACTTGATCAGTTCTTCGCTGCCGACGCGACGGCGCTGGGGGTCGTTGACGATGTGGCCGACGATGGTCATCCATGTTTCGAACATTGGCTCAACTTTCTCTCGGGTCGTGCTGGTGTTGAGACCCATTGAGCCCGCCGGCACCGACGGATCGTGCCGGCGCGGGCACGGTGATCGGTGCGCCTGTTGACAAACCCGCCACTGTGGACGGGGCTACTCCGGTTCTCCGGAGCGCAGCTGCCGCATCTTGAATTCACGCTCGACGAATTGGTTGCGGGCGATGTGCTCGACGTAGGCGAAGTCACGCAGGATGTTGCGCAGTTCGTGGCGGAAGGTCACCCGGCGCTCGGTCAGGTCCGCCGCCGGCGCGATCAGGTCCTGGTCGACGACGACCTGCCGGGCCGTGGCGAACAACAGCGTGGACACCGACTCACTGCTGCGGACCCTGCCCTGGGCGACGTACTGCCGGCCGACCCCGAGTGCCAGATCGGTCAGCTCCTTCTGGCTGATGTCCGGTGGGGCATCGCGCAGCACGTCGGCGACGATCTCGTAGGCCTCGAAGAACACCCGCAGCATCGCATCCGACATCAGCGGCCGCTTGGCGTACAGCATCTGCTCGACCGCTTCTCCCCCGGCGGCAAGCTGGACTTCCCAATCCTGGTGCCAGGCCATCTCTTCGGCGATATTGGCCCGGAATGCCGCCGAGTCGGCGAAGTAGAAATCGAATTTCAGCAGATCGCGCAGCCGCATCGCCTGAGCCCAGAACGCTTCCACCCGGTCACCGGTCGCGTTACGGGCATGCGCCAGCGCAAGTTCCACGATCGAGGTCTCAAGGAACGCGTGGATCACCGAGTTCCGGTAGAACGCCGCGGCGTGCTCGTCGGCGGGCGCGATGTACCACACCGGTTGCCGGCCGCTGTCGACCCGAGTCACCGGGTGCCCGTTGGACAGCGCGTCGACCGCGGCGCGTACACCCTCGCGCGAGCGCAACCGCAACGCACTGGTGGAGACCGGCGTGTGCTTGCGGTCGAGGTAGTCCAGCGAGTCCTGCAACGTGTGGTGCAACTGATCGAGTGTCAGGGCCATCCCGCGCGTGGTGAGCAGCAGCGCGGACACCAGACCCGTCGCGGTCACCGGCGTCGACTGCAGGATCCGCCAGGCCACCTCGAACGACATCTTCTGCAGCGCAAGGCGTTTAGCGGCCGGGTCGGCTGCCAGCGGTCCGTCCGGCGGTCCCAGGTACTGCCGCATCGACACCGCTTCGGGGAAGCGGACATAGATCTTGCCGTAATTGCGCTCGCCCTGGGCCTTGATGAAGTTGTAGAGCCAGCTGAAGCCCTCCGGCGTCTTCTCGGCGCCCTGCGCATAGGCCGCGTATTCGGCGATCTCGTGCAACTGGTCGAAGCAGATCGAAACACCTTGCAGCAGAATGTCTTCGCTACGACCGTCCAGGTAAGCGTCGGCGACGTAGCTCATCAGACCGAGTTTGGGCGGCAACATCTTTCCGGTGCGCGACCGGGTGCCCTCGATCGACCAGCTCAGATTGAACCGCTTCTCCACGATGTAGCCGACGTACTCCTTGAGCACATATTTGTAGAGCGGGTTGTCGCCGATGTTGCGGCGGATGAAGATCGTCCCCGAGCGGCGCATGAGGGGCCCCATCACGCCGAACGACAGGTTGATCCCGCCGAACATGTGCACCGGAGGTAACCGGTTGTCCTGCATCGCAACCGGCACCACGGCCCCGTCGATGTAGGACCGGTGCGAGAACAACAACACGGCCGGGTGAGATTCCAGCGCGGCACGCATGGCCGCGACCTGATACTCGTCGTAGTCGAAGTCCGGGTCGAACCCGCGGCTGAGCATCTTGCCCAGCACCGAGATCACGTCGACCGATGCCTGGCTCCACCCGGTCGCCAGTTCGTCGAGCATGTGCCCGGCTTCCTCCACCGTGGCGCCGGGGATTTTCTCCAGGCCGGCCCGAAATCGCGCTGACGCCAACATCTCCGGTTTGACCAGGCGTGGGGACTTGTACTGCGGCCCCAGGATCCGGTACTCGGCCCGGGCCAGCGCCAGCAGCGCCCGCCGGGTGACGAACTCAGCGAATTCGTGGGTGTTCTCACCGACGGTGGTGTCGCGCCATTGCCGGCGCAGTTCGGACACACTGGCCGACTCGCCGGCCACCACCCGGGCCCGCCACGGCTCGGTGCGCAGAATGCGCCGTTGCTGACGCTGGTTGGGGTGGTAGGGGTCCCGGCCCGGGAGCAGGGCGGCCACCTTGGCCACCTTGCCCCGGTCGGCGGGGGGCAGCCAGAAGACACGGACCGGAACGATCGACCGGTCGTCGCAGGATTCGAGTTTTTCGACCAGCGCGGTCAAGGCTCCCGGCGGCGCCGTGCGCGCCGGCAGTTTCAGCACGTCGAAGGTGTTCTGCGGCAGGCGGGCCCGCTGCTGGCCCAGCCAATCCATGATCAGTTCCATCTCGACCGGTGTGTCCATGGACGCGAGCACCAGCGAATCCTCGGCGGTCAGGAGTGCGCTGGTGTCGGCGGCCGGTCTGGTCACGGCGGGCCTCAGGGCTGCGAGGTCGACGAGTCGGACTGCTCCGAGTTCTCTTGTCGCCTCTCACTCACGGACTTCGGGTCCACGCTGGATTCGTGCGGAGTGACGTCGGGCGTCGGCTCGGGAGGTTGCTTGACGGCAGCCTTCTTGGCCGGAGCCTTCTTGGCCGGGGCCTTCTTCGCGGCGGCCTTCTTCGCGGGGGCCTTCTTGGCCGGAACCTCTTTCGCCGGAGCCTTTTTCGCGGCGGCCTTCTTGGCCGGCGCCTTCTTGGCGGGCGCCTTCTTCGCAGCCTTCTTCGCGGCAGCCTTCTTCGCGGGCGCTTTCTCGGCGGCGGCAGGCGCGCGCTTCTTCGCGGACAGATCCACCTCGGGCAGCCCGTCGTACGGCCAGTCCGCCAAGGTGTCGAGGTAGAGCTGACGGACCTCGGCGATCCGGTCGGACAACGTGTCCAGGGTCCAGTTCTCGACCGAAATCGGTGGGAACACCGCAACATCGACGGTTCCGGGGTTCAGGGTGGTGGAGTTGCGCGACGCGATGATCTCGGCATTGCGGATCACGATGGGAACGATGGGAATTCCCACCGACATCGCGATCCGGAACGGCCCCTTCTTGAACGGGCCGACCTCGGTGGTGTCCAGCCGGGTGCCCTCCGGGGCGATCACGATGGACAGGCCGTTACTGGCACGGTCCTCGACGGTGCGCAGCATCTCCACCGCCGAGTCCGGGTCGTCGCGGTCGATGAACACCCCGTCGAGCAACTTGCCCATCGTGCCCATGATCGGGTCGCGCTGCAGTTCCTTCTTGCCCACGCCGACCCAGTTGTCCTTCACCAGCGCACCGGAGATGATCGGGTCAACCTGATTGCGGTGATTGAAGATAAAGACCGCGGGCCGCTGCGCGGTCAGGTTCTCCTGACCGATGACATTGAGATGCACACCGCAGGTGGCCAACAGCAACGAGGAGAAGTTCGAGGTGAAGAAATTCACCCCACGCCGCCGGTTGCGGGTCAGCAGGCCCAGACCCACCGCACCGGCCGCAACCGGAACCATCGAGCCGAAGCCGGCCAGGGTGCGGATCTGACGACGCAACCCGACACCGCCGCGGCTGTCGAACTTCAGGATGGGCCAGCCGCGGCGCCTGGCCACGGCGGCCATCTTGCCCTCGGGGTTGGTCGGGCGCGGATTGCCGACCAGGTACATCAGGGCGACGTCCTCGTCACCATCGGCGTAGAAGTAGCTGTCCTTCAAGTCGATATCGTGCTCGGCCGCAAAGCGTTGCACCGCAGCGGCTTTGCCCGGACCCCACAGGATCGGCTTGATCACGCCGCCGGTGAGCAGACCGTCCTCGTTGGTCTCGAACTTGTTGGTGAGCGTGTTGGAAATGCCCAGGAACCGCGCCACCGGGTTCACCTGGATGGTCAGCGCCGACGAGCTGAGCACCACGGTGTGGCCGCGTGCCACGTGCGCGCGCACCAGTTCCCGCATCTCCGGGTAGATCCGGGATTCGATGCGCTGATTGAACAGCCGCTCGCCGATCTCGTCCAGGTCGTCCAGCAGCCGACCGGCCAGCGCCATGGACGCCTTGCTGATCAGTTCCTCGAACTCGATCCGGCCCAGGGTGTGGTTGAGCGCGCCCTGGATCATGCTCAGCAGCTCGCCCACCCCCATGTCGCGGCGGCGCAGCCGCTCCTGGGTGAGGATGACCGCGGTGAAGCCGGCGACCAGTGTTCCGTCCAGGTCGAAGAACGCCCCGACCTTCGGACCCGGTGGGCTGGCCATGATTTCGGCCACCGAACCGGGCAACCGCAGGTCCTTGACCGCCGCGTCCTTCTCGTCGGCGGCGCTCACGAGCCCGACACCGATCGTGCGGAGGCGACCTGCTTGGCTTCGAACGATGCCGCAATCGCGTGCGGCGGCGGATCGCCGGCCAGCGCGAGGATCTCGTCGAAAGCCTCCAGCAGGCACTGGGCCCACAGTTCGTCGTTCTGCACCGCTGCCCTGTCGTAGCGCACGGTGATGGTGCACCAGCCACCCCGGGAGATCAGCACGACCATCATCGCCACGCCCGGCAGCGGGCCGATACCGTACTGCCGCATGATTTTTGCGCCGGCGATGTAGGTGTCGCCCGGATAGACCGGGACGTTGCTGGCCTGCACGTCGTTGCCGATCACCGAGCTGCTGATGCCCTCCAGCACCGCGGTCGGCAGCACGCTGAGCACCGGTGCCATGGACCCGATGATGTTCATCGCGGGCTCTTCCCGCCGCTGCGTCATCTGTGCCCGGATCTTCTTGATCCGGGCCACCGGATCGACCGTGCCGACCGGGGCGGCGAGGTTGACTCCGGTGAACTGATTGCCGCCCGCCGCATCGCCTTCGGCGCGCAGGTTCACCGGAACCGCCATCGGCAGTGTGCTGATCGGCACACCGAGGGCGACGTGGTAGCGCCGCAGCGCGCCGCACAGACCGGCCAGATATGCGTCGTTGATGGACCCGCCACCGGCCTTGGCCGCCTTGTGGAGGTCGGCAAGCCGGATGTCGATCGCCTCGGTGCGACTGGCCAGGCTGCGCCGGCGCAGCAGCGGCGAGGGCTCGGCCGCCCGGTTCAACACCCGTGCCCCCGACGTGGCGTACCCGAGGATCCCGGACACCGTGGACAACGGATCGAGCACCGCCTTCCCGGCGGCCGACACGGCTCCGGTCAACGCCCCCAGCGCGCCGCCGACGAGCGCCATGGGCAGGTGGTTAATGCCTTGGCGCATCAGGTCATTGGGGGTCAGATC
Source organism: Mycobacterium gordonae (assembly GCF_001417955.2). Taxonomy (GTDB): domain Bacteria; phylum Actinomycetota; class Actinomycetes; order Mycobacteriales; family Mycobacteriaceae; genus Mycobacterium; species Mycobacterium gordonae_B. Next base: position 212,923 of record NZ_LKTM01000112.1, on the reverse strand, counting down.
CTGCGGGATCGGTTGCGGGGGCAGTGGCCTGGGCTCGGGATCGCGCTCCAGGTCATAGATTTCGGCGAACATCTCGACGCTGCCGACCCCGTCGGTGACCGCATGACTCAGGTGCAGCAGCGTGGCCGCTCTGCCGTCGGCCAGTCCTTCGACGAGCGTGGCCGTCCACAGTGGCCGGGAGATGTCCAGCGGGGACTGCAGCATGACTTCGGCGAGGTCGAACACCTCGCGAAGGGTGCCGGGTTCGGCCACCCGCACGCGCCGGACGTGGAAGTCGAGATTGAAGTCCGGATCGACGACCCAGCGCGGCGCCGCCGTCGGCAGCGTCGGCACGACGACCTTCTGCCGCAACCTCAGAACCTTGCGGGACGCATTCTCGAACCGGGAGCGGAAGCGGTTCCAGTCCGGCGTGGTGTCGAGCAGTTCCAGCGCCATGATCCCCGAGCGCGTCCGCGGGTTCGCTTCGCCGCGGTGCAACAGATAGTCAACCGGCCCAAGCTCGTCGGACAATCCCACGGCCTCAGCCACGGTCACGACCCCCCGAAAGCCGGGCCACCCGACACGTCAACCCCTTCACCGCTGATCAAACCTCCTGCTATCAGGCCCCGCCACCGGAATGCCCACCCAACGCTAGTCCGGTTGCGGCGGTGGTGAAAGTGAGGGTGCTCTCAGCGTGCGGAGGCGACCTCGGCTCAGCTGGCGGGTGAGGCGGACAGCGCGAACGAGCCCATGAGGGCGCTCTCCCGCCGGCCGTAGACGACACCCAGGAAGTCCGAGACGGCGTCGGCGGCCAGCCGGGAGCGCACCGTCGGGGTGATGTCGAAGGCGTGGTGCGCGTTCGCCAGTTCGGCGTAGGCAACCGTGGGGGCCCCGGCTCCCTGCAACGCCGCGCAGAAGGCCCGGGCCTGACCGATGGGTGCCAGCTGGTCGCGGTCGCCGTGCAGCAGGAAGAACGGCGGCGCGTCGCGGTGCACATAGGAGATCGGCGACGCCGCGGTGAAGCGTTCCGGCTGGTCGGCGAACCTGGCCTTCATGACGAAGTTTTCGAGGAACGGCATCATCAGCTCGTGCATGTTGTCGAAGTCGGTGAAGTCGTAGACCCCGTAATACGGGGCCGCGGCCTGCACCGTGGTGTCGGCGCGTTCGAACCCGGGCTGGAAGGTCGGGTCGTTCGGGGTGAGGGCGGCCAGCGAAGCCAGGTGCCCGCCCGCTGAACCGCCGGTGATGGCGATGAAGTCGGAGTCGCCGCCGTAGTCGCCGATGTTCTCCCGGACCCAGGCGATCGCGCGCTTGACGTCGATGATGTGTGCGGGGAACTTGGCGCGCGGGCTTTTGCTGTAGTTGATCGAGACGCAGATCCAGCCCAGTTCGACCATCCGGCTCATCAGCGTGTAGGCCTGCGGACGCTTGCCGTTGACACTCCATGCCCCGCCCGGAACCTGGATCAACACCGGGGCCCGGTGACCGGGGGCGAGGTCCGGACGGCGCCAGATGTCGAGCAGGTGCTCGGTGCCACCCGGGCCGTAGGAGATGTCCGACGTCTTCGCCGCGTAGCGGCGGTGCGGGCCGGGCTTGGGCTTGGGCAGGATGCCGCGGCGCACGCTCAGCGCCGGGTTGGTGGTCGGGTGGAAAACCTGGTCACGGAAGTCGGACCCGAACGACGCCTCGAGGGCTGCGGTGAGCGCACGGTCCGCGCGCTGCGCGGCCCACGTGGTGCCGACCCGGTTGATCGCCGGCGGCGCCACCCGGGACAGCGCATGGCCGGTCAGCACGTGCGGCGGGAACTCGGTGGCCAGCCAGCCGGCAATCCAGCCCACGGCGAACGGTGAGCCACGCAGCAGCACCGCGCTGGCCCGGGAGATGCCCCGGGCGTCAGCCGCGAGCTGCGCGCCCTGGCGCAACGCCTCGGCACCCGCTTGCGAGCACCGCGCGGTCACACTTGCAATACACATTGCTAAGCACACCCCTCGACGTCAGGCACACGCCACGCTGCGGTTAACGGCCGATGACCGGCCGGTGTTGTACGTGTGTCGAGGCTCACACCATAGCCCATTTCCGGCGCACTCAAACTCTTTTCCGGCGCGTTGTGTCGCCTGCGCCCCTTGATTTTTCGGCTTTGGATAGACTGACCTGCGCATTGCCTCCGTAGCTCAGGTGGATAGAGCAAGGGCCTTCTAATCCCTAGGTCGCACGTTCGAGTCGTGCCGGGGGCGCCGACTGGGGCGTCGGTTACCTCAAGTGACAGATGTGACGCGAGTGGCTCTTGCGCATCAGGCGCGACGGCCGCCGCCGGGTGCAGCCCACTGGTCGTGATCATGTCCCTCCTCAACCGCGGCCCCGTGAATACCCACGGGAATTCGTGTCAAACGGCGGTGAAGGGATACCGCAGCGGCGATGAAATGCGCTGGTCGAGACCTCCGCGGCTAGCCGGCGAGCAGGCCGCGCATGGCCGCGCCGGTCACCGGCGGCGAGTACAGGAACCCCTGCCCGCGGTAGCACTGATGATCGATCAGCACCCGGGCCGCGGCCTCGGTCTCGATGCCTTCGGCCACCACGTTGAGGTTGAACCCCTGGGCCAACACCATGATCCCGCGCACGATGACGAGATCGCTGGAGTCGGTGCCGAGTCGCCGCACGAAACACCTGTCGATCTTCAGCGTGTCGATCGGCAGCGTCTGCAAGAGCGACATGGCGCTGTATCCGGTTCCGAAGTCGTCGATGGCGATCCGCACTCCGATGTCCTTGAGGCCGGACAGGGTGGCGCGGGCGGTCTGCAGGTCCTGAACGATGACGTTCTCGGTGATCTCCAGACACACCGAGGAGGCGCCGATACCGTGCCGGTTGATCGTGTCGGCGACGAAGTCGACGAATCCGCCGGTGACCAGCTGACCGGGCGAGACGTTGATCCGCAGCACCAGGTCACGGCCGAGCCCGGCAGACCGCCAGTCCGCGAATTCCCGGCAGGCCGAACGCAACACCCACCTGTCCAGTTCGCCTGCGAGATTGACCGATTCGGCGACCGGGATGAACAAGTCGGGGGGCAACAGCCCACGGGTCGGGTGCTGCCACCGGACCAGGGCCTCCACGCCGATGATCGAGCGGGTCCGCAGGTCGACCTCGGGAAGGTACACCAATCGCAGAGCGTCGGATTCGATGCCGCTGCGCAGGTGCAGCTCGATGTCGTTGCGCAGTTCGCTTCGCTGGGACATGTCTTCGGTGAAGGTCGCGATGCCGTCGCCGCCGGCATGCTTGGCCGCCAGGACGGCCTGGTCCGCCCGGCGGATGAGGTTCGACGGTGTGTCTATCCCGGGCGTCGCGCAAGCGGTGCCGATGCTGACGGTGCGGGTGAGCACCTCGCCTCCGATGGAAACGTGTTCCTTGAACTGGTCGCTGAGTTGTTCGGCGAACCGCACCGCGGCGTCAGCGCTCATCGGCGCGGGCGGGACGATGACGAACTCGTCGCCGCCGAGTCGCGCGATCACGCTGTCACTGAGGCACGCGGTGCGCAGCCGCTGTGCGAACACCTGGATGAACTGGTCGCCCGCCGCGTGACCCAGGTAGTCGTTGATGGTCTTGAGGCGGTCGAGGTCGAGGAACAGCGCCGCCACGGGGCCGGTCTGACCGGCGGCCAGCCGCTGGTCGAGATGGGCCAGCAGTGCCCGACGGTTGTGCAGGCCGGTCAGGTCGTCATGGTCGGCGAGGTGGCGGAGCTGCGTTTCGGCGGCCACCCGAGCCTGGACCTGAGCGAACAGGCTGGCGATCGCGGTCAGGGCGTTGAGCTCGGCCTGGTGCCACTCCCGGTCGCCGTATTTGACGAACCCCAGCACCCCGGTGGTGACGTCGGCAGAGATGAGCGGGACGGCGGCCAACGACGTGGCCATGATCTGGCGGCCTTCCCGGATGCGCCGTTGATAGTCGTCCGATTCCGTGTCCGGCCGCAGGACGAGTGGTTCCTTGGCGTGCTGGGCTGACGCGAAAACCGGGTCGGCGTCGGCGAAGTAGATCACCGCAAGTGGATCGGGATCCGGTATGTCGTGGCGGGGCGGCCATTCGGCCACCAGCTTCGTCGCATCGATGTCGTGGTCGTTGTACCGGAGGAAGCTGACGTCCACGCCCAGCTGGTCCACGAGGTAGGCCAGTACCCGCCGGCTGACGTCGACTGAGGTGCCGGCGTCGGCGGCGATGAGTTGATTGGCGACGGCGGTGACGATCTGGTCAAGCCGGTGCGGGGTGGCGTAGTCGTGCATTGTCGATGTTCGAGACTCTCAGTTGGTTCCGAGCCGGCGCCGGCGGCTGCGCACCGACGGCGGCGGGGCGTGAAACAGTCTGAATACCAGGACCTCGTGCTCGTCTCCCCCGGGTTGGGCCAGGCCGCGCAGCTCCTGCTGCAGTTGGTGCAGCTCCGCGGCGAAGTGTGGTGCGGCCTTCTGCAGATCTTCCTTCGTGCAGCCGTAGAGAAAGACGGGCGACACCGGTTGCACAGCCAGGCCGCATTGCTGCGCGGCGATCCACACCGCCTGCATGGCCGAACCGCCGCGGGCGAAATCGGTGAGTTCGGCGCCCTGGACGTAGACGACGGCGAGTGCCGAACTCGCCGAGACGCGTTCGGACATGTTGGTCCCGAGAGCCCCACCCGCATCCCATTTCGCCAGGCTTGCAATGACATCGGCGCGGCTCACCAACTCGAGAACGCGCAACTCGCTGGGCTCCAATTCCAGGCTTTGCACGTCGATGCCGGTCTCCACCGACGGATCCCCGGGCCAGCGAAGCTCGGAGATCATCTCCTCGTGAAGCCTGGGGGTGAGATAGCGAATGCGATCGGCGGCGGCCAAAATGGCTGCGGCCCGCTCGATCTCATCGCGCGACAGCAACATCCGTAACCGCCCGCCTTCGTTTGCCGCGACCTCTTGGAGCATGGCCGCGGTCGCGGCGTCCAGCGGAGTGGGCGTGCCACAGTAACGGTTGGTAGCTCGAAGCAGCATGGGCTGATAGAGGGCGGCCAGACTCGGGTCCTCGCCCCGGCCGAACTTCAGTGTCGCCTGTAACGGTGAGCCGGGCTGCCTCGTGTCGAATTCGACGGGCCCCAGAACCTGGTGAGCCGCCGCCGCGACCCGGGCGTTGAACATCGCCGCACCGAGTGCGACCGCGCTGCCGCGGAAGGCGATGTCCATCATCGAGGTGCGTTCTGGCACCAATCGCACGGTGAGCGAATCCTGTTCGGCCACAACATGCCAGGGCTGCGCATTGCCGCCGGAGGGCGCGTACGTCGCGGCCTCGGCCACCGCCTCGCTCACCGGCCGTCGCGCGTCCGGCGCGGTGGCCATCGCCACCTGCGGCGTCACCGCCTTCGTGCCATTGGCCAGCGCGGGCTCATCGAGGCGATCCAGCGCGGCACTGACATCGACCCGGACCCGGCCGGAACCAAGCGGCTCGCCGAGGCCGATTCGGCGCACGGCGCTCGCCACCGTCGCCGCACCTACCCAGATGTCGCCGGCCAGCTGGGGCCAGCCCGCCAACGTCTGGCCGACCTCGACCAGCGAGGCCGCGCCACGTGCTGAAAGCTGCTGACTGTCAAGAATATTGAGTATGTACGGCACTTTCTCCCGGGTCGTCAGACCGCCCAGCCGGCCCGCGTCGATGTCACCCAGCAGACCATGCAGAATCGGTCGCCCGGGATCGGTGTCGTAGCGCTCGACGTCTATCAGGCCTCGGTCGCTGGTCGCCATCAGCACCGGGACGCCGCGGGCCTTCGCCGTTTGCCGCAGCAGCACTTTCATATCCAGCGAGTCACATTCCTCGACAACGACATCGAGCCCGTCAAGGAACTCCTCGATCGACTGCGGCGAAAGCCCCGACGCGACCACCTCGACTTTGAGATACGGGTCCAACTCCGCGATCCGCCGGGCGGCGACGGTCGCCTTGTTGAGGCCTATGTCGAGGACGGTTGCGGGCACCCGGTTGAGATTCGACAATTCCAGCTCATCGAAATCAGCCAGTCGTAGCGTGCCACAGGCGCCTTCGGTAGCGAGTGTGTAGGCAATCGCGTGGCCGGCGCTGACGCCGACGACACCGACCCGCAGCCCGTTCAAAATATCTTGCTCCTGCGCGGTGATGAGGTGTCGGTTGCGGTCCAGGCGCACCGCCCGGAAGGCCCGGGGCCCGAGTATGGCGGCCACCACACGGCGCCACGGGTAGTACACCCACCGCCTCGCTTCACTCAGCAGATCCGGGTCCGGCGCCGGTAGCGAGCGCCGTCCCGTATCCAGCTGTTCTTCGAACCGGTCGATCCACTGGATATCCGGATCCGCCCGGAGCCGGTCGAGTGCACGGCGGTCCTCGGGGTCGCCGTCGCACAGGACGAGCGCTTGGCAGTCCTCGCCGTCGTGCGCGTTTGTCACCTGGCGGCGCCCGCGCCGGCCATGCCGAGTCCGTTCAACGCCTCCGCGTCCCTCATAAGCTCGCTTGTCTCCGTATACATTCTCGAGAGTTGTTTGGGGTCAGCATGGTTAGCGATCGTGCTGCGGTCCCACCACATCATCTTGGTTCGGTAACGCTCGTCCGGGTAGGCCACCGCGGGGATCGTCGCAGCCACCACTCCCCCCGACGCGCGCCACCGGTCCAGCACGTGGGCGGCCGCCGTCGCCATCACGAACTGAACCCCCAGCAGTGCCATGCTCGGCAGCGCCGTGCGTGCCAGGGCCGCCGCGATGGCACCACGGTGGCGAGAAGCACTGTCCGCCCATGCCGTCTTCACTTCGACGACGCCGAACGGCACCCGATCGTCGATCATCTTCCGAACCGCGATCGCTCCGGGGCTACCCTCCCATTCGATCACAGCATGAGAATCATCGGCCGACCACAGCGGGCCTACGACGCGAGCACCCCCGACGACAGCACCCCGGCCGTCCACCGCCGCGTAAAACAATCGGGTGTCCATGCCATCCCGGACAGCGTCGATATTCAAAGTACGCTCTACGCCGTGTTCGGTGTAGCTACGAACCGCGCCGTCGAGATATTCGGTCCATAAAGTAGGGTCGAGCGCTGGATTTGATACGACGAGTTTGCAATTACCGTCCGGCACCGGCAAAATCAGATTCTTCACAAACGGAAACTTCGTTGGTGCGAAGGAATCGCATGCGGCGGTGGTCATTATTCTCCAATCTGTCGAGCTGCGGGTGCAGTTTCAATTTCCGGTGCTGTGAGATGGTTTACCCGGAATTCAGCCGTTTCCCGCAGTTGGGGTCGTCTGACCCGTCAGTGGATCCCCTGTTCGGACCCTTCTTGCCAACCCGAGAGATATAAAAATAACCGGGCGCGAAACTCGGCGCGCACTTTCCGGACGTGGGCACCGGATCTCACGGCGTAGTCATAGCCGGGGCACCGTGGCATTTCCCGGTCGGGGCGCCAAGCCTTCGGAGTTTGTCCCTTATAGCGCTTTTTCATGACCTCGCCTGCGGGTGATCAGGCCACAGCGCGATTGTCGTGACCAAGGGTCCGGTTCGCTTCGGATTGTATGCCGCCCGAACGGTGACCGGCGGTTCGTTATCGACCGCGATCAAGCCCGCTGATTCCCCGCCGCTGATCGTGTTGCGGTGCAGCCGATTACCTGCACCGTAGTTCGCGCGCTACGGCGTCGAAGGCGCGCAGCGTGTCCACCATGTGCGGCTCGTGCGAGTGCGCCTGGGTGGACAGCTTGGCGGCGACCATCTCCGCCGACCGGTCCACGTAGATCATCTGACCGCACATACCCAGGCACAGCACGACATTGCTGCCGGGGTAGGGAAACCACATCTGGTTGCGGTACATGCCACCGGGCATCTCGTTGTTGTCGGGGTTCGCGGCGAACGCCTGTCGCGAGTCGGGACCGCCCTGCAGCGTGTCGGCGATCCACGCAGTCGGCAACACCTGATGACCGGTCAATGAGACGCCGTCGCGCAGGAACAGCGACCCGAAGCGGATCATGTCGGCCAGACAGGCGTTGATGCCGCCGTCGAACAGTCCGGTTCCTGCCGCGTCGATGCCGATGGTGGCATCGCTCTGGGCGCCGATGCGACTCCACAACAGTTCCGACATCAGCTCAGGCATCCGCCGGGTGCCGGCGACCTCGCAGATCCAGCCGAGCACATCGGTTTCGCACGAGCGGTATTCGAAGGGACCGCCGTGCGGTGATTTGCGTCGCAGCGTCAGCAGGAAGTCGTGCAGCGTGGCGGGCGCGTCCGCACCGGTGCGGGGTGCCCACCCCATCGCCTGGTCGAGGCGGTGAATCTCCGCGGCCGGATCGTCGTAGTTCTCCGAGAAGGCGATTCCGGACCTCATGTCCAGCAGGTGGCGCACCGTAGCTCCGCCATAGCCGGAATCCGCCAGGGCCGGAACGAATTTCGTGACGGGCGCGTCAAGCTCGATGGCGCCGGTGGCGTGCAGCGCGCCGACGACCGCGGCCACCAGGGATTTGCTGACCGAGAACAGCAGGTGCCGGGTCTGCGCCTGCATGCCGTCGAGATATTCCTCGGCCACCATGGACCCGCGGTGGGCAACGGCCCACCCGTCGGTGGCGGTGGCGAGCATCACCGCGCCGACGGTGGTGGCCACCCCACCGTTGCCGGCTACCGGAATGTCCCCCAACGGCACCTCGGCTACCGGTAACTCCGCGACCGGCCCGCTCCCCCGCGAGATGACCGCGGTCGGCACGAAGTCTTCGACGTGCTGGAACGACCACTTCGCGTAGGGCGCCGCCAGCCAGTTGCCCAGAGAGATGCCGGCCGGGGCGCTCACGCTCGTGCGACGAGCCGAGAGACGATCGGGGCGGCGGGCGTCAGGGGCGTCGAGGTGAACTTGGCCTTCATGCCTTTGACCCAGCGTTGGCAGCGGTCGCTCAGCCGATAGTCGTCGGTCTGCAGGTGTCCACGGGTGACCAGCACGCCGAGTTGGGCACCCTCGGAACGTAAGTCGCCCGGCGCCGCGACGCGCATGTAGAAGGCCTCGGAGCCGTCGAGCAGGGTGGCCCAGTCATTGGCGGTCCGCGCGAAGGAGACGCGACCGTCGTCGTCGATGCGCCATACCCCGGTGCGCGGCGTCGCGGTGAAGATCTCGATTTCCGGCGAGGTCTCCGTGATGATCACCTGACCCCAGACTTCGTCTTCGCCATAGCCCCGCTCCCAGCGCGAGTTGATTTCGTCGATGTCGAGCTCGTACTCCACGTCCATGTACTCGAGCAGATGAAAGAGGAACAGCGGCATGTCGGCGTAAGCCTCGGTGGTCAGGTTCGTCATCGGGCTGGCGCCGGACAGGCGCGGGTTCACCTCGCCGAGGTAGAGCTCATCGGAGTCGAGGTCATGCAGCAGGTCCACTTCGAAGTAGCCTAGGTAACCCTGGCGGCGCATGACGTCGCCCAGCTTTGTCACCATTTCCCGCGCGGCGCGGGTCTGGGCCGGCGGCAACACCTCGTGCCAGATGTCATTGCCACACCAGCTGCCCCGGCTCGGCGTCAGCTCCGAATAACCGACCAGACTCGTCATCGCGGGGCCGACCACGGTGCCGTGGCGGGTCACGGCACCCTCGAGGCACACCTCGACATTGCGGATGCGCTTCATGACTTTGAGGTCCTGCCCGACCAGATCACCGGCGTGCTGGTCCCAATCGCGCTGACCGTGCACGAAGAACGTCCCACTACCGGCGTTGCCGTAGGCGATCGAGATGACGAGGTCATCGCCCAGACCGGCGTCCTGCGCGAGCGTCAGCAATTCGTCGTAGGAGCCGGCCCGTCCGATCGTGTTCGGCACGCTCGGTATACCCGCATCATTGGCCAGCCGCGTCATGACGATCTTGGAGCCCAGGCGCTCGCGCAGCTCGATCGGCGGATGCATGACCTGCAAGCCCGCCGACCGCGCCAGGGCCTGGATTTCCTCGTTCATCATCACAAAGCAGCACTTACCCCCGGGGCCTTTGCCCGCGATGAAGTCGAGCGTCTCCGGATCGGACAGCAGGTGGCTGCACACCTCGTCCATGGAGTCGAAATCACGGCGGTCTCGCCGCCGGGGCACGAACACGCGCGAATGGGTGCCCTCAAAAGCGTCGTAGTACGTCAGATAGAAGAAGTTCCGGATCCAGCGGTCGACGCCCAGCAGATTGAACGGGGTCGGCGAGATGAAGTACAGCGGTGTGGTGTTGGTGTGAAAGAACGCCCGCACGTCCGAGAGGCCGTTGAGCGGGCGGCGGGGCTCGGGGCCGGCGGGCGCCATCACGCCTCCCGCGCTGGGGCTGGGGTGATGAAATCACTGACATTCATGGCACAAGTGTGGACCCGCCGACGGTCACCTGGTCATGTGGGTGCCGATCGCGCCACGACGGAGATGAAATAGTGAGTGCATGAGCGCACAACCGGACGGCGGTGACGCGGACTCGGAGTCGAACTCTCGAAACGGCGAACCGCTGGTGAGGTTGGCCGGTGTCGGCAAGACCTACGGCGCCGGGCCCACCCGGGTCATCGCATTGGACGGGGTGGACCTGGACATCCGGGCCGGCGAATTCGTGGTGCTTCTCGGCCCGTCCGGATCGGGAAAGACGACGCTGCTCAACATCATTGGCGGAATCGATCAGCCATCCGAGGGGGTGATCGAGGTCGGCGGGCGCAATGTCGGCGCGCTCAGCCGCAACAGCCGTACGCGGTATCGGCGCCGTCATGTCGGTTTCGTATTCCAATTCTTCAACCTGGTGCCCACATTGACTGCCCGCGAGAACGTCGAACTGCTTGCCGAGCTGACGGGACCTGATGCACGATCCCGCAGTGCCGCCGCGCTGACACAGGTGGGAGTCGGGGACGTCGCCGATCGCTTTCCCGCGCAACTCTCCGGGGGCCAGCAGCAGCGGGTCGCGATCGCCCGGGCGATCGTCAAGCGGCCGCCATTGTTGCTCTGCGATGAACCGACCGGAAGCCTGGATCTGAACACCGGTCGTCAAGTCCTGGCGGCCCTGAGTGACCTCGCCCGGCACGGTGGGCAGACCGTGATCGTGGTGACCCACAACACCGAGATATCGCGGATGGCGGATCGGGTGCTGGGGCTGCATGCGGGCACGATCAGCAAGAGTGAGTGGATTGAAAACCCGGTGGATGCATCGGAATTGGACTGGTGAGCCGCACGCTGCGCCGCAAGGTGCGTCGCGATGTGTGGCGGGCGCGGTGGCGGTTCGGGGCGATCGCCCTGATCATGGCCATCGGCGTCGCGGTCTTCGTCGCCGCCACCGACAGTTACCGCAATCTGAAAGGCTCCTTCGAACGGTCCTATTCCAGCCAGCGGTTGCCCGACGCCGTCGTGTCCGGGCCCGGTGCGGCCGGATTGCGTACCGCTGTCGGCGCGATGGCGGGTAGTCCGCACGTCGAGATCCGGCACCAGGCCGACGTCGGCATCCGGGTGAACGGCCACGCGCTGTACGGACGCGCGATCGGTGTGCCCGACTCCGGGCAGCCGAGCGTGTCGTTGCTCGACGTCCGGACCGGTGCCCTGCCCCGCACCGGCCAATTGGCGATCGAGCAGCACCTCGTCGAGCACTATCACCTCGCTACCGGCGACACGGTCGAGTTGTTGGGAAAGCAAGGCTGGCAACCTTTTACGATCGCCGGATCGGTTCTGTCGACGGAGTACCTGTGGCCCGCGCGCTCCCCGCAGGAGGTCTTGACCACCCCCGAGGACTTCGGCGTGGTGTTCCTGCCCGACAACGAACTGCTGCGGGTGCTGCCGCAGCCCGTTGAACAGCTGGCCGTGTATGCGCGCGACCGCTCCGCGGCCGACACCCTGACCACGGCCGTCGGCGCGCTGGCGACAGACAAAGGGCTGCAGTTTCTTCCGCGCGAGCAGCAGCCGTCGTTCCACACGCTGCGGGACGACGTCATGCAGTTCGGCAGCCTCGCCGGGCTTCTGCCCTGGCTGTTTCTTGCCGCCGTCGTGCTGGGCACCTATGTGCTGCTTTCCCGGATCGTCGCCGCCCAACGCGCCGTCATCGGAACCCTGATAGCCAACGGGCTTTCGCCGGGCGCGGTACGCAGGCACTACCTGGGGTACGGACTCGCCTGCGCCGTGGTGGGAATCCTGCCCGGACTGTTCGGCGGCTACCAACTGGGACAGTGGATTACGACGAAGTACACTGCGGCCATTGCATTGCCGATGCACCTCACCTCGATTCATCCACTCACGTATGTCGTCGCGGCGGTCGCGGTGGTCGGCGTCGCGCTGTCGGCCGCGGTGGCACCGGCCAATGCCGCCGCGAGAATGCAGCCCGCGGAAGCGATGCGAGTGGCCCCACCGCCGGACCGCCGCCGTGTCACCGGATACCGCTTGCCGTTTGGTCGCATCCCGGCGAGATGGCGGATGGTGCTCAGATCGCAACTGCGCAACCGGCGCCGGACGGTGTTCACGGTGCTTGGCGTGGCTGTGTCCGTCATCTTGGTGATGGTCTTCGCCGGCATGCGCGACACCCTGCCCGGCATGGTGGATCGCCAGTTCGGGCAGATCGCGAAGCAGGACGGTGAGCTGGTTGTGTCCGGTTCGGCCGACGCCGTCGCGGAGAAGTTGCTCGGAGACCGCGACGTCGCCGCCGCGGAGCCGTACGGTGCTTATGGCGTCTCCGTCACCGCCGGCACGCACCGCTACCAGACCCTGTTGATCGGACTGTCTCCACAGAGCCGGATGCACTCCTTCCCAACGGAATCTGGATCGAACCGGTTGTCAGACGACGGAGTCCTACTCGGAGTGGGACTCCGCGATCTGCTGGCCGTGTCGCTGGGCGACCTAATCGACGTGGTGGTGCCACAGTCCGGAGTGCGACTCACCGAGCGAGTGGCCGGATTCGTCGACGAACCTTTCTCACCGGTCGTCTACATTTCGCTCAATCGCCTTAGAGCTCAGGCGGTTTCACTGCCCGTTAACGGCGTGCTGATCACCTTGCGTCCCGGGTCCGACGCGCGGGTGGCCGGGGACCGGATAGCCGCCTTGCCGGGAGTGGTCGCCTACCGTTCGGCGACGGCGCTCGCCTCGACCATGCGGCAGGCTTTCAGCCTCTATGACACGCTGGTCAGCATCATGCTGGTGTTCGCTGCGGTGATGGCCGCCGCGATGTTGTATAACGCGATGTCTGCCAACGTATCCGAGCGACTGGGTGAACTCGGCGCGGTGCACGCTGAAGGCATGGGCGCCGGGATGCTGTCCCGCTTGATCGCCGCGGAAAATCTCGGCATCGCGCTGATCGGGCTGCCACTGGGCCTGTTGGGCGGCGTACTGCTCGCGGATCGGCTGCTGTCCACCTACCACAGCCTGGGTTACCACCTGCGTCTTGAGATGCAGGCGACGACACCGGCGGTGGTGGCCGTCGCCATTCTCTGCGCTGCCGCGCTGGCCCAGTTGCCTACCGTGGGCAGGATTCACCGCCTCGATCTGGCGCGGATCGTGCGGGAACGCGCCTTATGACGGACCCGGGGCGAGCAAGTCCGCCGCCGAGACATGATTGGCCACCTTGGCTTCGATCAAGTCCACCGGACCCATCGCGGACGTGAACTCCGACCACAGTCGGGTCGCCCGAATGAACCTCTGGGTGATCATGGTGGCCGAATTGGCGATCGAGTCGATGAAGTCGGCCGCTGCCAGCCGAACTGCCGCCGGCCACAGCTCGTTTCGCACGATCGACGTGGTCGGCTCGAATTCGGTACCGACCAACTCGGAGATGGGCCAGTCCTCCACCGCTGCTTCGGCGCGAGGACGAGGGTGCCACCGGGTCGGCCCGTGGGTGTGGCTGAGGACGAGTTCGCCGGCGTCGGACCCGACGGTGATGGCATGCAGCAGTCGAGCGTGGTTGTCGGGGTCAGTGGGACACAGCTCGTTCTGCACCAGTAGGTCGATGGTCACGTCACCGAGCACCAGCCGGCCCGCAATGAAGGGGCCCGGCCCGCGTTCCCCGGACACCCGGATGCGCGCCGGCGCCAGAGGCCCGACGACTTGGCTCAGGATGACGAACAGCGGGTAGACGACATGGATCGACGATCGCGCATGCACGTAGCGGATCCGCTCAATCTCGTCGAGTACCCTTGCGGCGTCGATGAATTGCCGAACCGGCGCTACCCGGCTGTAAAAGTCGTTAACGGCGTAACGGACCGAGTGCGCCTTCGCGGTACGCAGCAGGGACAGAATCTCGTCGGCATGCACCGGCTGCTCCTGCATCACATGGGTGCCTCGCGTCAGCAGCCGCTCGCTGAGTTGGGCACCATCTCCGCCGACGACACCCGAGCGCACCACCACGAACGCGACGTCGACGTGTGGCAGGTCGTCCAGATTCGGGTAGAGCGCGATGCCCAGGCGATCCGCCAGTGCCGCCGATGCCGCCGACCCGGTGGAGACCAGTCCGACCAACTCGACCGGTGAATCAGCGGCCGCCAGCGCCTCGGCGTAGACCGCGCCGAACGTCGCTCCCACGACGATTGCGCGCGGACGGCTGGACCGAGTCACAGCGCCCCTTCCTCGATTATCGGCGCCACCGGCTGATCGGCGTAAGTCGCCGCGGCGTCGGGCACCATCTCGGTCACGAAATCGACCACCCGCCGCGGCTCGTCGATGCGCCAGAAGGGCAGGACACCCGGCGGCAATTCCGCCACCACCCGGGCCGCATAGGCCACCGCCGCCCCCGTGACGCGATAGCTGTCCGGACAGGTGAAGGCGACCGTCCTGGCGCCGGCCACGCCGACGATCGCGAAGTAGGGTCGGCGTCCGAACATATCGAGCTTGGAGGCCGCCAGCACCGCGCTCAGGTCGGCGTCGCACGTTGCACCGCCGTCGAGGGCGAGCGCCTGCATCACCCGGGTGGTGTGCACACCGTCGAACACATTCATCCACGAGACATTGTCGAGACCGAGATGCGTAGCTGCCGATAGGGTTTCGGCGTCCAGGTGTGGATGCACCGTGACCGAGTCGGAAAAGTATTGACCCGGTGGCATTTTGCGCTCGGCACGATCGACACGCTGAATCCTCCCGCCGCGCAACTCGGCACCGGGGCGGCTGCTCCGGTCCTGCAGGCTGGCGAGGTATTCCAGCACCGACGCCGGCGTCAGCTGCTGCAGTCCCCCACACCATGCGGTGACGCCGTCGCTCCCGCCGGTCAGGTCGCGGGCCAGTTCACGCAGCAGCAGGCCGGAGAGGCCGGGCTGGACACCCGCCTGCAGCACGACCGGAACGGCGGGCTCCGCGGCCGTGAGGCGCTCCAGCAGCGCCTGGTCACCACCGGGGTCGACATAGGGCATCCCGGCCTCGATGGCGGTCGCGGCTGCTGATGCGCTGAGTCGGTGTGACGGGCCGGCGCAGTTGATCACGACGTCGCAGTCCGGTGCGACGCGGAGATTGGTCGGGTCGAGGCGCGCGATGCTGATGTCGCCTTGGGCGCCGGTGGCCACCTCCCGCAGCCGCGTAGCGTCGCGCCCCGCGAGCACCACCGAGGCATTTCCGGCCTCCGTCAGGACGTCGAGGCAGCTTCTTCCCACGGCGCCGGTGGCGCCGAACAGCAGTGCCTTCACGAGTCTGTGATCCAGCAGTCCGCCAGCAGTCTGGCGACGGATTGCGCGTTTTCGCCTGTCAGGCAGTCGAAATGGTTGCCGTCGATGGTGCTGACCGTCAGGTCGCCCAGGCAGTAGTCCGACCAGAAGGCGGTCATGTCTTCCTGCAGTGTCGGCAGGAAGTGGATGTCACCGCGCTGCCGGAGGAAGTGGATGTCGCCCAGGAACGGTTCGGCCGCCCCGTGCACCACAGCCCGCAGGCTGTGCACGAACACCGACCGCAATTCACGCAGCGCGTCGACATCCCACGACCGGCCCAGGACTCCGGATTCCGCCAGCAGGCGCAACCGGGCGTCCCCCGGTTCCGCACTTCGCCGCAAGCATTCGGCGAGCACCGGCTCGGCGACGCTGCGCAGCGCACCGGCCGGTATGACGTCGACGTACCGGGACCGGGCCCGCGTGAACGCGCCGCGCACCGCGTCCTCGTCCACGCGCAACCCGAGTACTTCAGCCGACACTCCGAGGATCTGGGCGAAGCAGTAGTCGAGAATGTCGTCGTCCTCGACATCAATGGGTACCCGGTATGAGCTGACGACGGTTACCGTCTCGACGGCAACGCCGGCCTCTTCGAGACACTTTGCGATCTCGGCGGCCAGCAGGCCGCCCATGCAGTAGCCGAGCAGGTGAACCTTCGCGGGTGCAAGGGCGACAACCGGTTCGCTGTAACGAGCGGCCAAAGTGCTGAACAACTCAGCGGGTGGAATCTGGGAATAGCCGTCACCGGGCACCCTGCGCAGTCCGTACAAGTCGGGCACCCGGTCTCCCGCCCGCAGGTGGGGAACCAATTCGGCATACGGGGCCAGTCCGCCGCTCCCGTCGTGCACCAGGACGGCGATCTCACCGCCGGGGGAAAAGCCCTGGCCCGCACCGAGATAGACCAGTGGCGACACGACATGCCCGAATGCACCCGGTGCGCGGCCGGCCGCGGGACGGCGCACCGCATCGGCGGCGACGGCCAGGGTGGGATTGCTCACCATCGCGCGGAGCAGCTCATCCCAGGCCAGCCCGGAGGCTTCGGCGATCTCCCGGCGGATCCGCCCGATCGCCTGCGCCATCAGCAGCGAGTCACCGCCCAGCGCGAAAAAGTCTGAGGTGGGCGACAACTGGTCCACGTCCATCCCCAGCACCGACGCCCAGATGGTGGCGATGCGGGACTGCATTCCGTCCAGAACAGCCGGGCGCCCGCCCGCGGCACCGCTGGTGACCCGGGCCGCGACCCGAAGCGTTTCGAGTTCGGCGATCACCGCGCGCCGGTCGATCTTGCCGTTGTCGGTCAGCGGGAATGCCGGCAGACAGACCAGCTGCTGGGGAAGCATGTGGCCCGGCAGCGCCCGCCGGGCACCCTCGATCAGTTCTTGGGGCCGCAGCGCTTGCGCGGGAGATGCTGAGTCACACCAGAACACGTGCTGGCCGAGCAGCCCCAGCGGATGCGCGGGCGGCGGGAAACTGTGCACCTCGCCCAGTGGTGACTGCCGCAGTGCGTCGTGCCACTGCGCGTAGGAGAGGAACGCTGAGTTCGTCTCGGCGCGTACGTCGGTGAAGCCGTGCAGGCCTTCCTTGAATTCCATCGAGATCATCAGCGGGTGGTTAACGGCCGTGGCGTCGACGAAGACAAGGGACCCTCCGGGCGCCAGCAGGCGGTCCAGCATCACGAGTGCGTGGTCGATGTTGACCGCGTTGTGCAGCACATTGGCGCACACGATGACGTCGAACGAGGCCGCGGCGAGGCCCTGCTCCGCGGGAGGCCGATTGATGTCGAAGAGGCGGTAGTCGATGAAATCGTGCTCTGCGAAAAGGTTTCGAGCGCGGGCGAGGAAGAAGTGGGACACATCGGTGAAGGTGTAGTGCACGGGGTAGGGCGCCAGCGCGGTGATCAATCCCACGCTGGTGCCGCCGACACCGGCGCCGACTTCGAGGACATGTAGCGCCCGCTGCGCCGTCGCCTGGCCGGCGCGTGCGGTGATGCCGGATGTCAGCACGTGATTGGTGTACCGGCTGACCAGGTTGTCTCGATAGGCGGCCGTCGCGGTGTCGACGGTTCCCTCGGGAAAGAGCAGCTGTAGCGGGTCGACGGTGCCGGCCAGCAGGCCGGGCAGGTGCTCGATGCATTCCCCGACATACGCCAGCAGGTCGTCGCCGTAGTCGACCACCGCGCCCAGTTCACGGACTCGCTGCCAGTCGGCGACGCAATCCGAAAGATTCTGGCGGTCAATCAGTTCAAGCCGCGCTCCGGCCTGCAGCCGGACCCGGCCATCGTCGGCGAGCGCATCGAGCCACCGGTGGAACAACCGGTACAGGCGGTCCGGGAGCGACAGCCGGCGAGCCAGCTCGTCGACGGCGACCAGTTCGTCCGCGGCCACGGCCGTGCCCAGCGCTGCGGACATGCTCATCAGCGCGGTCGCGCGGGCTGCGGAGGCGAAGAGCAGCACCTTGTCGACATCGATATCGGCGATCTGGTGGCGGTGCGCCTTGTCGAGACCGCGCCGGACCGTCGCTGTGCGGCGGTGACGTTCGGAATGCTCCTGGTCGTCGGCGGGGTCCGGGACCACTGCCGCGGCGATGATCCGTTCGTGGGGCGCCGCACCGATGGCGGCACTCATCGCGCCACGGACCCCGGGCAGGGCACTCAGTGCCGAATCCACTTCCGCTAATTCGATTCGGTGCCCACGGATCTTGACCTGATTGTCCCGACGGCCGAGCAGCTCGATCACACCGTCGTCGGTGACCCTGCCGTAATCGCCGGTCCGGTAGAGCCGCTCGCCGCTGACGGGGTGGGTGATGAATGCCGCCGCGGTGCGGGCCGGATCGCCGAGATATCCGTGCGCGAGACCCGCTCCGCCGATGTGGATCTCGCCGATCTGCCACGGTGCGGCCGGTTCGCCACGGTGGGTCAGGACCTGGACAGTCTGGTTGCGCATCGCCGTGCCGTACGGGACGCTGCGGGTGTAGCGGCGCGGCTGGATCGGGTGGCAGATCGACCAGATCGCCGCCTCGGTCGCACCACCGAGGCTCAGCATCGACGCCTGCGGGGCCACTGATGAGATCTGTCTGGGTTGGGACACCGGGATCCAGTCGCCGGACAACATGATCTGTCGCAGCGTGGGCAGTCGGCGCCCCGCACCATCGTCCAGCAGGAGCTGCATCTGCGCCGGCACCGAATTCCAGACGGTGACAGAGTGTTTCGAGATGGCGTCGGCCCATGCCCGGGGGTCGCTACGCCCGCCGCCTTCGGCGAACACTATCGCGCCGCCCGCCGCCAAGAGCCCGAAGATGTTGTACACCGAGAGGTCGAAGGTGTGCTGCGAGACGGCGAGCACCGCGTCGCTCGCCGTGATGCCCAGTCGGTCGTTGATGTCGGCCACCGTATTCATCGCGGCGCGGTGAGTGACCATGACTCCCTTCGGTGTTCCGGTGGACCCCGATGTGAAGATCACGTACGCGATGTCGTCGGGTGCTGCGGCGGTCGGGCCGACGGCCGTGCCGCCCGGGTGCCAGGTCGTCGGTTCGGCGAGGAGGTCGTCGATCGGTCCGCCGGGTTCGCAGACCACGGCCGGTGAACATTGCCGGGTGATCTGCTCGGTCCGCTGATCCGGCCACTCGACGTCGAGTGGCACGTAGGCCGCACCGGCCAGCAGGGTACCCAGAATCGCGGCGACCTGACTTCGGCCCTCCGGCAGGCGAATTGCGACATAGTCACCGGTGCCGGCACCAGCGGCTGCCAACTCGGCCGCCACCGAATGGGCGGCGGCCAGCAACTGACCGTAGGTGGTCGACTGATCGCCCTGCCGGATGGCCACCGCGTCCGGCGTGTGCGCGGCATGATGTACGAAACCCGAATGCAGGAGCGTGGTTTCGCTGTTCTGCAGTACTGAGGCGGGTGCCGGGGCCGTCACCGGGAGCACGGGGTGGTCCCAGGCCGGCGGGTCGGTGCACAGCCTCCGCAGCACGTCGCGGAAGTCGGCGAAAGCCCGGTCGAGGACCTCGTCGCTGATCGCCGCGTCCCGGGTGTCCCAATTGATCTCGCATTGACCGCCGGTCTCGAACACCTGGCAGTCCAGCAGCACCTGGGGAGTCTGGCTCAGACCACGCCCCGGTATCGGTTGCAGGAACGACGCGTTGGCGCCCAGGTCCTGCACGATGCCGGCACCGAGCGTCGAGGTGAGCACCACGGGTGAATGCGCGCCGCGATTCTCCTCGCTCTGGGCCAGCATGCGCGCGACCTCGACGCCGCCGACGGCGGAATGGTCCATGTCCTCGAAGAGACGCCCGCCGATCGTCCGCAACAGCTCGGTGAAGGGCCGCCCGTCCCGGACGTCCACCTCCAGCAGGCTGGTCCCGGTGAAGTCCCCGACCAGCCGGCCGACGTCCGGGGTGAAGGGCTGGCGGCCCATGGTGGTCAGCGTGAGCAGGAAGTGGTCGCGATCACCGTAGCGGCCCAGCACGCTGCCGAATGCCGCGGTGATCGCGACGCTGGCGGTGGCATCATGCTGGGTCGCGAGACGGCTGAACGCGGCGAACTGGTCGGCAGATAGCCGCATCGACCGCCGGGTGAACGTCGGTGCGACCTCCAGCACCGACCCGGCCGGCAACAGCGGCAGCGAAACCGGCGGCGGAAGCTGGCCCAGGCGGGCCTGCCAGTAGGCGAGATCCCGCTGCCTGCGCGAGGCGCCGGCCACCGTGGCGCGGTGCTGCGCGACGTTCAGCAGATAATCGCGAAAACTGAAATCGGCTGAGGGCAGCTGCTGTTCCGGCGCGAGCAACAACCGCCCGAAATCGGTCATCACGATCGAGATGCTGACGAAATCCGCGATCAACAGATCAATGGAGACGTGCACCACCGTGTCGTGGGGCCCGATCGTCACTACGACGTCGTACATCGGCCCTTGACCCAGCGGGTAGGTCCGGTGGGCCAGTTCGTCCGCGATGCGTTCGCGCTCACCGAGGATTCGCTGGTGGTCGGTGCTCTCCCGGACCGTCAGGCCGTCATCAAGCTCACGGCGGATGGTCTGATAGCCCTCGGGATGGACAACACAGCGCAACATGTCATGCGCCTCAACGACTTTGCGCCACGCGCTCCGGTACGCCCGGGCGTCCGGCCTGGCGACGGCGTGATCGACGGCGAACTCCGCGTACCCGTGGCAGCCGACACCACCCCACTGAAAGGCCGACGTGCGCCCGACGGAATAGGCGGCCTGCACGTCGGTGAGGGGGAAAGGCTCGAACCTGTCCTGCGGCGCCCGCAGCACCTCGGTCTCGCGGTTGAGTTCCGCGATGAGCTCCGACTTGGCGGCGGACAGTTGCGCTTTCAGCTCGGCGTCCAGCACCCCCTGCGGAGCCCGGAAGCGCAGGTTCGCACCGTCGACCCAGAGTTGCACGCCCAAGCCGCGCACCTGCTCGATCAACCCGGCGGCGCTCACAGCACGCCTTCTTCGAAGTCCGAATCGCCGGTGACCGTCCTGAGTTGGGTCACGAAATCGCCGATCACCGGATACTCGAACAACAGCCGCAGCGTCGCGGCGGCCGACACGTCCCGGCTGAGCTGTTCGACCACTCTGGTCGCCGTCACCGAGTCCCCGCCCAGCCGAAAGAAGTTGTCGCCCGGTTCAACACGCGGCAGCCCGAGCGCTGCCGCGCATGTCCGCAGAACCTTCTCGCTGAATTCGTCGCCCCGCACCTCCGGGTGTGCGGCGGCCGGATTCGCGGCGGCGGCCGCGAGCATGCCGTCGACCATCGTATCGAGGTTGTGCCGTGCGACTTCCCGCGGAATCGCCTGGGTGACGAAGTCCCACGAGAGTGACAGTCCCTCGGCGCTCTCCCACATCTGAAAGTCCAGTACCGTCTGCGGCGTCTGGGACAGGCCGAACACCGGCCGGCCCAATCCGGACGGCACTCCGGGAGATGTGCCGATCAGGCCGAGCCCGCTGGTGAACACGACCGGGAACACCGCTTTGGCCGGTTGGCCGTGATGGCGCAGCAGCTCACGCTGCAGCCATACCGCGTCGGCGGCGCGGTGCGGCACGTCGGTGGCGAGTTGTCGCTGCAACCGGCGCGCCTGTTCCCATATCGATACGGCCGATTCGACTTGGCATTCCAGCAGTAGCAGCGAGGTGAAGTCGCCGATGACATGTTCGATTCCCGGCACGTCGGGATCGCGGTCGAACAGCGTGACGTTGACGCAGAAGTGATTGTTGCCGGACCACCGGCCGAGCACCCGTGCGTAATGGGCCAGCAGGAACGAGGCGGCGGTTACCCGTTCGGCGCGGCACGCCTCGGTTATCCGTCGCCAGTCGGTAGCCCCGACGGTGGCTTCCACCCGCTCGAAGACCGGTCTCTCGATGTCGAGCAGCACCGGCGTCGCAGCCAGCTGCGGCGCCGGCGGCAGCGCGGGGAGGCGGGCGCGCCAGTAGTCACGGCTGTCGGCCAGCGTCGGCAGAACGTCTTCGTCGGCGTCCGGCCACAATTCCGGGTGACCGGCCACGTAGCGTGCGAATGTTGTTGGGAGCAAGGGCAACTCATCGGCGTCGCCACCGCGGTAAAGGTATTCCAGCTGCGCCAGGGCGATCATCATGCTGGTGCCGTCCAGCATGATGTTGTCCATGCTGATCCCCACGACAGCGCGTCCGCCGTCGGCCAGTTGTACGCCGAAGTCGATCCCGGGCCGCGTCGTCAGATCGATCACCTGATCGACCAGCGGCGTCCGCACATCGTCGTAGCTGCGGACCACCGGTTCGATCGGGGCCGGATGCACCACCGCGCTCCAGCGCGACGACTCGGGCATCACCGTGGTGCGCAGGCCGGGATGGCGGTCGATGAGTTGTCGCGCGGCCGTCTCGAACCTGGCCGCGTCGAACTCGGGAACCTCGAATTCGAAATAGCAGTGTGCGGCAACGCCGCTGAGCATGAAGCCACCGAACCGGCCGGCCAGGTAGGCCTGCTGGACGACGGTGAGCGGATACGACGATTCGTCGCCGGCCGCGCTGGTCACCTGCTGCCGCGCTGGATGCGCCGCGGTGGGCGTACCAGCGTGCTGGGCAAGCTCGGCCAGCACTGGATAGTTGAACAGGTCGACGAGGGCCAACCGGGTGAAGCCGGCGCTCTGCAGATCGGCGTACACCCTGGTCGCCACCAGGCTGTCACCGCCGAGCAGGAAGAAATCGTCATCGGCGGCGGGTAGGGCGGATCCGGCGATGTTCAAGTGCTGCTGCCAGATTCCGGCGATCGTGGCCAGCACCGACTCGTCGACCACCCGCACGGGCGCCCGGACCGGCGCCGGCGCGGCCACCTTAGACACCTCCGCCAAGCAGCGCCGCCGATCGTGCCGCCGGGGATGGGCGATGATCGTCAGGCCGGGCCCGTTCTGCGTCATCTGGGCCGGCCGCCAATGCCGTTGCGCCAGGAACCGCCACCACTCGTCCGCCGCGGGCAACGACCCCGCCGAGAGTAGGTCGGGATTCAGCACGGCTGCGCTGGCCAAAGTGGCCGCGGTGACCTCGCAGACTTCAGCCACCCAGAGCCACCCATCCTCGGCCACGGTGACCGCGTCAAGCACCGCGCCCGCATCCGTGAGCTGGTGCAGGGAGCCGCAACAGACCACGACATCCACCTCGGATGCGGCGAGCTGGCCGTGCGAATTAAGTTGCCGGACAACGGACTGTATGTTCCGTCCGGCGGCGATGGCAGCCAGTACGGGGTTCGGCTCGAAGCACAGGTACTCGTCTGCGACCGCACCGATCAGACCGGTGAGCCGCTGGGTGATCAAACCGGTCCGCGAGCCGATCTCCATGATCCGCAGCCGCCGCCCGACTCGGCGCGAATGCGCGAAGATCCGCTCGGTGAGCTCGTCGAGCGCTCCCCGCAGCCGCTCATCGGCGACCAGCAGGGCCTCCGGAGCGAGTTGTGGGTCACCGATCAGCGTCTGCGGGGAAGCCGCGCCGGTCACGATGTCGGCCAGCCTGCGCGCCGCCCGGTCGGTGTCGCGGTGCGCCGCGACTCCGCTCCGCACTTGTTCCCAACGCCGCACCAAGGCCGCGTACTCCTGCCGCACCTGCTGCGGGCCATACAGCCTTCTCGCGGAGTCGATCACCGCGGCCGGCCAATCGGACTCCCCGGTCGCCGGGATCGGCTCGGGGACACGCCCACCGTGCACGACACTTTGGAAGTAGGAGAAAGCCTGTGTCAGGGCCTCATCGGAGATGACGCCGGTGGCCACGTCCCAGCTGATCCGGGCGCCGCCGCGGTCGTCTTCCACCTGGCAGTCCAGCCACACCCCCGGTGTCTGAGTCAGGGTGCCGAGGCTCGACAACTCAGCGGCGTGCTGTGGGACCAGGCCCAGCGTACTGGTGAAGACGACCGGATAACCGGTCGACCCGGCCGCCCGCAGCGCGGCAAGGTATGCCGTCGCATCAACGGAATCGCCGACAGCGCGCCATAACTGCTCCTGGGCGGCGGACACTGCCTCCTCGGAGCCGGGTTCGGCGACGCTGTAGTCGAGGTCGCACAGCATCAGCCGGGTGAAGTTGCCCAGCACCTCGCGGTCAGCCGGCGCGTAGTCGGGACGGTGTGAGATCGGCACCACGAGTGCGAACCGCGGTCCGGCCCGCGTCGCGTACAGCGACGCGCCGAACGCCTCGAAGATGAGCGCGGTGGGGGTGACACCCAACCGGGAGGCCCGCTCGCGCAGGCAGTCGAACTCGCGTGGGTCAAGGGTGAAGGTGGACCTTGCGAAGGGGACCCGCGCGTTGTGGTCACCGGCGCTGTCAACGCACAATGGCAGCGCCGGTGGCGGGCTGTGCTCCTGCGCGTGGCCGTTGTGGGGTGTCTCGGCCGCGAACCGCGCGAAAACGGCGGCGCCGCAATCAACCTGGAACGGCCGCGGCGCGCGCTGGTAGTCGGCGACGATCGTCGCGATGACCGTGGTCAGACTGCGCGCATCGAGGCTCAGGTAGTTGATCAGCAGCCCGATGTGGCGCGAGGAGCCGGTGAGCGCGAAGCACTGGACGGCCGGAACCGCGCGCGGATCGAACGTTGCGCCGGCCATTCGTTGCATCAACGCGTCGGGGTCGAGGCCGGCGACCATCGTGACGGCAACCGGCCCGGCGTGGGCGTGCACCCGTTGTCCGGTATCGGTATTCAGGGCGCAACGCAGCATGTCGAACTCATCGACGCATCGGCTGACAACGGCGGCGAACCGGACCGGGTCGATGTCCCCGCCCGGCTCAGTCGCCGCCAGCACCATCGCGAAGTATGTTGGCGCGCGGACGGTTCCGTTCATCCCCGCGCTGCCGAGCACGTACGCCTGCTGCAGACGCGTCAGCGGGAACTTCGTCACGGGGGTCACTCGGGAATGGCCGCCCGCAGCGTGCGGAGGCGGGCCGGTGACGCATACCGAGCTGAACTCGCGCAGCGTCTGACGTTTGAGCAGTTGCCCGACGTCCGCGCCGTGCACGCCCTTGCGCTTCAGCTCCAGGGCCACCTGTGTTGCCCGCAGGCTGTCCCCACCGCGCCGGAAGAAGTTGTCGTCGCGGCTGGTGATCGGTGAGTCCAGTACCGCCGACCACACCTCGGCGACAAGCCGTTCCACCGGGGTGAGCGCACCGCTCGGTACCGCGTGCGCGCCGGCTTCGATCTCCTGGGCAGCTCTGCGGCGATCGACCTTGCCGTTGCCGTTGAGCGGCAACGTGGAGCCGAAAAGGAAAAGGTTCGGAACCATGTACTGCGGCAGCCGGGACTCGAGGTGCGTCCGCAATTCGGCGGAACTCGGTTCCGCGGCAGCGCATTCCGCGACGACGACGGCACCCAGCGCCCTGTTGCCGTGGATGGGGACCACCACGGCGCTACCGACTCCCGGGTGCCCTCGCAGTACGTGCTCGATCTCGCCGCATTCCACCCGGTGGCCGTTGATCTTGACCTGGGCATCGATCCGGCCGAGGAATTCCAGGGTGCCATCGGGCCAATAGCATCCGAGATCGCCCGTGCGATACCACCGCCGCCCTTCCTCGTCCGCCACGAACTTCTCGGCGGTGAGCGCCGGTGCGTGCTGGTAGCCGAGCGCGACGCCCGCTCCACCGATCCACAATTCACCCGCCACGTGGTCGGGGCGATCCTCGCCGGTGGTGTCGACGACCCGGAACACCTGATTGGACAGGGGATATCCGTACGGGACCGACACCCAGTCGGGGTCCGGGTCGGCGACGACGAACTCGTTGGACCAGATCGCGGCCTCGGTGGCGCCGCCCATCGCGACCAGCCGCGCCTGCGGGGCGACGCCGTGCAGGCGCGGTGGCATGTCGAGCGGAATCCAGTCGCCGGAGAGGAACACCGAGCGTAGGGGCGATAGCGCGGCGGCTTGGCCTCCCACCGCGATCAACAGCATATCCAGCAGCGCTGGAACCGAATTCCACACGGTCACCGAGAATTCAGCGATCAGCGCCTTCCAGCGGAACGCGTCGCGCCGGTGCGCCTCGGAGATCGTCGCCACGCGGGCGCCGCGGCTCAGCGGCCCGAAGATGTCGTACACACTGAGGTCGAAATCCAGTGCCGACAGCGCCAGCAGGACGTCGGCGTCGCCGATCTCGTTCCGGCGGTTCACGTCGACGATCGTGTTCAGCGCCGCCGCGTGGGAGGTGAGAACACCTTTGGGTTCACCGGTTGAGCCGGACGTGTAGATCACATAGGCGATGTCGTGCGGGTTCGACGGGATTGGCTCGGCCGGCGCGCTCCGGAGCATGGACCCGATGTCGTACACGACCGGGCCCGCAGTGGTCGCGCCGTTCTCCCGGCCTTCCGGCCGGATCAGACCCGCCATTCCGGACAGTGCGCAGATGCGGGCGAATCGCTCGCCAGGCTGATCCACACCGACCGGCAGGTAGGCGCAGCCGGACATCAGGACTCCGAGCACGGCGACGACCTGCGCGGGTCCCTTGGGAAGCTGAATTCCGATGATCGAGCCCGGCGTGTGCCGAGCGGCCAGCGCGCCGGCGACGCGGCGTGCCAGTTCGTCGAGTGCACCGTAGGTCAGGTGCGGGTGAGCGGCGGCGATCGGATCATCATCGTTCGGGCCTGAGACGAATTCGTCAGCGGCCCAACATAAAGCGATCGCGGCGGGGTTGCGTTGCGCGTGCTCCCGGAACGCCTGGTAAAGAACTCCCGGGGGCGCGGGCACGGTCGTGGCGTTACGGCGTTGCCGGGCCAGGGCTGAACGTTTCGGCAGCCCGATCGGGATCGGGGCGGCCCAGTCGTGGCCGCCGAGGCGCTCCAGCAGCCCGACGTATGCCGCGAACATGTCGGTGACGACACCACCGGGAAAGCAACCCGCGCGGTAATCCCAGGACACGATCAGCCCGTCACCGAGCGCGCCGACCTGGTTGTCGATGATCACCTGCGGTGTCATCGACGTCACTTCGCTTACGGCGCCCAGGGTTTCGGCGTCGGCCTGCCGCAGGACGGTGGTGTCCGCCGCGTAGGTGAACACCACCGGGGCGATCCCACTGTGCCCGGTACCCGCCCGCAGTTGGTCCGCCAACAGATCGGTGGATTCGGGTGCGGCGAGCGCGGCGCGCAGGCCTTGCTTTGCGTTGCGCACCTGCTCGGCGAAAGGGGTTCGAGCATGCCCGCCGGTCCGGTACAGGTGGGTCTGGGTGAAATCACCGATCACGTCCGCGACACCGGGCGGGCGGCCGAAGGTCGTCACGTTGATCAGGAAGTCGTGTGTGGTGCTCCAGCGTTGCAGTACCAAGGCGTACGCGGCGAGGAAGGCTGCGGCCCGGGTGACGCCGTGGGCGCGGCACGCCGCGTCCAGGCCCGTGATCGAGTCGCGGCTCAGCGTGTGTTGCTCCCGCCGGAACACGATGTCCCGCTCTTCGACCCGGGGCAGTTGCGGGCCCTCGGGCAACAACTCGGCATCGTCACCGGTCGGCGATGGCGTCCGTGCCGCTACCTCGAAAGCGGCAGGAGCGCCGGGCAATTCATCACCGCGGTAGAGCGCGGCCAAGTCGCGCAGGAAGATGCCGATGCTGGTCAGGTCGGCGATGATGAGGTCGATGGCGAAGTGCAGAATGCAACGATCATCCAGACGCGTGAGCTCGACCCGCCAGGTGTCGCCGCTTTCGATGTCGAACCGGTGGGTGCGCAGCCGGGCGCGCACCTCGGCGAGATGCCGGTGGGGGTCGGTGGTACCGGTCAGATCGTGTGTCCGCAACGGGGTGTGGATGTTCTGCGGCGCGACGTGGAATCGGTCGGCATCGGGAAACCTGCTGCGCAACATCGGGTGCCGGCGCGCCAGTGCGTCCAGCGCAGCGTCCAGCCGAGCCGGCTCGATGGCCGCGCCGCCCAGTTCGAAGTATGTCTGGCAGCCCACTCCGCCGAGTGGTTGTTCGGCGCCGCGGCCGACCCAGTATGCGCGTTGTAATGCCGTCGTCGATCCCTCGGGCCCGGCCTGGCGTGGGCTGATCGGTGCGGCGTCATCGTAAAGTTGCTGCCAATTGTCCAGAGTCGGCCCGGCATAGAGGTCGGCGAAGTCCAATCGTCGCGACCGCCGCGCCGACCATTCCACGACCTGCGCGACCATCACCGAGGTCAGGCCCCGTGCAACCAGATCGGCATCACCAGCCAGATCAGCCGCCGTCATACCGAGTAGGTCCGCGACGCACACCGCCAATTCCGTTGCCGCGACGGGGTGTACGGGATTCGCCGAAACCTGTTGCACGACATCCAATTCACCCGCCGCGAGTAACTCGAGCGTTTTGCGTCGCCGGATCTTCCCGGACGTCGTCCGGGGCAGCGTCCGCTGTCGCACCCAGACGACGCGCTCCGGTGCGGTCTGGTGCGCGGCCAGAATCCGGCGGCGCAGAATACGGCTCAAGTCGTCGAGGTCTTGCGCCGGAGAGCCCGTTTCGGCGACCAGCCACCACTCTCCGGCGGACGCCTCCGGCTGAACCGCACACGCCCCGCCGTTGTCGACGCCACAACCGGCCTCTTCGACGGTCAGCTCGATGTCGTTCGGGAAGTAGTTGCCGCCGCCCACGATGATCAGGTCGCGGTACCGACCGCAGATGTACAGCTCGCCATCCCGGCGGAATCCCGCGTCGCCCGTACGCAGGAAAGGTCCGGCACCGTCAGAGGTGTTGGCGCCGAACGTTTCCGCCGTCTGGTCCGGCCGCCGCCAGTATCCTACCGGCAGGCCCTCGCCGGCGACCCAGATCTCCCCGACCGTGCCGTCCGGCAGGACAACGCACCGGTGCGGATCGACGATGCGAACGTCCCAACCCAGTGTGCTGTCGCCGCAACTGACCAGGGTGCGGGCGCGCCGATCCGCGGGCTCATCGCTGCACCCGACTGCACGGCCACGGTTGAGTTGCTCGGCGTCCAAGCTCGCCTGCACCCATGGCCGGGGACTCGTCGTGCCCGATACCGCCAGTCCGGCTTCTGCGAGCCCGTACTGCGGAGCCATGACGTCGGCCCCCAGGCCCGCCGGCTGAAACCTCGCCGCGAAATCGCGCAGCGTGGCCGGCCGGACCGGCTCCGCGCCGTTGACGGCCAGGCGCAGGCAGCTGAGGTCCAGAGATTTTGCGCTCGCCTCGTCGAAGGCATCGACGCAGAGCCGGTAGGCGAAATCCGGTCCGGCGATCCAGTTTCCGCGTACCTCATGGACGGTCTGCAGCCAGATGCGCGGGTTGCGCACGAAATCGAAGGGCGGGATGACGGTCGCGGTCCCACCGGTGGCCAGGGCGAGCAACACCCCCCAGAAGATGCCCAGATCGTGATACAGCGGCAACCAGCTGACGGTTCGGATGTCATCCGGGTGATTCCACAGCGCCAATCCGATCCTGCGTTGACAGAGCATCGACTTGTGGGTGTTGACGATTCCCTTCGGCTCTCCGGTAGAGCCCGAGGTGTACTGCAGGAAGGCGACTTCGCCGGGGGCGAGGGCGCGCCGCGCCATCCGCACGCTCGAGTCCGGCGTCCGCAGCGCGATTCCGTCCAGGAGCACCTCACCGTCGAGCGTCTCGGCAAGGCCGGCGCTCGTGTAGACGGCCGCCGGTTCGCAGTCCCGCAGAATGTGCTGCGCCCGTCGCAGGAAGCGCTCGGGCGCGTCGGCGGCGGGCAGATACAGCGGGACGGGGATCAGCCCGGCATCCATCGCGGCGATGAAACCGGCGACGTAGTCCGCGTCTCCGGCCTGGGCCATCACGACGCGGGATCCCACCGGCAGATCCCCGAACGCGTTGTCCCGGATTCGGCAGACCTGTTCCCACAATCGCCGATAGGTCCAGACTTCCGTCCTTGCCTGGTCGACCATGCGCAGCGCGATGGCCTCGGGACGCCGCTGCACCCACTCGGCGATCACGTCGGGGACGCGGCGATCGGTGAGCGGTCCGGCCTTATCCCGCTTGCACTGTCCATCAGGGGACCGGAGTTCGGGTGTTTCGGTCGACACGAACACCATCCCTTGACTCCTCCGAACCTGGCGTTACGGGCACACCACGCGGTGTCGTCCTGCAAGCAAGTTACTACTTGCAAACGATGTGCAACACGTTCTCCGGCGTCAAGGTGCTCGGTGAACCTCTCTGAAAGGACCGGAAGCGCTCGACGCGGATGCCGAGGCAAACACCACGCGTTCGATCGAACTTCCCGCTTGACAAGACGCCCCGACCGCAGCAGATTACTACATGCGAATCATATGCAAGAAGTCCCGATGTGGTTCCGCCGGCCAACGCTCGTCACCTCTGGGAGCTCAGGAGACCAACGGATGTCGTATGTGATCGCAGCGTCGCAACTGGTGCACCAGGCGGCCCACGAGCTGGCCGGCATCGGCACGTCGCTGGCCGACGCGGCCGCGACCGTTGCCGGGCCCACGACCGGCATCGCCGCGGCGGCACAAGACGAGATATCGGTCGCGATCGCCGCCTTGTTCCGTGACCTCGGCCGCGAATTCCAGGCCGTCAGCGCTCAGACACAGTCATTCCATGCGGAATTCGTCAACTCGGTCAACGCCGGCGCCGCGGCATACGCCGGCGCCGAGGCCGGCAACGCCCGTGCGGTGCTCACCGCCGCCGCGAGCCCAGGTGGCATCGAACCGCTATCCAGATGGACCGCGACCCTGGACGCCACCGCCAGCAATGCCCAGACGGTATTCGGAGCCGCGCCGGCGAGCCTGAACACGTTGGCCGGCGGCATCTCCACCGGTCTTCGCCAACTTGCGACCGACCCGACGGCATTCTTCGGAAACCTCCGGACCGCGGCGCAATCCGTGTTCCTGGTCGGCGCACCCCAAGATGTCGTCTCCGCCGTCGTCCAGCACACCCTGGGCGGGGTCACCCAGGCGACCAACGGAAGCGTCACGCCTCCGGAGATCGTTCCCATCAACGACGTGCATGTCCAGCTGTACGAAGGGCTGGCCGGCCTGGCGGATTTCCAGACCGGTTCGTCCGGTTTCGAGCAGGCCCTGGTGGCCGGCCTCACCAATTTCGCCGCATCGCCGGCCAGCGGTGTGCTGCTCGGTGCGGTCGGGCCGTTCGTCAGCCCCGCTGTGGCGCTGTGGAATACCGCGGGGTCCGTCTTCGCCGACCTCACCGGTGGCTCGCCGGTCGCGGCGTTGGGTCACCTGATCGACGCACCGGCCAACGTCGTCGACGCCTTCTTCAACGGCGCCACTCTGAACCTGGACGCACTCGCTCCGACGTTCGACCCGTTCGTCACGTCGGGATCGGCGGGCGGGGAACGACTCGACGGTCTCAGCTTCGCCTTCGGCGGGCTGTTCAGCCCGGGCGAGGTGGTGACGGGCGCCAGCGGCCCGATGTACTACGGCACCGGCGGGTCCATGCTCAACGCTCTGGGATTGCAGTTCAGCTTCTTCCCGCCGGACGACTTCGCCGGCGGGAGCCTGAATATCCCCGCCATTCCGGTGGGTCCGATCGGCGCCACCGCGGGTCTGATCAGCATTCTCGGACATGCTCTGGGCGGCACCCTCTGATACCCGCCCTGATAACTGGCATGGTGAGTTCATGAGGAGGGCCGCTCCGGACCTAGGTGAGGTCCAGGAAACACTGCTGATTCCGCTCTACGCCCGAGCCTGTGACGCCGCATCCCGCCGCCCGGTGCTCGGCGACCGCCGGGCGCGCGAACTCGTCGAGTCCATCGACTACGACTTCAGCGGATTCGGCGGTTCGTCGTTATCCGGGTCGGTGTACCGATCGTCGATTTTCGACGGCTGGGCGGCCCGGTTCATCGGCCAGCACCCGGGCGGCACGGTCGTGGAGATCGGCACCGGACTGAACACCAGATTCGACCGGCTGGACAATGGCCGCATCCACTGGTTCGACCTCGACCTCCCCGACACCATCGCCTTGCGCCGCAGGTTCTTCGGCGACAGCGAGCGGTGCACGATGCTGGCGGGCTCCGTGCTGGACACCGATTGGTTCGACGTGGTGGCCGCCTCCCCCGGGCCGTACCTGTTCCTCAGCGAAGCCGTGCTGATCTATCTCGGTGGCGACGACGTGCGTCGCGTTCTCACCCAACTCGCGCAACGGTTTCCAGGCTCCTTGCTGGCGTTCGACACCGCCGGACAGCGGATGGTGACCGGGCAGGACCGCAACCGGTCGCTGGCGAAGGTGAAGGCTCGGCTGCGATGGGTCTGCGACGATCCACATGACGTCGAGCCCTGTGGCCTGAAGCTGCTCGACACTCGCACGCTGGCCAACCCGCTGCCCGAGATTGCCGAATCCTGGCCCCGGCCAAGGCGGGTGGGCATGTCGGTGTTGGCGCGCCTGATGCCGTCGATGGTCAACACCTACAAATTCAACGTGTTCAGATCCGTTACCTGAGGCTCGGCCCGCAGTGCCCAGCCGCGGGCCTGAAGACGCTCCCGCCAGAATCGGGCATAGGTGCCGCCCTCGGACAGTAGTTGGTCATGACGGCCGCGGGCGGTGATGCAACCGTGGTCCAGCACCAAGATCTGGTCGGCTGACATCACGGTCGAAAGCCGATGCGCGACAACGACAACGGTGCGGTCGTGGGCCAGCTCACGAATGGCGTCGGCGATTGCCGCCTCGTTGACGGCATCCAGCGCGGCGGTCGCTTCGTCCAGGAGCACGATGGGGGCGTCCTTGAGTAGCGCCCGGGCGATGGCGACCCGCTGCCGTTCGCCGCCCGACAGTGCCGAGCCTCCCTCGCCGACCCGGGTTTGCCAGCCCTCGGGCAGCCGCGCGATCACCTCGTCCAACCGGGCAATGGCCGCGACGCAGTCGAGTGCGGTGTCCGTGGCTCCCGGAGCAGCCATCCGCAGGTTGTCGGCGATGGTCCCGTCGAAGAGGTACACGTCTTCGAAGACGTGTGCGGTCAGGTGCGCAACCCTGCTGGTGCCGAGTTGACGCACGTCGCGGCCGCCGATCAGGATGCTGCCGTCGTCGACGTCGAAGAACCGGCCGATCAGTCGCAGCAACGTCGTCTTTCCCGCCCCGGATGGACCGACGATGGCGGTGAGACCGCCCGCCGGAATGACGGCGTCGACGCCGTCGACGACGGTTTCCCCGTCGCGGTAACCGAAACGCACACCGCGCAACTCGACGCCGAAGTCCAGGGGTGCCGGACTTTCGGTCTCGGGTTCCGGGAGGGCCGGCACCGCAAGCAGCTTACGCACCCGGACGATCGCGTCCGCGGTCACCTGCACGTGCCCGGCGAGGTCGCCCAGCTGAGAGATGGGATCGATCATGCGCAGGGTGATGATGAGCAGGCCGATCATGGTGGGTAGCGCCAACTCGCCGCGCAGCGTCAACATGACGGCGAAGGCGATGACGGTCGTCACGACCAGCTGCATGGTGCCGAAGCAGGCGATCAGCCCCCATGCACCGCGGATGGTGAGCCTTGACTGTGAACGTTGTTGCCGGATAAGGGATTCCTCCAGTGTGCCCAGCTCCCGCCGGCCCAGGACGCCGTAGGCCCGCAAGGTGGGTTGCATGCGCGCGTACTCGACGATCCGTGACGCGGTGGCACCGATATCGTCCTCGTAGTCGCCGTCGTTGCGGTGCACGATACCCATGAACATTCGCACTGACAGTGCGCACAACACGGCGCCCACGGTGAGCGCGAGACCGATGCGCCAGTCGCTGAGATAGCTGCCGATGATCAGGGTCAGCGGCGCGCTCACCCCGACGATGACGTGCCGGAGCAGATGGGACGGGAAGTCCGCGACGTCGATCGCGTCCTTGGCCACTAAGCGTCCGACCGGCCCGGTGCGGTCGGGCCCGAACCAGCCGAGCGGCAACCTGGCCAGGTGGTCTCCGATTCGGGCGTGAAATCCGGTCAGTGCGTCCGTGCCGACCTGATAGCCCAGTGTCGTGCTCCACGCCAGCAACACGTGATGGATCGCCACCGTGACCCCGATCGCGGCGACCGCGAACCAGAGCTGCCCGTGATTCGCGGGACGCTGGACGACGGCGCCGATGAGCGGGACCACGAACAGGAAACCGACGCCTTGCAGAATCCCTTGCGCGCCTTGCAGCATCAGCATCGTGCGCAGTCGGCGCCGCCCACGGCCGTCGAGCAGTTCGAGCAGGTAGCGGATCACAGTGATCATCGCCCCGCCTCCAGTTGCTCGACGACGCCGCGTTCGGCGGTTCTTTCCTGCTGCCACAACCGGGCGTAACCTCCCCCGGCCGCCAGCAGGTCGGCATGTCTTCCCGATTCGGCGATCCGGCCGCGGTCGAGTACGACGATGTTGTCGGCACCCCGGATGGTGCTGAGTCGGTGCGCGATCACCAGGACCGTCCGGTCCCGTGCGACCTCACTGAGGGCCTCCTGGATGCGCGCCTCGTTCTCCGGATCGGCGCTGGCCGTCGCCTCGTCGAGTACCAGAACCGGGCGGTCGGCAAGAATCGCGCGGGCGATGCAGACACGTTGCCGTTCGCCGCCGGAAAGCGCCGCATCCTCGCCCACCACGGACTCCAATCCGCGGGGCAACTCTTCGATCTTCGACAGGATCTGGGCCTTGGCAGCGGCCGCGCGCACCTGCGTGTCGTCGGCGCCGGGACAACCCAGCCGGATGTTGTCGCGGATGCTCATGGTGGACAACAGGTGTGACTCCTGGAACACGAATGCCACCTGCTGGTAGAGCTCGGCGGCAGCGATCCGCCGCAGGTCCACTCCGTACAGTTCGACCGACCCCGAGCAGGGGTCATCGAACCGGGGCAGCAGCTTGGCCAGTGTCGACTTTCCCGAGCCGGAGGGCCCCACCAGCGCGGTGATGGTGCCGCGTTCGAGACGAAGATCGATTCCGTTCAGGGCCAAGGTGTCACCAAAGGTGACGCACACATCGCGCATCCGCACCACCGGCCCGGGCGTCGTGGCATCCGGCGCCACCGGTTCGCCCGCCACCGGAAGTTCCGGCGTAGCCAGCAATTCGCGGATGCCGCGGGCGACCTTCAGGGCGGTGACCAACGGGTGTACGGACATCAGCACCGTCATCCACCCCGCGGTGATGACGGTGCCGAAAACCAGGAAGGCGATGAAGTCTCCCGGCCTGAGATCGCCGTCAGCGGTCAGAAACACGCCGGCCGTTGCGACTACGATTAGGATGCTCGGTGGCGAGAGCAGGATCTCCGCCGTCACCCCCGCCACGCTGGTGGATTTTGCCCAGTCGAGAAAAAAGTGCGCGAAAGCCTTTGACACGTCCCGGAATCGGCGGCCCGCCGTGCCCGGCGTGCCGAACGCCTTCACCACCCCGATGCCGTTGACGAGTTCCACTGCCGCGCTGTTGAGGCGAACCAGCCATTCCATGAACTCCGGATACTTGGTGCCGGCACTGGCCATCGCGCGTTGATAAGCGGCGAACCCGGCGACGACCGGCAACAGCGTCGCCAATGCCATCCGCCAGTCCAGTGCGAACAGGTAGACGAACGCCACCACGGGCGGCACCGATGCGGCGCTGAGTTCCACGATCGAGTGCGCGACGAGACGATGCAGCGCCGCCACATCGTCTTCCACCGCCTTCTTCACAATGCCGGAGTTGCGATCGCTGAACCAGGCAAGTGGGACCTTGGCGAGTTTGACCAGGAGTTCACGGCGGATCCGAAACGACACCTGGATGTCGGCCAGATGGGTCAGCACACCGGCAGTCAAGACACCCAGCTGTTTTGCGGCAAGCGCCACCACCGCCACGGTGATGATCGGCCACACGTCGGCGTCGCCCGCGAGCAGTCGTCGGCTCACTTCCACGACGGCGAACAGCGGCGCCATCCCGGCAAGTGAGCTGAGCGCCGACAACAGGCCGCATGCAACGAGTGTCGCTCGCGCCGGCCTGAGAATTCCCGGCGGTCGAGCGGCGTTCGGTTCAGTGTCTTCTCGCACGCCTCTCCTCGGTCGCGACTGTCCAGCTGCGGGCCGACCGGTAATAGTGCGCTACGGCAGCAACTTCGGAATCCGGGTCCGCTGCGGCAGCCTTTGCTAGCGCGGTCAGTCGCACCTGGGTTACGCTAACGCCTAAAGTCCTACATGCAAACACTTCGCAAGATTGCTAGGGTCGCCCGGCGGCAGGCATCCCGCCCGCCGGCATCGTTAGCGCGAGCAGAAAGCTGAGTGGCGCTATGACGATTCCGCTGTTTCCTCGGAGGTATCCGATTGTGTCCCACTGGCATTGACCGCGCCGGTATGGATGGCGTTCCCACCCGAGGTTCATTCGGCTTTGCTGAATAGCGGCCCTGGGCCGGGCCCGCTGCTGGCAGCGGCCGGGGCATGGAATCACTTGAGCACCGAGTACATCGCGGTCGCCGAAGAGTTGTCAGCGCTCGTGGCCGCCGCGCAGGCGCAGTCGTGGCAGGGTGCTGCCGCCTCCTCGTATGCGGCGGCCAACGCACCCTATGTGGCGTGGCTGACCCGGGCGGCCGCCGACGCAGCCGCGACGGCAGCTCAGCACGAAACCGCGGCCGTCAGCTACGCCACCGCACTGGCGGCGATGCCGACCCTCGGCGAGCTGGCCGCCAACCACGCCACCCACACGGTGCTGCTGGCAACGAATTTCTTCGGCATCAACACCATCCCGATCGCGCTCAATGAGGCCGACTACGTCCGCATGTGGGTGCAAGCCGCCACCACAATGACTGTCTACCAGAGTGTTTCGACCGCATCAGTGACCGCGGCACCGCCCACCGAGGCGGCCCCGCCCATCGTGCGGGCCGGCCCGGCGGCAGCCTCGGCCGACCCGCTGTCCTCGCTGACCGAGTTTCTGACCGAGGTCGAGCAGATCTTCAACCGTGTCGGGGGCGGGGGCAACCAGTCCCTGCTGGACTACCTGTTCAGCGTCCCGCCCGGAACGGATCCGCTGTCCCTGATTCTCAATGACATCTCGGTAGCCTCGTCACCGACCACCGGCTATCCGGCCCTGTTGCAGGCACTTGTCGCTGCGGCTGGTAACAACCCGGCACTGATCGCGGCTGCCTACGCCTTCGGCGGAGTCGCCATCGTGTACGACGTGACGATTCAGGTCATCCAGTTTCTGGTGACCTTCCCGCTGTTGGCGGCGGGCCTGGCCCCCCTGCTGGCCGGCCCGGCGCTGGCGGGTCTGGCGGCCGCCGGCAGCGTCGGAATCGCGGAAGTGGCCGCCCACGTGCACGCGGGCGCCGAGCCGGTCCCGATCGGGCCGACCGCCCCCGTCGTGAGCCCGGCTCCGATGCCGGCGCCGGCCGGGACAGCGCCGGCGCCGGCCGCCGTGGCCCCGGCTCTCGCACCGGCCGCACCGTTGCCCACCACCGCACCCGCGGTACCCGTCGCGCCGGGCGCAACGCCACCCCCGGGCGGCACCCCCGCCGGACCCTTCTCGTATCTGATGGGCGGGTCGGTCGGCATGAATTCTCCGGCAGTCACCAAGGCCGGTGTCAAACGAAAGTCTCCGGCTACCGAGACCGCCGAAACCCCTGCAGCTTTGGCGGCCCTGGCGCAGGAGAAGGCGCGAGCGCGCCGGCAGCGGCGCGCCAAAGTCGAAGTGCGCGGACGGGGTTATGAGTACATGGACCTGGACGACAACGTGAAGGGTGATGCCGGGCACGGTCCCGACGCCGCGTCCAGCACGCCTACCAGGGCCTCGGACCGCGGAGCGGAACGACTGGGCTTCACCGGCACCGCCCGCCGCCCGGCCGCTGTCGCTTCCGAAGCCGCGGGCTTGACCATGTTGGGCGGCGACGAATTCGGTAGTGGCCCAACCACACCGCTGATGCCGAGCACCTGGGCGCCCGACGAGTCCGATGCAGCGGGGTCACGATGAGCGGGCCGGCACCGCCGGGCGGCGTGTCGTTGCTCACCGTGACTCCGGAGGCGCTCGCGGCGGCGGCGTCGCGTCTCGAGACGATCCGTGTGACGCTGGACTCGGCGAACGCGGCGGCAGCCCGGCACACCACCACCGTGATATCGGCTGCGGCTGATGAGGTTTCGGCGGCGATCGCAACGTTCTTCACCGGTTACGGCCAGGAGTTCCAGGCACTCAGCGAGCGGGCCAACGCGTTTCATCAGCACTTCGTTCGGACGTTGGGCGCGGCGTGCGGTTCGTACCTGAGCGCGGAGGCGACGAGCGAATCGACGCTCGCCGGCCCACTGAGTACCGGCGTCACCACCTTGATCATGGGCGGCACCGGTAACCCCACCCCGAATGCCGCCTACCTCAACAACATCTACAACGCCTACATCGCCCCGCTCATCGCGCCGCAGTCGGCCATTCCGACCGGATTGACCACCCCCGAGCAGGGCTTCCCGTTGACCGGCCTGAACAGCCTGACCTACGACACGTCGGTCGCCCGGGGACTCGAGATCTTGAAGCAGGCGATCGCCGCACAACCACCGGGCACGCACACCGTCGCGTTCGGCTTCTCCCAAAGCGCCAGCATCATCACCGAATATCTGAAAGGCATCGCCAACGGCTCGATCACCGGGCCGCCCCCGTCCGACCTGAGCTTCGTACTGGCCGGCAACCCCAACAACCCCAACGGCGGCCTGTTCCAGCGCTTCGTCGGGATGTACCTTCCCGGCGTCAACGAGACATTCAGCGGCGCGACACCGGATTCGGTTTACCCCACCTCGATCTACACCATCCAGTACGACGGGTTCGCCCACTTCCCCCGGTACCCGCTCAACCTGCTGGCCGACGCCAATGCCCTGGCCGGCATGTACTACGGCCACCTGAGTCCGGCTCCCGCGTACGAAAACCTAACGCCCGCACAGATTGCGTCGGCGATAGTCGCGCCGGTGTCGCCAGGGGCGGTCGGCAACACCACCTACTATCTGATTCCGAGCCAGGACCTGCCACTGCTGCGGCCGCTGAATCTGCCACAACCCGTGCTCAACCTGATACAGCCGCCCCTGCGGGTGCTGATCGATCTGGGGTACGGCGATATCGGCGGCGTCAACACCGAATACGCGAACCTGCCCACTCCGGCCAGCCTGTTCCCGGTGATCAACCCCGTCAACGTCGGCAGCTACCTGATCAAGGGAACCGTGCAAGGCGTTCAGGCCAACCTGGTGTGGGCGGGTGTGCTGCCGCAGACATACCTGCCCGACACCTATCCCTACGTCGCGTCGTTGCACCCGGGACTCACCGTCAACCTCGGCCAGCCCAGCGTCACCGCGGTGTCCGCGGTGACGACCGGGCTGGGCACGCTGTTGCGCGCGCTGAACATTCCGCCCCTGACGGGCTGACCCGCGGCGCGCCGTCCCCGTCAGCGAACTCCTGCCGGCGCTTTCGCGACGTCTGCGGCTTCCGCCGATCCGCGACCACGTCGCCGCGCGCGCAGCGCGTCAACCGACCACGGGCCGGGCCCGACGATGAGCAGGAACGTCACCGTCAGCAACTGGGCGTACTCGGAGCGAACTTCATGCAGCACCGCCCAGAACCCGGTCTGTGGCGGCACCGGAGGCAAGGGCAGCGGCGACACCCCGAGGAAGATGGCGATCTTGGTGGACAGCATCGCGACGATCATCTCCACGATGAAGGGGATGCTGATGAAGCGGGTGAACAAGCCCAGCAACAACAGCACTCCCCCGGTGATCTCAAGCAGCCCAACGAAGTTCGCACTCAACTCCGGGAACGGGATACCGATCTTGGTGAAGCGCCCGACGCCCTGGTTCGGGAGCACGAACTTCAAAGTGCCCTCCCACAGAAACACTCCGCCGGCCATCAGCCGGATCAGCAGTGTCGCCGCGGGGGCGCCGGTGGGCGGATGAGCAAGCCAGTGCCACAGTTTCGCCGGCAGGGCTGGTTGGTTGTACAGGGTCGTCACGGTGATCCTCCACGTTGATGGGCCCGCCCGTCGCGAGCCCGTCAACATCTAGGGCCGTGGGTTACAACCTCTTACGCCGGCACCGCCTCGGGGCTGCGCACGTCGGCCGACCTGGTCAGGCTAAGGGCCGGGTCGACGACGCCGTCATTGCGCAACGTCTTCACGTCGGTGTAGTAACTCATCGACGTGAGCCACGGCTGACCGGCACCCTGCCGCGGGAACTGGTGTACCGCGCGCTGGACGTAGCCGGCTCCGAAGTCCAGCAATGGCCGGGTTTCCATGTCCGGGTCGTCGAGCACGGGGCGGGCGGTGTCGAAACCGTTGGCGTCCATGTACGCCAGCAGCCGGCACAGGTGTTCGCACAGCAGGCCGACCTTGAGCGTCCATGAGGAGTTGGTGTAGCCGATCGCGTACGCGAAGTTGGGTACGTCGGACAACATCATGCCCTTGTAGGCCACGTGGTCGGGCAGGTTGACCGGCGCCCCGTCGACCGTCAGAGACATGCCGCCGAACGCCTGCAGGTTCAAACCCGTTGCGGTGACGATGATGTCGGCGTCGAGTTCCCGGCCGGACTCGAGCAGGATGCCGTTCTCCGTGAACGTCGCGATCCGGTCGGTCACCACCGACGCGCTTCCGTTCCTGATCGCTTTGAACAGGTCCGAGTCGGGCACCGCGCACAGCCGTTGGTCCCACGGGTTGTAGGCCGGGCTGAAGTGTTCATCGACCGGGTAGTTCTCCGGGAGCTGCCTGGCGTTGAGGTAGCGGATGGCTTTTCTCGCCAGGACCGGGAACCGCTGGCAGAACTCGAAGACCGCACGCTGCTGGAGGATGTTCTTGCGGCGGGCCAGGGCATAACCGCGCTTGCCGCCGAACAACTTCTGCGCCGTATTGGCGATGACGTCCTTCGACGGCACCGGCATGATGTAGGTCGGTGAACGCTGCAGCATGGTCACGTGCCCGGCACGTTCGGCCATGGCCGGCAGCAACGTCACGGCGGTGGCGCCGCTGCCGATGATGACCACCTTCTTACCGGTGTAGTCAAGGTCCTCGGGCCATTGCTGAGGGTGCACGATCTGGCCGGTGAAGCGCTCACGGCCCTCGAAGTGCGGCGTGTAGCCCTCGTCGTAGCGGTAGTACCCGCCGGCGCAGAACAACCAGTTGGCGCTGATCTGTGTCCGGGTCCCGGTGTCGGTCTGCTCGACGTCCACCACCCAACGAGCGTCGGCACTCGACCAGGAAGCACCGTGCACCTTGTGGTGGAACCGGATCTTGCGGTCGATGCCGTTCTCGGCGGCCGTCTCGCGCAGGTAGGCGAGGATCTTGTCCGCGGTTGCGATGGCGTCCTCATCGCGCCACGGCTTGAACTCGTAACCGAAGGTGTGCAGGTCGGAGTCCGAACGAATTCCCGGGTAGCGGAACAGGTCCCAGGTGCCGCCGGTGGCGGCGCGTGCCTCCAGGATCGCGTAGCTGCGAGCCGGGTGTTCGCGCTGCAGGTAGTAGGCGGCCCCGATGCCGGAGATGCCGGCTCCGACGATGAGGACGTCGACGTGCTCGATGGCGGTGCCTACGGCTTTGTAGGACATGAGCTTGGCTCCTGACGCAGGTGAACTGTTGTGTTCATGGTGGCGATCGCGAGGCCTCAAACCAAGATGAGATCTGCCCAAATCACCTGAACCCGTGGTGCACATTGCACCACTAAATTACTGTGGCTAAATGTCCTGGAAACGTCCGTCGGAGCCGGTCAGGGAGCTGATTCGGCAATGTGCGCAGATCACCGTCAACCCGCGCGCCGAATGGCTGGAAGAACTCGACGCCGAGGTGCTCGCGGCCAGCCCCGCCATTGCCGCGGACCCGGAACTGGCCGCCGCGGTCAGCCGCAGCAATCGGGCGAACCTCTACTTCTGGGGAGCGGCCAATGTCCGCGATCCCGGAGCGCCGGTTCCGCCC
The DNA here is from genome assembly GCF_001417955.2 of Mycobacterium gordonae. Taxonomy (GTDB): domain Bacteria; phylum Actinomycetota; class Actinomycetes; order Mycobacteriales; family Mycobacteriaceae; genus Mycobacterium; species Mycobacterium gordonae_B. The sequence goes on along the minus strand of NZ_LKTM01000112.1, from coordinate 171,136 downwards.
AACACCGGGCCCGAGCCGATGAACATCGCGCGCGAGGTGGCGCGTCGTGGGCTCACCGCATTCACCCTGGACGCGTATCGCGTCGGTGAAGCCGTGGCATGGCGCCGATTGATGGAGATCGCCTTCGAGCTGACCTCAGACCCGGCCGAACTGCACGAGCTGCTCGACGTGTGCTCCCGGTCGATCAGCGCGTTCATCGACGGCACGCTGGCGGGCATCGCCACCCGGATCGACCAGGAACTCGACGACCTGACCCGTGGGACCCACGCCGAGCGGCGCGAAACCGTGGCGCTGATCCTCGATGGCGCCCCCATCACCCGCAAGAGGGCCGAAGCGCGTCTGGGCTACGCCCTGACCGGCCCCCATACCGCGGCGGTCATCTGGAGCGACGACCCAGCGGGCGACATGGCCCGCCTCGATGCGGCCGCCGAGGCGCTCGGACAAGCTGCCAAAGTGCGGCCATTGACGATCCTCGCCAGCACCGCGACTCGTTGGGTATGGGTTCCGGGCAAGTCCATAAACACTGTGGCGCTCGGCAATTCGATCGCTGCCATGCCCGATATCCGCGTCGCGATCGGGCCGTGCGCCGAGGGCATCGATGGATTTCGGCGCAGCCATTTCGACGCGATCACCACTCAGCAGATGATGGCGCGTCTGCAATCACCGCAGCGCGTGGCGTTTTTCGCCGACGTGGAACTGGTGGCGCTGATCACCGGCGACACCGACCGCGCCACCGAGTTCGTCCACCATGCGCTCGGCGAGCTGGAAGCGGCGGGTAGCGAACTACAGGAATATGTGCGGGTTTTCGTCGACGAGCAGTGCAACGCGTCCCGCGCGGCAGCGCGGCTGTTCACCCACCGCAACACCCTGCTCCGCCGCTTGGCCCGCGCGGATGAGCTGCTGCCCCGGCCCTTGGCCGAAAGCAGCGTCAACGTCGCTGTAGCGCTGGACGTGCTGCGCTGGCGTGGCAAGTAGTCGGGCGTCTGGCCGGCGAATTCAGCGAATTTTGCGAATCCCCTGCGGGCGCAGCAGCGAGCCGCTAGTGTTCGTTTCAAGGTCGGGGGACCAAAACGTCAGGGGTCGGGGGACCCTAAAATTCAACACCGTTCAGCGGTGGACCATGCGCATCAGGCGTGTGCTTGATCGGGCAGTCGTCCGGCACTGGTCACGCCGTTGGGAAGCAGTGACACGGAGCCGAACCGCGCCTAGTGCCCGGTTCGGCCGCGCAGTGGGATGATAACCACGTGGCTGACGGCGAAATCCCTTCAGACGGCGCCGGCGCGCCCGAGCAATCGGCGCCCGTCGAGCAACCCATCCTCGCACCGCCGGTGAGCGGGACCGAGAAGACAACGTGGAAAACCCTGTTCGCCGCGCTGCCCGGGCACCTCGCCGCCGGGTTGAGCCACCTCGGTCAGTGGCTGAATCACCTGGGGCGGTGGCTGGCCCGGGTGGGCCGGCGCCTCGCGCGGCTGGCTGAGGTCAAACCGACTCCGCCGCAGAAGCTCGCCCTGCTCGGCGGGCTGGCTGCGATCAGCATCTTCGGCGCCCTCGCGTTCCCCGCCAATCCCATCGGGCAGGCGTGCGTCATCGCTTTCGTCCCCGGACTCTGCATCGCCATCGGCATCTTCGGAACTCGCTGGCACATCCGCCAGGGACTCGACCAGCACATGCTGAAGGTCACGCAGACCGCCATCCAGGAAACCCAGCAGTTGCGAAGATCGGTCCACTACGTCGACGACCGGCTTTCGGCCGCGCAGAATCACCTCGAAAGCGGTAACGGCGACGGCGCGCTGATCGAGGTGGTGCGCGCCAAGGTCGCGACGGAATTGTCCTTGGGTGCCGCGAAACCGGTTTCCCCCCAATGGGGTTCGGCACTACCGGTCGAGGCGCTCGACGGAAGCCGACTGATCAGCGGCAGCGTCGCTCGCGTCGAAGATCAGTACACGTTGATCATCAACCGTGGTCTGGTGCACGGCGTGCAGCCCGAGATGGTCTTCGCGGTGCTCTCAGCCGCGGGTGACCCGATTCGCGATCCCGAGACGGGTGAGGTGATCGGAGAGCTGCCGGCCGAGAAGCTGCGCGTCAAAGTCGTTGATGTGCAACCGAAGTACTCCCGTGCGGTGACGTTCCGGACATTCGCACCCACCGACGTCGGGTATCCGGCGCTGGCCGGATCCGCCCGCGGCGCCTCCGGTCCGGCGGATGCCGGGTCCTTCGACTTCATCGACGAGTCGATCAGCCGGATGCTCGAAGCCGAACTGGCGGAGCCGGTTTCCGCGCGCGAGACGATCGCCAACGCGAAGTCACTCGCGCGCAAAGACGTGCCGGTGCGGCCGCACGCCATTGTCGATATCGGCGACCGGGTTCAGCAGGTCAGTCAGGTCGCACGAACCGGGTAGAGCTCGTGGCTGCCGCGGAACCCCTTGAGTTCGACCTCCCTGGGGGTGCCCAGCACGATGTCGGAATCCGCTGAGACCGCCTCCCGCACTGTCTCGCTCACCAGGATTTCTCCACCGTCGGCCTGACCGGCCACCCGGGCCGCCATAGCCACGTTGCGACCGAACAGGTCGTCCCCCCGCCGCACCGACTCACCCATGTGGAGGCCGATCCGCACCCGGATGTCATCCCACCGCTCGGGTTCTGACTGCAACGCGCGCTGGATCGCGATACTGCAGCGCACGGCCTTCACCGGATCCGGGAAGGCGATCATGAAGCCGTCACCCTGCGTCTTCACCACGTGACCGTCGCAGTCGTCGACGTGCTGGTAGATCAACTTGTTGTGCCGCTCAAGCAGTTTCACCCAGCCCCGGTCGCCGAGTTCCTCGTTGAGCTCGGTCGAACCTTCGATGTCGGAGAAGGCGATCACGACATTGCCGTCGGCTGTCATCCTGGCGAGATCGGGGCGCTCCACCCGGGCCCAGCCCGCGAGGTCTTCCACCGAATTGCGCACGGTCGCCCCGATTCCCTTGTTTATCAGCGAATCCGTGGTGCGCCACACCGTCCTGATTGCGAGTGGGGCGACTCCCGGCCGTCGTCGACGGCGTGGCTTGTTCTGCCGGATCCGCTCCAGTGCATTCCTGGCACCGCGCAGCTTGTTCCGGGACACGACGAGTACGACGAACATCGCGATCAGGCAGGCGAACTCGACCAGGGCGACGAGCGCCCAGAGGACCGTGGCACTCACTGCGGGAGAGGCTCCCCCGCCCGCCGCAGCATCGCCTCCGCGTGCCGCAGCACCGGGGCGTCCACCATCTGCCCTTCGAACGCGAACACCCCGCGCTCGGTCCTGGCCGCGGTCAGTACCCGCCGCGCCCAGTCCACCGTTTCGTCGCTGGGCCGATAAGCCTTGCGCACCACGTCCACCTGACTGGGATGGATACACACGGTCACGTCGAAGCCCACCGCCACAGCATCGACAGCCTCCGTCTGCAAGCCCTCGATGTCGCGGATGTCCAGGTGCACCGCGTCGAGCGCCAGCCGGTCAAACGCGTTGGCCGCCAACAGGGTTGTCGAGCGAACGTGACGCGCGACGTCGCGGTAGGTGCCGTCCGCGCGCCGGCTGGAGCTGCCGCCCAGCGTGGCGATCAGATCTTCGGCACCCCACATCATCCCGACAGTGCGCTCGGCTGCGGCAATCTCGGCAGCGAACAACGCTCCCCGCGCCGTCTCGACCAGGGCGATGACATCGCGCGGCGCCAGGGCCGCCACCTGGGCGGCCGACTCGGTCTTGGGCAACATCACCGTCGTGTAGGCGGTGTCCGCCAATGCTTCCAGGTCACGCGCCTGGTCCTCGGTGCCGGCCGCGTTGATCCGCACCACAGTGCGCTCGGGGTCCAGCGGCGTGTCCCGCAGCGCCTGGCGCGCGGCCGGCTTCTCCGCGGCCGCCACACCGTCTTCCAGGTCAAGGATCACCACATCGGCCGCCGCGGCGGCCTTGGTGAAACGCTCAGGACGGTCGGCCGGGCAGAACAGCCATCCCGGCCCCGCTGTGCGCAGGCTCATGACGGGCGCTTCTGGACGAGCGTGGTGCGCACCGCTTTCGCCACGACGTCACCGTGCTGGTTGCGTCCGGTGTGCTCCAGCGTGACGATGCCTTCGCCGGGGCGGCTCTTCGACTCCCGCTTGTTGGTGCACACGGTCTCGGCATAAAGGGTGTCACCGTGAAACACCGGCTTGGGGAAGGACACCTCGGAGAAGCCGAGGTTGGCGACGATGGTGCCCAATGTCAGCTGCGCGACGGACAGCCCGACCAGCGTGGAGAGCGTGAACATCGAGTTCACCAGCCGCTCGCCGCGAAAGCCCGGTTGTTCGGCCGCCCAGGCCGCATCCAGGTGCAGCGACTGGGTGTTCATGGTGAGCGTGGTGAACAGCACGTTGTCTGCCTCGGTGACGGTGCGGCCCGGCCGGTGCAGGTAGGTGGTGCCGACCTCGAACTCCTCAAACCACAAGCCACGCTGGACGATCCGCTTCGACTCGCCGACTGTGGAATCTGCGACGCGACTCGCCGATGCAGCGTCGCCAGATTCACTCTCGGCGGGTGTCCCCGCCGTCATGACAGCCCCAGCGACCGGGCGATCAGCATCAACTGCACCTCGGTGGTGCCCTCGCCGATCTCCAGGATCTTGCTGTCGCGGTAGTGACGGGCAACGGGGTACTCGTTCATGAACCCGTAGCCGCCGTGAATCTGGGTGGCGTCCCGGGCATTGTCCATCGCCGCCTCCGAGGAGACCATCTTGGCGATCGCGGCTTCCTTCTTGAAGGGCTTGCCGGCCAACATCTTTGCCGCGGCGTCGTAGTACGCGGTGCGGGCCACGTGGGCTCGGGCTTCCATGCGGGCGATCTTGAAGCTGATCGCCTGGTAGGAGCTGATCGGCTGGCCGAACGACTGCCGTTCGTTGGCGTACTTGACGCTTTCGTCGACGCAGCCCTGCGCCACCCCGGTGGCCAGCGCGGCGATCGCGATGCGGCCCTCGTCGAGGATCGACAGGAAGTTGGCATAACCCTTGCCGCGGGAGCCCAGCAGGTTCTCCTGCGGGACGCGCGCGTCGTCGAAGGTCAGCGGGTGGGTGTCCGATGCGTTCCACCCGACCTTGTTATAGGTCGGTTCGACGATGAATCCCGGTGTGCCGTTGGGCACGATGATGGTCGAGATCTCTTTCTTGCCGTCGGCGATGCTGCCCGTTACGGCGGTGACGGTCACCAGTGAGGTGATGTCGGTGCCGGAGTTGGTGATGAACTGCTTGCTGCCGTTGACGATCCATTCACCGCCCTCCAGGCGGGCGGTGGTGCGGGTGCTGCCGGCGTCCGAACCCGCGCCAGGTTCGGTGAGCCCGAATCCGGCGAGTGCCCGCCCCGCCAGCAGGTCGGGCAGCCACTGCTGTTTCTGCTCCTCGGTGCCGAACCGGTAGATCGGCATCGCGCCCAAACCGACGCCGGCTTCCAGGGTGATGGCCACCGACTGGTCGACCTTGCCGAGCTCCTCCAGCGCCAGACTCAGGGCGAAGTAGTCACCGCCCATGCCGCCGTACTCCTCGGGGAACGGCAGGCCGAACAGCCCCATCTCCCCCATCTTTGCGACGACCTCGTACGGAAAGCTGTGCTCCTCATCGTGTTTGGCCGAGACGGGCGCCACCACGGTGCGCGCGAAGTCGGCCACTGTGTCGCGGAGGTCCTCGTATTCCTTCGGAATGGTCCCTGCGGGAATCGTTGTCGTCATGATTCGCTAATCCTTGCTTTCTGTTGCTTCTTTGGTGGCCGGGGCCAGGCGGGCCAGCACCTGGTCGACTGTCACCTGGTCACCGACGGACACCAATACCTCCACCTGCCCGGAGACGGGTGCCGCCAGCGAGTGCTCCATCTTCATCGCCTCGACGACCACCACCACGTCGCCCTCCGAAACCTCGGTGCCCGAATCCGCCTGTACCGCAATGACGCTGCCCGGCATGGGGCTGACGACCTCAGCCGGACGCTCGCCCGCGGCGCGGTGGATCTTGTGCTCCTCGGCTTCGCGGATGTGCCAGGTACCCCGCTCGTCGGCGATCCACAGATGCCGATCGGCCTCGGCCCACCGGTACTCCCGGCGCACACCGCCGAGCACCACGCTCAGCCGGCCCGACTCGAGTCGCGCGCTCGCGGAGACGGTTTCACCCTCCCCGACCTGAACCTCGGCCGCATCCGGCAGGCCCCACACCGAGACGGTCTCGGTGCGCTGCGGGGTGCGCATCGCGGTGCGCACCGGGGCGCTCTCCGCACCGACCCGCCATCCGCTCGGAGCGGCCCACAGGTTGCCGCGAGCTCGCCGTTCCAGGGCCCACTGGACGTACAGGCCCCCTGCGGCGAACACATCGTCCGGTGCCGGCAGCGGCTCGAAGTCACCCAGCCGCTCGTCCAGCAGCGCGGTGTCGAGATCCCCGGCCTGCACCCGTTCGTCGGCGAGCAGAAAGCGGAGAAACTCGATGTTGGTCTGAACACCCAGCACTGCGGTCTTCGACAATGCCTGATCGAGCCTCGCCAGCGCCTGCGCCCGGTCCGTCCCGTGGGCGATCACCTTGCTCAGCATCGGGTCGTAGTCGCTGCCGACCACCGTGTCGCTCAACAACGACGAGTCCACGCGAACGCCGGGACCGCACGGCTCGACGACCCGCAGTACCCGGCCGCCGGTGGGCAAAAACCCGCGCGCCGGATCCTCGGCGTAAACTCGGGCTTCGATTGCGTGTCCACGCAATTCGATGTCGTCCTGCGCGAACGCCAGTTTCTCGCCGGCGGCCACCCGCAGCTGCCACTCGACGAGGTCCAGCCCGGTCACCTCCTCGGTGACCGGGTGTTCCACCTGCAGCCGGGTGTTCATCTCCATGAAGAAGAACTCGTCGGGACGGTCGGCGGAGACGATGAACTCCACGGTGCCGGCGCCGACGTAGTCGACACTGCGGGCGGTGTCGCACGCCGCGGCGCCGATCCGCGCCCGGGTCGCAGGGTCCAGCAGGGGTGACGGCGCCTCTTCGATCACCTTCTGGTGGCGTCGTTGCAGGCTGCATTCACGCTCGCCGAGGTGCACGACGTTGCCGTGGGTGTCGGCGAGCACCTGAACCTCGATGTGTCTGGGGCGCAACACAAAACGCTCCAGGAACAGGGTGTCGTCACCGAACGCGGAGGCGGCTTCGCGTCGTGCGCTCACCAACGCCTCACGCAACCGGGCGGGGTCCTGCACCATCCGCATGCCTTTGCCGCCACCACCGGCGGACGGCTTGACCAGCACCGGGTAGCCCACGTCGTCGGCCGCGGCGATCAGCTCGTCATCGGTCAGGCCCGGCCGCGCGATCCCGGGCACCACCGGCACGTCGAACGCCGCGACGGCGTTCTTGGCGGCGATCTTGTCGCCCATCACCTCGATCGCGCGCGCCGGCGGCCCCAGGAACACCACCGCGGCCCGGTCGCAGGCAGCGGCGAAATCCGCGTTCTCCGAAAGGAATCCGTACCCGGGGTGGATCGCCTGCGCCCCGGTCTGCACCGCGGCGTCGACCACCTTCGCGATGTCGAGATAGCTTTCCCGGGCCGGCGCCGGCCCCAGCCGTACCGCGCAGTCGGCTTCGAGCACATGGCGGGCATCGGCGTCGGCGTCGCTGTAGACGGCGACCGAACGTATTCCCAGCCGGCGCAGCGTGCGGATCACCCGTACCGCGATCTCGCCGCGGTTGGCCACTAAGACAGTGTCAAACATGTCACATCCGGAAGACGCCGTAGGAGACCGATTCCAGCGGGGCATGGGCGCACACCGAAAGTGCGAGTCCCACAACCGTTCTGGTATCGGCGGGGTCGATGATGCCGTCGTCCCACAGACGGGCGGTCGAATAGTAGGGGTTGCCCTGGTCCTCGTACTGCGCGCGGATCGGCGCCTTGAACGCCTCTTCCTCCTCGGGCGACCAGGGCTTGCCGGAGGCCGAAAGCTGTTCACCGCGCACGGTTGCCAGCACCGAGGCGGCCTGTTCGCCACCCATCACCGAGATGCGCGCATTCGGCCACATCCACAGGAACCGCGGAGAGTACGCGCGTCCGCACATCGAGTAGTTTCCTGCGCCGTAGGATCCGCCGATCACCACCGTCAGTTTGGGGACCCGCGCACACGCCACAGCGGTGACCATCTTGGCGCCGTGTTTGGCGATTCCGCCCGCCTCGTAATCGCGGCCGACCATGAACCCGGCGATGTTCTGCAGGAACAGCAGCGGGATCCGGCGCTTGTCGCACAGTTCGATGAAATGCGCTCCCTTGACGGCGGATTCGCCGAACAGCACGCCATTGTTGGCGATGATGCCCACCGGGTGGCCGTGGATGTGCGCGAAGGCGGTCACCAGCGTTTTACCGTAATTCGCCTTGAACTCGCTGAACTGGCCGCCGTCGACCAGGCGCACGATCACCTCGTGGACGTCATAGGGCACCCGCGGGTCCGGGGGCACCACGTCGTACAGCTCGGCCTGGTCGAAGTTGGCGCTCACCGCCGGCGCGATGTCCCACTGTGCGGGTTCGCGCGGGCCGAACGTGGCGGCGATCGAACGCACGATCCGCAGCGCGTCCTCGTCGTCCTCGGCCAGGTGGTCGGTGACCCCGGACACCCGGGAATGCAGATCCCCGCCGCCGAGCTCCTCGGCGGTGACGATCTCGCCGGTGGCCGCCTTCACCAACGGCGGGCCGCCGAGGAAGATGGTGCCCTGCTCGCGGACGATGACGGCTTCGTCGCTCATCGCCGGCACGTAGGCGCCGCCGGCGGTGCACGAGCCGAGCACCGCCGCGACTTGCGGAATTCCCTTGGCGCTCATGGTCGCCTGGTTGTAGAAGATCCGGCCGAAGTGTTCGCGGTCGGGGAACACCTCGTCCTGGCGGGGCAGGAAAGCGCCGCCGGAGTCGACGAGGTAGATGCAGGGCAGCAGATTCTGCAGCGCCACCTCCTGCGCCCGCAGGTGCTTCTTGACCGTCATGGGGTAATAGGTGCCGCCCTTGACGGTGGCGTCGTTGGCGACGATCACACACTCGCGGCCCGACACCCGCCCGATGCCGGTGATGATGCCCGCCCCGGGGGACTCGTCGCCGTACATGCCGTTGGCGGCCAGCGCGGCCAGTTCCAGGAACGGGCTGCCCGGGTCGAGCAGGCGGTCCACCCGTTCGCGGGGCAGCAGCTTGCCGCGGCTGACGTGCCGCTCGCGGGCGCGCTCGTTGCCGCCGAGGGCGGCCGCGGCGAGTTTCTCGTTGAGGTCGGCGACCAGCCGGCGGTGCTCGTCGGCGAAGGACGGAGCTATTGTCGTCACCGCGTCACCAGGTCCGAAAGAATAAGCGGCGGCTGGGTTTTGGCGACCACCTCGTCGACCGAGACGTCCGGGGCGGTCTCGATGAGGTGCAGGCCGTCGTCGCGGACGTCGATGACCGCCAACTCGGTGACGATCCGGTTGACGCAGCCCACACCGGTCAGCGGCAGGGTGCAGCGCTCCAGGATCTTGGGGCTGCCATCCTTGGCGGCGTGCTCCATCATCACGATCACCTTGCGGGCGCCGTGCACCAGGTCCATCGCGCCGCCCATACCCTTGACCATCTTGCCGGGGATCATCCAGTTGGCGAGGTCGCCGGTGACCGAAACCTGCATGGCGCCAAGGACAGCCACGTCGAGGTGGCCACCGCGGATGATCCCGAATGAGGTCGAGGAGCCGAAAAACGACGCGCCGGGCAGCACAGTCACCGTCTCTTTGCCGGCGTTGATCAGGTCGGCGTCGACGTCCTCGCGCCGCGGGTAGGGCCCGACGCCCAGGATCCCGTTCTCCGAGTGCAGCACGACGTGGACGCCGTCGGGAATGTGGTTGGGGATCAGCGTCGGCATTCCGATCCCGAGGTTGACGTATTGGCCGTCCTCGAAATCGGCGGCGATCCGGGCCGCCATGTCATCTCTGCTCCAGGTCACCGCTTGCCCCTTTCCCCCGCGAGTGTGCGGCCAGCTTCACATTCGTCGCCGAGCGTGCGGCCAGCCTCACATTCGGCGCCGTCGACCGCCATCACCGCACCGTCTCCTTCTCAATCCGCTTCTCCGGGTTGGGCACGTGCACCACGCGCTGCACGAACACGCCGGGCGTATGCACGGTGGCCGGGTCGATCTCACCGGGCTCGACCAGGTGCTCGACCTCGGCGATGGTGATGCGCCCGGCCGGCGCGCATTCGGGGTTGAAGTTGCCGGCGGCGTAGCGATACACCAGGTTGCCGTGCCGGTCGCCCTTCCAGGCGTGCACCAGCGCGAAATCCGTGCGGATCCCCCGCTCGAGAACGTAGGTCACACCGTCGAACTCGCGGGTCTCCTTGGGCGGCGACACGATAGCGACCTCGCCCGAGGCGTCGTACCGCCACGGCAGCCCACCGTCGGCGATCTGGGTTCCCACTCCGGCCGGGGTGTAGAAACCGGGAATGCCCATGCCGCCGGCCCGCAGCCGCTCCGCCAGGGTGCCCTGCGGGGTCAGCTCCACCTCGAGTTCGCCGGAGAGGAACTGCCGCGCGAACTCCTTGTTCTCGCCTACGTAGGACGAGATGGTCCGACGGATTCGCTTGTGCAGCAGCAACACTCCCAGACCGATGCCGTCGACGCCGCAGTTGTTGGACACCGTCTCCAAGTCGGTGACCCCGAGGTCGGCCAACGCCGAGATCAGCGCCTCCGGGATGCCGCACAGCCCGAATCCCCCGACGGCCAGCGACGAGCCGTCGGTTATGTCCGCGACCGCCTCCGCGGCGGTAGCCACCACCTTGTCCATTTGTCGCAGAGCCTCCGATTTCAGTTAATAATCATTAACTAAGTCAGTGAGAATACCATTCCCAACCGGGTGCGTCCAGGGCGGGTGGGCCGCTCAGCAGCGGCTACGGACTGCCGCGGAGCCACTCCATCGCCGCCTCGCGCATCTCGACTTTGCGGACCTTGCCGGTGACCGTCATCGGGAACTCCTCGACGATCCGCAGATACCTCGGAATCTTGAACCGGGCGATGCGGCCTGCGCAGAACTCCCGCAGCTCGTCGATGGTCAACTCCGCGGTCCCGTCGCGTAGCTTCACGACGGCCATGACCTCCTCGCCGTAGCGTTCGTCCGGCACTCCGATCACGTGTGCATCGACGATGGCGGGATGGGTGTGCAGGAACTCCTCGATCTCGCGCGGCGAGATGTTCTCGCCACCGCGCATGACGATGTCCTTGATGCGTCCGGTGATCTGCACGTACCCGCAGGCGTCCATCGCGGCCAGGTCCCCGCTGTGCATCCATCCGTCTGCGTCGATCACCTCGGCCGTCTTCGCCGGGTCATTCCAGTAACCCGACATCACCGAGTAGCCGCGGGTACAGAACTCACCGGACGTGCCGCGCGGCACCGTCTGGCCGGTACCCGGGTCCACCACCTTGATCTCCAGGTGCGGACCCACCCGGCCAACGGTAGAGACGCGCCGTTCCAGCGCATCGTCGGTGCGGGTCTGCGTTGACACCGGGCTTGTCTCGGTCATTCCGTAGCAGATCGAGACCCCGGGCATGTGCATGCGCCCGATCACCTGACGCATCACCTCGACCGGGCACGGCGCACCCGCCATGATTCCGGTGCGCAGGCTGTCCAGCTCGTAGTCGGCGAAATCCGGCAGGCCGAGTTCGGCGATGAACATCGTCGGCACTCCGTACAGGCTGGTGCAGCGTTCGGCGTGCACCGCATGCAAGGTCAGAGCGGGATCGAAACTGGGCGCCGGGATGACCATGCAGGCGCCGTGGCTGGTGGCCGCCAGGTTGCCCATCACCATGCCGAAGCAGTGGTAGAAGGGCACCGGGATGCAGATCCGGTCGTGTTCGGTGTATTCAAGCAGCTCCCCCACCAGGTAGCCGTTGTTCAGGATGCTGCGGTGGCTGAGCGTGACGCCCTTCGGGTAACCCGTTGTGCCAGAGGTGTATTGGATGTTGATCGGATCGGCGGGCGACAGCGTCGCTGCCACCTGCGCCAGCACGCTCAGGTCGGCGTCGGCGGCGGCCAACTCATTCCAGCGATCGGTTCCCATGATCACCACGTCGCGCAGATCGACACAGTCCGGCCTGACCTCGGTCAGCACCGACAGATAATCGGCGTCCCTGAAACCGGGGGCGGCGACCACCATCGAAATCCCGGACTGCTGCACGGCGTAGGCCAATTCGCGTGCCCGATAGGCCGGATTGATGGTCACCAGGATCGCCCCGATCTCGGCGGTGGCGTACTGGACGAGAACCCACTCCCACCGGTTGGGCGACCAGATGCCTACCCGATCCCCCACACCGATGCCGGCCCGTAACAGCCCACTCGCCAACCGGCGCACGTCGGCGACGAATTCGGTGTAGCTCCACCGCCGACCCGCCGCGACATCGACCAGTGCGTCGCGCGACGCGAACGTCGTTGCGGTGTCTGCAAGATTCGCGCCGATGGTCGTCTCGAGCAGTGGCGGCACAGCCGGACCGCGTTCGTAGGAAAGCGGTTTGCGTTCTGCGGCGTCGGTGGTTGCCACGGTTCCTCCGGCCGGTGATTGGGTGCTACGTTAGTGACGATTAACCGACATGTCCAGGAGGCCGTCATGCCTGCGTCCGCCCCGGACAACGAACCCGGACCGCCCGAGCCGCCAAATCGCCGCAGCCAGTTGAAGTCCGACCGGCGCCAGCAACTGTTGTCGGCTGCTGAGCGGCTGTTCGCCGAGCGCGGATTCCTCGCGGTGCGGCTGGAAGACATCGGCGCCGCCGCCGGCGTGAGCGGGCCGGCCATCTACCGCCACTTCCCCAACAAGGAATCACTGTTGGTCGAGCTGCTGGTCGGCATCAGCGCCGGGTTGCTCGCCGGCGCGCGGGCCGTGCAGGCCCGTGGCGCCGGCGCGGCCGCGACCTTGGACGGCCTGATCGATTTCCACCTCGACTTCGCACTCGGCGAACCTGACCTGATCCGGATTCAAGACCGTGATCTTGCCCACCTGCCCGCGGCCGCCGAACGGCAGGTACGCAGGGCCCAGCGGCAGTACGTGGAGATCTGGGTGGGAGTGCTGCGCGAACTGCACCCCACCCTCGCCGAAGCCGACGCCCGGCTGATGGCACACGCCGTATTCGGGCTGTTGAACTCCACGCCGCACAGCATGAAGTCGGCCGAGACCAAGCCTGCCCGCACGCTCCGGTCGCGCGCGGTCATGCGGGCGATGACCCTCGCAGCGCTGACCGCCGGCGGCCAGTAGCCACCCGCGGGGTTGAGCCGGTCCTGAAACCCGTACGGCGCGATGCCCGGTACCCTTCGAAGTGGATATGAACGATCCACGTCGCACCCAGCAATTCGGTCCCCCTCAACCGGGGTCTAGTTCGTCGTGGGCGCAGCACCCCGGGGATTCGGAACCCGTCGACTACCCGGCATACGCCGATGAGATGCCCTACGCCAGCTACGGCGGCGGTGGCGGTTCGCCATGGTCGCCCGGCGCCTATCAACCCAACGCCACCCAGCAGTTGCCGCCGCAGTACTGGCAGCAGGATGGGCCGCCGAAGGCTGAACAACCCCCGGAGGGCCCGCCGCGTTCACCACGCTGGTTGTGGTTCGTGGCCGGCGCGGCGGTGTTACTCGTCATCGGTCTGGTCGTGGCGCTCGTCATCGCCAACGGATCGCTGAAGCAGCAGACCGCGATCGAACCCCTGCCTCCGGTGCCCAGCACCACGGTCGCTCCCCCGACCACCCGCACGACGTCGCCGCCCTCGACCACCCGCAGACCGCCGCGCACCACCACGACCGCGCCGCCGGGTACGACCACGCCGCCCGGGGCGCCGCCCAACACACCGGGTGCCATGCAGACGGTCGTCTACACCGTCTCCGGTGAGGGCCGCGCGATCAGCGTGATGTACATGGACGCCGGCGACATGATCCAGACCGAGTTCAACGTGGCCCTGCCGTGGACCAAACAAGTCAGCCTGTCCACCTCGGCGAAGGCCCCGGCGAGCGTCACGGTCGTCAACATCGGCCACGAGATCACCTGCTCGGTCACGGTGGCCGGGGTGCAGGTCAGACAGCGCACCGGACAGGGCCTGACCATCTGCGACGCCCCGCGCTAATTCGGGACACGCACCTTCAGCATTGCCAGCAGCCCGACCAGCAGCACCAGGCAGATGCCGCCCAAACCGGCCCGGGCCACGCCGAAGATGTCGACGAAGACGGAGAACAACCACGGCCCCAGGAAGGCCACCGCGCGGCCCGTCATCGTGTACAGCCCGAAAGCCACACCCTCCTTGCCGTTCTGCGCCATGCGCAGCAGCAGCGCCCGCGCCGACGACTGGGAAGGGCCGATGAAGAGACACAGCAGCAGCCCGCACACCCAGAAAGCCAGCGCACCGGACAGGGCCAGCAAGCTGAGTCCCGAGGCGAGGATCGCCGTCAGCGACACCACGATGACCAGCTTGGAGCCCACCCGGTGGTCGATCAACCCGCCCAGCACCGCACCAATCGCGGCCACCACGCTCCCGGCGACCCCGAAGATCAGCACGTCGGCCTTCGACAGGGTGTAGACGTTGACGCCCAGCACCGCGCCGAACGCGAATATCGCCGCCAGGCCGTCCCGGAAGATCGCGCTGGCCACCAGGAAGTAGACGAGATTGCGGTCGCGCCGCCACTCCGCGGAGATGTCGATCCAGAGCTTGCGGTAGCCACCGAGCAGGCTGGTCTGCGGAACGACCGCTGCCGTTACCGGATCGGTCGACCGGCGGGCGACAAGCAGCAAAGGCAGTCCCAGGATCGCCAGCCACGCCGCGGCCAACAACATCGCCGCCCGCACGTTGAACCCGTCGTGGGTGGACAGGTGCAGCAGGCCGCGCTGCTCGCCGTCGCCGGTCATGAAGCCCAGATAGACCAGGATCAGCAACAGAACGCTGCCGACGTAGCCCGCTGCCCAGCCGAAGCCGGAGATGCGCCCGGCCGTCGCCGGCGTCGAGAACTCCCGCAGCATCGCGTTGTAAGGAACGCTGGCCAGGTCGCCGCACGCCGCCGTCGCGGCCAGCAGCGCCAGGCCCGCGAACAGGTAGCCGGGCTGATCGCGAATCTGTGACATTCCGCACGTCGTCACCACCGCGAGACCGGTCAGCACGCCCAGCGCGACATGCCGTCGGTGCGGCGACGCCACCCATACGCCGACGACCGGCGCCAGCAACGCCACGACGATCCCCGCGACGGCTCCGGCACGCCCCAGCCAGCTCTCCGGCGTGGCGCCGCCCGGGGTCCCCTCCCCGACACTGCTGGTCAGGTAGACGGAGAACACGAAGGTCGCGGTGATCGCGTTCAGGCCGGTGGAGCCGCAGTCCCACAGCGCCCAGGCCGCGATCCGGGAGCGTTTCGCGGCGGGCCACAGCTCGTCGCGCCGAGCCTGCGAATCTTCAGGCTCGGCGCTCTGGCGATCCGCCGCGCCCGCCCCCGGGTCACTCATGCACAGAACTTTATTGCTTGGCGCCGCACACCCGCTCCGCCCGCCCGCTCCCGTGCACTGTCTACGATCGTCGTCATGCCGGTACCCGCTCCCAGCCCTGACGCACGCGCCGTTGTCACCGGGGCTTCCCAGAACATCGGCGAGGCGCTGGCCACCGAGCTGGCCGCCCGCGGCCACAGCCTGATCATCACCGCGCGACGCGAGGACCTGCTCAACAAGCTCGCCGCCCGGCTCGCCGACAGGTACCGCGTCACCGTCGAGGTGCGGCCGGCCGACCTCGCCGACCCCGCCGAGCGCGCCCGGCTCTGCGACGAACTGGCCACCCGGCCGATCTCTATCCTGTGCGCCAATGCCGGCACCGCGACATTCGGTTCGGTCGCCGATCTCGACCCGGCCGGCGAGAAGGCCCAGGTGCAGCTGAATGCCGTTGCGGTGCATGACCTTACGCTGGCGGTGCTGCCCGGCATGATCAAGCGCGGCGCCGGCGGAATCCTGATTTCGGGCTCAGCGGCCGGCAATTCGCCGATTCCGTACAACGCCACCTATGCCGCCACCAAGGCCTTCGCCAACACCTTCAGCGAATCGCTGCGCGGTGAAGTCCGCAAGCACGGCGTGCACGTCACACTGCTCGCCCCCGGTCCGGTGCGCACGGATCTGCCCGAAGGCGACGAACGGTCGCTGGTGGAGAAACTGGTGCCCGACTTCCTGTGGATCTCGACCGAACACACCGCGCAGGTGTCGCTGGATGCGTTGGAGCGCAACAAGATGCGCATCGTCCCCGGGCTGACGTCGAAGGCGATGTCGGTGGCGAGCGGATACGCGCCCCGGGCCATCGTGGCGCCGATCGTGGGCGCGTTCTACAAGAAGCTCGGCGGCGGATAGCTTTCAGCGCCGGCGGCGTCCGGAGCCGAAGATGCTGCGCACCGCTTCGCGTATCGCCGTGTTGATCCCGCTCTTCACCGTGGGGTTCTTCAGCACTTCCTCCCACACGGCCGGCCCCTTCGGCTCGGCCGGCGCGGGCATGGGTGGCAACTCGTAGTCCGTCGGCAGCCCCGGATAATCGGGAATCGACGGAGCTTGACCGCCCGTTGTGATCAGCGGGGGCTCGGGTTGCTCGATCGTCTGCCCGTACTTGGCGTGCAACGGACTTGCCTTGGCCGCCTTGTTGACCTCATCGGTGCCGATGGCCCCCATCAGCGACCGGGGCACGCGCATGCGCGTCCAGGCCACCGGCGTCGGTGCGCCCTTTTCGGACAGGACGGTGACCACGGCCTCGCCGATGCCCAGTGACGTCAACGCCGATTCCAGGTCGTAGACATCGGTTTTCGGGTAGGTGCGAACGGTCTTGCTCAGCGCCTTCTGATCGTCGGGGGTGAAGGCCCGCAGCGCGTGCTGGACGCGGGCACCCAGCTGGGACAGCACGTCGTTGGGGAGGTCGGTGGGCAGCTGGGTGCAGAAGAACACCCCGACGCCCTTGGACCGGATCAGCTTGACGGTCTGCTCGACCTGCTCGAGGAACGCCTTGGACGCGTCGGCGAACAACAGGTGCGCCTCGTCGAAGAAGAACACCAGTTTGGGCTTGTCGATGTCGCCGACTTCGGGCAGCTGCGCGAAAAGGTCTGCCAGCAACCACATCAGGAACGTCGAGAAGATCACCGGCCGTAACGACTGGCCACTGAACTCCAGCAGGCTGATCGTGCCGCGACCCTGGTTGTCAGTGCGCAGCAGATCGTTCGGGTCCAGCTTCGGCTCACCGAAGAAGGTGTCACCGCCCTCGCCCGCGAGGTTCACCAGCGCCCGCAAGATGACGCCCGCCGTCGTCGCCGACACCCCGCCCAGGGACTTCAGATCGGCCTTGCCCTCATCTCCGGCCAGGTGGCTGATGACCGTCCGCAGATTGCTCAGGGTGACCAGCGGGCGGTTGTTCTCCTTGGCCCAGTGGAAGATGAGTCCGAGCGTCGACTCCTGAGTAGCGTTGAGGCCCAACACTTTCGATAAAAGAACCGGCCCGAAGCTGTCCACCGTCGCGCGCACCGGCACGCCGATGCCCTCTGTGCCCAGCGACAGGAACTCCACCGGGTAACCCGTCGGCTCCCAGTTGTCCCCGGTGTCCCTGGCGCGCGCGGCGGTCTTGTCATTGGCCTCTCCGGGACGGGACAGACCGGACAGGTCGCCCTTCACGTCGGCCATGAATACCGGCACTCCGGCGGCACTGAGCTGCTCGGCGATCAGCTGCAACGTCTTGGTCTTGCCGGTTCCGGTGGCCCCGGCCACCAGGCCGTGCCGATTGATGGTGGCCAGCGGAATCCGGATCTGCGCCGTCGGGTCGGACTGGCCGTCGACGACGACGGTGCCCAGCTCGAGCGCCTGGCCCTGGACGGCATAGCCCGCCGCAATCCGCTGCGCGGGTCCTGGCTCTGATTCAGTGCTCATCGACGCCCCTCGCTATGTGGGAAAGCATCACCCTACTTCCCCGTGCCTGGCAGGGGCAGGGCTTCCCTGAGCTGCGCGTGGGCTTAGTGTGTGCCCTGTGCGTGACGAACTGGTGTGGATCGACTGCGAGATGACCGGGCTCGATCTGGGGTCGGACAAGCTGATCGAAATCGCCGCCCTGGTCACCGATGCGGACCTCAACGTTCTGGGCGACGGAATCGACGTGGTGATCCACGCCGACGACGCCGCGCTGTCCTCGATGATCGACGTCGTCAAGGACATGCACTCCCGGTCCGGGCTGACCAACGAGGTCAGGGCGTCCGCCGTCGACCTGGCGACCGCCGAGGCGATGGTCCTCGACTACATCCACAAGCACGTCAAAGCGCCCAAGACGGCGCCGCTGGCCGGCAATTCGATCGCCACCGACCGGTCCTTCATCGCCCGCGACATGCCGGCCCTGGATGCCTTCCTGCACTACCGGATGATCGACGTCAGCTCGATCAAGGAACTCTGCCGGCGCTGGTATCCGCGCATCTACTTCGGGCAGCCGCCCAAAGGCCTCGCGCACCGCGCGCTCGCCGACATCCACGAGTCGATCCGCGAATTGCAGTACTACCGGCGAACCGCGTTCGTACCCCAGCCCGGGCCCGCTACCAGCGAAATCGCCGCCGTCGTGGCCGATCTTCAGGGCGAAACGGACACCGAAGAGGAAATCGATTCGGCCGACGAGCGCTCAAGCGGTTAGTATCGACGTCGCCGCGCATGCGGCCATGGTGGGTGTAGTTCAGTTGGTAGAGCGTCAGGTTGTGATCCTGAATGTCGCGGGTTCGAGTCCCGTCACTCACCCCACTCACAATCCCCGGCCACGCGCCGGGGTTTGTGCGTTTCAGTGGCGTTGACTCAGCGTCCAGGGCGGGATTTCGGCCGATTTTCCGCCTTGAGGGCAGAGTCAACGTCCGAACCCGGCCAGGGTGATCCGCAGCGCCTCGTCCATCACCACATGGAACGGCTCTGATGGGACGGTGGCCTCGGTCAAAAAGCGGTTGATCACGAATTTGACGGTGGCCAGGCTCGTATAGACCAGCAGCGAGGGGCGCATGTCGGTCGCCGGGTCGACGCCCATCCGCGACGCAACGAGTTCCACGAACTTGCGTTGATCGGATTCGCGCACCAGCGTCGACTTGCTCAACAGGTGGGGGGCGGTCACGATCGCGCGTTGCCAGGTGTCGAGATGGCTGGACTCGCCGGCATCCCTGGCATGGGTGACGAACAACTGGATCAGCACCTCGACCGCTGATTCGTCCGCCGGCCTGGTGCTGAACGAGTCGAGCATCTCGCTGATGGCCTCGCGGACGGGATCCACCAGCAGACCTTCCTTGGTCGGCGCGTGCCGGAAGTAGGTGCTGATCGAGATTCCGGCGGCCGCCGCGATGTCCTCCGTGGTCACGGCATCGAATCCGCGCTCCGCGAAAAGCTCGTGCGCGGTGTGCTGGATCTGCGAGAGCAGCTCGGCCCGGCGTCGGTCGCGCAGCGATTCGATGTTTGCTGAGGACATGCCATCACCTTCGTGCGCCTGACATTCCACCACGACCGTGCAGTCCCGGAACCTGGAAGTGCAGCTCGTAGATGAGTGACTCTACACTATTGATAGTGCCTATCAAGTAGGCTAGCGTGATACCGCAAACCGGATTGAGCTGCAGAGTTGTGGGATCACGGGCACCTGCAGGGCAGGGATTACTCGATGGCACCCAACCCCTTCCGCTCGGCGCTCAGGGAGCAACGGGTGGGGAGTGCGTCTATGACGACGGTTCCAGGTACGCGATGACTCGCGCTCTGGGTTTGCTGCGATACCTTCCGGTCGCGCCACGATGACCACCGAATCCGAACCCGCAGTGCGCGATGACGGCGTCGCCGCCATTCAGGAATGGGGTGTCGGCTACGTCGACCGTCACCCGCTGGCATCGCTGCGGACCGTCGGCCAACAGTTCGTGCTCGGCATCCGCACCACCCAGTACTTCTTCATCGACCTGTTCACCGGCCGATTCCAGTGGCAGGAGTTCGTCCGCCAGGGCGCCTTCATGGCCGGCACCGCCGTGTTGCCGACGATCCTGGTATCGCTGCCGATCAGCGTCACCCTGTCGATCCAGTTCGCGTTGCTGGCCGGACAGGTGGGCGCCACCTCGCTTGCCGGGGCGGCCAGTGGGCTGGCGGTGATCCGGCAGGGCGCCTCACTGGTGGCCGCGGTACTGATGGCGGCGGCGGTGGGCTCGGCCATCACCGCCGACCTGGGTTCCCGGACGATGCGCGAAGAGACCGACGCGATGGAAGTGATGGGGGTGTCGGTGATCCGCCGCCTGGTGGTGCCGCGTTTCGCCGCCGCGATCATGATCGGTGTCGCGCTGACGGGCGTGGTGTGCTTCGTCGGGTTCTTCGCCAGCTACCTGTTCAACGTGTACTTCCAGAACGGCGCCCCGGGCAGCTTCGTCTCCACCTTCGCCTCGTTCGCCACCACCGGCGACATGATTCTGGCGCTACTCAAAGCGATCATCTTCGGGGCCATCGTCGCCATCGTCTCGGCACAGAAGGGGCTGTCCACCAAGGGCGGGCCGACCGGTGTGGCCAACTCGGTGAATGCCGCTGTGGTGGAGTCCATTCTGCTGCTGATGATCGTCAACGTCGCGATCAGCCAGCTCTACATCATGCTGTCACCCCGGACGGGGCTGTGAGTTGACGGCGTCGCCCTACCTACCACTGGCGCCCGTCACCGGGCGCCTGATCCGGTTGTACCGCAGGGGAACCAAGCCGATCAGCCGGCTGGGCCACATGCTGGTGTTCTTCGTGCGGGCGCTGGTTGCCGTTCCACTCACGCTGCGGCAGTACAACGGCGAGTTCCTGCGCCTGCTGTCCAACATCACCTGGGGCAACGGCTCGATTGTGGTGGGTGGTGGCACCGCCGGGGTGGCCGTGGTTCTCGGCATGACGGTCGGAGCGCTGGTCGGTATCGAGGGATACAACTTTCTCGACCTGCTCGGGCTGGGACCGGCGACCGGCTTCGTGTCGTCGTTGGTGAACACCCGAGAGCTGGCCCCGCTCATGGCGGCCATGGCCTTCGCGATTCAGGGCGGTTGCCGATTCACCGCCCAGCTCGGGTCGATGCGTATCGCCGAGGAGATCGACGCGATGGAGTCGATTGCGATTCGGCCGATTCCGTACCTGGTTACCACTCGGCTGATCGCGTCGGTGATGGCGATGATCCCGCTCTACGCCGCATGCCTGGCCATCGGCTATCTGAGTACCCAGGTGGTGGTGCAGATCAGCAGCGGCGGTTCCACCGGGTCATACCTGCACTACTTCTCGATGATGCTGGCCGGCAAAGACATTCTCTATTCGTTGGTCAAAGCCGTCATCTTCGTCTGGATCGCATCGACGATCCAGTGCTACTACGGCTTCTACGCCAGCGGCGGACCCGAGGGTGTGGGTGTGGCCGCCGGGCACGGCATGCGGGCCAGCATCACCGTGATGATCATGGTCAACATGCTGCTCACCATGGCGCTGTGGGGAGTCGACGCCGGCGCAAGGTTCGGTGGCTGAGTTTGACTGCATCGAAAGGCAATTCCTTCGACACCGACGGGCGCGGCCCCTCGGATCGTCAGCTACTGGGGTGCGGAGTGGCCGTTGCACTGGTGGCGACACTGCTGACCGTGGGCCTGCTGTACAAGTCGACGGGCCGGCTCAACGACTATGTGCGGGTGGTCGCCGACCTGATCAACGTGGGCGACGGCCTGCCGCAGAAGTCCGACGTGAAATACCATGGCGTGCTGGTCGGCATGGTCAACAGCGTGGTGCCGGCGGCGCACGGCCAACCGAACTTCGTGCACATCGACCTCAAACCCGAATACGCCCAGTCGATTCCGGCTGCGGTGACCGCCCGCGTCGTGCCCAGCAATGTGTTCGCGGTGTCGTCGGTGCAATTAGTGGGGAACGGCCCGGGCGTGACCATCCGCCCCGGAGCCCACATCCAGGAGGACAAGAACCTGCCGACCGTGCTGTTCCAGACCACCGTCAGCAAGTTGCGCGACCTGCTCGCCGCGGCCGGCCGGGGCCGCGAGGACAGATCGGTCGGCATCCTGGCGGCGCTGGCGGCAGCCACCGACCACCGCCGGGCATCCCTGCTCAACAGCGGCACCCAGCTGAATCGGCTTATCGACCAACTCAATTCGATCGTGAGCACCGACGCGGGCCCATCGACCGTGTCGGCGTTGCTGGACGCGACGCGGGGGCTGCAGTCCACCGCGCCCGACCTGATCGACGCGCTCCACGAAGCGGTCGAACCGATGCGGACCTTCGCCGAAACGCGCGGACAGCTGACGTCGCTGCTCTCCGGCGCCCAGAACACCATCGGCACCACCTATCAATCGTTCGACAATCACCTGGATCAACTCATCCGAATCTCCTCCGAGATGACGCCGGTGCTGGGCGTGCTGGCCATGCGGTCGAACAACTTCGTCCCCGCCGTCACCAAACTGGACAACCTGGCCCGCAAGTTCATGGAGGAAGTCTGGATACCCGAACTCGGCGTGGGGAACATGCGAACCAGGATCTCGTTCACCCAGACGTTCGCCTACAGCCGTGCCGACTGCCCGCACTACGGCGAGCTGAAAGGCCCCAGCTGCTACACCGCACCGCTGGTCCCCAACAAGCCCGATCTGCCCGATGTGCTGCTGCCGCAGAACTACCAGCCACCCAAGGATCTGGCCCCTCCGCCGGGCACGGTCGTCGGTCCCGACGGGAACCTGGTGGCCGTCGGCCCACCACTGGTCAATCCGCCACCCAACCTCACCGACCCCAATCCGCCACTGCCGCCGTTCATCTCGCCGTCGCCACCGATACGGACCGGCGCCAACCCGGACGACCCGGACCCGTCTCCCCCGGCGCACGGCCCGCTACCGCCACCGCCGCTGCTGGGTCCCCCCGCCGCGGGGTCGTTGCCTTCGTCCTATGGAGGCACCGTCGGCCCGGTCGGCAGTGACTACGAGCGCACGATGCTGGGCGTGATCACCGGGCGCCCGGCCACTGCCGCCACCGAGATCCTGCTCGGCCCCGTGGCGCGCGGCACCACTGTGTCGGTGACCGGGGGTGCCAAGTGAAGTTCCGGGGACCCTTGATCGGCCTGACACTGTTCATGGTCATCGCGCTCACCCTGACGTGGCTGGTGTACGTGAGCCTGCGACGTGACGTCGCCGGGACCACGGCGTCCTACTCGGCGATCTTCACCGACGTGTACGGCCTTCGCGAGGGTGACGACGTCCGAATGGCCGGGGTGCGCGTCGGCCGGGTCGAAAAGGTGGAACTCGACGGCAAACTCGCGAGAGTCTCGTTCGTGGTGCAGACCGACCAGCAACTGTTCGGCAACACCGTCGCCTCGGTGACCTACCAGAACATCGTCGGGCAGCGCTATCTCGGACTGTCTCTCGGTAAGGAGGGAAGTCAGGCCCAGCTGCCGCCGGGAGCCACCATTCCCCTGGACCGCACCGATCCGTCCTTCGACGTCACGGCGCTGCTCAACGGCTACGAACCGCTGTTCAGCCTGCTGAACCCGCGCGACGCCGACAACCTCACCAAGGGCGTCATCGAGTCGCTGCAGGGCGACACCTCATCCCTTGCCACGCTGATCAGCCAGACATCCACGCTGACCGAGACTTTCGCCGGAAAGGATCAGGCGCTCGGTGACGTGATCACCAACCTCAACAAGGTTGTCACCAACCTCGCCGCGCAGAACGCCAACCTCGACGGGGTGATCACACAGGCCCGTGACGTGGTCGCGGCCCTCGACCAGCGCCGGCCGGAGCTGGTGTCCTCCATGGGTTCCCTGTCGCGCATGGTGAGCAACCTGTCGGTCGCGGCCGAACAGGACTACCCGGCACTACGGGAATTCATCGATCGTCGGCCGGGCGTCGCCCGCCACTTGATGGATGTGGAACCCCAGGTGGCGTTCTTCGGCGACAACATCCCGCTGCTGCTGAAAGGGCTTGTGCGGGTGGGCAACCAGGGCGCCTACGGCAACGCCTACCTGTGCGACCTGAACATGTTCGGGTTCTTCCCCGGCCTCAACGACGTGGTGCCGATCATCGTCAACGCCGCAACGCCGGGGAACCAAGCGTGGCACACGCCCCGCTGCCGGAACACGAGCGGGGCACCCGGTGGCTGAGTCATTGTCGAGACGGAAGAAGCGTCCGCTGGAGAGCTACAACCCGTTGTGGCTTGGCCTTTCGGCCGTCGTCGTGGTTGCGACGGTCATCGGGGCAATGCTCGTCGTGCATGCGGTGGGCGCCGGGTACAAGCACTACACCGCCGAATTCCTGCAGGCGGCCTCGCTTCGGCCCGGGAACCCGATCACCGTGGCGGGCATTCCGGTTGGTGAGGTCACCAGCATGAGGCTCGACGGCGACCACGTCGAGGCGGGCCTGAAGATTCGCGACAACGTGGCGCTGGGCCGCGATTCCAAGGCCTCGATCAAGGTCACCACGATTCTCGGGTCGCGCTACCTCGCGCTGCAGCCAGACGGTCCGGGCTCACTGCCGCACGGCACCTTCGACTTGACCCACACCGAGGTCCCCTATGACCTGCAGGCCGCATTACAGGACGCCACAACGACTTTCGAGCAGGTCGACTCCGACCGTTTCGCCCAGTCGCTGGCAGTGCTGGGCAAGCAACTCGAGGGCCTGCCCGCCGTGGTACCCCAGGCGATGACGAACATCGACACGCTGTCCTCGATCATCGCCCAGCGCCGTGACCAGCTCGGCCAGCTCCTGCACAGCACCGAACAGGTCACCAACACCTTGCGCCGCCAGCAGTCCAGCATCGGCAATGTGGTGAACCAGGCGCAGGACCTACTGGGGCAGTTCGTGGCCCGGCGCGCCGTGTTCCACGCGATGATGCGGTCCCTGACCAGCCTGGTCGACACCATGCACCAGATCGTGGTCAACGATCGGTCGGGGGTCGACGGACTACTCAGGGACATGCGGGAATTCACCGACATGATGGCCAAGCACGACGATCTGCTGCGCGACCTGCTGCAGATCACCCCCATCTTCATGCGGGAGGCGGCAAACCTGACCGGCGACGCGAACGCGGTTAGCTTCAACGCCCCCAGTGCACTGCTCGTCGATTCCTGGATGTGCGCCATCAGTGGCCGCGCTCAGCAGTTCGGGATGATTCCGTACTACAAGGACTGCAAATGAGGGGCCGCGTCATCACCGTCGTCGCCATCCTGGCCGTGGTGGTCGCCGCGGTCGGCGGCTTCTGGTGGTACCTGGCCGGCAAGAAGGAACCGATCACGGTCACCGCTCAATTCGACAGCGCGTCAGGTCTATACGAGGGCAACGTGGTGGCGGTGCTGGGTATGCCGGTCGGCAAGGTCACCAGGATCACGCCGAAGGGCGGCTACGTCGAGGTGCAGTTCACCGTCGACCGTGACGTCAAAGTCCCGGCGAACGCGCAAGCCGTCACCGTGTCCACGTCGATCCTCACCGACCGGCAGATCGAACTGACGCCGCCCTACCGCGGTGGTCCGGCGCTGGAGAACCACGACACCATCGGACTGACCCGCACCCGGACTCCGGTCGAATTCAGCCGCGTGCTGGCCGTTCTGGACAAGGTGACCAAGTCGCTCGAGGGAGACGGACACGGCGGCGGCCCGCTGGCCGATGTGCTCAACGGCGGTAGCGAGGTCCTCAACGGCAACGGCGGGAAAATCAAAGGCGCGCTTGACGAATTGTCCAGGGCGCTGCGGCTGAGCAGCGACGGTGGCGCGCAGACCCGCGAACAGATCACCACGATCGTCAAGAACATCAGCTCCCTGTTCGAGGCCGCCGCCAACAACGACGGCAAGCTTCGGGACTTCGCCGCCACCATCCACCAGGTCAGCCAGATCCTGGCCGACGAGGACCTCGGTACCGGCAGCACCGGCCGCAAGCTCGATCAACTGGTCCAGCGCACGGGCGACCTGCTCGACGCCAACCGCGACACCATCAGACAGGCCGCTCTCAATGGCAACAAGCTGGCCACGACACTGGTCGACCGGCGGCGCGAACTCGCCGAAACACTGGATGTCGCACCGATGTTGGCCGATAACGCCTACAACATGGTCGACCGGGAGAACGGCGCGGTGCGCGCCCACTTCCTCACCGACCGGATGGTGTTCGACAGCCAGCTGACCAAGGAAATCTGTAACCTGATGGGTCTGCGCCAGCTCGGCTGCAGCACCGGGACGGTGCAGGACTTCGGACCCGACTTCGGCTTGACGTATGTGCTGGACGGTCTCGCGGCGATGGGCCAGAAATGACGAGCACCAGGACACGGACCGCCGCCGCGATCGCCGCGGCGGTGCTGCTCACCTCGGGTTGTGCCACCAACGGCCTTGCCAGCCTTCCCCTTCCGGCTCCCGGCCTGGGATCGGGCGGCTACGAACTGACCGCGGTGTTCGCCAACGCGCTGAACCTGCCGATGAACGCCAAGGTCAAGCTTGCCGGCGCGGACGTCGGGCAGGTCGAGTCGATGGTGGCCCGCAACTACACGGCGGTCACGACGCTGCGCATCCGCGACGGCGTGCTGCTGCCCAGAGGCAGCACCGCGGAATTGCGCACCGCCACCCCGCTGGGCGACGTGTTCGTCTCGGTGCGCCCGCCCGCCGAGATCGCGCCGAACGCACCGATGCTGACCAACGGCGACACCATCGGGCTGGACTCAACCGCGGCGGCCGCAACCGTCGAGTCGGTCCTGAGCTCGGCCGCGATCCTGGTGAACGGCGGCGCGGTGCGCAATTTCACCAACATCATCAACGGTTTCGGCAAGGCCACCGGCGACCAGGGCCACGCGTTCGGCGACCTGGTCCGCAAGTCCAACCGGCTGCTCGGCACGATGGACGCGCGGTCCGGGCAGATCTCCAACGCCCTGACCGAATTGTCACGCCTGAGCCAGGAACTCGACGCCAAGAACCAGACCCTCAGCGACGTGATGGCGGCCGCCGACCCGGCCACCAGCGCCTTGGCGGCCAACACCGCCGAGTTGTCCAACCTGGTGGTGCAGGTCGGTGACACCAGCCGGCTGCTGGCCAGGTTCCCCTCCCTGGGTGGCACCGACACCAGCGGCCGCAGCGTGGTCCGTGACCTGAACACCATCGCCGGAGCCGCCAACGACGTGGCGGTGAGCCCCGACACCAGCTGGCTGCCGTTGAACCGGATGATTCCGGCTCTGGTGAAATCCACTGCCGGGAATGCGATTTCGGTGCACGTTGTGGTCGACCAGCTGATCCTGGGCTCAATCCCCGACATCGGCTTCCCGGGCGACCGGGGCCTGCACGGGCCGACCCGGTTCACCTGGAACGAATTCATCGGCTCCCTCAAGTACACCCTGTGGCGGCTCCAGGAACGTGTCGTCGGGCGCGGGCCGAACTCGCCACAGGTGCCGGTGATGCCCGACCCGAATGTGCCGGGCGGACTCATCGTCGCTCCCGGACCCCAGTTGCCGGGGCCACCGCCGTGATCGACTCTGTGGCAAGCGCAATCGTCCGCGGGGTTCGGGCCGCCCATCACCGCCAGGTCTGGCTGTCGGTCGCCGGCCTGGTGCTCACCCTGGTCGTCGCCGCCACCTACCTGCTGATCGGCGCGCTGCGCGTGACGCCGTTCGCCTCGTCATACCGGGTCACCGTGCAGTTGCCGGAATCCGGTGGCCTGCTGCCCAATCAGGACGTCGCCCTGCGCGGGGTCCGGATCGGCAGCGTGGACTCGCTGCAGATCACCGACCGGGGCGTCAACGCCGTCGCCAGTATCACCTCGCAGGTGCGGATCCCGGCGAACGCCGCGGTACACGTATCGGCGCTGTCGCCGGCCGGCGAGCAGTACATCAACTTCGAAGCCGAATCCGACGCCGGCCCCTATCTGCACGACGGCAGCGTCATCGGGCTCGACCGCACCACCGTCCCGGTCAGCCTGGCACAGCTGCTGGGCGACGCCGACGGGCTGCTGGCCCAGGTCGATCCCCGCAAGCTCGAGCTGATCAAGAAGGAACTGAGCCTCAGCAAGGAGGGGCCCGGCAAGCTGGCCGCCATCGTCGACGGTGGCACCATGCTGTTGTCGACACTGGATTCGGTGCTGCCCGAGACGACCAGCATTCTGCGCACCAGCCGGGTCGTGCTGACCCTGGCGGCGGACAAGAACGCGGGGCTGGCCGCCACCACCGTCGACCTCAACCGCACCCTGTCCGGCATCGCCAGAATGCGGGACGGCTATCGGCGCCTGACCGCGCAGACGCCGCAGGCGCTCAGCGCCATCGACAGCCTGTTCGCCGACAACTCCGAGACCATGGTGGCGCTGCTGGGCAGCCTGGCCACCGCTTCGCAATTGCTCTACCTTCGGGTGCCCGCACTCAACGCCCTCTTCCCGGACTACCGCGGCTCGGTGCTCGATGCGGTGGCCAGCTCCTTCCACGACCACGGGGTGTGGGCGACGGCCGAGCTCTACCCCCGCTACGCGTGCGACTACGGCACGCCGTCGCATCCGCCGTCGGCCGCCGATTACTACGAGCCGTTCATGTACACCTATTGCCGCGACGACGACCCGGGAGTCGGGATCCGGGGCGCCAAGAACGCGCCGCGACCGGGTGGCGACGACACCGCGGGCCCTCCGCCCGGGGCGGACCTGGGACGCAGGACCGATCCGACACCGCGGGGCCGCTTCACGATTCCCACGCCCTACGGCGGTCCGCCGTTGCCGATCGAACCGCCACATTGAGCCCATCCAGCACGAGGAGATGACAGTGACCGCCGCTACCGAGACCGACACCGACGCCGAGGACTCCGAGGTTGCCGATGAAGCAACCGAGGAGGACGCCGCCGTCCAGGAAGACGAAGAAGACGCGGCTGACGAGGAAGACGACGGGCCACTGCTGAGCCGCAAGGAGAAGCCCAAGCGGTTCAACCGACCCTGGCGCCACTACCTTCGTCGCAGCATCATGCCGGTGTTATTGGCTGCCTCCCTGGGGGTTTCGGGTTATCTGGGCTGGCTGCAATGGCAGGCTCACCAGGTGCATGTGGCCGGCCAGGAAGCACAGCAGGCGGCGGTCAAGTATGCCGGGGTGCTGACGAGCATCGACTCCAACAACGTCGACGAGAACTTCCGTCAGGTGCTGGACGGCGCCACCGGCGAGTTCAAGGACATGTACACGCAGTCGAGTGTGCAACTGCGCCAGCTGCTGATCGACAACAAGGCCACCGCGCACGGGGTGGTGGTGGATTCGGCGATCGCCTCGGAATCCGCGAACAAGGTTGTGGTGCTGGTGTTCATCGACCAGACCGTCGCAAACATGGCCGTGCCGGATCCGCGCATCGACCGTAGCCGGATCAAGATGACCATGGAGAAGGTCGACGGTCGCTGGCGCGCCAGCAAAGTCCAGCTGCTGTAAGCGATTCGGAGCCAACGGTGATCGGAAGAATTCTCTCGGCGTCGTTACTGACCGCCGCGACAACCCTGTTGGGCGCGGCGCCCGCGCACGCGTCGGCCGAGTCCTTCTGCGGCGAACTCGGCGGCGGCTGGGACGGGCAGTACTGCCATGCCGCGGTGACCTCCGAACGCAACGCCGTGCGCGACATCAAGGTTGCCGTGCCCGTCGACCTGGTGGACAACCCCACCACCGGACCGGTGATCCGGGACTATCTGCGGACCCTGGTCGGCAACTGGCGAAATGCCAACTCGCACATGGTCGCCGACAGTTACGGAGAGGAGAACTACCAGGTCTTCCAGCACGGTAACCTGCTCAGCGCCGTCTTCCACGAGGACTACCACGCCGACGGCCCGCGGCCGAACAACGCCTACCGCACCTTCACCTTCGACATGGCCGGCGGGCGCCGGGTGCAACTGGCGGACCTGACAAACGGCAATCCACTGACCGCCATACCGCCGCTGGCTCAGCCCTACATCGAGACCGCGCTCAATCAGGCTGCGCCACCGCATGACCCGGGAACGTACCCGTTTCTCGCCGACCGCTGGACCCCGGACAAGGTCTATTCCGGCGCGTACCGGGCGTGGGCGCTCACTCCGGACGAGCTGATCCTCTACATGCCCGACTATCCGGTGGGCCATGACGAACCGATCGACTTCACCCCGGGCGCCCAGCAGTGGTACATGGACGGGGGCACCGTCGAGGCACACATCCCGCTGTCGGCGCTGGGGTCGGCGCTGCGGGTGTAGATGCCGCTGACTGTGATGTCGCATGCGCTATCACATTTCAGACGGAGTCATGCCTTTCCCCACGGTGCCGGTGTGACGCCTGATACCGGCGACCGGGCCCGCTAGCGATCGCCGGTGTTGGCGTTACCCGCGCGCCACTGGTCCCACGGGATGTTCCAGTCACCCAGGCCGTCGGTGCCGGGCAGGATGCTGCCCACCGTGTTGACGATCTCGACGACGTCGCCGCGCTTGCTGTGGTCGTAGAACCACACCGCGTTGCTGGGGCTCACGTTCAGACAGCCATGGCTGGTGTTGGAGTGCCCCTGCGCGCCCACCGACCACGGTGCCGAGTGCACGAAGATGCCGCTGTAGGAGATCTGCGTGGCCCAGTCGACGTCGGTGCGATAACCATTGGGCGAGTTGACCGGCACGCCGTAGGTCGACGAGTCCATGATGATGTGCTTGAACCGGGCGCCGACGATGTACACCCCGTTGTTGGTCGGAGTGCTGTCCTTGCCCATCGAGGTCGGCATGGTCTTGACGACCTCGCCGTTGATCCGCACCGTGATGATCTTGGTGCTGTCGTCGACGCTCGCGATCATCTCGTCACCGATGGTGAAGTGCATCTTGACGTTGTCCTCGCCGAACATCCCCTCGCCCAGGTCCACGCCATAGGTGTTGACCGCCACGTCGACGTTGGTGCCGGGCTTCCAGTAATGCTCTGGGCGCCAACGCACTTCGCGGCGGTTCAGCCAGTAGAACGCACCCTCGACGGGCGGGTTGGCGGTGATCTTGATCGCCTTCTCGGCCGCGGCGCGGTCGGCGATGTTCTCGTCGAATCGGATCGCGACCGGTTGCCCGACGCCAACCACCTCACCGTCGCTGGGCACCACGTAAGGCATCGTCAGGTGCGCGGGCGAACTGGTCTGAAACGTCATCTGGCGCGTCACCGCGCCGCCCAGCCCGGTCGCCTTCGCGTTCAGCGTGTAGCGACGGTTGTAGCCGAGCTGCTCGGTGGTCTGCCAGTGCAGGCCGTCGGGGGTGAGCTGTCCGGCGATCGCGCGGCCGTTGTCGTTGACCAAGGCGACCGACGCCAGCACGCCGTCGGCCACGGTCACCGTCACCGGCGCGTCCACGGTGACTCCGACCGCGCCGTCGGTGACCGACGAGGTGAGCTTGGGGACCAGCAGGTCGGCAAACGGTGTGCCCTTGTTTTCGATGACTTTGGCAGCGACGGGCGCACTGGGCCCACTGCTGCAGGCAACACCGAACACAGCAACCAAGACCATGGCGGCAGCCAGCCACGATCGACGTCTGCGCAAAGGCGCCATCAAGTGACCTTCACATTCTGTTCGCAAATTACGGTCACCGCTGACCCTGGATTGTTTCCAGTATTGTAGTGCCTCACCACCACTCGGCGTGGACATGCGGACCGATTGGTGCTCCGAAGTTATGCATCCTCATCCGGCCCCTGACCCGGGGATTTCACTCTGCGACGCGATGCCTGTTATTGTCGATAGCCGGTCTCAGGCCGAGCACGCGCCGTTAGCTCAGTTGGTAGAGCAGCTGACTCTTA
The DNA here is from genome assembly GCF_001417955.2 of Mycobacterium gordonae. Classification (GTDB taxonomy): domain Bacteria; phylum Actinomycetota; class Actinomycetes; order Mycobacteriales; family Mycobacteriaceae; genus Mycobacterium; species Mycobacterium gordonae_B. The sequence goes on along the minus strand of NZ_LKTM01000112.1, from coordinate 139,453 downwards.
ATCAGCGGGTCCGGGGTTCGAAACCCTGACGGCGCACCACATGCCAACCTCTCCATCCGAGAACACGCGACCGCAGGACGCGTCGGCCCAAACCGGCGACCTCGAGGCGGCGTTTCAGCGGGCACTTCACTCCGGCGACCTCGAACAGGCCGCGCCGGCGGCCTTCAACCTCGGGCGGCAGCGGGCCGCCGAGGGCGACGCCGAGGGTGCCCTGGCGGCGTATCAGTGGGCGGTCGACTCCCACCACCCGCACTGGGCGTCGGCAGCCGCGTTCGCGCTCGGGTTCATGCTGGCCGGGCAGGGTGACACGGCGGGCGCCACGGCGGCTTACCAGCAGGCGATCGAGTCCGGTCACGACGAGCATGCTCCGATGGCGGCACTGAACCTCGGCAACCTGCTGGCCGAACACGGTGACCCGGATGAGGCCGAGGCGGCCTACCGCGTGGCCATCGAATCCGAGCACGAGCAGTCGATTCTGATCGCCCTCCTGCAACTGGGCGGATTGCGGGCCGGCCGCGGCAATGCGGCCGGCGCCGAGGTGGCCTACCGCATCGCCGTTGCATCGGGGAAACCCGAGGTGATTCCGACTGCCGCAATCAACCTGGCGCTGACCAGAGAAGCGCTGGGCGATGCCGAGGGAGCCGTGGAGGCCTATCAGATCGTCATCGCCACCGACCATCCGGAACTGACGCCCATCGCGGAATTCAACCTGGCCACCCTGCTGGAAAAGCAGGGTGATCTGGCCGGCGCGGCGACCGCCTGTCAGGCCGCCATCGATTCCGGAGACCCCGAGTTGGTGGCCAAGGCCCTGGTCAATCTCGGGCAGCTGCGGGAGAGATCCGGTGATGCCGAGCAAGCCAGTGCGTCGTATCGGTCAGCGATCGACACCGGCGACGCCGAGGCGGCGCCGAAGGCCGCGATCAACATGGCGAAGCTGCAAGAGAAGGACGGCGACTTCGCCGGGGCCACGGCCTTCTATCAGTCGGCGATCGATTCCGGGCATCCCGAGCATGCGCCGGACGCCGCGAATTCACTCGGGATGCTGCGAGCCGGACTGGGCGACGTCGAGGGCGCCACGGCCGCCTACCAGTTCGCGCTCGACTCAGGCCACTCCGATCATGCGCCGGCAGCCGCACTCCGATTCGGGATCCTGTGGGCCGGGCAGGGCGAGGTCAAACGCGCGGCGGCCGCGTTCCAAGCGGCAGTCGACTCCGGAAATGCCGAATCCGGGCCCGCCGCCGAATTCGGGCTGGGCACCTTGTGGGCCGAGCACGGCGACGTGCCGGCCGCGCAGGCGGCCTTCCGGCGGGCCATCGAGTCCGGCCATCCGGTGTGGGCGCCGAAGGCCCTGGAGCGCTCACAGAGCACCGCCCCGCCAACACGCCGCAGACAGATCTTCCGGTCACGCCGGGGACGTTGACACCTCAGACGCCGCCGCGTCCGCACCCGGGGTCATGACCCAGCGGATACTTCCGACGAGCAGTCGTCCGGCCATGCGGGTCACCGTCGTCTCCAGCACCGGGACGTACGGCAGCAGCAGGGGCTGGCGCGCCCACGTGGGCAGCATCGCCACCGCCGTGGCCGCCAATACGCCATAGGCGGGCCTGGCCGGCAGCGGCAACGGCGGCGTCAACAACAGGAACCGGGCGGCTTCCCGGGCGGCCGGCGTTCCGCGCAATTCAGGGCGGAAGTCCTGAATGCGGTCTTGTAGTTCCTGCTCGGAGCGCGGCGGATCCGGAACTCCCAGCGCCGTCGCGACGACGGCCATATCGGCGACGTAGCCGTCCCGGCCGGCCTGGTCGAGCGGCGCCGCGCCGTACATCTGATGGGCGAGCAGGAAACTGTCCACCTCGGCGATGTGAACCCACTCCAGCAGATGGGGGTCAGATGCGTCGTAGGGCCGCCCGTCCGGCGCGACGCCGTGCACGTAGCGGTGGATGCGACGGACGTGGTCGACAGCGGCCTGCGCATCGGCGGCGCAGCCGAAGGTGGTGGTGGCCAGGAACGTGCTGGTGCGCTGCAACCGCCCCCAGGGATCGCCCCGATAGTCCGAGTGTTCGGCGACACCGGCCATGGCAAGGGGATGCAACGATTGCAACAGCAGTGCCCGCAGTCCGCCGACGAACATCGACGCATCGGCGTTCACCTGCCTGACGGGACGGTCCGGCGCGAACCAGCGATCACCCGGTGTGCGGTGAATGCGCTCTCGATTCGCCGGCCCGTCGGGTCCGGCCACCATGCCGAACAATCTGCTGCCCAGGTCGCGCCGCACCGCGCTCACGGCCTGCAAGCCAGGCATCGAGATGGTCATGTTTCCACGGTACGAGGCGGCGAGCCGGCGCTTCTCAAGACCATGTCGACGGCGGCTTCGATGATGTCGTCGTCCGGGAGGGTGCCGTACATCAGCGAGGGGCACGCGACGACACCCGTCAGCATGGAGACGGACGCGTCCAATTCCGCGCCCGCGAAGACCTCCCCCAGCATCGCGTACATCTGACGCTGACCGTCGCTGTTGACCTTGTCCCTGAGCTCTCTGACCTGTTCCTGAGACGCCCACTGCGCCATGCTGGCGAGCACGCGGTCGAGCCGCAGTTCGATGATGCCCGAACGGAAGACCTTGAGCTCCTCCACAAGGTCCACGCGCAGATCGCCGGTGCGTTCGTGGTGCGGCATCTCGCCGAGCGACTCGATGGCCAACGTGATCAGGTCGACGCGCGCGGGCCAGTGGGTGTACACCGTGGTTTTGGAATACCCGGCCATTTCGGCGACCCGGGCGTGCGTAATCGCTTCGGAGCCTTCACCATTGAGGATCTTGAGGGTGGCCCGGGCTACGTCGGCACGGGTCCGCGCGACCCGTGCGTCTTCGCCGTCGGACGGCCGGTCAGCCGGTACCGGAGTCATGCGTGCCGCGCCCCTGTTCTTGCCACGCTTCTTGCAGTGGCCCCTCTCCGCCCGCTGGCTCGTTCGGGCCAGAAGTCTACTGAACAACCGGTCCCTCGTGCGTGACGCGAGGGCATCTCTGCATGTCGCAGGCTATGCGGTCTTGAACCGTATATCCACTATCCGCAAATCCAATCATTACTGTACGTTTAGATCAGTAGTGGACGGGGGAACCAACACAGCATTGCCCACTCGACTTAAGGAAACTCATGCCAGCTGTCCTGTTCGGATCCATCAGCACCCTGGTCGACACCTCGGAACTGCAGCGCCGTGCCTTCAACGAGGCATTCGCCGACTCCGGGCTCGACTGGGAGTGGTCGCGGGACGACTACATCGCGATGCTGGGCTCCAACGGCGGCGCCCAGCGGATCCAGGATTACGCACAGTCGCGCGGACAGGACGTCGATACGGCGGCCGTGCACACGCTCAAATCGCAGATCTTCCAGCGCCTGCTCGGTGACTCGACCGTGACACCGCGCGCGGGAGTCGCCGCCACGATCGCTGAGGCAAAGAAGAACCAGCACAAGGTCGGCTTCGTGACCACCACCTCGCAGGCCAACATCGACGCGCTGTTGTCCGCGCTCGAGCCTGAGATCAGTGCCGAGACTTTCGATCTCATCGTCGACCGGGATTCAGTGTCAGCGGCGAAACCCAGCGCGGAGTCCTACGAGTTCGCGCTGGAAAAGCTCGGCGAGCGGGCCGAGAACGTCGTCGCGATCGAGGACAACGTGGGCGGTGTCGCAGCGGCGGTGCAAGCCGGCATCGCGTGCATCGCGTTTCCCAACGAGAACACCAGTAGAGCGGGCCAGGCCGAATTCACCGCTGCCATCCAGATCGTCGAATCACTGGAACCGGCAACGGTTCTCGGTCTCGCCACATCTTGACCCTCTCCCCACCGAGCCACCCTGCCCCGAGGAGGAGCACCGTGAGCAATCTTCAAGCCCGAGTGACGGCCGGCGACAGAGCCTTTCACGTCGAAGGATATGAACGAATCGAATACGACCTGCTCTACGTCGACGGCGTTTTCGCTCCGGACAACACCGAGCTCGCGGACAGCTACCGCCTGTACGGGCGCGCGCTGGCCGTGGTGGACGAGACCGTGCACGACATCTACGGCGAGTCGATGCGGGCCTACTTCGACCACCACGGAATCGAACTCACCGTGATCCCGGTCCAGATCCGTGAGACGGCGAAATCGCTGGAGACCTACGAGCAGATCGTCAGCCGGTTCGACGCCTTCGGTCTGGTGCGCACCGAACCCGTGTTGGTCGTCGGCGGCGGACTGACCACCGACGTCGCCGGATTCGCTTGCGCCAGTTACCGGCGCAACACCCCCTACATCCGCATTCCGACCACGCTGATCGGTCTGATCGATGCCAGTGTGTCGATCAAGGTGGCCGTCAACCACGGCAAGCACAAGAACCGGTTGGGCGCCTACCACGCATCCGAGAAGGTGCTGCTGGACTTCTCATTCCTGAAAACGTTGCCCGACGATCAGGTGCGCAACGGCATGGCCGAGCTGATCAAGATCGCCGTGGTGGGCAACGCCGAGATCTTCCAGCTGCTGGAAGACTATGGCGCCGAGCTGCTGCGGACACGTTTCGGCCATCTCGACGGCACCCCGGAGTTGCGATCTGTGGGTGACCGGCTGACCTATCAGGCGATCGCCACGATGCTCGACCTGGAGGCGCCGAACCTGCATGAGATCGACCTGGACCGGGTCATCGCGTTCGGCCACACGTGGAGTCCCACTTTGGAGCTCACGCCACCGACCCCGTTCTTTCACGGCCACGCCATCAACATCGACATGGCGTTGTCGACCACCCTCGCCGAGCAGCGCGGTCACCTGTCGGTCAGCGATCGCGATCGCATCCTGAGCGTGATGAGCGCGCTGGGTCTGGCCCTGGACAGTGAACACCTGACGGCGGAGCTGCTCGAGCGGGCGACGGCAGCCATCCTCAAGACACGCGACGGCCTGCTCCGCGCGGCGATACCGGACCCGATCGGCCGCTGCCGCTTCCTCAACGACGTCACCACCGGCGAGCTGGCCGATACGCTGTTGCTGCACAAGAAGATCTGTCTCGAGTTTCCCCGCGCCGGAGACGGTGTGGACGTGTTCGCGGTGCCGGCATCGGGGCCCGCGCGGCGGTGATGGCGACGCTGAACGCAGGCGCGCCCATGAGCGGTGTTCGGGTACACCGGATCTGGGACGCCGGGCCGGGCCGCACGGTGGCCGCACTCGCCGCTCTGTGCGCCACCCTTCCGGTGGACCTGGCAGTGGTGCTGGTTGCACTGCTGGTCGGTCGGCAACCTCCCCGCGGCCGCCTTCCGGCCGAGGCACGCCGAACCGTCCTGCTCAATGGTGGGAAGATGACGAAGGCGCTGCAGCTGGCGCGGTCGTTTCACCTCGCCGGGCATCGGGTGATACTCGTCGAATCCGCGAAATATCGCTGGACCGGGCACCGGTTTTCCCGTGCGGTGGACGCCTTCTACTGCGTGCCGGAACCGGGCACACCGGGCTACGCGCCGGCGCTGCTCAACATCGTCCGGTACGAGAACGTCGACGTCTACGTGCCGGTGTCCAGCCCGGCCGGGAGCGTCCCCGATGCCGTCGCCAGGGAACTGCTCGACGGCGCCTGTGACGTCGTCCATTCCGATGCCAAGACGGTGCAGCTGCTCGACGACAAGGCCGAGTTCGCCTCGACCGCAGCATCTTTGAGCCTGCAGGTGCCCGATTCGCACCGCATCACCGACGCCCGGCAGGTCGCGGACTTCCCGTTCCCACCCGGACGCAGCTACATCCTGAAACGCATCGCCTACAACCCGGTAGGACGGATGAACCTCACCCGGCTCTCCGCGGCGACGCCGGATCGCAATGCCGCCTACGCGCGATCCCTGTCGATCTCCGAGGACGACCCCTGGATACTGCAGGAATTCATCGAGGGACGCGAATACTGCACGCACGGCACCGCCCGAAGCGGACGGCTCCAGGTCTACGGGTGCTGCGAGTCTTCGGCGGCCCAGGTCAACTACCGCAGCGTGGACAAGCCCGAAATCCGGCGGTGGGTCGAGACTTTCGTCAAGAACCTCAACCTGAGCGGGCAGGTGTCCTTCGATTTCATCGAGGCCCACGACGGTCAGGTGTACGCCATCGAATGCAATCCGCGGACCCACTCGGCGATCACCATGTTCCACGACCACCCCGACCTTGCCGCGGCCTACCTGAACGACGGGCATCCCCTCATCACGCCGAAGCACAACTCCCGTCCGACCTACTGGATCTATCACGAGCTGTGGCGTCTGCTGCGGCATCCGGGACGGCTTGGCAGGCTGGCGACCATCCTGCGGGGCACGGACGCGATCTTCACCGGGTGGGATCCGGTGCCTTATCTGATGGTGCACCATCTGCAGATTCCGGCTCTGTTGTGGGCCAATCTCCGTGTCGGAAAGGGTTGGAGCCGGATCGATTTCAATATCGGAAAGCTCGTCGAGAACGGTGGGGACTGAATGACCGCACCGGCGCGCGTCTCGGTCCTGCACCTCGTGGGGTCCGCGGTCGACGACTTCCATGCCGAGTTGTCCCGGCTCTATGCGCGCGCCTGCCTTGACGCGCTCGCTGCCGACGACCGCTACGACGTTCTGCTGGCGTACGTGTCCCCCGACGGGTCATGGCGGTTTCCCGATGACCTCAGTGCCCGCGCGCTGAGTTCGGCCACGCCCTTGCCGGTCTCACAGGCGATCACGCGGCTGCGCGCGCTGCGGGTGGATGTCGTGGTGCCGCAGATGTTCTGCCTGCCCGGCATGACCTCTTACCGCCGGTTGCTGAGCGCGCTGCGGCTGCCATACATCGGCAACGCGCCCGATGTGATGGAGATTGCGGCGGACAAGGCGACGACCCGGGCGATCGTCGCCGCAGCGGGCGTCGCGGTGCCCGCCGGTGAGGTGGTGCGGGCCGGCGAACGCACCACCCTGCCGTTACCGGTGGTCGTCAAACCTGTCATGGCCGACAACTCGGTCGGTGTCTCACTCGTCGGCACGCAGGCCGAACTCGGTGGCGCGCTGGACCGGGCGCTGGCGCATGGCGAGTCGGCACTGGTCGAGTCCTACGTCGAGCTCGGCCGGGAAGTCCGGTGCGGCATCGTCGTTCGCGATAACGAACTGGTGTGCCTACCGCTGGAAGAGTACGCGGTGCATGCCACGACCAAACCCATCCGGGACCACGCCGACAAATTGCGCCGCACCGACGACGGTGGCCTCTACCTCGTCGCCAAGGACACCCGCCATGCGTGGATCGTCCCCACCGACGACCCGGTCACCGAAGTGGTCTGGGAGGCGGCGCGACGCTGTCATCGGGCGCTGGGTTGCCGGCACTACAGCCTGTTCGACTTCCGCATCGACCCGGCCGGAAAGCCGTGGTTCCTCGAGGCCGGCCTTTATTGCTCCTTCGCTCCCACCAGCGTCATCGCCGTCATGGCGGCGGCGGCCGGCATGGACGTCACGGAGTTGTTCGCCGATCAACTTCGCGAGATCGGTCTCGAAGGGGCGCCGTGCCTGACTACACGGCGCTGAAACCGCTGGGGGCCTTGATAACTGGTCTGTCAGTCACCGCTCTGACCGACCGCGACGTGTGTGAGTTGCGCGCGGTGCTTGCCCGACGCGGTGTCGTCGTCCTGCCGGGCCAGGCCATCGACGACGCGCAGTTCGTGGATTTCCTGCGACGTTTCGGTGAGATCGTGTTCACCGTCGGCGAATCGCCCGTGCCGGGATTCCCGGACCTCAACGTGGTCAGCAATGTGGGTCGCGACCGACCACCCCGCTCGACGTTTCACACCGACACCAGCTACGTGCGAAATCCACCCGCCTACACCGCCTTACGCGCGGTCCGGGTTCCAAGCCGCGGCGGGCACACGCTGTTCACCGACCAGTACGCGGCCTACGAATCACTGCCCGGCCAAGTCCGCGACCGGCTCCACGGACGCACCATCACCCACATCATGACGGGACTGGACCTGGACGCCGACCAGGAGACGACGGCACAGCACCCCGTCTTTCTCGATCACCCCGAGTCCGGCCGGACGGCGCTGTACCTGTCAGCCCCGCAGCGCTGCGCCGCGGTCAGCGGCATGTCGCCGGAGGTCGCGGCCGCGACCATCGCCTTCCTGTTCCGCCACTCCACGCGGGCGGACAATGTCTACCGCCACGAATGGTCGGACGGTGATCTCGTGATGTGGGACAACCGCTGCGTGCTGCACTGCGCCGACCACAGCGGGGTGATCGGCGACCGCGTCATGCACCGGGGTATGGTCGCCGATCACCGGTCAGGTTCCAGTTCCGCCGAAAGGGTGAGCTGATATGGACGAAGTGGAAGTTCTGGTCATCGGCGCGGGGCTGGCCGGCCTGCGCTGTGCTGACGTGCTGGTGGCCGCCGGTCGCGACGTGCGGGTCTGGGAGGCCAAGAGCGCGGTCGGCGGCCGGATCCGTACCGACAACATCGACGGGTTCCGGTGCGACCGCGGCTTTCAGGTGCTCAATCCGGCGTACCCGGAGCTGCAAGAGGCGGTCGATCTGGCAAAACTGCGCCTGCAACCGTTCGGCGCCGGCGTCATGGTCCGCTCCGAGAAGGGTTCGCAGGTGTGGGTGCATCCGCTGCGCGCCCCCGGTCGGGTGCCCGCGATGTTGTCCTCGGGAGCCATCAGGCCGCGCGACGTGGTGGCCCTGGCGCGCTGGGCGGGGCCGGCCTTGCGGCCGAAACACCTCAAGGAGCACAGCAATCGGGACCTAACCCTCAGGGAGGCGCTGGATCGGGCCGGTTTGCACGGCGAGGTGCGCAGGGTGGTGGACCGCTTCTTCGCGGGCGTTCTGCTCGAGACGACCGGGGCCACGTCCAACGCGTTCGCTTTACTGCTGGCACGGATGTTCGCCCTCGGCGTCCCCGCGCTGCCGGCCAACGGCATGCAGGCCCTGCCCGAGCAGTTGGCCGCTCGGATCGGTGATCGGATAGCGTTCGAGCACCGGGCATTTCGTATCGATCCCGACCTGAATGGATACCTCGTACATGCGGAGGGTGTGAACGTCCAGGCGAAGCATGTGGTCGTTGCGACGGACGCGGTCGCGGCGGCATGGCTGACCACCGAAACGGCACCGCAGATGCACGGGGTCGTGACCGACTGGTGGGAATCCGACCAGGCGGTGCCCGGGCCACCGATGCTCCGGGTGGACGGCCGCCGCAATCCCCCCGGGCCAGTGGTGAACACCGCGGTGATCAGTGCGGCCGCCCCGACGTACGCGCCGCCGGGACGGCACCTCGTCGCGGCGTCGGCGGTGGTCGAGCGGGACGGCGCCGTGCCGTCGGAAAGTGTCGTGCGTGAGCACGCCGCAGACATCATGCAAACCGACCCTCGCGGTTGGAAGCCGTTGACCAGGCACGTGATTCCCAAGGCACTGCCCGCTCAACACCCACCGTTGTGCGTGCGCCGACCGATCCGCACCTCGGCAGGGATATGGCTGTGCGGCGACCACCGCGACACCGCCTCGATTCAAGGCGCCCTGGTGAGCGGGCGCCGCACGGCCGAGGCTATTCTCGCGGCGCAATGATTCGCCGGGCCGCCTCCACGACGGCCGCGCGCCGCGCCGCCAGCATCTCGGGATCGGACGACTGAGCGTCCGGGTGCGGTGACTGCGCCCAGGACAGTCCGACGCCGAACAACATCACCAGCAGTTCCATGGGCTGCCAGGTCGGGTCGACGTAGCCGGCGGCCTGCGCTTCCTCAATGGCACGAATGTCGCGGGCCGGCACCGAATCCCACTCGTGCGCGGGCGGCGGATCGAGGGTCAGCCCCTCCAGGTTGGCCCAGGTGATCATGCGCAGGTGCTCGGGCCGCCGACAGGCCAGGTCGAAGATGTCGCCGACGAAGTCGGGTACCGCCTCGGGCCGCAGGCTGACGGCGGCGAAGAACTCCGCACTGTCGGCGGCGACGACGCTGCGGAACAGGGTCTCCTTGTCCCTGAAGTGCGCGTAGAGACGCTCCTTGCTGGCACTCGCCGCTCTGGCGATGCGGTCGATCCGCGCACCGGCCAGCCCGAATTGAGCGAACTCCGATCGCGCGGCACCCAGGATCGTGTCACGAAGTTCATCTGTGGTGCGCACCTCCAAAAGGTACCATACGAACTAGTTCGTTCGGTATAGTGAGCAGCGAAACAGAGGAGAATCCATGACCGAAGCACGTGAAACCGTGATGAACCACCCCCGCCGCGTGCAGATCCTGAGTGAGGCACTGCAGAAGATCCAGGGCGGGATCCAACCCGTCGTCGACCTGTACCGGCCCTATGTCAGCGGGCTGGAGAAGCTGCCCGCGGATGGCCGATTCCTGTTGGTGGGCAACCACACTCAACAGGCATTCGCAGAAATCCTGCTCGTTCCGCACTACGTGCGGCGGGTGACGGGCACCCGGGTGCGGCCGTTGGCCGATCGCAAGTTCGGTGAGGCGAAAGGGCTGGGACGTGACCTCATCGCCGCCTACGGCGGCGTCGTCGGCGCCCCGGAGACCGCCCGCGAACTGATGCGCGACAACGAGACCATCCTGGTGTTCCCGGGAGGGGGCCGCGAGATCGCGAAATTCAAGGGTGAGGAATACCGGCTGAACTGGCAGGGCCGGTCCGGCTTCGCGCGCCTGGCCGCCGAACACGACTACCCCATCGTGCCGGTCGGACTGGTCGGCGGCGACGACGTCTACAAGAGCCTGGTCACGCGGGACAGCAGGCTGGGCCGTCTCAGCCAAGCCGTCAGCAAGAGGCTCAGCGGGGATGCCGGCATGGCGATGCCCTTGCTCAGAGGAATCGGCCCCACCCTCATCCCCCGCCCGCAGCGGATGTATCTGCGGTTCGGCGACCCGATCGACACCAGCAGACCAGCCCGGGTGTCGGCCGAGACCTGGGTGAGCACGGTCCGCGACAACACTCAGCGCGAACTCGAAGTCATACTCCGGGACCTGCTGGCGTTGCGGGCCGACGACCCGTTCCGGGAACTCAACCCGCTGGCGTGGTCGCGCGCGGTCGCGTGACTCATGCCGGGCGCGAGCCCGACAACGCCCGACGTGCAACGAGATCCAGCAGGTAGCCGATCACGCCGATCACCACGATCACCGCAACCACCTGTCCGTAGGCCAACTGGTCGCGGGCGTTGAGGATCTGGTAGCCGAGACCCGAACGCACGCCCAGCATTTCGGCCGGGACCAACACCACCCACGCGATCCCCAACGCCAGCCGCAGACCGGTCTGCAGATGGCCGCGGATCGCGGGCAGCACGACGACGGTGAGTTGCTCGAGGCGGGTGGCGCCGAACGATTTGGCGACCTGCAGGTAGCCCGGGTCAATGGCGTGCACACCGGCTGCGGTGTTGATCAGGATGGGCCACACCGATGCCGCGGCGATCAGGAAGATCACCGGCTCGTTGCCGATCCCGAAGAGCGCCACCGAGATCGGCGCCCACGACAGCGGCGAGATCATCCGCAGGAATTGGACGACGGGACGGGTGGCGCGATCGGCGGTGTCGTTCAGCCCGATCAACAGCCCGGCGGGGATGCCGATCACGGCACCGACCAGCAACCCGACCAGCAGCCGCCACAGGCTCACCCCGGTGTCGGGTAGCAGCACGCCGCGGTTGAACAGATCAACCAGGGACTTGACCACTTTCACCGGCGTCGTCTCGCGGAGCAGGGACTGCGACGGGGCCAGCACGGCGGTCGCCAGCCACCACGCCCCGACTGCGGTCGCGATGGCCAGGACGGGCGGCCACCACTGCCGGGCGGGGCGGGCCGGCGCCGGCGCTTCGGCTGTCGGGGTGTTCAGAGTCATTGCGGCTGCACCTGTTCGGTTCGGGTCAGATCTGCGGGGATTCCGAAGGTTGCGGGTCCGCCATGCGCTACCAGCGCCCTCCGCACGAACGTGTCGTCGACCAGTTCGGAATGCACCGACGCCAGATCGATCCGGTCCAGGAAGGCGCGGTCGCCGTCGACGACGGTGTCATGCATGGCCTCGACGAGGCGGCGGGTGAAGCTCGGGAAGGGAAACGGTTGATACCCCAACCGTTGTGGCTGCCAGTCAGGGTGCGCGAAGCGGTAGTCCTGGGCGCGGTAGGTCAGCGCGGTCTTGATGGCCGGCTGAGGTTGCGGCAGGTAGGCACCGTTGGACAGCGCCACGGCTGCCGCGGGCCGATCCGCGTTGATGTGCTGCTGGGCCGCCACGATCGAATTGACCAGTGACGCAGCCGCGTCCGGCCGGTGCTCGATCAGGTCCTGGTGGGCCAGCACCACGCAGCAGGCGTGGTCAAGCCACACGTCACCGAGGAAGGTGTGGATGCGCCCGATCTTGCGTACCTGCGCCATGGCGTTGAACGGGTCGGCCACCACGTAGCCGCTGATCGACCGGTTCGCCAACGCCGGCACCATGTCTGAGGGGCTCATGACGATCAGCTCGACCGTGCGCGCGCTTCGAGAGGCGCTGCGGCGCACCACCGGTGTCAGGCCGTGGGCGCGCAGCAGTTGCTGAAGGATGATGTTGTGGATCGACCACCAGAACGGGATCGCCACCTGAGTGCCGGCAAGTTGCCCGAGATCGGTGATGCCGGGCGCGACGGTCAGGGCCGATCCGTTGGTGTGATTCCAGCTCAGTACCCGCACCGGGCTGCGCAGCAGGAAGCGCAGTTGGATCGCGGTGGGCATCAGCATGTGGACCGCGTCCACCTGACGCGTGACGAATGCTTCGGCGAGCGAGGCCCAGCTGCGGAACAGCACCGGTTTGGCCGAACTCACCACGCCTGGTTGATACAGGCCGGCAGCGTGCGCGATCAACAGGGGCGCCGCGTCGGTGATGGGCAGATACCCGATTCGGAGTTGCCCGCTGGTGTTGGTGCGGTCGATGCTCGCGGCGTGGGCGAGGTCGGCGATTCCGGCCAGCCCGCCGGCCGCGGCCGCGCCGATCAGCAGACGGCGCCGGGTGAACAGTCCGGTCACTGTTCGACCAGGCGGTACTGGTCCAGGATCTCTTGTCGCAGTTGATCGTCGCCGGTGCGGACCGCGGCGGTGACGGCCGGTTGCCACTCTCGGCGAATCCTGCCGTCGGGTCCCAGCAGCACCACGCGGCCGGCCAGCAGCAGGGCTTCGTCCACGTCGTGGGTGACCAGCACCACGGTCACTCCCAGCTCGGCGGCCAGGACGGCCAGCCAGGATTGCAGGTCCGCCCGGATCGCGGGGTCCAGGGCGCTGAACGGCTCGTCGAGCAGCAACAATCGCGGCCGGGTGGCCACCGCGCGGATGATCGCCACCCGCTGCGCCTGGCCGCCGGAGAGCTGATCGGGGTAGCGGTCGGCCACCCGTTGCAGGTCGAAACGTTGCAGCAGTTCCTGGGCGTATCCCGGCTGGAATGTCGCTTTGTTGGCGGCGAATCGCCCGGCGATCGTCACGTTCTCGCCGGCGGTCAACCACGGCAACAGCAGGGGTTGCTGGAAAACCACGCCGGTGTGGGGTCGCGCCACACCGTTGGCGCTGGACCACTCGACGGTGCCCGCGGTGAGCGTCTCCAGCCCGGCGATGACCCGCAGCAGGGTGGACTTGCCGCTGCCGCTGCGCCCGAGAATCGCCAGGAAGTCGCCGTCGTCGATGGTCAGGTTGATGTCGTTGAGGGCATGACTGTCGGCATCAAAGCGCTTGTGGCCACCGACTATTCGTACAGTGGCAGTTCCCACGTTCGCGTTCCTCTCGGCAGACCTGTGTTCCCCACATTTCCCGGTCTCGCCGCCGCTTGTCCAAGCGGACCGGCGCGCCGGCGAGAGCGGCGCGATAGACAGCCACGCGGCGGTACCGTCGAGCGCGTGCTGGTCCGGTGGGACTGAATAGCACTGTCGCCCAACAATACTCACCATCCAAGACGGTGACGCCACGCGGTCGCTCCCCGGCGGAGCCCGGCGGCCCGGCGAGATGGGATCGCGCTGATCGCAACCGGCCCGCGGAACCGGCAGATTCTGTCCCGGTGAGTCGACGCAGGTCTGTTGCAGCACCCGCGTCGCAGGTAGTTTTTTCTCGGGCCCGACCCTCGCTCGCGAGCGTCCCCAAATTGCCGGCCACGGCGGCGTGTCGTTGGCAACGTGCGGGCGCTCGTGCGCACACAGTTCGAAGGAGCAGCAATGGGGTTCATCCAGCCGAACCTGCCCGTCGTGGAGACAGCCGAATGGAGCAAACTTCCGCGGGCCCGACGCGTGATCCCGATGATGCAGCACATCGCCGCCAACGGATTCGGCACTCCGCTGATCATGCACGTGATGTACGGCGTGAAGATCGGACTCTACATCCTGGGGGCCTGGGTATTCGCCTGGACCACAACGGGCATCGGCGGCTTCACCGACGTCGCCTCGTGGTGGACCGAGCCGATCGTCTTCCAGAAGGCCGTGCTCTACACGATGCTGTTCGAAGTCGTCGGCCTGGGCTGCTGCTTCGGGCCGTTGGCCGGGCGGTACTTCCCGCCCATCGGATCGGCCTTGTACTGGCTGCGCCCCGGGACCATCCGGCTGCCGCCGTGGCCCGGACGGGTACCGCTGACCAGGGGCACCAACAGGACCCCTTTCGAGGCTCTGCTCTACGCAGCCCTGCTGGTATTGCTCGTCACCGCGCTGGTCTCCGACGGCACCGGGCCGATTCCGGCGCTCGGCACAACGATCGGAGTGCTGCCCCGGTGGCAACCGGTGGCCATCCTCGCGGTCCTGGCCGTGGTCAGCCTGCGCGACAAGATCATCTTCCTGGCCGCCCGCGGCGAGGTGTATGCGCCCCTGACGGTGGCTTTCCTGTTCTCCGGGACCGACATCGTCGTCGGGGCCAAGGTCGTCTTCATGGTCATCTGGCTCGGAGCGGCCACGTCAAAGCTGAACAGGCACTTTCCCTTTGTGATCTCCACCATGCTGGCGAACAACCCGTTCATTCCGTCGGGATTCCTCAAGCGGTCACTGTTCAAGCGGTACCCGGATGATTTGCGGCCCAGTGCCTTGTCGGGATTCATTGCGCACTTCTCCACCGCAATCGAGGGTTTGGTGCCGCTGGTACTGCTCTTTTCACACGGCGGATGGCCCACGGCCATCGCCGCATTCGTGATGATCGTGTTCCACCTGAACATTCTGCTGGCCTTCCCGATGGGAGTTCCGCTGGAGTGGAACGTCTTCATGATGTTCGGGGTGCTGTGGCTGTTCGTCGCGCACGCGGGCATCGGCCTGTCCGACGCGCACCAGCCGGTATTGGTGGCACTGTTGTTCGCGGTGGTCGCCGGTACCGTCGTCGTCGGAAACCTGTTCCCCCGCAAGGTTTCCTTCCTCCCGGGCATGCGGTACTACGCCGGAAACTGGGACACCACGGTGTGGTGCGTCAAGCCGTCGGCCGACGAGAAGATCCGTATCGGCTCGCGCGCGCTCGGCCCGATGCAGCATCTGCAGCTCGAGCGGTTGTACAAGAGCAAAGAGGCCACGCTGGTTCCCATTCACCTCGCGTACGCATTCCGCGGGATGAACACGCACGGGCGCGCCCTGTTCACCCTCGCGCACCGGGCGCTGTCCGGATACGACGAGGACGACTACAACCTGTGTGAGGGCGAGGTGTTGTGCGCCATGGTGCTGGGCTGGAACTTCGGCGACGGGCATCTGCACAACGAGTGCCTGATAGAGGCGCTGCAGGAGCGGTGCGGATTCGAACCGGGCGAGGTGCGCGTGGTCATTCTGGACTCACAGCCTATTCAGACGCAGCGGCAGGAGTACCGGCTCGTCGACGCCGCGACGGGCGAGTTCGAGCGCGGTTATGTGGAGGTCGCCGATATGGCCGACGCACAGCCCTGGGACGACGACATCCCGATCCACGTCACCAGCCAGGCGCCGGGCAGGCAAGGCCTGCCCGCATGACGACCGCGCTGATCACCGGCGCCTCGACCGGCCTGGGTCGGGAGTTTGCCCGCCTCTTCGCGCGCGACGGTATCGATGTGGTGGTGGTGTCCAGCGAACGCAGCGCGGCGCAATTGGACGAGTTGGCCGGGGAATTGCGGGCACGCCACGGCGTCCGCGCCGACCCGATCACGATGGACCTGGCGGCGCCGGGTGCCGGAGCCGACCTGGTGGCCCGCGTCGACGACCTCGGCGTCGACGTCGAGTACCTGGTCAACAACGCCGGAGTGGGAATCCTCGGTCTGAAGATCCAGGAGTCCGATCCGGTTGCCGTCTCGAAGATGGTCCAGCTGAACGTGGTGACGCTGACCGACCTGACGACGCTGCGCAACTGAGGTGCGCCCATCGTGAAGCTGGCTTCACGTTCGGCGTCGGGGGTGAAGCTGGCTTCACGCTCGCGCAAGGAGGGTCAGCGCTTCCGGATCCGGTAGATCACCACTACGACGGCCGCCGCGCCGATCCCGGTCAGCGACACCGTCACGATGGGCTTGTTCAGGAACTCGATGACCTTGGCCTTGACGTCGTCGGCGAGGCGGCGAGGGTTGGCCCGCTCAGCAAGCGAGTCGACGGTTGCCGCCAGCTGCTCGCGGGCCTGGTCGATCTCCTGCTTGATGGTGTCGGGATCGCGGTCCGCCACGTGTCTGTCCTCCAAGTCAGGCTGATGCACTGAGGAACTACCCTAGTGCCGACGCTTCGGCGACAAGAAAGGGATGCACCTTGACCGAGACCACGCGGCTGGCGCCAGGCGACAAAGCGCCCGCCTTCAACCTGCCCGACGCCGACGGCAACACCGTGAAGCTCTCCGACTACAAGGGACGCCGGGTCGTCGTGTACTTCTACCCGGCCGCCTCAACACCCGGTTGCACCAAACAGGCCTGCGACTTCCGCGACAGCCTGGCCGAACTCAACGAGGCCGGCATCGACGTCGTCGGGATCTCCCCGGACAAGCCGGAGAAGCTGGCGAAGTTCCGTGACGCCGAGGGGCTGACGTTCCCGCTGCTGTCCGACCCGGAACGCAAGGTGCTGACCGCGTACGGCGCCTTCGGCGAGAAGCAGATGTACGGCAAGACGGTGACCGGGGTCATCCGCTCGACGTTCGTGGTGGACGAGAAGGGCAAGATCGCGGTCGCGCAGTACAACGTCAAGGCGACCGGGCACGTGGCCAAGTTGCGGCGGGATCTGTCGGTCTGACCCGGCGAGGCACCCGCGAGTGGAATGAAATCGGACTGTAGTCCGTTTAGCCCGGCATGACGACTGACGAGCGCGTGATCGAGCTTCTCCAACGAAATCTGACCGACGTGTTCGGCGAAGGCGACGCAGCCCGCCGGCGCGCCGCCGTCGACGAGTTGTACACCGACGATTGCGTGCTCTACGTTCCGGGCGATGTTCTCGTCGGACGTGACGCGGTGGACCGCTTCGCCGGGGACCTCCGCGCCAGTCACCCGGACTTCGTCTATACCCACCGCGGAGAGCCGCAGGCCCTGCACAACGGAGGAATTTTCGCCTGGGGGTCCGGACCGCAGGGCGAGCCGCCCGCCTACACCGGCCTCGACGTCGTCGTTGTGCGGGACGACAAGATCGCGACCCTCTACGTCTACCTCAACCCGAAGCTCACGTAGCGAGATTCGCCAGCAACAGCGCCTCGGTTATGGCCGCGCGTTCCAGCACGCCCAGATCCAGGCTTTCGTTGATGCTGTGTGCTTGCGTCGCTGGGTCTTCAACCCCGGTGACCAGGATCTTGGCTTGCGGGAACGCCTTGGCGAACTCGGCGATGAACGGGATTGACCCGCCCATGCCCATGTCGATCGCGTCCACGCCCCAGGCCTGCCGGAATGCCGCGCGTGCGGCGTCGTACACCGGCCCACTCGCGTCGATCTCGTACGGCTGACCTACGTCGCCGCGGACGACGCTGACCTGGGCACCCCACGGGGCGTGCTGCTTGAGGTGAGCTTCCACCGCGTCCAGGTGCTGCACCGCATCACCACCGGGAGCCACCCGAATGCTGACCTTCGCCCGCGCCCGCGGGATCAGGGTGTTCGACGCCGCGGCCACCGGCGTCGTGTCGATCCCGATCACCGTGATCGCCGGCTTGGCCCACAGCCGCTGCGGCACCGAGCCGCAGCCGATCTCGGTCACCCCGTCCAGCAGACCCGACTCCCGCCGGACCCGGTCCGGCGGATACTCGACATCGGCCGCCTTGCTCTCGTGCAGGCCCTGGACCGCGACGTTGCCGTCGTCGTCGTGCAGGCTGGCCAGCAGCCGTACCAGCACGCTCAGCGCGTCGGGCACCACGCCGCCCCACAGGCCGGAGTGCAGTCCGTGATCCAGGGTGGCGACCTCCACCACGCAATCGGCCATCCCCCGCAACGACACCGTCAACGCCGGAACCTCGGTGCTCCAATTGTCGGAGTCGGCGATGACGATCACGTCCGCGGCCAACTCGTCGCGATGCGCCGCCAGGAACTGGCCCAACGTCGGCGAACCCGATTCTTCCTCGCCCTCGACGAACACGGTCACGCCGACCGGCGGCCGCCCACCGTGCGCCCGGAAGGCCGCCAAATGTGTTGCAATGCCGGCCTTGTCGTCGGCGGTGCCCCTGCCGTACAGGCGCCCGTCACGCTCGGTCGGCGCGAAGGGCGGCGAGTGCCACTGGCGGCGGTCGCCCTCGGGTTGCACGTCGTGGTGGGCATACAGCAGCACGGTGGGCGCTCCCGCCGGCGCCGGGTAATGCGCGATGACGGCGGGAGCACCGCCCTCGCTGACGATCCGGACGTCGTCAAAACCTGCCTGCGACAACAGGTCCGAGACCAGTTGCGCGCTGCGACGCACCTCGTCGCGCCGATCTGGGTCGGCCCACACCGATTCGATCCGTACCAGATCCTCGAGATCGCGCCGTATCGAAGGCAACACCTCGCGCACCCGCTCAACCAGATCAGTCATGGGTTCGAGGCTAGCCAAGCCCAGCACGGCCCGCCCAAACGCCTAAAGCGCCGGCGGCAGGGCCCCGATGGCCTGCGCGAATTGTTCGGGCAGGTAGGTCAGCAGGCCGGGGATGATGCCGCCGAACTCGGCGCCACCGAGCGGGAACGGCACGCCCGGCGTGATGTCTGTGACGAGTTCGCCGCCCTGAAGCGGGGTCAGAATTCCGCCCAGCGGCAGGTACGTCGTCGAATTGAGAACCCCACCACCGCCCGGGAAACTGACCCCCGCATTCAGCGGCAGCATGGTCTGCCCGTTGAGGAAACCGTTGGCGACGGTTGCGGGCGCACCGAGGATTGCCGCCGCCGCCCCCGCGACATCGCCGGTCTGCACCGCCGCGGTCAACGAGGCCAGGCTCGATTGCACCGCATCGCCGGTGGTGAGCACCGGACCGATCGCATCGAGCGCCAGAACGACGGGCAACCCGACATGCAGAGGGATGGGAAGGCTGCTCACACCGAGATTTATCCACTGCGACGTGTCGGTGGCTGTGTCGATGAGGTTGGTGACGTTCTGGGAGATCATGGCCGGAATCGACCCGGTCGGCAGCAGGCTGGTGAAGTTCTGTGCCATCTGTCCGGGAATGGAAAAGATGGGTGTCAGATCGCCGAAGGCACCCGTCGCCGCGACGTTGACGAAGCCGGTGTCGAAGTCGAGTTCGCCGCTGAAGCCGGTCAGGAACAGGTTCACGAAGCCGGTCGAGACGTCGTCTACAGCGCCCTGAAAGTCGCCTGCCTGCAGGGCCTGGCCGGCAGCTTGAAAACTGGCCGGCAAGGCCTGCAAGCCGGTCATGAAGTCTTTGCCGGCAGCCTGGAGTGAGGTCGCAATCGTGTTGAAATAGCCGATCTGGTTGTTGACGACCCACTGCGCCAGAGCAGCGGGCTGAAAATTTGTTATGGCCTGTATGCCGTTCTGAATGGAGAGCGGCAAATTGGCTACTGCGACGGGAAGATTTTGCACCGCATCGGCCACCGCGGCTGCTGCCGTCTGCAGATAACCGCCCTGATTTTCGATTAACTGGCGGAGAAACGGCAGCGGATTCGCCGAGATGGCGGCACCCAGATTCTGCAGGTTGGCGGCGGTGTTCGCGAACAGCGCCTGATAGGGCGCCGCGACAGCACTGGCGAATGCCACCAGTCCCTGCATGGGCGACGTCGCCGCACCGGCCGCCGAGCTGGCGAGCAGCGCCGCAGCGTTCGCTTCGGCACTGGCGTACTGCGTCGCGCCAGAGCTCAGCAGACTCATAAAGTCGTTGTGGAACAACGCTACCCGCGTAGTCAGTGCCTGAAAGTCCCGGCCATGGGCACCGAACAACTGAGCGATCGCCGCCGAAACCTCGTCAGCCCCGGCAGGCAACACCGACGTCGTCGGGGCCGCCGCGGACGCGGTCGCCTCCCCCAGGGCCACTTGAATGCCGGCCAAGTCGTCGGCCGCCGCCTCAACCAGCTCCGGTACGGCGATCACAAATGACATCTACGTCTCCTTTGATTAGCTGAGGGAAGTGACCAGCGGTCGCTGCACGAAGATGAATTTAATATGAGATCGCGGGGCGTCAGTAACTCTCAGCTAATTGACAGCAAGCTGTACTTAAGCACCAAGAATAGTTTTCAGGCAGGAACTTCTTCCCTCAGAGAAACCACTGAGGGTCACGATTATGCACGAACTGAGCTCACAGTTCCGCGAGCGAGCGGAGTTAGCTGGGAACCACTCCCGCCGATCTGATCACCCGGTCAGCGCGCCGCCCCTGGGGTGACTCGCAGATCGAATCCTCGAGCGAAACCCCACTTAACCTACCGCTGAGTAACATTGGCAGGCTAACCGCTGTTCCATGCGTGCGCAATAGGCGTCGGCCGAAGCAACCCCATGACCAACGGCCCACCGAAGCAGATCGGTCAGGCCTCAGGCGCTGGCTATGCTGAGCCCGTAATGGCGACCACCGGCCCTGACCCGACGACACCGCTGTGGCGGGCGGCACAGCTGTTCCGGCTGCTGAGCTGCCTGTACGCGTTGGGTTTTCATGTCGCCGTCAGCTCTGATCTGCGCCATCCCGCGCTGGGCTGGGCCTTGTTCGCGGTGCTCATCGGCTGGAGCGCGGCCTGCGCCTTCGCCTACCTGCAAGGTTTCGGACGACGACCGGCCTGGGTGATCGCCGAACTCATCGTGGTGGTGGCGCTCATGCTGTCCACCGAGGTGGTCGCCTCCGGGCAGTGGGCGCACAACAATCAGACCTGGCCGACGACCCTGTGGGCCAGCAACGCCACGATCTCGGCGGCTCTGCAGTTCGGCCCCACCGGCGGCATGTTGACCGGCGTGGCGGTCACCGCCGCCAGCGAATTCGTCAAGGGCTATATCAACGTCAACCTGGGGCGTAACGCCACGATCATCGTCGAGTTGGCGGCCGGCCTCGCGGTGGGACTGGCGGCCAGCACGGCCCGCCGCGCGCATGACGAACTGCAGCGCGCCGCGCGCTTGTCGGCAGCGGTGGAGGAACGAGAGCGATTGTCGCGGCAGGTGCACGACGGTGTCATCCAGGTGCTGGCGCTGGTGGCCAAACGGGGCCACGAAATCGGTGGCGCCGCAGCCGAACTCGCTACCCTCGCCGGCGAACAGGAACGGGCGCTGCGTAGTTGGGTGACCTCTACCGAGATGGAAGCAGACACCGACGAGACCGTCGATGTTCGCGCCCTGCTCCGCCGCCGGGAAGGCGAGCGCGTCTCGATGAGCCTGCCGGGCACCGCTGTTCTGATGGACGGCGGTATCGCCACCGAATTGGACGCCGCGGTGGGCAACGCGTTGGACAACGTGCGCGCGCACGCCGGTCCTGAAGCGCGCGCCTTCGTGCTCCTGGAGGACCTGGGCGATTCGGTCACAGTGAGCATTCGGGATGACGGGGTGGGCATCGCCCCCGGTCGCCTGCAGGAAGCGGCCGGCCAGGGACATGTCGGAATTTCGAAGTCGATTGTGGGACGGT
Organism: Mycobacterium gordonae; assembly: GCF_001417955.2. Lineage (GTDB taxonomy): Bacteria > Actinomycetota > Actinomycetes > Mycobacteriales > Mycobacteriaceae > Mycobacterium > Mycobacterium gordonae_B. The sequence continues at coordinate 117,593 of NZ_LKTM01000112.1, read as the reverse complement.
TGAAGTCGTTGGGCGGCAGCGCTGAACTGCACACCAGCCCGGGAAAGGGAACGGAATGGGAACTGAGCGTGCCCCGTCATGACTGAGGCGGCCGAACCTACGGTGATGGTCGTCGACGACCACCCCATCTGGCGCGACGCGGTGGCCCGCGATCTGGCCGACGACGGCTTCAACGTGGTCGCTACCGCCGACGGCGTCGCGTCCGCGCGGCGGCGGGCAGCGGTGGTGAAACCCGATGTGGTGGTGATGGACATGCGCCTGGCCGACGGTGACGGCGTTGAAGCGACGATGCAGGTGCTCGAGGTTTCGCCGTCCACCAAGGTGCTGGTGCTCTCGGCCTCCGATGAACGCGACGACGTGCTGGAAGCGGTCAAGGCCGGGGCGGCCGGTTATCTGGTCAAGAGCGCGTCCAAGGCCGAGCTGGCCGATGCGGTGCGGGCCACCGCGGGCGGGCGCGCCGTCTTCACGCCGAGTCTGGCCGGGCTGGTGCTCGGCGAGTACCGGCGTATCGCGACGAGCCCAAACACCGGCCCGGCCACCCCGAGTCTCACCGAACGGGAGACCGAGGTATTGCGATTTGTCGCAAAAGGGTTGTCCGCCAAACAGATCGCCGAGCGGCTCTCGTTGAGCCACCGGACCGTGGAAAACCACGTGCAGGCAACCTTCCGCAAGCTGCAGGTCGCCAACCGGGTCGAACTGACGCGCTACGCGATCGAGCACGGGCTCGACCAATAGCGCCATTCAGGTAGTCCTACTCATCCGGTCGCGCCGCGGTCCCGGCAGGGTGGGTCACCATGACCGAATCGCATCAGGCTGTGATCAGCCGGCTTTCGCACGAGTTCGATGCCCTGGCCCGGCAAATGTCCCGGGTCTCGGGTGAACTCACGCAGTTGGACAGATTGCTTGCCACAACCGAGGCCCGTCCCACGCCGCGGCCGGCGCCCGTCTTCGTACCGCCACCGCCCGTCGCCCCGCAGCCGCAGACACCTCAGCAGCAGGCCGCATCGTATTGGCAGAACTACTGGCAGTACTGGCAGCCGGCGGCCGTCGCGCCACCGGTGCCCCGACCTCAGCCCCGATCCACACCGAGGCCTGACGCGACCCCTCCCCCACAGCGCCCGGAAACAGTGTCCGAACAGGGCGAATCGAGCTGGATCGGCAAGCTGCTCGCCGTCGCCGGCGTCGCCGTGACGCTGATCGGTGTCGTGCTGTTGCTGGTGCTGGCCGCGCAGGCCGGTCTGCTTCGGCCGGAGATCCGGGTGGCCGGTGGCATGGCATTGGCGGGCGCACTGGTCGGTGCGGCAATCCGGTTGCTCGGCCGGCCCGGGGGCCGGACTGGTGCAATTGCGTTGGCGGCCACGGGTATTGCCACCGCCTACCTGGACGTCATTGCCGTCGTGACCATCTACAGGTGGGTTGCCGCGCCGCTCGGGCTGGTCCTGGCCGCCGTCGTGGGCGGCGCCGGGCTGGTGCTGGCCCGCCGCTGGGACTCCGAACACCTCGCCCTGCTGGTGTTGGTGCCGCTGATCGTGCTGGCTCCGGAGATCACCCACGGGGTGGACCTGTTGCTGATCAGCTTCATGCTCGCCCTGTCCGCCGCTGCGCTGCCGGTGCAGTTGGGCAAGGACTGGACGTGGATGCATGCTGCCCGGATCGCGGCGGCCACACTGCCGCTACTGGTCGCGTTACCGGCAGCCGGCCCGCATGACAATGCGTGGCTGCTGGGCGGCGCCTGCGCCGTGGCCGCGATCCTGGCGATCGCCACCGGTCTCGTGCTGCTGCCGGCCACCAGGAATCCCGGCACACTGGCGCTGCTGACCTCGGTCGGCACCGCCCCGGTACTGGCCAGTGCAATCTCGGTGGATCGTGTGCTGGCCGCCGTTCTGACCGCTGCTCTGGCGGTGGGTATCTTGGCTGCCGCGCTGATCGGCCGGCGCCCCCGCATCGTCACCCAGATCTGGCTGGTGTGGTCGGCGATCTCGGCGCTGGTCGCCCTCAGTGTCGCGTGCACCGGCTACGTCGAAGGCCCGGTGCTGTTGGCGCTGGCCATCGTCACCGCCATCGTGGGCCGCCGGGACACCGTTGCCCGCTGGATTGCGTTGGGATTCGGCGTCATCGGCTGCGGACTGTTCTACAGCTATGCGCCACTGCAGGCGTTGCTGCGGGCCACCGCGATACCGACCTCAGTGGCGGTGTCGACGTTGGCCGCCAGCCTGCTCGTCATCGCCTTCGCCGTGGTGATGACCCGGGCGTGGCTCGAGTCCGAGGCCGCCGGGTTGCTGGTGGCCTCGGCCGCAGCGCTGGTCGTGTACGCCGTCACGGCTTTCACGGTGACCGCCGGTGTCGTCATCGGTGGCACCGGCGGGGGATTCCTGGCCGGTCACATGGCTGCCACCATCTGCTGGATCGCCATGGCGGCAGGACTTTTCGTCCATGCGCTGCGCAGCGAGCGGGAGCGTCGCACCGAGTCGATCACCGCCGGTCTGGCACTGACCGCGGCGGCCACCGGGAAGCTGTTCCTGTTCGACCTCGCCACCCTGGACGGCATCTTCCGGGTCGCCGCGTTCATCATCGTGGGCCTGGTCTTGCTGAGCATGGGCGCCGGCTACGCCCGCAGTTTGGCTCGCTAACTCCCGCGAGCAGACGCAAAATCGCCTTGGAGCGCAAGCTCCAAGGCGATTTTGCGTCTGCTCGGCCTAGCTGTTTGCGTCACGCAATGCGGCCAAAGCACGCTGGTGGGCCCGCCGACCCGCCTCGCGCAACGCCGAGTCCTCGGTCACCGGATCCGCCAGCAACAGGCCGCCGCTGCCGGGTGAGCCGCCGGAGCCCAGCTTGTTCATTCGCTTCGGCAGCGGTGCGCCCTGATAGCTCAACGGAATTGGCCCGCCGAGCGGCTGGTGCAACTCAATGTAGGCGCCGTGCGGCAGCCGCCTGATGATGCCGGTCTCCACGCCGTGTTCCAGCACCGCGCGATCACTGCGCTGCAGGCCTACGGCCCACCGGTAGGCGATGAAATACACCAGCGGCGGCAGGATCACCATGCCGATGCGCCCGATCCACGTCGTCGCATTCAACGAGATGTGGAACGTGAAGGCGATGATGTCGTTCATCGCCGCCAGGGTGAGGACCAGGTAGAAGCTGACCGCCATGGCGCCGATTGCGGTGCGCACCGGCACATCCCGCGGGCGCTGCAACAGATTGTGGTGCGCGTAGTCACCGGTGAACCGCTTCTCCAGGAACGGATAGACGATCAGCAGCACGAAGACCAGCCCCATGAGCAGGGCCACCCAGACCGTCGCCGGCACCGTGTGGTGCCCGATGTACAGCTCCCAGGCCGGCAGCAGTCGCTGCAAGCCGTCCGGCCACATCATGTAGAAGTCCGGCTGCGAACCCGCCGCCACCTGAGATGGCTTGTAGGGTCCCAGGTTCCAGATCGGGTTGATCTGCAGCAGCCCGCCCATCAGGCCCAGCACACCGACGATGGACGCGAAGAAGGCACCGGACTTGACCGCGAACGTCGGCATCACCCGCACGCCGACCACGTTGTGCTCGGTACGGCCCGGACCCGCGAACTGGGTGTGCTTCTGAAACCACACCAGCGCCACGTGCACCCCGATGAGGGCCAGCAGCAGCCCTGGGATCAGCAGTACGTGCAGCGCGTACAGCCGCGGAATCAGGACCGTGCCGGGAAAGTCACCGCCGAACAGTCCCCAATGCAGCCAGGTGCCAATCACCGGCAATCCCAGCGTGATTGACGACAGCGCCGCGCGCAGACCGATGCCCGAGAGCAGGTCGTCCGGCAGCGAGTAGCCGAAGTAACCCTCGAACATCGTCAGGATCAGCAACAGCGACCCGATCACCCAGTTCGCCTCACGCGGGCGCCGGAACGCGCCGGTGAAGAACACCCGTGCCAGGTGCACCATGATCGACGCGGCGAACATCAGCGCCGCCCAGTGGTGCACCTGGCGGACGAACAACCCTCCGCGGACTTCGAAGGAGATGTTCAGCGCCGACTCGTAGGCCCGCGACATCTCCACGCCGCGCAGCGGCTGATAGACGCCGTGGTAGGTCACCTCCGCCATCGACGGGTCGAAAAACAACGTCAGGTACACGCCGGTGATCAGCAGCACGATGAAGCTGTACAGCGCGATCTCGCCGAGCAGGAATGACCAGTGCGTGGGGAACACCTTGTTGAGCTGACGGCGCAGCGTCGCCGACGGATGGAAGCGGGAGTCAATGGCATGGGCCGTCATGGCGATCATCCCCTCACCACCGGACCCGCGCCGTTGCGAGCCGGCTGTCGCGCGTATTACTACGTTCGGTAGTACCACAAAGAGTAGTACTTCGAGCTCCGCGTGTAAATGAATTCATTCATCTGCGTAGTGCGGCGTGGCGAAAAGAGTTGCGCGGCAGAAAAACCCACGCCGCCCGCGCGAGCAGACGCAAAATCGCGTTGGAGCGCAAGCTCCACGGCGATTTTGTGTCTGCTCGCCCTAAGAGGTCTCCAGAATCGCGACCGCGGCTGCCGTGTCGGCTTCGTGGGTCAGCGAGACATGGATCGTCACGTCGGCCAGGTGCTTGGCGATCTCACCGCTCAACCGGACCCGCGGGCGGCCCCACATGTCGGTGACCACCTCGATGTCGCGGTGGATGTCCTCCGGCAACACCGGTCGCTGGGCGAACCGGGACCCCGACCACGCCTTGATCACCGCCTCCTTGGCCGCCCAACGGGCCGCCAGGTGACGCGCCGCCGACGAACTCTTGTCCGAGGCGTCGCGGCGCTCACCCGGAGTGAAGGTCTCCGCGAACACCGTTCCCGGCTGGTCCACCTGTTCGGCGAAATCAGGTATGGAGACAAGGTCAATCCCGATTCCGACGATTCCCATGGGTGGCCAGGTTAACGGATCCGACGGGTCACCCGGCAGGGGCCTGGTAGGCCCCATAGATCTGGTCGTCACCCAACCGCGCGGCCGGGTTCAGCAGCATCGTCGCCTCCTGCCGCTTCTCCGGCGCGTCGTGGTCGAACCTACGGTCCGGCGGCCGCTGGTACATCGGCTCGCCGCCGGCGATCGCCGAGGCCAGCCGGCGCTGACCGGCCAGCAGCCGTGCGTCGGCCCGACGCTGGTAGTCCGCGCGCTGCCCAGGCTCCAGCGAGGCGATGAACGCCTGCGGGTGCACCAGCGCAACCAGACCCGACACGTGGCCAAACCCGAGACTGGTCAGCATTCCCGCCTTGAGCGGGAACTTCTCGCCGAGCCGCAGTGTGTCCCGAACCCAGACGAAGTGCGACGAACCGGCCAGCTCGTCGTCGACGCAGTCCAGGCTGCGGTTGGGCGGGATCACTCCGTCCCGCAGCATCTGGCACAGCCCCATCGTCTGGAAGACGGCGGCACCGCCCTTGGCGTGACCGGTCAGGCTCTTCTGCGACACCACGAACAGCGGTGCACCGGCTGAACGCCCCAGGGAGTCCGCGAGCCGCTCGTGCAGTTCCGTCTCGTTGGGGTCGTTGGCCAGCGTCGACGTGTCGTGCTTGGAGATCACCGCGATGTCGTCTGCGGTCACACCCAGCTTGCCCAGCGCGTGCGCCAGTGCCGAGTCCCTGCCACCGCGGCCAGCGCCCAGGGCGCCGAGGCCCGGTGCCGGGATCGAGGTGTGCACTCCGTCGCCGAAGGACTGCGCGAAGGCCACGACGGCCAGCACCGGCAGTCCCATGCGCAGGGCGAGGTCGCCGCGTGCCAGCAGGATGGTGCCGCCGCCCTGGGCTTCGACGAAGCCGAGCCGGCGCCGGTCGTTCGGCCGGGAGAACTTCGAGTCCTCGATGCCGCGGCCGCGCATCATCGACGTGTCGGCGGTGGCGGCCATGTCGCCGAAGCCGATGATGGCCTCCAGCGTCAGGTCGTCCAGGCCACCGGCCACCACCAACTCGGCCTTGCCGAGCCGGATCTTGTCCATGCCCTCCTCGACCGAGACCGCCGCCGTGGCACAGGCGGCAACCGGGTGGATCATCGACCCGTAGCTGCCGACGTAGGACTGAATCACATGCGCGGCAACAACATTCGGCAGCACTTCCTGCAGGATGTCGTTCGGCTTGTTCCGGCCGAGCAGGTTCCCGTGGTACATGGTCTGCATCGACGTCATGCCACCCATACCGGTGCCCTGGGTGCTGGCCACCAGGCTCGGATGCACGTAGCGCATCACCTCGGCCGGGCTGAACCCGGCGGACAGGAAGGCGTCGACGGTGGTCACGATGTTCCACAGCGCCACCCGGTCGATCGAGGTGGCCATGTCCGGGCTGATCCCCCACACCGTCGGGTCGAACCCGGTCGGGATCTGCGCGCCCACCACTCGCGACAGCTTGGTCTTGCGTGGCACCCGCACTTCGGTGCCGGCCTTGCGGGTGACCTGCCAGTCACCGGAGTCGGGCACCGGGCGCACCACGGTGTGCTCGGGGTCGAACTCGGCGAAGGATCGAGCCTCGGCTTCCGAGGACACCACGAAGGTGAAGTCCTTGTCGAGGAACACCGAAACCAGCAGCGGCGAGGCGTGATCGGGGTCGATCGCACCGTCGTCGACGAATTCGCGGATGCCGCAACGTTCCACGACGGTGTCGTGATACCGCTCGACCAGTTCGGACTCGTCGACCAGATCGCCGGATTGGGTGTCGTACCAACCCGGTTGGGGGTCGTCTTCCCAACGGATCAGGCCAGTGGTCCAGGCCAGTTCGAGGACGCCGGCGGCCGACAGCTCATTCTCGACCTCCATCTCGAAGCGGGTGCGCGACGAACCGTACGGCCCGAGTTCGGCGCCGCCGACGATCACCACCAGGTCGGCGGGGTCGACGTCGAGGTCCGCCCACTCCGGGGGCGGTGCCGGGGTGTAGCCGCGCGGCGGTGACGGCAGCGCTGAGATGGTGCCCTCGGCCGCGTCATCCTCCGCGCCCGCGGCCTCCGAGGTCATCTCCTCGCGCGCCTTGGCCGCCAGTTCGGCCATGTCCAGTTTCGCCTCGGCCAGGCCGCCGGTCAGGTCCGCCTTGATCGGCGAACTGGCCGCGGCGACTTTGGATTCCACGTCGCACAGCCCCAGCAGCAACCCCGCCATCTCATCGGTCGAGTAGGTGGTGACGCCGGCCTCTTCGACGGCGGTGACGATGGCGTCATTGTGGCCCATCAGCCCGGTGCCGCGGGTCCAGCCGATCAGCGCGTGCGCAAGACTGACCCGTTCCGCCCAGGAGGTCTCGGCGTGCCAGCGGCTCACCACGGCGTCCAGCGCCGACTTGGCCTCGCCGTAGGCGCCGTCCCCACCGAACATTCCACGGTTGGGCGAGCCCGGCAGCACCACGTGCAACCGCGAGGCGATGTCTCGCTCGGCGCCGATCTTCGACAGCCCGCTGATGAGCCGTTGCACGGCCCACAGCAACACCTTCATCTCCATCTCGGCGCGCGCACCGACCTCGGACAGGTCCCCGACGACACGCGGTGCCGCGAACGGGAACAGCAGCGTCGGAGTCTGCGCGTCCTTGATGTGAATCGACTGCGGCCCAAGGCTTTCGCTCTGCTCGTTGCCGATCCACTCGACGAGCGCATCGATGTCGGAGTAGGACGCCATGTTGGCCGGCACCACCCACAGCGCCGCACCGTAGCGGGCGTGGTCGCGGTAGAGCGTGCGGTAGAACGCCAGTCGCTCGTCGTTGAGCTTGGAGGTCGTCGCGATCACGGTGGCGCCGCCGTCGAGCAGGCGTGCCGCCACCGCAGCGGCGATGGAACCCTTGGAAGCGCCTGTCACAACTGCGATTTCGTTGTTGTATGGCCCGGGGTCCGGGTTCTCGGCACCGGCGGCGATGCGGCCGTACAGCGAGGCGTGGATCTGTTTGCCCGCAGCCAGCGACTTGCCCTGCCACCAGGTGGCCTGGGTGGCGACCACGTGCCCGGCGCCCTCGAAGCGTTCGGACAGCCGCAACCAGTCGGCGTCGATGTCGCCCTCGTCGGTGAGCCACAGCTTGACCAGGTCTTCGCGGGCACTGGCCCAGCGGTCGTCGAAGACCACGGCCTTCTTGCCGTCGAACGTCGGCGCCACCAAACGTGGCCAGTCCGCGCCCAATTCGGCCGTCACCAGGTCGATGAGCTCCGCATCGGTGGCGGTCGGCGACGCGGACACCGGGTCGTCGAGACCCAGCTGACCCAGCACCAGCCGGGCCGCCGAAGCCAGCACGCCGTCGCGGCCGGTGATCTGGTCGGTGAACTCGCTCAGCGCGGCCGCGTCGACGGTCGCGCCGCCGCCTCCACCCGCGGACGGGAGTGACACGGCGATACCGAGCCGCGCGCCGACCGCACCCACCGCGGCGTCGATGACTTTGTCGACGGCCGCGGCGTCAGCCAGGGCGCCTTCATGTAGGTGACCCATGGCACCGCCGCGAACGCTGGTGCCTTCCCGGGTGCCCAGCGCCACCTCGACGGTGACGTGCTTGGCCCACCCCTCGCCCAGCTCCCAGGTTTTCGTCACGCGTTCGGCGATCGCCGCCGGCCGCTTGCCCGAGGGCCCGAGCACCGTACGCAGCTGGTCGTTGATCGCATCGGAAAGCACTGGGCCAAAGGGCTTGTACGTGCGGGCCAGCTTGGTGACCTGCGCCCGCAGACCGGCCAGATCGGCCTCCGCGGCACCGTCGATGGCACCCAGGTTCAGCTCGGAGCCGAGGTCCACCAGCAGCTGGTTACGCCGCGACGACGCGCCGTCGGTGATGGACTCGATGGAGTCCAGCGGCTCGATCTGGTCCAGGCGCATCTTGGCGGAGATGGCGATCAACGCCAAAGTGGCGTCCGCGGCATCGAACGGAATGTCATCGGGGCGGGGGCCGCCCGACGGTGCGGCTGGCGCCGGCGCTGAGGCGGCCGGCGCGGCCTCGGACGCAGGAACGTCGGCGGAAGCCTCTTCCACCACCTCGTCTTCCGGCTCGGGGTCGGTGTCGGTGGCGAACAGCACCGCGGCGTCGCGCTCGGCGTTCAGCACTTCGATTGTGCTGTGCGCATATTCGGGCAGCTTGAGGGTGTTGGTTGCCAGACCCGCGACGGTCGGCGCGGTCTTCACACCGATCTCGACGAACCGCTCCACGCCCAGGCCGCCGGCGGCCTCTTCGATGAAAAGCAGGTCCTGCGTCTCGATCCAGCGCACCGGGCTGGCGAACTGCCAGGCCAGTAGCTCGATCAGGACCTTGCGGGCAAGGTCGCGCGGGCGCTCGTTACGCCAGGTGTCATAGTCGGCGAGGATCTCGTCGAGCGGTTCAGCGGGCACCAGGTCCCGGATCTCCTGAATGAAGTCGCGGTCCAGGGTGAACGGCCGCGGCACCAGGTTGGGGATGTAACGCCCGATGATCACGTCGGGGTCCTTGTCCCGCGGCATCAGGCGCTCCAGCGAGCGCCGGAACTCGGCCACCCCGACCCGCAGCACCCGCGAGTGGAAGGGCACGTCGATACCCGGCACCAGGATGAATGAGCGCTTGCCGCCGGTGATTTCGCGGCGCCGCTCGACCTCGGCCTCCAGCGCCTCCAGACCGCGCACGGTGCCGGCGATCGCGTACTGCGAGCCACGCAGGTTGAAGTTGACGATTTCCAGGAATTCCCCGGTGCGCTCGGCGATTCCGGCGACGAAGTCGGTCACCTCGTCATCGGGCAGGTCGATCTGGGAGGGCCGGATGGCCGCCAAGCGGTAGTTGGAACGTCCCAGCTCGTCGCGCGGCACGATGTCGTGCATCTTGGAGCCGCGGTGGAACACGGCTTCCAGCAACGCATCCAGTTCGAACACGCCACTGACGCAGGCCAGCGCGGTGTACTCGCCGACCGAGTGCCCGCAGGTGATCGCGGTTTCCACGAAGGCGCCCTGCTCGCGCATCTCGGCGACCTGTGCGGCCGCGACCGTCGCCATCGCGACCTGAGTGAACTGCGTCAAGAACAGCACGCCGTCCGGGTGGTGGTAGTGCACACCGCTGGCGATGATGCTGGTCGGGTTGTCCCGGACCACGTGCAGCACGGAGAAGCCGAGGGTGTCGCGGGTGAAGCGGTCGGCCTCGTCCCACACTTTGCGGGCCGCCTTGGAACGGGCCCGGACGTCCATGCCCATACCCTTGTGCTGAATCCCCTGCCCGGGGAACGCGTAGACCGTCTTCGGCGAGGCCAACCGGGCGGTCGCCGACATCACCAGATCCGATCCGATGCGGGCGGCAACCTCCAGAACCTCTGCGCCCTGGTCGATTCCAACCCTGTCTACCCGGAATTCCACCTCGTCGCCGGGGCGCACCATGCCGAGGAACCTGGCGGTCCAGCCGATCAGCCGGGCCGGCGGCCGGGCCTGCCCGTCGGTAGCGGTCACGGCGTGCTGTGCCGCGGCGGACAGCCACATGCCATGCACGATCGGCGATTCCAGACCGGCCAGCAGCGCGGCCGCCTTGTCGGTGTGGATGGGGTTGTGGTCCCCGGACACCTCGGCGAACGGACGCATGTCGACCGGGGCACCGAGAGTGACGTCGCGGCGGCGCCGACGTGGGGTGTCGGTGGCATTCTCGGAGACCGCGCCGCCGGCCCGGGCCGGGTCGGTCAGCTCGGCCGTGCCCGTGCGGCCCAAGATCGCGAACCGCTCCTCGAGGGTCGCGACAGCGCCACCGTCGCTCGCGGTAACCGTGACGGTGACCGGCACGACGCGGCCCATGTCGGTGTCAGTCGCGTCGGAAGCGGTTGCGGCGATGGTCAATTGGGCCGGTTCCTTCGGCAGCTGACCGGCCAGCCGCACGGCGTGGTCCAAGTGCACCAGGCTCAGCAGGCCCTCCACCACCGGGACGCCGGCGTCCGTCACCGCCGCCCCGATGGCCGCGAAAACCGCGGGCCAGCAATGTCCGACGAGCGCGTCGGGCACGGTGGTCAGGCTCGGCGCCAGCGGCTCACCGAAAGTGGCGGTGACACCGGTGTGGTCGGCGACCCGCTCGGGGTCCCAGTCCACGGTCAGCGTTGCGGTACCGTCGACCACCTCGGGCAGCGACTCCGGGCCGTCGACTCCGGCGGCGATCGCCAGCACGGAACGCATGGCGGCGGTGGCATTTTCAGTGGACACCACCGGAATGCCGCCGTCGACGGTGTTGGCGGGCAAGGTGAATTGGATGTCGATCCAGGTGCCCGACACCGGCACGCTCAGGGTGACGCCGTCGGCCGTCACCTGCAGTCGCGATCCGGTGGACGTGTGTGTCGCGGTGCGGTTTTCGTGCACCTGCCAGTCGCCGGGCTCGGCGATCCGGTGCACCGGGTTGATCGTGGTGCGGCCCGCCCACAGCACGTCGGGCGCGTCGAGTACCACGGCCAGCGGTCCCCGGATGTCGGCGCGGCCGAGCCTGCGCGCGGTGACATCCTGCGGCTCGGCGCCGCTACCCAACACCTCGTCGATGGCGGCCTGCTCGAAGCGGTCCAGCAGCTCACCGACCGGCTCGTCCAGTCGGGTGATGCCGGCGACGGCGGCGGGTCCGGGGATGATGCACACCTGATCGGCGTCGTAGCGGGCGTCGTGAGCCTGCCACAACGAGTCACTGCGCCACCAGCGCCGGACGTCCTTGTCGATGACCGGCACGAAGTTCACCGGCTTGCCCAGGGTCTTGCACAGCGAGATGAAGAACGGCACATCTGCCGGATGCAGCTGTACGGTTTCGGCGTCCGGGTAGTGCGCGATCAGCGTGGCGACAGCGCGTTCCGGGTCCTCCAGCAGCGCCGGGTCGGCGAACTGGGTTTCGATGGGACCGAAATCCTGTGCGTGCAAACGCGCTTCGGCCCGCTTGAGCATCTCCGCGAAGCGGTCGCGCCAGGTGTCGGCCAACCACGGGCTGCCGGGTGCCGCGGTGTCTGCGGTCGAATCGCCTTCTCCGATAGCCAGTTCAACGTAACGCCGCAGCCACTGCAGATAGGTCATGTCGGCGACGTCGCCGAAGTAAGGCTTGGCGGTCTTGGCCATCGCGGCGATGATCTCGTCGCGACGCTCCGCGACGGCATCCGCGTCGCCGGCCACCTCGTCGAGCAGCTGGCCGCAGCGCGAGGCGCTGTTGTCGATCTCGTGGATGTCGGCGCCGAGTTGACTACGGCTGGAAGCCATGCCGCCCTGAGCTTTTCCGGCACTGATCCACTGGTCGGTGCCACCGGTCTCCACCAGCATCTGCTTGACCGACGGCGACGTGGTGGCCTCCAGTGTGGCCATCGCGGCGGTGCCGACCAGGATGCCGTCGATCGGCATCAGCGGGAAGCCGTAGTCCTGCGCCCAGCGCCCGGACAGGTAGTCCGCGGCTCGTTCCGGCGTGCCGATGCCGCCGCCGACACAGACGGTGATGTTGGCGCGCGAACGCAGCTCCGAGTAGGTCGCCAGCAGCAGGTCGTCGAGGTCCTCCCAGGAGTGGTGGCCGCCGGCGCGGCCGCCTTCGACGTGCATGATCACCGGCCGGGTGGGCACCTCGGTGGCGATGCGGATCACCGAGCGGATCTGCTCGATGGTTCCGGGCTTGAAAACGACGTGGCTGATGCCGATGTCGTTGAGCTCCTCGATCAGCTCGACGGCTTCTTCGAGGTCGGGGATGCCGGCGCTGACCACGACGCCGTCGATCGCGGCGCCGGACTGGCGGGCCTTCTGCACCAGCCGCTTGCCGCCCAACTGCAACTTCCACAGGTACGGGTCCAGGAACAGCGCATTGAACTGGTAGGTGCGGCCGGGCTCGAGCAGACCGGACAGCTCCGCGACGCGGGCCGCGAAGATCTCCTCGGTGACCTGACCGCCGCCGGCCAGCTCAGCCCAGTGGCCGGCGTTGGCCGCCGCGGCGACGATCTTGGCGTCGACGGTGGTCGGGGTCATGCCGGCCAGCAGGATGGGCGACCGGCCGGTCAGCCGGGTGAACTTGGTCGACAGCTTGACCCTGCCGTCGGGCAGGCGCACGACGGTCGGCGCATAACTCGACCAGGCGCGGGCCACCTCCGGGGTGGCGCCGACGGTGAACAGGTTGCGCTGGCCGCCGCGGGTGGCCGCAGGCACGATGCCGATGCCCAGACCACGGATCACCGGGGCCGTCAGCCGGGTCAGGATGTCTCCGGGCCCCAGGTCGAGAATCCAGCGAGCTCCGGCGTCATTCACCTTGGCGATCTCATCGACCCAGTCGACCTTGCGGACCAGGATGGCGTTAGCCAGGTGGCAGGCCAGCTCGACATCGAGGCCGACCTTTTCGGCCCAGCGGCCGACGATGTCGATGCCGTCGGACAACCGGGGCGTGTGGAAGCCCACCTCGACCTTGACCGGATCGAAGACCGGCGCGAAGACGTCGCCCCCGCGCACCTTGTTCTTGCGGTCTGCTTCTTCTTTCTCCGAGATCTGCTGGCAGTAGAGCTCGAAGCGCGACAGCTGCTCGGGGGTCCCGGTGATGACGACCGAACGGCGACCGTTGCGGATCGAGAGCACCGGCGGAAGTACCGTGCGCACGTCCTGGGCGAACTCGTCGAGTAGCTGGCTGATCCGTTGCGGGTCTGCGTTGGTGACCGACACCATCGGCGGGCGATCGCCGAGCACCGAGATACCGCGGCGGCGCGCCACCAGAGTTCCGGCCGCGCCGATCAGCTGGCCCATGGCCAGTAACTCGACGTCGCGGGCACCGCCTGCCTTGAGTGCCTCGACCGCCAGCACGCCCGCCGAGTGACCGGCCAGCGCAACCGGCGGAGTTTCGGCGAGGTCCATCCCCTGACGGGCAAGTGCCCGGATGGCAGCGATCTGGGTCAGCAGCACGCCCGGGATGGAGACCGCCGCCGAGGTCAGGTGCTTTTCCGAGGGAACCGTGTCTTCGGCCGCCAGCGCACGGACCCACTGCAGCGGCTCGAAGCCGATCGGACGCACCACGACCAGCTCTTTAGCCACCGGTTCCAGCAACAGCTGCACCTCGCCGACCAACTCGGACAGTTCCGGTTCGATGCCGGCACCGGAGACCAGCTCCTCGAGCGTCTCCAACCAGGCGCTGCCCTGGCCACCGAATGCGACCGCGTAGGGCTCGCCGGCCGCCAGCCGATCAACCAGAGCATGGGCGTTGTGCGGTCCACTGCCGTCGCGGTCTGCTGACACCCTGTCGTGCTCGTGGATCGTCACCTTTTAATCTCCTGTATGCGTCTGTGTCGCGCGTCTGCGTGAGCCACGTGTCGGGTCGTTCGGGCCGGCCCCTGCCAGAAGGCCCCGTCACAATCCGGGCGATTCCACACCGAATCGCAGCCGATAGTCGTCTGACCGGTGCTTCGTCGGCGCCCGATCCCTCCGTGACGAGGCGCCATCTACCTGCATCGGACCCCATAAGAGTGTCATAAGGGTCTGTACGTTTTCTTGACGTCGGAAGGTTACTGACGAGTTCTACGCACGGGTAACCGTGTCACGGGTAACACCGGCTCAAACAACTGGCACGAGCGTCTCGAACAAACGTCCTGCATGTAGGTGGTTACGGTCGAGTAGCTATAACGGCGCTGTTCAAAGCAGCATTGTTACCAAATCGTTATCCGAAAAAATTCTGTTGTGTCGGCCGCCCTTGGTGTGGCATGCCGCGGCCGCGCGGATTCATCGATGTAGCCGACGGCGCGGACTGAGCGAACGAGTGTTTGCTGGAATGTTTGTCAGAGTCTTAGGAACTCCGCGCGTCAGGCCCACTGCCCGAATTGGGGCTTGAGAATTTCGTTGACGTCCACCCCGATGCCACCCACCGTGCGTTTGTCGATCTCCACCTGGTGCAGATGGGCCGCGGGGTGGGTGTAGCCGCTCGGCGAGCCCCAGTTGTGCTGCCAGAAATAGGCGCCGAGCCCGTCGTGCACCGCCCAGTCGATGGTCTTGGAGTTGGCGTATACGCCCGTGCGCTCGTGCCCGATCACCGACTCCCACGATCGCAGATACGGCACGATCTGGTTCTTGTACTGCTCCAGCGACGGGTTGTCGTCGATCGACGCGTAGATCGGGGCACCGGCGGGCCCTCCGGCCGCGCCATGCAGTTCCGCGCCACGCTTGGCGTGCTGCAACCCGGCCGCGGCACCGCCGAGCCAGTCTGAGGTGCTGCCCTTACCGAACTGATAGCACGACACAATTTTCAGGCCGCTTCCGTGCAGGTCGCGGGCCTCAGCGAGTTGCATCGGCTTGCCCAGCATCCAGTTGCCGCCGGGCCGGCGGTCCGAGACGTACCGGATCGCCCCGACCGCGCCCGCCGCCCTGATCTGGCTGGCCGGGATGACGCCAGCCGCGTAGTCCAGCAAGGTCCCGAGGGACGCCGACGCCGGGGCGGCACTCAGCGACGCCGCCACACCGAGGCCCAGCAGCCCCGGCATCGCGGCCGCGAGTTTGAGCACGTCACGTCGGGAGACTGACACATGCGACAGGGTACGCAACAACCCCAGCAGACTCAGGGATCTCAGCAGTCACAGATGGGTCACTTTTGGCCCCGCTGCGGGGCCGCAAGTCAAGGAAGCACGATGACACTCACAGCCTGCAGACCGCGCTCGGCAGTTTGGACCGCCATCTCGTCGATGAAATGGGCCGCAGCCCCATTGATCGTCGCGGCCCAGGCCCGAAAGCCCTGCACGATCACCGGATCGTGCGCCAGTAGCGGGTGCACGCACCGCAGCGCTTCGGCCACGTCGGACGGCAGCGGGTCGGCCACCTGCTCCTCGATCCACTTGACCGCGAGTTGGGTTGCCGCACTGCGGTCTTCATCCAGAGCGACCACTTCGGTGGCAAGCTTGCGCAGCCGGTCGAACAGCACCTCGCGACCCGGGGTCACCGCGAGCTGTGCCAATAAGGTGCTGGCCGGTGCGGGCAGCACCATCTGCCCGAACAGCGGCGGAACCGGTAACTCCCATTCTTCGAACAGTTCGGCGTACATGGCCGCGACCGGGGCGGCCAGCGGGGTGCTCAGGCGTCCGATGACACCGATGCTGTCGCGGTGCGTTGTCGCCAGCCTGCGCAAGATCTTCTCGTCGACATCGGCGCCCGGATGCTCTGTTGCCGCGTCGATTGCCGAGATGAGTTGGTCGAGCCGTTCGCGCTGGCGCACCAGCAACGCCCGGTGCTCGTCGA
Organism: Mycobacterium gordonae; assembly: GCF_001417955.2. Taxonomy (GTDB): domain Bacteria; phylum Actinomycetota; class Actinomycetes; order Mycobacteriales; family Mycobacteriaceae; genus Mycobacterium; species Mycobacterium gordonae_B. The sequence continues at coordinate 101,498 of NZ_LKTM01000112.1, read as the reverse complement.
GAAGATCTGCCAGCGTGGTCTGTCCGCCGTGAACCAACCGCTGAATGTCATCGATGCTGACGCCGAGACTTCTCATCAGATCGATCCGCAACAGATCGAGGACCTGCTCCACGCCGAAGACCCGATATCCGTTGCTGAGATGCTCGGCGCGCAATAACCCGATTTTCTCGTAGTGGCGGATGCGGCCTGAGGCGATCCCGGTCAAAGCCGCAACGTCGCCGATCAGCAACTGCCCAGCCACTCCTTGACCTTACAACCGTCGGAAGGTCTGTAATGGAACGATGCAACACGACCAGCTCATCGACCTCACCCGCCGCGCGCTGAAATTAGCGCGGGACAAAACGACCGACCTCGCGCCCGCACAGCACCTGGTCGACGCGCGCGAGTACACCTCGGCCGAACGGCACGAGCGGGACCGCTCCCTGGTGCTGGCCAGCCCGCAACTGGTCGGCTATGTCTCTGAGTTGCCCGAGCCGGGTTCGTACTGCACCAAGACGGTGATGGGCCGGTCGATCCTGCTGACCAGAATCGCCGACGGTTCGGTCAAGGCATTCGACAATGTCTGCCTGCACCGGCAGGCGCAGGTCGTATCGGGATGCGGCGTGGCCAAGCGGTTCACCTGCCCGTACCACGCCTGGACGTACGACAACACGGGCCGCCTGTTCGCCGTTCCCGGCCGCGAAGGCTTTCCGGAAGTGATGCCGAAATCCGATGGCCTGACCGAGCTGCCGGCCACCGAGTTCGCCGGATTCCTCTGGGTGGCAATGGAACCCGGCACCAATCTGGACGTGGCTGCGCATCTGGGGCCGTTGGCCGAAGAACTCGACTCGTGGGGCATCGGTCGCTGGTCACCGCTAGGCGAGAAGGTGCTCGACTCCCCCATCAACTGGAAGCTCGCCATTGACACCTTCGCCGAGAACTACCACTTCGCGACCGTCCACCAGCAGACCTTCGCGACGATTGCGCGCAGCAACTGCACCGTGTTCGACGCCTACGGGCCGCACCACCGATTGATCTTCCCGCTCAACACGATCCTGGACCTCGACGACACCGCCGAGGACCAGTGGGTTCCGCTGAACAATTTGGTCGTCATCTACGCGTTGTTCCCGAACATCGTCATCTCGGTGACCATCGCCAACGGCGAGTTGTTCCGCGTGTACCCCGGCGACCGGCCGGGCCGATCCACCACGGTTCACCAGAATTCGACACCTCTGGACATGTCCGACGAATCCATGGCCGCGGGCGCGCAAGCCGTTTTCGAGTACGCCCACGCCACCGTGCGCGACGAGGACTACCGGTTGGTCGAGGGGCTGCAGGCCAACCTCGAATCGGGCGCCCGGGCGCGACTTGTGTTCGGGCGCAACGAGCCTGGGCTGCAGCACCGTCACATCGCGTGGCAGCGGGCGGTGGACCAGGACGGCTCAGCTACCTGAAAGTGCGGTGCCGAGATCGTCGAGGATGGTTGCGACCGGTTCCTGTTGGCCATCGCGCTCGTTGCGCACCAGCGCCAGGGCCTCCTCGCGGCGACCCGCCGCTAGCAGAGGCCTCAACTGATCCGCCAGGTCCTGCTGCTCATCGGCGCCGGCGCACGCCAGCACATCCACCAGCTCCCAGTCCCGGTACATGGCCAGCGAACGCTCGTTGAACGCGAACCCCGTGACGGCCTCGCCCCCGAGCATCCCGTGGTAGCGGTACGGGCCTTCCATGTACTCGATCGGCAGGCCGTGCGCCGGGGCCGCCACCAGCGGCTCCCCGACGATATCCAATTGTAAAGCGGCACAGGTGATCCGATGCCGGTCCGGCATGTACCTCGGCTTGCTCGGCGGCCGGATGAGGGTCCGGATCGCGTCCGGCCAGCGGACGTAGCTGCTGATCGTGACATCTAAATCCTCGGCGCACTGCGGTGGCCGATCGTCGGGATAGCTCGTCGTGATGCCGGTAAACGGTTGCAGCGCATTGCCTTCGGTGCGCAGGAACTGCCGCCAGATACTCATGTCCACACCGTTGTCGAAATTGATCGTGCGCCACTCGTGCGACCTGGTGCGCGGCGGCTCGCCGGTTCCGCCGCCGGCGTACTTCGGGAACCATTGCCGATCCACATGCCCAGCGCTGCCGCTGACCTGCTCCGTGGTCGTGCCCCAACGCAGGGTCCCGGTCATGGCCATGCCGGTCTGAAAGTACGAGTAGGTGTCGTCCTGGCCGAAGCAGGCGATCTTGCCGTTGTACGTTGAGGCGCCCAGCGGTGTCGGGGCCCGGGTCGGCGTGACCGTGAGGTCCAGGTGCATCGACTGGCCCGCCTGGTCGGTGCCCGTCAGGCTGATCTCGTAGGTGTAAGGCCGCAATGCGCCGTCAGCGTCGCGCACGGTGGCCCACCGGGCAGTGCCGGCACCGGTGTCGTACGACACGTCGAGATGCCCTACCGCACTGGACAGTTTGGGTTTCGCCCCGGGCTCCGTGCTGGCCGGAGGCATGTCGTAGTCCGTGTAGGTGCCGTACTCGCCGCTGTCGAGATCGAACAACGCCAGCGTGTAGAAATCGGCGACGATGCTGCCGCCGGGCCGGTTCCGGTTGAAGATGGTCAGGAACGCGAAGGACCTGTTGGCAGACGCAAGTTCACCGGCGATGAACCACGTATCGGACTCCTGGTCGGGGTGCTGACCTTCCGCCGCGGGAAAATCCAGTTGGCTGTCCCCGGGCACCAATTCGAACGGGTAGCTACGCCAATCGCCGGTCACGTCACGCCTCGTGTCGAAGGAAAAGCCCGCTTTTTTGGCTATGTTAGCATCAATAGTGAAATTACCGTCGCCTGCCCTGAGGTGGTTACCCCGATGACGGCGAGTCTGCGTTCCTATGACCAACTGTTCATCGGCGGCCGGTGGCGCACGCCGTCCGGACCGGAGCGTCTGCAGGTCATTTCGCCGCACTCCGAGGAACCGATCGCCGAAGTCCCCGCCGGCTCTGCCGATGAGGTCGACGCGGCCGTCCGGGCCGCCCGCCGTGCGTTCGACGAGGGTCCGTGGCCGCGGCTGCAACCGCAGGAGCGGATGCGCAAAATCGAAGAACTGGCCGCGGTTTATGGTCGGCACATCGAGCAGATGGCCGACCTGATCACAGCGCAGATGGGATCGCCGCGCAGTTTCAGCCGGCTCGGTCAGGCGGCCGGCGCCGCCTCCATGATCCATCTGACACTCGCGGCGGCCCGTGACTTCCCCTGGGTGGAGCGCCGCCAAGGCGTGCTGGGCGAGGCACACCTGCGCCGCGCGCCGGTCGGTGTGGTCGGGGCGATCGTGCCGTGGAACGTGCCGCAATGCCTGATCATGCCCAAGTTGATTCCCGCGTTGATCGCCGGCTGCAGCGTGATCATCAAGCCCGCGCCCGAAACCCCCTTGGACGCACTGTGGTTGGCTGAGATGATCGAACAGCTCGACCTGCCGGAGGGAGTCGTGTCGGTCGTGACCGGCGGCCCGGATGTGGGCGAGGCCCTGGTCCGGCATCCCGGCGTGGACAAGGTCGCGTTCACCGGATCCAGCGCCACGGGACGACGCATCGCGGCCCTGTGCGGCGAGCAGTTGAAGCGGGTGAGCCTGGAGCTGGGCGGCAAATCGGCGGCGATTGTTCTCGACGATGCCGACATCGGTAAGACGGTGGCCGGCCTGAAGACGGCAGGCCTGATGAACAACGGGCAGGCGTGTGTCGCGCAGACGCGCATCCTGGTCAGCCAACGCCGCCATGACGAGCTGGTCGAGGCACTCACCGACATGATGTCGAGCCTGAATGTCGGCGATCCCACCGACGACAAGACCGACATCGGACCGCTCGTCGCCCAACGCCAACAGCAGCGGGTGCAGGACTACATCCGGTCCGGGCAGCAGGAGGGCGCGCGCCTGGTGATCGGCGGCGCGGATGCTCCGGAGCCCCGCGGCTGGTATGTGCGCCCAACGCTGTTCACCGATGCCACCAACGACATGCGGATCGCGCGCGAGGAGATTTTCGGCCCGGTCCTGACGGTGCTGACCTATACCGACGAGGACGACGCGGTCGCGATCGCCAATGACAGTGATTACGGGCTGGCCGGGTCGGTGTGGACCGCGGACACCGCCCACGGCCTCGACATCGCGGCGCGGGTGCGCACGGGAACCTACGGCATCAACATGTACATGCTCGACATCAGCACCCCGTTCGGTGGCTTCAAGCACTCCGGCATCGGCCGTGAGTTCGGGCCCGAGGGCCTGGAAGAGTACGTGGAGCTGCAGTCGGTCGCCTGCAACGGAAAGTTGCCGCCGCTCAACGCGGTTGGGGAAACTGCACCGTGATCTCGACCGGGCAGCACAAAACATCGTGCTGGTTGCGCACCTCGATCTGCAGGTCGACGAGGTAGCGCGGGGGGTCCGTCGTGGTGTCGCAGCGTTTGGCCACCGCCCGCCCCCGACCCACCATGGAGTCGCCGGCATAGATGGAGCCGGCCAGTCGCATCGAGCGTCGCACCACGCGACTGCTCGGACCGGCCCAATCGGTGGCGATGCGGTCGGCAAATCCGGCCAGGTGCATGGTGTTGACGAAAATCGTTGGATTGCCCTGGCTTTGCGCGTAGGCCGGGTCGAAGTGGCCGGGAAAGTAGTCCCAGGTGGCGCCGGCGTTCTCGACCACCCGCTGATAGCTGATCTCGTCGACAACGTCGGGCAGGTCGGCGGGGATGCTGATCGCGTTCCAATCCAGTTCGCTCACGGGGCCGCCTCGGGCGTGAATCGGAACAGCGTGTTACGGGATGTGGCAACGACGGCGCCGTCCTGCCGGCGGTAGGTCTCCAAGGTCTCCACGAAGTGTCCGACACCGAGTCGGGTCCGCTTCTCCGGCGATACCGACACCAACTCCTCCACCGCGGTCAACAGATCGCCTTCCAGAATCGGGTGCAGAAGCTCAACGTCGTTGGCGGCGTTGATGAATGTGGTACCCGGCAGCGGAACACGCAGGGCCAGTGAGGCGCTCGGCGGGCGCCCTCCCGGTTGCCAGGGCGGCGGTATCAGCCATCCCATCAACAGCGCCGGTGGCGCCGCCAGGCCGCCCCACCGCTCGCGAGCGAACTCGGCATCCCAGTAAGAGCGGTTGCCGTCGCGGACCATCGCAGCGAACAAGTGGATGCGCGCGCCACTGATCGGCGTTGCCGCCGTGCGGGGTTCACCCGCCATGCCAACCATCCGCAACGCGTCTTCGTAGGTGCCGAAGGCCAGCTGGTAGCTCAGCTCCACGTCGGCACTCACATGACGAGGTGGCGGCTCGGCACCGAATCCCAGACGAGCTCGCGGGACGTGAAATACCAGCCGCCCCGCTCGTAGATCAGCCGGTCCCGGTACGTGCCGGTGGCCTGCAGCGTGGTGTCGTTGTGCACGGCGGCGAAAAGTATTGCCACACAATGCTGTGTCGCATTGACGCCGTCGATGTGGATCTCATGGTCAACCGAGACCAGCCGCTGTCCGTCGCCGCCGTCGAAGGCCGACCACAGGTCGGTGAATGACTCACCCCCGCGAATGTAGCGGGCGCCGGAATGGCGGAACGTGGTGATCCACGCCTCGCGGTTCCCCTGCGAGTACGCCCGGTTGTGCCGCGCGGTCAGGTCCAGGATGCCCGCACGTCCCGTCGCGGCCTGCAGCATCTGCTGCTCCTGATAGGTCATTGTCATCGTTGTTTCTCCAACCTGTCTGTCACCGACTCAGTACGTATCCGTGGCGTTCACGATCCCACGCGCCCGCCGACAACCCGCGGGCGCGCAACAGGTCTTTGCGTATCCGCCCGATGACGTTCCGCGGAAGTTCATCAACGGTATCGACGTATCGGGGCACGCAGAAGTAAGGCATCCGGGCGGCGCAGTAATCGAGCAGCTCCGCGCAATCCAGTGCGGCGCCGCCACGTAACGTCACGACCAACAGGATGTCGTCTTCACCGAGGTCGCTCGGCACGGCAACCGCGGCGGCTTCGGCAACGGCCGGGTGACTCGTCACCACCGCCTCCACTTCCACCGACGAGACGTTCTCGCCACGTCGGCGCAGCGAGTCCTTGACCCGGTCCACGTACGTGAGGTTTCCGTCGGCGTCGAGCGAGCCCAAGTCACCGGTGCGGAACCAGTCCGGGTATGGATCCACCTGCAGATCCGGGCCGTCGCCCCCGCGCACATACCCATGACTCATCACGCCGCCGTACCGGGCGCGGCAGGTGATCTCGCCGACGGATCCGGCCGGCAACTCCGCCCCGGCGGCATCAATGATGCGTACCTCGAAGTTCGGATTGATCTGGCCCGACGTGCCGGGCACCCCGTCATAGGCGACGCCGTTGACCGCCAGCGGAAAGGCCTCGGTCATCCCGTACATGGTGACAACGGCACAGCCGTAACGCTTTTCAATCGTCCGGTAGGACTTCGCGTCGATCGGGGCCGCCGAGATGAACCGCAGCGGAAGCTGCGCGTCACGCGGATCCGGTGGCAGGTTCTGCAGCATCGACACCATCGCACCGGCACCCACGAAGCCGACCGCACCGTGTGCCCGCACGGCGTCCCATACGGCGGCGGGGTGAAAAGCGCCGGCCAGCACCGTCGTTCCGCCCACCAGCAGCGGCGCCAGCACACTGGGCGCCGCGCTGAGGTGGAACAGCGGCATCGCGGTCCACAGCACCTCCCCCGCCGCGAACTCCCAGGCTGCGACCGCGGTAGCCGCCACGGTGAAAAGGTACTGCCACGATGTGGCAACCGCTTTCGACGGGCCGGTGGTGCCCGAGGTGAAGAACAACGTCAACATTTCAGGGGTCCCGACGGCCGGCACCGGAACGTCTTGACACAGCACCTCGGCCACCCAATCATCCTGGATCACAATGGTTCTGATATCGACGATCTCATCGATGCGACTGCGCCGCTCGACATCGGCGATAACCAGCTTGGCCTGTGACAACTGCAGAGCGTGCAGCAGGAAGTCGCCCTTGTTGGCCGCGTTCACCGCGGCGCTCACCGCGCCGATCCGGGCCGCCCCCAACCAGAAGTAGATCCACTCCGGGCAGGTCGCGCTGAACAACGCGACACAATCGCCCGAGCCGATACCCTGATCCAGCAACAGGTTCGCCGCCGCGCAGGACCGTTGCCGTAGTTGCCCGAAGGTGATGTCCGTCCCGGCTACTGACAGCATGACCCGGTCGGGATACTGCTCGGCGCGGCGATCGAGTACTGCCGCCACGGTGAAGCTGTCGACACCGAAGTCGTCGGGCCGCGGGCGTCCCATCAGGCTGCCATCAGGCCTTGGCAGCCGCCGGGTCCGGCTCGCCGTCGGCGGTGTAGCCGAAGTCGTTAGGCGACGGTTGTTTGCCCGGGTAGAAGCGGTGTGCCCAGCGCCGGAGTGCCGCATAATCGTGCGCCTCTTCCGGCGCCAGGTTCGGCTTCTCCAGGTACTTCATGTTCTCCCAGGTGAAGAAGTCCTGCTTGATCACTTCCTGCTGCAGCGCCAGGAATTTGGCCGCACGACCGGTCGGCGCGTCGCCGCTGTCACCGGGTTCACGGATAGAGGCCTGGGTGTAGAAGTAGTCGGTGTAATCCTCGTCGACCGGGGTCTGCCCGGTGACCTGACAGGTGGCAACCAGGTCGCTGGGAAAGCGGACGACGCCGAGTCCCAGCGAGTAGTTGTCGTAGATGATCTTGGCGTCCACCGGGCCGTTCGGCGTCAACCACGTCTTGGCCCGGCCGCCGCCGAAGTGGGCGTTGACCGTGGCGTGCAGGTGATAGCCGGACACCTCGAACGAGGCGGTGTTGGCGGGATTTGCCGCTTTGTGCACGTATTGCACGTGATACGGGTCGGCCGCGTTCTCGATGATCATCTGCGCATGCACCTTGACCCGGTTGACCATGCGGGTGTGCGGATGCAGCGGGTAGTACTCGTCGGTCTCCAGCTCGGGCAGCACCGGCGGCTGCCAGTACGGCGCGCGGCCGTGCCGTTCGTGCCAGACCAGGATGAAGCCGTACCACTCGGCGGCCGGATACGTACGGATGCGGACGTTGTTCTTGCAACCGATCTTGCTGTACGGGATCAGCGCGTTGGTGCCGTCACCGCGCCACTGCCAGCCGTGCCACGGGCAGACGATGTGCTCACCCTCCACCGTGCCGCCGACGCCCATGTTCGCGCCGAGGTGCTGGCAGTAGGCGTCCAGCACATGCACCTTTCCGGACTTGGTGCGGAACAGCACCAACTCCTCGCCGAAGTAGTGCACCCTCTTGACCTCGCCGGCCGCGAGGTCAGAAGCGAAGCCGACGATGAACCAGCCGGTCGGGAAACGGTAGGTGGACAGCGCGATCCCGGAGGGTCCGAACTCCTGTTCCGACGGGTCCTCGGTGTCGGCCGATGCCAGGTCTGAAGATATGTCCGTCACGAGTTCTCCGTTTCCCACGCGGCGGTGCAGCGATGAGGACGCTCACACTTCACCGCGGTTCGGCGCGTATGTCTATTTTTACTATTTTAGACATTGAACGTCAACGCGGCTGCCTCAGCCCCGATTCGACATGGGTTTGCGCCAGTCACTCAAAGGCCAAATGTCGGTCGCGCCTTGACGCAGCGCGCTCAGTTCGATGTCACTCGACGATGCGCAGCGCCGCCCTCGGACACTGTTCGACTGCGGCGCGCACGTCGATTTCGCGTTCCGCGGGCACCGGACCATCGGCAATCTGCACGACGTCCTCATCCCCCAGTTCAAAGATGTCCGGGGCGATGGACTCGCAAAAACCGTTGGCCTCGCACATATCCGGGTCGACGATCACCCGCATCGAATGCCCCTTCCTCCTCAGAGCCCTACTGGGCGGGTCCCGATCACCTTGCCGGCGGCAAGATGCTCGAGTTCGGCCTCAGTCAGCCCACATTGATCGCGCAGTATGTCCTCATTGTGCTCGCCGAGCGTCGGCGGCGGGCGCAACAGCCACTGCCGCTGACCGGACAGCAGGGCGAACGGTGGGGTGGGATACAGGCCCGGGCCCGTTCTCGGGTGCACCAGCGACTCGAAAAAGCCCCGTGCGCGCAGCTGAGGGTTCTCGGTGACGAGCGACGGCGAACCGACCGGTGCGGCGGGCACACCGGCCGCTGCCAGCAACTCCACCGTCGCATCGAGCGGTTGTGTGGCGAACCATTCCTGCAGCGCGAGGTCGATCTCGTCGGCCCGTTCCCGGCGACCGGCCTCGCCAGTCAATTCCTCGTCGCGTAATGCGCCGATCACGTCCACCAGGGACGCCCATTGACGGTCGTCACACACGCTGACCGCTATCCAGTCGTCGTCCCCCGCGCACCGGTAGATGTTCTGCAGTGCGCCGCCCTGTCCGCGATTTCCCCTCCGGCTCAACGTCTTACCGAATACCTCGGCTTCGATCGGTTGGATCGCCGTGGTATTCAGCACCGTCTCCAGCATCGGCAACTCGACCTGCTGGCCGGTTCCGGTGCGCTCGGTGAAATGCAGCGCGGCCAGTACCGCGAACGCGGCGTGCACGCCTGCCAGCGGGTCGCAGGCGCCGCGCGGCGTCACCGGTGGCGCCTCGGGTAGCCCGGTCACCCAGGTGAGCCCGCCGATCTGCTCCATGGTGGGAGCGAATCCCACCCGCTCGCGCCACGGGCCGGCCAGTCCGAACGCCGGCATCCGGGTGACCACGAGTGCGGGATTGATCTTCAGCAGCACGTCGGCGGTGAGACCGAAGTGGTCCATCACACGCGGCGAGAAGTTTTCGATCACCACATCGGCGCCGGCAACCAGGGTCCGGAACAGGCCCCGGCCTTCTTCGCTGCCCAAATCGAGTGTGACGGAACGCTTGTTGGTGTTCATCGCATGGAAGACCCAGCCGTACTCCCACCAGTCGTCCACATCGGTGCGCATGCCGCCCGAATAGCGGATGCCGTCGGGACGCTGGATGGACTCCACCTTCAGCACGTCGGCGCCGAACGCGGCAAGCAGGTGGGTGGCGGCGGGCCCGGCCCAGAAGGCGGTCAGGTCGACGATGCGGACACCCCGCAGCGGCAGCCCGGCATCCGCGGTCGAAGACGCGTGTTCGCTTGGCTGCCATGGTGATTCGTCATCATTGGCACCGAGCGCGGGGGTTTCGCCCACCGGCGCGGGCCCACACTCCGCCATCAGCCACGGCGCACGAGGCTGGTGAAATCCCGCGGGGTTGCGCACGAATACCCCACGTTCGGTCATGTACTCCATGTCACGGATGGTGGCGCCGTTGCCCAGGGCCGCGATCGGCAGCCGGAAGAGCTGGCCCAGCTCGACGATTTCGGCGACCGTCCGCTCGGCGAACCAGGGACCGATCGATTCGTAGATGAAGTCGCGGTATTCCCAGCGGCCGATCTGAAACCGCAGCTGCGGAATCTCCTCGAACTGCGGGCATTCGACCATCGCGGCGAAGTCCAGCCACTGCTGTCCGGTGACCATCGTGATGCCGACGTAGCCGTCCTTGGCCGGCACGATCGACGGCACCTCCAGGGTGCGGCGGATCGGAGGGACACGCAGCAGTTGGGAATGCAGCCATTCGCTGCTCTGCATCGCGGTGATCGCCTCGAGCATGGACAGGTCCAGGTGCTCGCCGGGGCCGCCTCGCTGGACCCGGCGGCGCACGGCCAGCGCTCCGAACGCTGCGTACACGCCACCCATGTACTCGCCGAGGTCGCCGCCGATCGAGATCGGCGGACCCGCCGGGTCGCCGCGGAAACCGGTGCAGCCCGACCAGGCCTGCAGCGTGAACTCGGTGGCGGCGCGGTCGGCGAACGGACCGGACCAGCCGAAGTCTGAGATGGTGACGACGACTGCGCGGGGCGACTCGGCCAGCAGTCGCTGCGGGTCGATGCCCAACTCGGTGGCGCGCAAAGGTGCCACGGCCACGATCACCACGTCAGCCCCAGCCAGTTCGGCTTGCAATCGCTGTGATTCCGGCGACACGCTCAGGCTGCTCTTACCGGCGTTGAGGTAGCTAAACAGCGGCGCGTCGTGCCCGGGCGGTACGGGCGAGCACGTCGCCGAGTAGCCACGCAGCGGATCCCCTTGTGGCGGCTCCACTTTGCGGACCTGTGCGCCGGCATCCACCAACAGCTTCCCACAGTAGCTGCCGGCCAGGCGGTCACTGATCTCGACGACCCGAAGTTCGTCCAGGGGCGTCGGCCGGTTATCGGCCTGGTGACTCACGCGGCTATTTATACCATTACTGCTAAAATAGCTAAGCCAACCGAGTTCGCGGCTCAATCACCGTGCGCTCTCTCCTGCTGCAGGTTGCGAGGAACCGGATGACCGCCTTGGGTATTGGACCCGACGCCCGTCGCCGGCTGTCGGCGCCCAGGATCGCTGAAATCGTAGCCGACGAGTTGCGCCGCCAGATCATCGACGGTGAACTGGCCGACGGCGATCTGCTGCCGCGCCAGGAAGTGCTCGTCGAGCAGTTCAAGGTCAGTCTGGTGTCGCTGCGCGAGGCCCTGAGAATCCTGGAGACCGAAGGGCTGGTCTCGGTGCGGCGGGGCAACCGCGGCGGTGCCGTCGTACACGCACCGGCCAAGACCAGCGCCGCCTACATGCTGGGCCTGGTCCTGCAGAGCGAGTCCGTCGCCGTCAGCGACCTCGGCGCGGCATTGCAGGAGCTGGAGCCCGCCTGCGCCGCGCTCGCCGCCCAGCGCCCCGACCGCGCCGACACTTTGGTGCCCGAACTCAAGCGGGTCAACGACGCCATGGCCGAGAACCTGGAAGACGGGCGGTTGTTCACCGAAATCGGCCGCGAATTCCACAATCTCATCGTCCGAGGCTGCGGCAACCACACCATCATCGCCGTAGTCGGCAGCCTCGAAACACTGTGGAGCAGCCACGAACAACAGTGGGCGGACGAGAGCTCCGCCCGCGGCACCTATCCCTCGCTGGCCAAGCGCCGCGCGGCCCTCAACACCCACATCAAGCTCACCGAGACGATCGCCGAGGGCGACGTCGACCGGGCCCGGCGCATCGCCGGCCGCCACCTCGCCGACACCCAGACCTACGTGCTCTCCGGCCGACCGGAACAACGGATCTACGCACTGTCCCCGCAGGCGTTGTCGCGTCCGCGGGACGTCCGGCGCCCTTGACGACCCCGCGAACCGCATTGGTCACCGGCGGCAGCGGTGGCATCGGAAAAGCGTGTGCCGCCAAGCTGAGTCAGCTCGGCTACGACGTCGTGGTGGTGGCGCGCCGGGCGGAACCCCTGCGCGCGGCAGCCGAGGAGATCGGCGCCCGCGCCATCGTGGCCGACGCGTCCGACCCCGACGGATTCGCCGCTGCCATCAGTCCGCTCGAACATGTCGACCTCGTCGTCCACGCCTCCGGGGCGCTGGGTGGAACCTACGCGCGCAAGCAGACATTCGAGCAGTGGCGCACGATCATCTCGGCCAACCTCGATTCCTGCTTCGTCGTCACCTCCGCGGTGCTCCCCCGGATGCGCCCGGGCTCACGTCTGATCTTCATCTCATCGTCGGCGTCGCACGAACCGATGATGGCGCGCACCGCGTACTCGGCGTCCAAGGCCGGCATGAACGCATTCGCCCGTGCCCTGGCGATGGAGGTCGACCGCGACGGCATCGCCGTACATCTGGTGACCCCGGGTCCGGTGGAAACCGAAATGCTGCAGGATGTTCCGTTCGAGATGTACGCGATTCAGGTCTCCGACATCGCCAACGCGGTGGCATGGCTGGACACCGTCGAACCGTCGGTCGACCTGCCGGAAATCAGGCTCAGCGCGGTGCAGCGCGGACCCTATGCCCGCCCGCCGGTGGTGCCTACCGAAGTGCGCCGGCGTCGTTCGGAAAATTCCTGATCACCGATTCACCGAAGTCTTCGAGAGTCTGCGGTGCCGCGAAGTCGGCGAACCAGACGTAGCAGCGTTCGACCCGCTGCGCGGCCAGGCCCGCGAAATGGGCGATCAACTCGTCGGCATCGCCGCAGACCAGGCCCGGTCCAAGATGGCCGAATCGCCGGACGCTGACCTCCCGCACGGTGCCGGGGTCGGTTCCCGCCCGCGCGAAGCCGACCATCTGCTGAACCGAGATCCGGGCCGATCCCGTGGAATCGGCCAGCCGCGGCAGCCGATCCAGGTGGTTCGCCTGCAGATTCCACCAATCCGCGTACTTGGCAACGAGTTTCATCATTCGTGGGCCGCTGCCGCCGAGGACCAGCGGTATCGGGTGCGCCGGCGAGGGATTCTGGGCCCCGGCCCAGTACTTGGTGAGAAGCTCGAGATGGCGTCCGAGTTGTTCGACCCGTGCCACCGGATCCTGCTGGCCGACATCGAATTTCGTGAACTCCGCGGGCCACGAGCCCGATCCGAGGCCGAGGTCGAAGCGCCCGTCGCAGGCCGCGGACAGCGTCACTGCCTGCTTCGCCAGCACCGCCGGATGCCGGAACGCGTCGCAGAGCACCAGGTGACCGATGCGCAGCCGCTGGGTCCGGGCGGCAACCCAACTGGCAATGCCCATTGCCTCCCAGATGTTTTCATCGGGCTGCCCCGGAGCTTCGAGATGATCGATGAAGGCGATTCCGTCGAATCCGGCCGCTTCGGCACACTGGGCGCGATCCACGATGTCCGCGACCGATACCCGCACCTGCGGCAGGAACAGATACCACTCGACCATCCGACCCGACCCTTTCCCGGTGGCTGCGATTGCGTGCCGCTCGCTAGTTTACTATTTTTATTATGTTAGGGGTCTTATGGATGTTGGTCTGACTGCGGAGCAGCTGGCGCTGCGTGACACCGTGCGCGGCATCCTGCGCGCCGAGTGTCCACCCGATGCCGCCCGTCAGGCCTGTGCGGACCCGGACCGGTGGAGCAGTCTGTGGAAGACGTTCGTCGACCTGGGCTGGACCGAGTTGGCCAGCTACGACGACGGGGGCGAGTTCGGACCGGTCGAGCTGACGGTGGTGCTCGAGGAATGCGGCGCCGCCCTCGCGCCCGTTCCGTTGCTGAGCAGCGTGGGCCTGGCCGCCGGCGTACTCCGTGCGGCCGGCCCGGAGGTCAATGAGGCGCTTGCCGAGATCGCCTCGGGAGCCGTCGCGACGCTGGCGGTGCACTCCCCCGACGCCCGGCTGCCGGGTACGGCTACGACGCTGCGCGACGGCCGGTTGCGCGGGCGGGCGGTCGTCGTCCCCCACGCGGCCCGCGCGGAGCTGATCGTCACCCTGGCCGACGCCGACGAGCGTGGCCCGGTGGCCGCGGTCGTACGTGCCGGTGACGGCGTCAGCATGGTGGCCGGCGAGTCGACCGACCCCGCCCAGCCCGTCGCCGAGGTCGAGATCGACACCGTCCCCCTGGCCGTCGCGCCGGTGGAATCCGTCGACTCCGCGCTATCGGCACCGCTGGTCGCGATCGCCGCGGACCTTCTCGGAGCGGCGAGCGCAGCCCTGCAGCGTTCCGTCGAGCACGCCAAGACTCGTCGTCAGTTCGGCAGCCCCATCGGCGCCTTCCAAGGCGTCAAACACGCGCTGGCGGACAACTACGTCAGCGTTGAGCGCGCCCGCAGTCTCACCTACGCTGCCGCGGGCCGGCTCGAGCAACCCGGCTCATGGACCGCGGCCGCTTTGGCCAAAGCCGCCGCCGCCGATGCCGCAAGCGCCTGCGCGCGCACGATGGTCCAGGTGCACGGCGCGCTGGGTCAGACCTGGGAGCACGACGCGCACCTCTATGTCCGGCACGCCTGGCAGGGGGCAACCCTGCTGGGCGACAGCCGCGCGCTGTACCACGAAGTGGGCCGCCGGTACGCGGAAGGTGCTAAATGACTTCCATCACAGCGGAATTCGGAGCCTGGCTAGCCGACTTCCTGCCGGGCGACTACTACGACCGTTATCGCGAGTACCGCTGGGACATCCCGTTGCGCCGCGACTACCAGCGGGCCGCCTTCGAAGCCGGTTGGCTGCAACCTACCTGGCCCCGTGAACATGGCGGCCGGTCCCTGGGCCTGCGGGACGCGATGGAGATCCGCATCGAGGCCGCGCTGCGGTCGGCACCCAAGCTGCCCAACGTCGCGGGACCGGGTGTCGCTGCGCCAGGGATCCGGCAATTCGGCACGCCCGACCAGGTCGACCGCCTGCTGGTGCCGTTGCTGCGCGGCGACGAATGGTGGGCGCTGGGCATGTCCGAACCCGAAGCCGGGTCCGATTTCGCCGGGTTGCGCACCCGCGCCGAGCGCGACGCCGATGTGTTCCGCGTCAACGGCCACAAGATCTGGACCACTCAGGCTCATGAGTCGCGCTGGTGCACCCTGTATGCCCGCACGGACCCGGAGGCACCCAAACACCGCGGCATCTCCTGCCTGATTCTCGATCTGCAGTCGCCCGGCGTGCGGATCGAGCCGATCCGAATGGCCTCGATCTCCGACGAGACGTTCTGCGAGGTCTTCCTCGACGACGTCGAGGTGCCGGTGGACAACCTGCTGGGTCCCCTGCACGGCGGCTGGACCGTCGCGATGTCGTCGCTTCACCATGAGCGCCAGATGATCTGGATCATGAACTGGGTGGAGATCCAGCGGGGACTGGACTCGATCCGGGGTGCGGCAACCGAGGACATCTACTCCGAACTCGGCGCGCTGATCGCTGACGCCGAAGCTCTGCGGGCCACCGGATACCGTGCCCTGGCGAACGAGCTCGCCAGCCGCCCCAGCCCGGAAGCCGACACCATGAAACTGCTTGGATCAATTACCTTGCAACGGGTTTGGGACCTGTCCGCGGCCGCGGCAGGACCGGCCTCGGCGGCGGACCCCGATTTGTTGTTCGAGCGGCAGGACGCCCTGGCCGCAACCATCTACGGCGGGACCTCCGAGGTTCAGCGCAACATCATCGCCGAGCGACTGCTCGGGCTGCCGAAGGGATGACCAGGATGGACTATGACCTCGGAGACGACGCGGGTGAACTGCGAAACCGGTTGCGGCAGTTGATCGCCGAACACATCCCTGCCGACTTCCTGGGCGCGTGCACCGATGATCCCGACGACCTGGCCACCACCGAATCCTTTTGCAAGCTGCTGGCCTCCGAGGGGCTGCTGGCGCTGGCATGGCCGAAAGAACATGGTGGTGGCGGTGGTTCGATCTGGCAGCAGACCGTGCTGCGCGAGGAGATGTGGGCCAATTACGAGCCCCGGGGACCACAGTACATGGGCATCAACTGGGTCGGCCCGGCGATCATGCGCTACGGGACCGACGAGCAGAAGGCCAAACACCTCGCCGGCATTGCATCCGGAGAAGTGATCTGGTGCCAGGGCTTCTCCGAGCCGGAGGCCGGAACCGACCTCGCGTCGCTGCGCACCCGCGCCGTCCCGGACGGTGACGGCTGGCGGATCACCGGCCAGAAGGTATGGACGTCGTACGCCCGGATGGCGTCCTGGTGCGTGCTGGCCGCCTGCACCCACCCGGACGCGCCGAAACCCAAGCGGCTGAGCCTGTTTCTGATTCCGATGGACCGGCCCGGCTTCACGGTCCGCGGCATCCCGTCCATGCTCGGACCGCATCACCTCAACGAGGTGTTCCTCGACGACCTGCCGGCGTATTCCGGTGACGTGCTCGGCGAGCCGGGCGACGGCTGGCGGGTGATGCGGGAGGCGTTGGCATTCGAGCGCGTCGGCATCGCCCGCTACGCGCGCTGCGAATCGCTGCTGCACCGGATGCAGGACGAGCTCGGACCGGACTGGGACAAGTTGCCCGAATCGATTCGGGTGCGATGGGTTCGGGCGCTGGTCGATCTGCGCGTGGCCCGATTGATGGCCTACCGCGCCGTATCACTGCAGGACGACCCGGCCGCAGGGGCGGCCGCCAGCGCCGCGCGCATCGCCACCACCACCTGCGATCAGTTGGTCGCCGAGCTGCTCTTCGACGTGCTGGGCCCCACCGCGCTGGACAGCGGCAGCTCGGCGGCACTGTACGGCGCGGTCGACGACCATTGGCGCTATGCGCAGGCCGCCACCGTCGCCTCGGGCACCATCGAAGTTCAGCGGATGATGGTGGCGCGTGACGTGTTGGGAGAGCACCGGTGAATACCGAACTGCCACAGGACATCACCGACTTCGCCGCCGTTGCCGTCAAGCGGCTGGGCCGGCTGGGCGGTCCGCCGGCGGCGCTGCGCGCCGAGACCGACGACGGCATCCGGCTCGCGGCGCGCGACGCGCTGATCGAGGTCGGCGCATTCGATCTTGACGTCCGGTCGGGATCCGACGACCTGCTGGCCGCCGCGGTACTCTGCCAGGCCGCGGGAGCGACGGCGCTGCCCTATCCGGTCGTGGAGGAACTGCTGACGGTCGACGGTGCCCGGCTGAGCCTGGTGAACCCGCTGGCGCCGCGCGTCGATCATGGCGACCTGCCCGGCCCGTGGCTCGGCGCCGATCTCGAGGGCAACAGTTACCAGCTCCGGCCCGCGTCGCGGACGGCCGCGAAGCTGGGACCGTTTCTGGTGCCGGCCACACTGTCGGCACCGGACGGCACGGTGCCGGCCGCCGACGTTAACCTTCATCTCGTGCTGGGATCATGGCGGATTCTGGGTGCGGTGCAGCAGGCGCTGGACATCGCGACGCAGCACGTGCAGGCCCGGGTGCAGTTCGGTAAGCCGCTCGCCGATTTCCAGGCCGTCCGGTTCACCGTCGCCGATGCCGCGGTCGCGGTGCGCGGGTTGCACGAGCTGGCCAAGTACACCCTGTGCCGGCCGGAATCGATTCCGGCGCGGACTCTTTCGGCAGACGCGCTGGTGCTGCGACTGAAGGCGGCCGAGACGGCACGACAGGTGTTGCGCACCGCGCACCAACTGCTCGGCGCGCTGGGCTTCTGCGACGAGTCCGACATCAGCGTGCTCGACCGGCACACCCAGCCGCTGATCCGATTGCCGTTGAGTCCCGAGGCGCTGGCCTTGCGGCTGATTTCAAACGTGGCCGACGGTTCCTTCGAGACTCTGTTCAGCGGGCGCATCCCGGCATGAATCAGCCAGTCACCGAAGAGGTTCCCCCCAACCCGTTCGAAGACGGCGTCCCCTTCGCGACCAAGCTGACCGAACTCGCCGAACGACAACGTGACGACACCGCGGTCACGGTCGTCTCGCTGGACGGCAGTGCGCATGCACTGACCTTCGGAGAACTCGATGCCCGGGCCAATCAGTGGGGACGGGCACTGGCGGCACGCGGTGCGGAGACGGGTTCGCTGGTCGCCATCGCCATCCCGAACTCTATGCACCTGGTGCTGGCCACACTCGGCTGCTGGAAAGTTGGCGCCGTTCCGATTCCGATGCACTGGGACCTGCCTGAGTGGGAACGCGAGCGGGTGCGGGCGGTGATCAACCCGACCGTCGTGGTCGACGAGACCACCCGCTGGGAGTTGGACGCATTCGCGTCCGCCGCACCCGCGAGGCCGCTGCCGACCGCGGTGTCCCCGACCGCCAACGGCATCTGTTCGAGCGGGTCCACCGGCGTGCCCAAGGTGATCCTGAACCTGGCGCCGTCGCTGTGGATCCCGCAGCAGGGCGAGCCGTTCATGGAGAACTGGACACCGGTGCCCAAGCCGCAGCGGATCATGGTGCCGGCGCCGATGTATCACACCAACGGCTTCGCCCCGCTACTGATGCTGCTGGGCGGCGATCACCTGGTGATCCTCGAAAAGTTCCACGCACCAACGTTTGTCGACACCATCGAGCGCTTCCGCATCACCAACTTCACGGCGACGCCGACGATGCTGTCCCGCGTCGCCGCGCTGCCGGACATCGGCCGGCGCGACCTGTCCAGCATCGTGTTCATCCTGCAGGGCGCGGCTGTGATGCCGCCGTCGTTGCTGCACACCTGGT
Organism: Mycobacterium gordonae; assembly: GCF_001417955.2. GTDB lineage: Bacteria > Actinomycetota > Actinomycetes > Mycobacteriales > Mycobacteriaceae > Mycobacterium > Mycobacterium gordonae_B. Next base: position 82,682 of record NZ_LKTM01000112.1, on the reverse strand, counting down.
TCGAGTTGCTCAGCCCGGAACAGATCGTGATGGCCTACGGCATGACCGAGAACCTGGGGCTCACCGCACTGCGCGGCGACGAGTGGCTGAGCCATCCGGGCAGCGTCGGTCGTGGCTTCCGGGACACCGAGATCCGGATTCTGGACGCCGACAAGCGGCCCCTCGGGCCGGGCGAACACGGGGACATTTATCTGCGGGCTCCGATGAGCGCCGGCTACCGCTACCTGGGCGGGGCGCCGCCGCTGCCGTCCACCGAGGACGGGTTTCGCTCGGCCGGCGACATCGGCCACCTGGACGAGGACGGTTACCTGCACATCACCGACCGGCGCGCCGACATGATCATCAGCGGCGGCGCGAATGTCTTTCCGGCAGAGGTGGAATCAGCCCTGTCGGGGCACCCGGGCGTCGCCGATGTCGTGGTCATCGGCCTGGCCGACGCACGATGGGGACGACGGGTGCACGCCGTCATACACGCCGCTGGTCCCCTGACCGAGCAGCAGGTGATCGAGTATGCCAAGAGCCGACTCGCGCCCTACAAGGTCCCCAAGACGGTGGAATTCGTCGACAGCATCCCGCGCACCGCGGCCACTAAGGTGAACCGGTCCGCAATGGTCGCGGCACGGGGCGGGTAGACAAGCCGAGCGTGCAATCGCGCCGACGGTCTAGCCCCGGGAAGTCCGATCGGTGCGTTTGGTGCCGGCGAAACCGTCCGCGATCGATGCGGCCAATTCCAGAAACGCCTGCCTGGTTCTCCCGCCCATCAGATCCAGGACGATCTCCGACCCCTGGGCCAGATGGTCGTCGAAGGGGATCACATGGAGCGCGCGAATCCGGGTGAGGAATTGTGCGGCCAGCTTGTCCAGGTCCACCGACGACTTCCCGGGTCGCGCCGCGCTGATGACCACCGTCGCGTTGGGAACCAGATGTCCGCGGCCATGGTGTTCCAGCCAGTCCAGCGTGGCGAACGCGCTGCGCGCGGAGTCGATGGCCGGCGAGGCGACCAACACGATCGCGTCGGCCTCGTCCAGCACGGCGGACATCGCCGAATGCACCAGCCCGGTGCCGCAGTCGGTGAGGATCAGGTTGTAGAACCGCTGCAGCAGGCGGATCACCACCCGGTAGTCGGCCTCGGAAAATGCCTCAGATGTCGCCGGATCACGTTCGGAGGCAAGGATTTCCAGCCGACTGGTGCTCTGAGAGGTATGCCGGCGGATGTCGGAGTAGCGAAAGATGTTGTCGTCCAGCAACAAATCCCGCACCGTGGAGCGGCTCTGATCGGGACCGCGCTGCGCCAAAGTGCCGAAGTCGGGGTTGGCGTCGACTGCAATGACCCGGTCACCCCGGATCGCGGCGAAGGTGGATCCCAGCCCGACCGTTGTCGTGGTCTTCCCGACGCCGCCCTTCATCGACAACACGGCGATGCTGTAGTCGCCGCGCACCGGTTGGCTCACCCTCGCCACCAGCTTCTGGCGGGTGTTCTCCTGTTCGGACTCTTTGGGATTGAGGCCGGTGACGCGGTGCACCATCTTGCGCCATCCGCTCTGCGGCAGCGGCCGGACACGACGGACCAGCCCCAGATCGGTGTGCGAGGGCATCCGCGGGTCCTGGTAGTGCTGCGGGGGAGCACTCGGCGCGGCCTGGGTGAAAGGTGTTGCCACCGGCGGCGGGGCGGGTGGGTTCAGCCTCGGATCGGGCGGTCGCTGGGTGACCGCAGCAGGCGGTGCGGGCGTCGGCGCTGGTGGCGGTGGTGCCGGCGGCGGCGGTTCGGGAACGCGCCGGCCCGGAATCGGCGCCGGGCGAACCGGCGGCTGCTCCGAGACCTCGATGACAGCCGTAGCTTCCGCCTTCGGAGGCTCGGGTGGCGGCGGCGGCTCACTGAACACCGGTGGCCTGCTGAATACCGGAGCCGGACGGGGCGGCGGCGCTTCCTTTGGCGGCTCGGGCACCGGACGCCGCGGCAAGGGCGGTAAGTCCATCACCCGGGTGCCCTCGGTGGTGGGGGCCGCGAGCACGGGTCCCGGCTCAACCACCGGCTCGGCCTCGACCACCGGATCAGGCTCAGGCTCAGGCTCGGGCAGCGGCGGCACGTCCATCACCTTGGTCCCCGCGGTCGACGGGCCCGTCGCCACCGGCACGTCCTCGACGACGGTGGGCGCTTCGGACTCCGCAGCCTCCTGGGCCAGCTCGGCCCGGATCTCGCGCACCGGAATGGGATTCGTGTCCGCGTCGCTGCTGCGCTTGAACTTCGGGGTGTCGGGTCCGCTCACTATCGGGTTCTCGACATCAGCTGGCCGGTAGTCATTCCGAGCACGTTCTCCAGCGCGGCGCGCATGTCGCCGAGCTCGATGCGCATCAGTTCGGTTTCGTCGAGATCCTCCACGTCGACGTCGGCGCGCTCGCTCAACCGATACTCCCGCTCCTCTTCGGCCGATTCGATGACGTTGCGGACAAAGCGCCCGTTGCCCATCAGGTCGATCTCGCGGCGCAGCGCTCCGGTGTCGTCCGCCGACTGGTTGCGGTAGAGCACCTCGCAGGCTGAGACGAGTTCGTCGTACGCCGCTTCGGTCAGCTCGGAATCCCTGGTCTTGGCGATCAGGCGGCCGATGTCGCCGAGTTCGGTCGGGTTGTAGGAAGCGAACCGGATCCGTTTGGTGAATCGCGACGCCATGCCTTCGTTGGATGCCAGGAACCGGTCGATCTCCGCGTCGTATCCGGCGATGATCACCACCAGGCGGTCCCGGTCGTTCTCCATCCGGGCCAACAGGGTGTCGACGGCTTCCCGGCCGAAGGCGTCACCACCGGACAACCCGGTCTGGATCAGGCTGTACGCCTCATCGATGAACAGCACCCCATCCATCGCCGAGTCGATCAGGGCCGACGTCTTGATCGCCGTGCTACCAAGGTGTTCGCCGACGAAATCACTGCGCTTGGCCTCGATGACCGCGGGCGTCTTCAGCAGGCCCAGTCCGCAGTACACCTGTGCGACGACGCGCGCGATGGTGGTCTTGCCGGTGCCAGGAGGGCCGGTGAACGCCAGGTGCAGACTGCGCGCGGCCGCGCTGAGACCCTTGCCTTCCCGCACCTTGGCCAGCTTGGCGGCCGAGCGCAGCTTGGCCACCTGCAACTTGACGTCGGTCAGGCCGATCTGGCGGTCCAGCTCGATCTGCGCGGTACGCAGGTACTCGTTGCCGCGTTCGGTCAGGCTCTCGGCGCTGACGTCTCGGGCACTGCGCGCGGTTGAGGGATCCCACTTGTCGGTACGGGAGTCGATGTCGTCTCTGGTGCTGACGATGAGGCGGTACTTCGGGTCGTGCAGCGCGGCCGCATTAGCCTCGAAGCCGGGCTCCTCGCTGTAGATGCGCTCGAAGATGGTCCGCGCTTCGGATTCCTTGCCCATCTCGCGCAGCGTGAGCCCTTTGCAGAATTCGGCCGCCCGGCTCGCCGCCGGAATAGGTCCCTCGATGGCCTGGTCGAGCCGGCGAATGGCCTCGCCGAACAAACCCATCTGAGCACAGGCCGAACCCACCATCAGATGCGCCCCGGCGGAAATGTACTCGTCGCTGAATGAGGACGAATTAGCCAGTGCGGTAAGCACATCCGGCCAGCGCTGAGTGGTGAAGTGCAGTACCGCCCGGATGTAGGCGCAGATCTCGTTGTTGCCCGCGTCGCCGTCGGGCATCGAGCGTCGCAACGTTTCGAGTTCGTCGAGCACGCGCTCGGCCTCGTCGTAGTCCTTGCCCGCGATCATGCTGGCCGCGTACGCGAGCCACACCTCGGTGAGCGTGCTCAGGGTGTAGTCCAGGTAGAGGCCGGTTTGAAACCGGCCGCTGAGCGCGTGCCGGGGCAGCCCGAGCCGGCGCTGCTCGCGGTTGAGGTTGTCCTTGCTGGTGCGCCACAGGTGGTAGAGCACCTCACTGCTGACGTCGCCGGCTGCGGCACGCCCCAACCAGGCGTCGCTCATCTGCGGGTCGTGCTCGGTCGCACGCTTGAAAGCCAGTGCCGCATAGGCGACATCGCGGTCGGTTTCCAAGCCGTCGATGGGGATTCCCAGTGACAGCACGCCGGCGTCGAAGACCCGCTGCGCGTCCCTGGTGCCAGGCATCTACTCGGTGTCCTTACTTCTAGCGGCTGCCGCTCGGTGGTCTTGCCGCACCGGCAAATCCGCTGCCCCTCGAGGTGTCCCGCGTAATCATGCACGTAAACGTCCGGCGCCACGACATAGCGGTAGAAAGTTATTGTACCGATTTGACGACTTTCAATTCGCCGTCAAATCACGCCAGCCAAAACGAGGCCGCATGCCACAACAGCAACAGCCGCAACAGCGGCCGCCGGTGCGGTCCCGCACCGGGACCATCGCAGTCGTCACGACGGAGCGCGGACTGCCTACCGCACTCAAGCTCGACCGCTCCGAACTCGCCCGACCCCCTCAGGAACTGGCCAACGAAATCCTCGCGCTGTGCAAGCTGTCGGCCCTGCGCGGCCAGGTCGCCTTCCGGCGTGACCTGGCCGGCAAGGGTTACCCCGCCTCGACGCTCCGCGAAATCGGCCTGCCCACCGAGGAAGACCTCGCCCGAGCCGAAGCAGACCTGTTCGGCGAGGACGACGATGGCGAGCTCCCCGCCACCTGGATGAGGTCGGTATGACCAGCCTGGCGCAGTCCGTGATCGCGCGGGCCATCAAGCAACGCGACCTGATGCAGGCGATGACCGAGCAATCCAAGACCATCACAGCGCGGGTGACCAGCCGCGACCGGGCGGTGAGCGCCGAAGTGGACGGGCTCGGCAGTCTCACCGGACTGTGGCTGGGCCCCCCGGCGAGCCGCCTTGACCCCGACGCGCTGGCCGCCCTGATCGTGGAGACCGCGCAGGCCGCGGCCAAGGTGGCCGCCGAGCGGTACAACTTCCTGCTGAAGGAGTTCATGACCCGCATGGACGAGCTCCAAAAGGCCCCGCTGACCCGCTCCGATGGCACCGTTATCGAACCGAGATAGCCGACTTCCGCATCTTATTGAACATATGTCGAGCACTACCCTCGCGTTATTGCACACACGTGAACTGCGGTCATTCCGAAAGTCTGCTTAAATTTCGTGCAATTTATTGGTGGCGACGGCACTTAAGGTTGAGAGACCAGCGCCAGCGGCAGCTCAACGGGAATCCTGGGGGAAAGAAGCCGACTATGACATTTGAATTACAGCCCGAGTTCATGGAGGCGCTCACCGACGCGCAGGAGGCCGCGGGCACCGCCATCACCACCGCCTTCAGTGCGGTCACACCGGCGCAGCTGAGCTCGTTTTCGATGGCGCTCGGCCCGATCGCCGCGGCGAACATGATCCCGGCGATGTTCGAATCCACGGCGAACAATGTCGCCAGCGGGATGATGACCGCCGCCAAGCACGGGGCGCTCGGCGCGGCAACCCACATCGTCGGCGCGACCCACGCCGCGATCGACGCCACCGACGTCTAGGTCGCCGGTCGTGGCCACCACCGACCCGGCGCCGCAGCCCGGGCCGATTCCCGATTTCGATCACACCCCGGTCGTCAACCAGATGGAAAACGACCTGCAGGAGTGGCTGAACCGGCCCGTTCAGGACATCCTGAACCAGTTCAACCTGGGGCAGCTCCCCGCCGGCGGCCCGGGCATACCCGGCGAAGACATCCCCGCCGAACTCGCCGGCGCCGCCGGTCCCGGCGGCATGGGCAGCAACTTCACCAGTGGGCTGCTCAAGCCCGTCACCGACATGCTGGGCACCCTGGGACCGGGCCTGTTCCAGGGCCTCAATCCGACGCAAATGTTCGGCGGGATCACGCAGGCCTTCCAGCAAGCTGCGGGCGGTGTGCAGCAGGCCATGAGCCAGATGATGGGCGGCATGGGCGGTCAGGGCTGGTCCGGCGCCGGGGCCGGTGCCGCCGCCGCCAAGACCGGCGAGACCCTGGCCAACGGCGCCGCGGTGGCCGCCCAGGGCACCGCACTCGGCGGCGAATACAGCGCCGCGGCCGCCAACGTCGCCCAGGGCCAGGCGCGCTTGCTGGAGATCCTGCAGCAGTGCCAGCACGAGTTGGAAGGCCTGGCCGCCGGGCTGCCGTGGACCGCGGCGAACATGGTCGAGTCCGCATCCCGGGCCAGCGCGCTGGCCACCGAGTGCATCACCGAGCTGGAAAGCACGTTGACCAGCCAGGCGGCCACCACCACCGCCACCGGTGCTCCGGTCGCCATTGCGCAGGGACCTCAGATGGCCATGGGAATGCTCGGCCCGATGATGTCGGTGGGCATGAGCATGATCGGCCCGGCGATGCAGATGGGCATGATGCCGCTGACGATGGGCGTCCAGGCCGGCACCCAGGCCCTGCAGGCGGGCATGCAGGCCGGCACCGGGTTGATATCGAGTCTGGGCCAAGCCGGGCAGGGCGCTGCGTCACCCGCCTCCGCTCTGGGCCACACGGGCCGCATGGTCAGCTCGACCCACCCCAGCGGCGGCGGGCACGGTGGCGGCGGCGGTGGGGTCGGTGCGACCACACCGGCCCGCAGCCCCGCCTCCTCGCCGCTGGTGCAGAACGAGAACAGCGGCGCCGCCGCGGCACGATCCATCGGCGCCGCGCGAGCCTCGGTCGGCGGCGGTGCGGCCGGAATGGGCATGGGCGGCGCGGGAATGATGGGCGGCGCGGCCGGCGCTCACGGCGGCAAGGCCGGTGCCGGCGGCAACCACACCGCCGCCTCGTTCCTGCACACGACCGATCAGGGCGGCGAGATCGTGGGCGACCTCGGCCATGCCAGTCCAGCCGTAATCGGCGACACCACAATCGATCCCGACGACAGCCCCGACATCAAACTTCGAATCTAGGAGCACCGACATGACCGACTACAACCGACTTTCGATCCGGCCCGACGAGGTCACCGAGGTGACCCGGCAACTCGACGAACTCGCCAACCGGATGCAGCACGTGCTGGACACCGAGCGGCCCAACCTGACCACCATCGCGTCGGGTCAGGACGAGGTTTCTCAGCGCGTCGCCCACACCCTCAACGAGGTGCACGGGTCGTTCACCAAGGCATCCGACCAGGGCGCCAACGAGATTCGCGAGGTCTCGGCGACCATGCGCACCCACGCGGGACGCATCTCCGATACCGATCTCGCGGACTGATTCGGACCGACCAGCACCGGCACATCGCGAAGACACCGAAAGGAGGTAACGGCAATGGGATTCACCAACGTGGTCTGGGAATCGCGCAGCACCGAGCAGCTGGCGCGCGATCTGACCGAGGGTCCCGGCCCCTCCTCGGTCGGTGAGGCCGGCGCCGCGTGGATCCGGGTGGCCAACGAATTCGCCAAGATTTCAGCCGATTACGACCGGTTGGTCGAAAGCGTCCGGGGGTCGTGGGAGAGCAACGCCTCCGAAGCTGCCGTCCGCAAGCTGGAGGCGTTCGGCAAGTGGCTGCAGGCGGCCAGCCTGAGCGCCGCCGCCAACGGCCGCCGGGCCGAAGAGGCCGCCGTCGCGAACACCGTTGCCATCCTGTCGATGCCCAGCGTGTCCGAAGCCATCGAAGCCAAAGCGGCCCAGGACATGATGGCGTCGTTGTCGGCCTACAACGGCGCAATCGTGCAGGGCAGCTTCGCCGAATTCGAAGAAGCCGCGTCCGCGCAGCAGGCGGACGCCGCCGCGGTGATGCATCGCTACGAGGACGCCGTCTCCGAACTCGCCGAACCATGGGAACAGCCGGTTCCGCCGCAGGTCACCAATTCCGCTGCACTCAAAGGCGAGAAGGACGGCAAGTCCGGCGGCGGGTCGCGCGGTGGCGGCGGTGGTGGTGGCGCGGCGCGCCAGCTGTCACCCATGCTGGCTACCCCGGTCGCGGCCAGCGCCGAGGCCAAGGAACTGAAGAAGACCAGCTTCAAATCTGACGGTTCCAGTGGCTCCGGGATGGGCCGCGGCGGAGGTTATGCGCCGATGGCTGGGAACCGGCGCGACGGCAGCGGCCAGTCCTACGAGTCGTTCCGCGAGGCGGGCACGCTGGAAGGGGCGGGCGAAGCCGGAGCCGGCCTGTCCGACGGCGGCCAGTCCTGGCTGCCGGCCGCGCAGCAGAGTGACGCACCCTTCGAGGTTTCGCACGTCAGCTGGGGCCCCAACACCGCGATCTTCGACGACCTCGCCGCGCCCGATCCGCAGCAGCCGGAAGGCTTTGCCGACGAACCCGAGCGGACGCTGCAGCAGGTGTCCGATCGGTGGGTCTCCCCGCCGGTGATCGGCGCTGAGCAGGAGGTGAGCCTGTGACCGCCGCCGTGACGTCCGGGTTCACGCTGACTGACGACGAACTGCAGGTCGTCGGTGAGCGGGCCGGTGTTCAGGGGTTTCCCACCGTGCTGGATGTGCGGCCGCGGTATGAGCGCGTCGACACCCTTGAGGCGGCTTTCGACGCGGCCACCCGCAGCCTCATCGCACGCGGCCTGATCGCCGACGGTGCGATCGATCCCGACCTGGCGCCGCTGTTGCGGGCGCTGCGCCGGCCGGAGCGCGAGCTCGCGATGCGGCTGGTCACCCCGGACGGCATCGCACGGGTTTGCGTAATTCGTTGCGGCGCTTCGGGTGTGGTTGCGCGACGGGTGAGCAACAACATCAGCCTGCAGGCGGCAAACGATGCCGCGAGCCTCTCCTGGGCCACGCACGCGCTGATCGGTGCGCTGCCGCGTGCGGAAGCCGCCGACGTCACGCCGGTCGGAGCGCCGACGGAAATCGTCACCCGCAACCTCATCGGCACTCATGACGCACGGCAGCTGGCCGACCGGGTCCGTGCCCTGGGCGCCGAGCCGCGCGCGGCAATGGTTCTGGGAGCCGCACTTTCGTCACGAATGGCGTTCGCGGAGATCGTGTACTACGCACTGTGCCCCGAACAGGACCGGTTCACCCGTCGTCCCGCCGCGGCGGGGGTGTTCTACACCAGGAAGGGCCGCATCGTGGCCGCACCGAGTGCCTCACCGAGCGGCCAGCTGTGGACCACGTTGAAGCCGGGTTCGGATCACGCGATCGGCCAGGCGATCCGCCAGCTTGTCGAAATATCGACGGACCAGTGGGAGGCGTCATTGGTGTAGCACGGTTTTTCGATGAGACCAGACCCGTCGTGCCCGACCATCCAGGGCACCCGACAAAGGAGTAAACATGGCAGTTCCAGGGCAGTTTGAAGTCACCGAAGACGCACCACCACAAGTCAAGTCGATCCACGAGCACCTCGTCGAGACCGACCGACTGCTGCGCAAGATGGAAGACGAAGTCAATCTGATGGTCGGCCCGAACTGGGCCGGCAACCAGGCCCAGGTGTTCCACGGACGCATGACCGAGCACCTCGAGCACCTGACCCAAATCCAGCAGCGCACAAAGAATCTCGCAGAAAGCTCGATGCAGTACATCCAGGCCCACCAGAACCTCGACGGCTAGGAATTCAGGAGAAGATCATGACGCACAGCATCAAGTACAACTTCGCGGCGAACTACGAATCGCTGGACCTGATCGGCAGCATCACCTCCGACGCCGAGCAGATGCGCAGCGAAGTCGACCAACTGTTCAACGCGCTCACCTCGGGGGCCTACACCGGCCACGCCCCGGAAGAGATTCACGCGCTGCGCACGCAGTTCTCCAACGAGATGGACGAGATCATCAACGATCTGCACACCACACGGGCGCGTGCCGTCGACCAGAACCAGCAGGTTCAGGACCTCGACAACAGCCAGGCTGCCAACATCAGCTGCTGATCGTTCCGGCGGCCTGACCGTGGCCCGGGCTCACTGTTCTCGGTGAGTCCGGGCCTACGTCGCAGCATCAGCGAATCTGTCAAGGAGGATATGAGTGGCCCCGCTTTTAGAGGTGAACTTCGACAATGTGCTGGCGGGAGCCAACGCGATCGGCGCAGCAAAGAGCACTATTGCCGCCATCCAATCGCCGGACACCGGTGCCGCAGCCGGCGGGCTGGCCGGATTTCAGACCGCCGGGGCGTTGGCCGGGGTGAAGGAAGCGGTGGCTGATTCGTTGGGTGTCGTGGCCGGACGCTACGAGAAGATGTCTGAGATGATTCGCGGAGCCGCAACCATTTTCCAGTTGGCTGACCAAGCGCTGCCACCACAAACGCGACAGCAGGCGTTGACGACAGCGGTCGGTAAATCGATGACAGCGCTAGGTGATATGAACCCGGCGTCCTAGCTCTCCGTAATCCACGACCTGGACCGATGTAGTGACACGTCCGCAAAAGACGATGGTCTACAACGCGAACGCCAACGCGTTGGCCGATCTGGCTGCCCCGACCCGCGAGGTAGGCCGCAGGATGCTGGCGGCCGCCGAAACCGTCCGACAAACCGTTCATGGCCTTGATTGGAAAGGTGACACCCAGAACGCGTGCGACGGAAGGGCCGATCGAGAGCTTGCTCAGGACCGGAAAGTCGCTGCGGGCTATGACGCGCTGGCCAACGCGTACGAGAACGGCGCGAAGGCCATGCAGCCGATGATCGACAGTCTTCGTTCGCAGGGCAAGGGTTTCGAAGGCGACGACTTCGACGTGTCCGAGGACTGGAAAGTCACCGACAGATACAACTACAACATGGGCAAGATGGCGTTGATGCTGCTGGGCTCGGATGAGCAGGCCGCGCAGGATCAGATGGACAGCCTCAAGGCCCAGCGTGCGAACGAAGCGGCGACCGGAACCGCGACGTTGCAGCGGCTCGCCGACGAATTGGGCGTAGCGGACGCCGACACCAAGAACGCGATTGACGCGGCCAAGGCCGAACTCGGTGCAGCCGCGCCCATCGCCACTGGCCTGGTGGGAGGCCAGCAGGCCCGTGATGACGCCGGCGCCATCTTGGGTGGCAACGCCACACCTCAGCAAGTGGCTCGGGTGCGCGCGTCGTTGACGCGCTGGACACCAGAAGAGTCGGCGGCCTTGGCCAATGGCAGACCTGCGGACATGCCACAAGGGCAGTACGACTATCTGACGTCGTTGATGCACGCGATGGACGGCAAATCGGTGGCCGACATCGACGCGGCGATGGGCAAGTACGGCCTGCAAGGGGCAATGGGCGACGGCATGCGGATGATGGGCAACCCGAACACGCAGACTGCACTCGGTGCCCATGGTGGACTACAGACGTTGCCCACCAAAGTCAGTGAGTTACTCACCAAGGATCCGGCGGGGTTGATCGGCAGCCCGGAGTTCGGATCCCGGTCGATACCGGTGACGCAGTTCAATGCACTCAATGACATGCTGGGCAAAGGCAATAAGGGTTTGGCGCTGGGTTCAGACGTCGACCGGGCGCTGCTCAACCAGGCATCGCGGATCGCCGCCACCGAACGGTCGCCGATCGCCGTCATTGCTGATCCCGATCAGCCGAAGGGCGATCTCCGGCGTGAGTACGTTTCGCTCAGCAAGGTCAACGAAACGGTCAGCGCGATGATGTCCAACGCCTCCGTCGACCATCAGGCCGTGGCTGATTTTCTACACGCCGGTCCGGCGATGGACCGGGTCGCCGGGGGCCATTTCGACAACGGTCATGCGTTCGAGGCACTGGCGACGGTGCGTTTCGACCCGAACGACCACGGTTGGAAGGACATGCTGGACTGGATCGGTCCCAATGCGCACACCCCCGGCTTCGAGGGCCACCATGCGGCGGTTGCTGCGGACTCGCTGGCGCGTCTGACTGCTACGCACCACGAATTGCTGGGCGGAAAAATCCCGATCCTGGGTGCCGACGGAAACCCCTCAGGACAATTCGAGAGTTTGGGGCAGCGTGATCCGGAACTGGTCAAGGCATTGACTCGCAACCTGACCCCGTACTTCGGAAACCTCGGGGGAATCGAGGTGCCGGGTATCGATTCGGCCGGTGTCCCTGGATTCAAGAATTCGACTGACCTGTTGAATCTGTTCAAGGTGCTGTCCTCCGACCCTGCCTCGGCAGAAGGACTCCAGGCGGCAGCGGCATCCTGGGAGCATCACTACGCCGAGCGGTATGGAGAGACCGGCGAAATAAAATATGCGCACGCGGCCGGCCAATTAGACACCGCTGTGCACGGAGGCTACAGCGCAGAACTGGATGCCATGAAGGCCAATCACGACACCGCGCGCATCCTGGAATACAACCAGCGGTCTGCGGACTGGGACAGTAAGAAAGGCATGATCAGCGACGTCTTCGGCGCCCTGCCCCTGAGTAAATTACCCGGCGGGGATGCGTTGTCGTTCCTCGGAAAAATGGTGATTGACGGATATAACCCCTACCTCAAACTGGACGAGCTACCACCGCTGACACCGTCGAACGACATACAACAAGCCGCCGCGGCCGCGCTGCGGAATAACGACGCACAATTCACCATCCTCAATGACAGCATCTATCATGACTACAGCATCGTCTCCGGATACGAGATTCGGGACCCATCGGTTGTCAGTGCATTTCAGAATGTGCAGACTCCGGACGGACCGGTGAATTTCTTCGTTCCCGACGGCAGCAACGGCTGGAAACTCGACTGGAACGCCGTCACACAGAACGGCGACAAATTCAAGCAAATCTACTCGAATTGGGAAGGCAGTCATCAGATAGACGTCGGGAGCTGGGACACGAAGTACGAAGAAGGTATGAAGAACACTGTGATCGACTATGCGGGGCTACCCGACCCCGGAAACGTGGCTAAACCACCCACGGGACGATGACATGCGCATTTCAGCGATGACTCGCCGCGGCGCCAAGTCGACGGCCTGGTGCGCGTTGGGCTGCGCGGTGGCCGTGCTGGCCGGATGTTCGTCGTCGAAGGCGCCTGCGACAGCCCCATCGTCGAACACCACTGCCCCGGCGGGTTATCAGGTGCCGCGCAATGTGATGTTCTCCGAGCATTGGGCGACGACGCCCGCGGTGGATCTGATGAGCCCCGAGGGCACTTACCTCCGCGCTTACATCGAAGCCGACCACGTCGCAGACTACAACGTGGACCGCGCTGACGGATCCTATCCGGGTTTCGCCAAGGCTGCCCGGGACCGCAGCTATCACTGGACCGGGACTGGGTTTCCGGCGAAGGGCTTTCACACGAATTGGGTGCACGAACTCACCGCAGCTCCCGACGGGTCGGCGACGGCTGTGGTCTGCTACGCCGGCGAAGTATCGGTAAGCGGTTCTTTCCCGGACAACTACGGCATCTTCAAGCGCACCCTCACCTTCCAACGGGTGGGACAGGCGCCGCCTGCCAACCAGAAGGGGCCGGCCCGGGCACCGTTGGTATCGGTGTTCGGTGACTGGTACACAAGCACATTCACAACCCAGTACCCATTGATGGATCCCGACTGTGCGACCGATCCGCCGCCAGTGGACAAAAGTCCGGTGTCCACCCCGGGGTGGCCCGATACACCGGGGGTCTAACATTGGCCGATACCTCGCATCTGCCGCCAGAGGTGCTCTACGCGCTGCGGACCGGAAAACTTCCGCCGCACCTGCTCGATTCCAATCCTGAGGTCGCAGCCGAACCCGACGAATCTTCCGGGCAGGACGCCGAGCGGTTTCGTCGCCGGTATCGGGCCATGGTCGACGAACGCATCGCGGACTGGCTCGATGAGAACCCCGGCTACGGCAAGAGCGTTCCGGAGCAGGAACGCGAGCGGATCGAGGCATATTGCGAGCGCCAGATCCAACACCAGTGGCGCATTTTTGTAAGCAAGCGAGACGAACTCGACGACCGAGACGACGGTGACGGGCGTGGCCCGTAGTAGGCGCGACAGTGCTCGCCTTCGATCAACGACCAGCGTCCTCCCCGGGTGGGTAACGACCTGTGTTCTGTGCTCCTAGCCGGATGCTCGCCGTCGAAAACGCCTGCGACGCGACCGGTGTCGGCCACCATGATGCCGGCGCCGGCAGGCGTCAAGGCTGTTCCCGCGGCGCCCGCAGCCGTCCGAAGTTCTCCGCCACCGAGCCGGCCAGTTCGAGGTAAGCCTGCCTGGTGGCTGGGTTCAAGCGACCGAAGTCGACGTCGGCACCCTCGGCCAGATGCGGATCGAACGGGATGAGATGGATGGAACGGCAACGTGATTGGAAGTGCTCATAAACCTTGTCGAGTTTGAGCGCGGCCGAGCCCGGGCGGGAGGCACTCAGCACCACGTGCGCTTCCCGCACCAGACCCGAATGTCCGTGCTGCATCAGCCAATCCAGCGTGGCCGACGCGCTGCGTGCCGCATCGATGGCGGGCGAGCTGACCAGCACGATGGTGTGCGCCAGGTCCAGGACCGCCGACATCGCCGAATGCATGATGCCGGTGCCGCAGTCGGTCAGGATGATGTTGTAGTAGTGCCGCAGGATATCGACGGTCCGCCGGTAATCGTCCGCGCCGAAGACCTCGGAAACCGCCGGGTCCTGCTCGCTGGCAAGCACTTCCAGTCGGCTGGTCGCCATCAGGGTGTGATTGCGGACGTCGGCGTAGCGGTTGATGTTGGGATCCGACAACAGGTCACGCACGGTCGATCGCGTCGACAGGTCGCCGACCCGCTCCCCCAGCGTGCCGCGGTCGGGATTCGCGTCGACGGCGATCACCCTGTCGTGCCGCACCGTGGCCAGCGCCGAGCCCAACCCGAATGTAGTGGTGGTCTTGCCGACCCCGCCCTTGATCGAGAGCACGGCGATGCGGAAGTCGCCGACGATGGGCTGCCGAATCTCGGCGAGCAGGTGGTCCTGCTGACGTTCCTTCCGCGACGCCCCCGGATTGACGTGACCGCCGGTGGCTTTGTGCACCGCACGGCGCCAACCCGACGGCGGCGCAAAGCGATCCGGGTTGGCGATCTCCGCCTCGTCGATCGATGGCGGCATCCGGAAAGGCTGGTAACCCGGCGGGGGGCCTCCGACGGGCGGCTGGGGCCGGCCCGGCGGCGGTGTCGGCTGCGGCGCCCGCGGCGGTGCGACTGACGCTGCCGGCCTTGCCGACGGGGGCACACGCAGCCCGGGCGGCGGTCCCGGCCACCAGGGCGGCGGCGGGAATGGTCCGGGCGGCGGCGGAGGCGGAAAGGGAGGCCGGGCTCCCGTGCTGGGTCGTTTTCTGGGCGGCGACGGTGGCGCGGGCGGTCGCGGGCCGGGAATCAACGGCCCCTGTTGTGTTGGAGGCTCATACGACTCGGCCACCGGCTCCTGTTGCGCGACAGAAGCATCCATCACCACCTCTTCGATCTCCGCCGCCATGGCGGAGCTCGGCGTCTGCCACGGGGGTGGTGCCGGACGACGAGGTTCTTTCGTTCGCTCCGCGGCGACGGGCGCGGTCTCTTGGACGTCCTCCGTTGGCTGCGCAGCCACGAAAGATTCGGTCGGGGCGACGACTGCGTCGTCATCGAGCGGTTCGGCGTCAAATTCCGGCTCGACCGCAGCCTGCTGGACGTCGCCCACCAGATCTGCCGGCAGCCATTGCTCCGGCACCGCCTCGTCGGCGTGTTCTTCTTCTGGCGGCGGTCCGAATTCTTTTGTGGGTGCCACAGGTATCCGGTCCGGGCCTTCCGCGTCCCGTTCGTCGTCAGCGATGAGGTCAACCTCCGGTTCCTGCGGGGCGCCCGTGGCCTGCGCCCTCTTGGCGGCCATCCGGTCAAGCAAGGCCGCGGCTCTCAACTCGATCTCGTCGAGTTCCCCGGATCCGGACTCCTGCGTCGATTCCTCGGCCGGCTCGGGTTCCACCGGCGCCGGCTCATCCTCAGGCGTCCAGTCACGCTCCGTCGAAACATCAACCACTGCAACGGGTTCCGACCGCGGCGGTGGTACCCACTCCGGTTCCGACGCAAGCGCGACGGGCTCGGATTCCAGGACCGGCGCGGGTTCCGTCACCGTCGCAGGCAACTCAGACTCCTCCCGGAGTTCAAAGTCGGGCGCGTCCTCGACAACATCCTCCGGAACAAGGACTGGCGCAACAGGTTCGATCGAATGATCGCCGTCCGATTCGGGTTCCACCACCTGCTCTGCCGAAACCTCAACCACTGCCTCGGTTTCCGTCGGCGGTGGGTCCCACCGCGGTTCTGACACATCCGAAGAAGGCTCGGCTTCTGTCGCCGTCTCGGGTAGCTCGGGCTCGTCCCGAAGTTCAAAGTCCGGCTCAGCCGCAAAAGCATCTGCGGAAACAGACAGCGGGGCAACGGGTTCGCCTGGAAACTCGACGTCCGGCTCGGGATCCGCCGAAGGTTCCGCTTGCGGCAGCTCCTCGGCTGTCTCGGGCTCCGGATCCGGGTGAGCGGCACCGGCGATTTCACTCGGCACTTCGATCACGGACTCGAGATCCGGTTCCGCCGAAACCTCGGCAGCCGACTCGCATTCGGAGCCGACCGTCGGCTCAGACGGCGCTTCGGGTTTTACCAAGGACTCGGCAAGCAGCGAATCATATTGCCATTCCAATCGCGCCAGCGCCTCGGACACCCACTCCACCGATTCCGGCGCCGTTTCGGTTGGCGGCACCGGCTCGGGCACAGGCTCCGGCACGGGCTCCGACGCGGGCGGCGCTTGGTCCGATGCGGGCGGCACTTGGTCCGACGCGAACGGTGGCTCCGGTTCCTCGTCAGGCGCTACCTCCGACACCTCGGCGTCCGCGGCCGGATTGTGCGGCACCGGAGCGGAAATCTGTTGAGGCGCCGGCGGCGCCGGTTCGGGCTCCAGTTGCTGCAGACGGCGGGTGCGGTCGAACGGCACCGCGACCCGCTTCGGCCGTATTTCCGGCGTTTCGTCGGAACGCTCCGCGGGAGCCTCGGACTCGGCGTCCGGCCCGCGGCTAGACACCGGAACGCGCTGCGGGCCGGTGTCGATGGTCTCCTGTTCGGACTTCACCGGTCGATCCCGGGGCTCGTCGGCGTCCTCGTGCCGCTTCCCGCGACCGATCTGAACCCGGCGGCGCTTCTTCTCGCCGGTCAACCAAGGAGGACGCGCCAGCGACCCGCGCTCGTCCTCGTCGGGCTTCTGCTCAGGCGATTGCTTCGACATCGTCGTCCCCCTTTCCGCAACAAGAACGTGTTATTCGCCGTATTCAATTCTACGTAGCGCTAATCGCATAATTTTCAGTCCGATAAGCGACGATAAGCGCAATTACTTCAAGCGGCTCGAATCCCGCTG
Source organism: Mycobacterium gordonae (assembly GCF_001417955.2). Classification (GTDB taxonomy): domain Bacteria; phylum Actinomycetota; class Actinomycetes; order Mycobacteriales; family Mycobacteriaceae; genus Mycobacterium; species Mycobacterium gordonae_B. The sequence continues at coordinate 65,608 of NZ_LKTM01000112.1, read as the reverse complement.
CCGTCTGGCCACCGAGAATGCGCACGCCACCGCGGCCAGCGCCACCGCACCCGCCGTCACCGAGAGGACGATGACGCGGGCGCGCTGGCTGCGGGGGTCGACGTGCGGACGTCCGGCTATCGGCTTCGCGGCCTCGGGGTTGGGCGCCTCATTGGGCGCGGGAACCCGATACGTCAACGCAGCGATAGGGTCCACCACGCCGTACCCGGTGGCCTCGTTGGGACCCGCGCCCGGCATGTGAGCGGTGCGTTTGATCAGATCGATGACCTGACCCGCGCTCAGTTCGGGGAAGCGCGACCGGATCAGCGCCACCACCCCTGACACGAACGGCGCGGCGAAACTGGTGCCGTTGACCGGCGCCAACCCCTGCTGGCTCATGACGGCATTGATCAGACCCGCCCCGTTGGAATCGAGCGAAAGGATCCGCTCGCCCGGCGCTGCCACCCCGACCCACGGCCCGTGCAGACTGAAATCGGCGGGCTCGCCCGACGTCGTCAGCGCGCCGACGGTCAGTACGTAATCGCTGAACCAGGCCGGGCTGGCGATGGTGCGTACCGAGTCCCAGCCGCTCTTGAGCGGCATGTTCGGATCGGGCATCGCGTTCTGGAGCTTGCACAATCCCTGGTTGTTGAAGTTGCCCGCCGCGGCCACCACCACCACGTTGTGCTCGTAGGCGTAGCGCACCGCGCGCCCGAGTAGGGCGTCGTCCAGGCCGCCACCGACCGGACTGCACGCCACTTCGGAGAGGTTGATGACGGTCGCACCCAGGCTGACCGCACGCGTGATGGCATATGCCAGCGTCACGGTGTTCCCATAGCCCGGCGAGGTGGCGTTGGGGTCGTTGGCCTGCCCGGACCCACCCTCTTTGACGCCGTAGACGGTGCTGTTCTGCCGGATCGAGAGAATGGTCGCCTCGGGTGCCACCCCCGCAAAGCCGTCGGCGGGGCTGGGCGCACCGGCGATGAGTCCGGCCACCAGGGTTCCGTGCGCGTCACAGTCCTGCAGGCCGTCGGTGCTGGAGACGTAGTCGCCGCCGCCCTCCAATTGCGGCAACCGGGGGTGCCGGTTGACACCGGTGTCGATCACCGCGACCTTCTGGCCCGCGCCGCGGGAGAACCGCCAGGCATCGGTGTAGTTGAGCATGGCTTCGGCGCTGGTCTGCAGGGTGAAGTCGGTCTGTGGCAGCACCCCGGTCGGGACTCCGCAGATGGCTTTGAGGTCGGTCGGCTCGGGAGGACCCACCGGCCCGTTCGGCGGCGGTCCGGGCTCCACCACCGGCGGCCGGATCGCCCACGCCGGCGCCGGGTCCATCAGGGTCGCCAGGATCAGCGCGGCCGACACCGCGAGCAACCGCTTCATCACAGTCCCAGCCGCTGGTAGACACCCACCACCCAGAGCGCCAGCGGGATCAGCGATCCGACGGCCAGGTAGTCCAGGTAGGCCAGCAACGTGACGACTCGCTGTCGCGTGCCGTCCGCGGGGATGACCAGGCCGGCCACCGTGGCACCACCCGCGACGGCCAGCAGTACGCCCAGCGCCGTCACGGGCATCGGCGCGAATCCGTCCTGCGCCATCACGCAGGTGCCGACCAGGATGACCACCGCCGGCACCGCTACCGCAGCGCGCTCGAACCAGGTGCGCAGCGTACGAGGGCGCAACGCCAGCACCGCGGCGACCGTGAGCGCGAACACGAACACCGGCCAGCCCACAACCGTGCCGCTGCGCAGCAGCAGCACCACGTAAACCGCGGCGGTGGAGGCCAATCCGGTCAGCAGCCCCGACCGCGTGATGGCAGCCGACTTCGCTCTGTTCCACACGGCCTCGGCTGTCGGCATCGCCGTACCCGAGTCCCCATCCTCGGTTGCGGCGGACGGCTCGAACGGATTCTCGAAATCCCAGTCCTCGCGGTTGGTTTCGACGGTGACGGTCGGCGTCTCAAATCGGCCCAACCGCGCTGTCAACCGTCGCACCGACAGGCAGCCCAGGATCACCACCACCGACGCGGTCACGAAGACGATGTCGGCGCGTGCCTGCAGGGCTCGACTCAGCAACGCGCCGCCAACCAACCCGAACGTCAACGCACCCGCCAGATAAGCCCAGTGCCCGGTGCCGATCACCCGGTCGTACACAACGCACAGCACCAGCACCGCACCACAGGCGCCGGCCAGACCGAAGTACCCGTAACGGCTCAGCAGCGCGAGGGCGATCCCGGCGGTGATCGGGATGGCCGCCCACCCCAGCGCGGCGGCTACGTCGTCAAGACGGTAAGAGCGGTGCGCCATCGTGGCACCGCCGACCAGCGCCAGCACCGCCGCGCCGGCCACACCGACCATCACGTACAGATTCGCCGCGCCGGGTCTGCCGACCAGGCAATAGGCGACCGCCAGCGCCGCGAAATGCACTCCGGCGAAAGCCATCCAGCGTGCGGATACCGAACCCCAGGCGGCATGAGCAGCCTTGTTCAGCCGGCCGACCGCGTCGACCACGTCGTCGTAGAGGGTCGGTGGCGTCAGTGCCTGGCGCGGCGACAGCCGCAGCAGTTCCCCACTGACCAGCCCGGCCTCGCGCAGCGTCTGTTCGGGTCGCAGCTCGGTGCCGCCGTGGAACCGGCTGAGCACCCAGAACGTGCGGCGTTCGTCTTTGGACGTCTCGTCGTCGGCGTCCCGGGAGCTGACCAGCCGCGCCACCTCCGGGACGAAGCCCGACACGGGAACATCAAGTGGCAGCGCGATATCCAGCTGCGTCCGGCCACCGAAGATCGATACCCGGATATGGTCGGGCGCGGCCGAGACCACCCGGACCCGTCGCAATTCGCTCACACCGGTCACAGGTCCGGCATCCTGGACAGCTGGATCACACCGCTCTTGGTCGTGCGCGAGATCAGCATTCCACGGCCGGGCGGCATCTCAGTGGCCTTGTAGCCGAACAATGCCCCTTCGTCTTTGGTTCCACTCATCACCAACGCGTTGCAGGACAGGTCCTTGAGCCGCCCGACGAAGGGGTCCATCATCGCGCGTCCGGCTCCCCCGATCCGGCGGGCGACCACGATGCGCAATCCGATATCACGCGCCTGCGGCAGGAACTCGACCAGCGGGCTCAACGGGCTGCCGATGGAACCGGTTGCGACCAGGTCGTAGTCGTCGATCATCACGAAGATGTCCGGACCCGACCACCACGACCGCTCCTTGAGTTGCTGCTGGGTGATGTCGCTGGGTGGGATCCGCTCCCGCAGCGTGCCCGCGAGGGCGGTCATCAGCTCCGTGCAGGACTGCGAGGCGGTGGCGTAGCCGCCCAGATAGTCGTTGCCGACCACGCCCAGCATGGAGCGACGGTAATCGACCAGCACGATCTTGCACTGCTCCGAGGTGGCGTTCTCCATCAGCCCGGTGGCGATGTTGCGCAGCAAACCGGTTTTGCCGCACTCCCCTTCACCGAACACCACCAGATGCGGCTGCACATCGAAATCCAGGACGACGGGCATCAATTCGGCTTCGTTGATGCCGATCGCGAAACGGGCCCTGCCCAGCCTTCCGGCCGAGCGCGCCACCCGGACCACCGCGGCGCGGTCCACCTTGTGCGGCAGCATCCGCACCCGCGGCGCCTGCCGGGTGCCGTAATGCGCCCGCATCGCCTTGACGGCGGCCGACACTCCCTCGGGCAGATCCTCCACCCCCGAATTGGAATCCAGGCGGGGCAGTGCGATCAGGATATGCAGCCGTTCGTGGCTCATGCCACGACCCGGCCGGCCGACCGGGATGAGTTCGTTGAACCTGCGGCCCACGTCGCTGTCCAGCGCATCGCCCAACTTGAGCTCGATGCGGGTGCCGAGCATGTCCTTGACCGCGGCCCGCATCTCCATCCAGCGCGTCGCCGAGATCACCAGGTGAATTCCGTAGGAAAGTCCTTGGACGGCAAGTGAGTTGAGGGTGGGCTCCAGTATCTCGAAGTCGCTGCGGATCGAGGCCCAGCCGTCGATGACCAGAAAGAGGTCACCGAACTTGTCCTGGCTCAACGGATCCCGGGCGGCCACCTCGGGGGGCAGCGTCGCCAGGTGCGCTTTGCGCTGCCGGAAGTCACGCATCGACTCGATGCCCAGATCGCGGAAGCGCACCTCCCGGGCGCGCAGCACCCCGGCCACTTCGGCCACCGTGCGCCGGATCCCGTCGGCGTCCATGCGGCCCGCGACCCCGCCCACGTGCGGCAGGTTGACCAGGCTCGCCAGCGTGCCGCCGCCGAAGTCGAGGCAGAAGAACTGCACCTGCTCGGGGGTGTGGGTAGCGGCGGCCGACATGATCAGGGTGCGCAACGCCGTCGACTTGCCCGACTGCGGCCCACCGACCACCGCCACATTGCCCTGAGCGCCGGACAGATCGACCATCAACACGTCGCGACGCTGATCGTAGGGCCGGTCCACCACCCCCATGGGTAGCCACAACCGCCCGTCGAGATTCTCCGGGGCCGACCAATCGGCATCCGCCAGAAGCTGATTCACCGCGGGGCTCTCATCCAGCGGCGGGAGCCACACCTCGTGCGCCGGGCGTCCGTGGCCCCGCAACCGCGACACCACGACGTCGAGCAGCGTGGTCCGCACCGGGGTCGACGAGACGCTGGGAGCTTCCGGCTCGACCGCGGGTGCCGCGGGCAACGCATCCTTCTTTACCGGGGTCGCCGTGAACAGCTTCGGCGCCAGCGCGCCCAGTTGCCTGCCGCGGCCGGTTTGCGCCCGGCGCGGCCGGACGTATTCGCCGGAGACATAGCAGGTGTTGAACCGGACCGGTTCGGCGGCATCGCATTTCAGGAACGCGGAGCCTGGGACGCTGGGCAGGTGATAGGCGTCCGGCACACCGAGTACGCTGCGCGACTCCCCGGCCGAGAAGGTCTTGAGGCCGATCCGGTAGGACAGGTGCGAATCCAGGCCGCGCAACTTGCCTTCCTCCAGCCGCTGGGACGCCAGCAGCAGGTGCACATGCAGCGACCGGCCCAGGCGGCCGATCATCACGAACAGCTCGGCGAAATCCGGCTTCTGCGAAAGCAGTTCGGAGAACTCGTCGACGATCACGAACAGCGCCGGCAGCGGATCCAGTTCTGCGCCGTTGGCGCGGGCGCGCTCGTACTCGTTGACGTTGGGAAAGTTGCCGGCCGATCGCAACAGCTCCTGGCGGCGGTTCAGCTCACCCGCCAGTGCGTCGCGCATGCGGTCGACCAGGATCAGCTCGTCCTCGAGGTTGGTGATGATCGCCGCGATGTGCGGCACCCCCTCCAGACCGAGAAACGTTGCGCCACCCTTGAAGTCGACCAGCACCATATTGAGCACCTCGGGCGAGTGCGAGGTGACCATCGACAGCACCAGCGTGCGCAGGAACTCCGACTTGCCCGAACCGGTAGCGCCGATACACAACCCGTGCGGGCCCATGCCGGACTCAGCGGACTCCTTGATGTCCAGTTCCAGCGGCTGGCCGTTGGGCGTGTAGCCGATGGGCACGCGAAGCCGCTCACGCGGAGAGCGCTTGCGCCACACCTGTTCCGGGACGATCTCGGCGGCATCGGGAATTTTCAGCAGCGCCATCAGGCCCGGGTCGGTGGCGCGTGCGTCGGCTTCGAGGTTGACGATGTGGGCGGCGCTGGCCAGCCGGTACCGGCCGATCCGGCGGGCGGTCGCCTCGGCCTCGGCCACCGTGATCGTGTCCGGCGTGGCAAAACGCTCGACACCGACCGCGGTGCGCGCCCCGACGTCGTCACCATCCACCACGAGTTGCAGGCCGCGCCGGTTGGCCGGAGCGTCGGCGCCGTTGAGGTCCAGCAACGTGACGCTGTCCAGGCCTGCGTCGGTCACCAGACGTTCGGTTCCGGCGATGTATCCGTCGTCGATCACCACCACGAGATGCTTGAGGCCCTTGGTCGGCTCGGCGTTGCGGCTGAACCGGCCCCGCTCCCCCAGATCCGTTGCCAGCGAACGCTCCAGCAGCTCCAATGTGGGGAACAGCAGTCGCATCGAACCCATGCCGTCCCGGGCCGTCGCGTGCTGGGCATGCGGCAACCACTTGACCCAGCTCCAGCTCTCGCCATCCGGATTGGCCGTAACCACGGCGACCTGGACGTGGTCGGGTCCGTGAAATGCGCACAGCTCCAACACCATCGAGCGCACCAACTGCCGAGCCAACTTCCGGTCGCCCTCGAAGGTGATGGCCGGGAACGCCCGCAGCGACACCGCGGTGGGCAGGGCGTGCACCACCGAGTGAGTTTTGACGAACCGGCGCAGCGCCACCGTCGACACCGGTTCCAGATCCTCGGGCGGGCCGGTCTCCGGTGCGAGCAACCGGGTGGCCAGGCGGTGGGTGCCGATGCCCACCCGGACATGGCAGAAGTCGGTGTCGGTGGGACGGCGTTCCCACATGCGGCGGGTGCCTACGACGTCGGCCAGCGCCCGCGGATCGGGGTGGCTCCACTCCAGCGCCGTGCGCTGACCCGCACCGGTCATGTCAGCGTCGTCGCGCAGATTGGCCAGGTAGCTGAAATAGTCCTTGCGCTCTTCGTTGAGTTCCGCAGCGGCCTTGCCGGATCGGCCACCACCTCCGATGAACATGCCGGCCATCGACATGACCATCATCATCGGGAAGATCAGGAACATCGGGTTCTTCATCAGATCCCGCCCGCCGACGGTCACCATCAGGGCGATCATCCCGATGACGGCGACGATCATCACGAATGGCAGCAGCCTCATCAGGAGGCTGCCGGGGATGACCCGCGGCACCTCGGGTGGCGGTTGCAGGTTGACCTCGCCGCCCGGCATCCGCGGCGGCGAAACCCGCAGGCGGCGCACGAAACCCTGCGTACTCAACGCCACATCCCTTGAAATCTCCCCAAATTCCCCGAAACTCAAAAATTGGCTCAGATTTGGCCCCCGGTGCCTAGGTAATGTCACCAGCAAATGACACAACCCCCAGGAGGCCGACAGCGATGACTCTACCGCCGTCGCTGTCGGAATTAGACGCGGAATCTGAGGCCGAGCCCACGCTCAGCCGGGTCACCCTGGTGGTCGGGGAGTTACGACTTGACGTGGGGTTACCGGCCGACAACAGCATCGCCGGGTTCATCGACGACGTCATCGACATCGCCAACGAGCAACTCGCCGCACACCCTGGCACCGACGACCTCATGTTCGACACCACCGAGGGAAAGTGGACCCTGGCCCGCCTCGGTGACGACGCGATCGATCCCGGCCGGTCGCTGAGCGAAGCCAACGTCTACGACGGCGAGTTGCTGATGATCCGGGCGTTGGACCAGCCGAGCCGCCGGATGCTGTTCGACGACGTCGAAGACGAGGCCCGCCACGAAGAGCACCCCACCCTGGACTGGTTGTCCCGTGACGCACGCCTGGTCACCTGCTTCGGTGTCGGACTGGCCGCCGCTCTCACCGCCGCTTTCCTGCTGCCGCGCCGCGCCACCGAGTTCTATGTGCCGGCGACCGCCCTCGGTGTCGGTGTCCTGGCCGTGATCGCCGCGTGCGTGATCGCGCACCGTTCGGCGGGCGCCCGGCGCTCGGAATGGCTGGCGGCGGTGGCCACCCCGCTGTTGTTCGGCGGCGCGCTGTACGTGGTTCCCGACGGCTTCGGCGCGAAGTCACTGCCGATGGCGTTCGGGTTGACCGGGCTCGCCTCACTGCTGGTGTTGCTGGTCACCGGACGCGGTCGCGCCCTGCACACCGCGGTGATCTCGCTGGCCGTCATCGGCGGCGCCGCGGGAGCGGCCGACCTGCTCTGGGATCCGGCGCCGCGGGCCGTCGGAGCGGTGCTGGCGACGGTGTCGGTGATCGTCGTCTACCTGTCGCCCCGCGTGACAATCCTGCTGGCCAAGCTGCCGGTGCCGCGGGTACCGACCGCCGGCGAGCCGCTGGATGACATCGAGACCCAGGGCGGCACCACCGTCGAAGGCGTCAATGCCGTCGGCAAACAGGTGATCCCGACCGAGGAGGGCATGATCGTGCGGGTCCGCAGGGCCGGCCAGTACCTGACCGGCATCCTGGCCGCGGCCGCGGTCACGGCGACCGCCGGATGCTATCTGGCGCTCGATCTCAGTGACGGGTTTTATTGGCAGGGAACCGTTTTCGCGGTCGTAGTGGCCACCGTGCTGTGCCTGCGCGGTCGCAGCCATCACGATCTGGTGCAGTCCGCCACGCTGATCGCCGCCGGGACGGCGATCGCGCTGCTGTCCATCGTCGAGATTGCGGTCGGCCTCGACGGGTGGCAGGTCTACGCAACGCTGTCGCTGGTCGTTCTGATGGTGTTGATGGTCGCCTGCGGTGTCATCGCGCCGCGACTCGAGTTCTCACCGGTGATGCGTCGGCAGGTGGAGATCCTGGAATACCTCGCGATCGTCCTGGTGTTCCCACTGTGCTTCTGGATCGTGCGGCTCTACGCGGTATTCCGCGAGCTGCGCTTGTAGCCGCCTCACGACTTCGGCGGTTCGACCTTCAATCCGCGCGGGTCGGCGCCCATCCCGTCGTGCGCGACCAGCGCCGCCTCCTGAGACAACTCTGGACCGGCCGGTAACAGTGAAACGACCGGCCAGGGCGCCAGTTGCGGAACGTCGGCGTCGACGCGGGGATCGTGAACGCCGGTCACCCCGAGCGCGCCGGCCGTCGGCAGGTCCTTGATGTGGTACCGCACCCCGGCGTCGGAGACGTAGAACAGCTGCCCCAGGGCGCGGCTGTCCGCTTCTCCTCCGGTCGCCTGGACGTATTCGCCGCTGCCGGGCTTCACGTACACCGAGTCGACGCCCGGCCCGTTGCCGTCTCCGGTGGCCAGCCCGACGGGTTGGGCACCGTCCGGAATCGGCAGCCGATGCCCGACCAGCAACCCGACTGCTGCCTGCGCGGCGGAGTTGGACCGGTCCCACGTCATGCACACCACCCGGTCCGGCTCGGTGTTGACGATCTGCGGCGACACGGCCGGGTAGTGGTCGATCGCCAGTGAATGCACGAGGGGGACGCGGCTGATCACCGAGGGCGCCACTTCCCGCGCTCCCTGCGAGGAGGCTTCGCCGGGGTTGCTGTAGCGGATGATGTCGGCCGCCGCCGAGGACACCGGCTGCAACCCGTCCGGCAGCACGACGTACAGCTGCTCACCGCGGGAGTCGACGGTCTTGACGATCGAGCCCACCGGGAATCCGGCGGGCAGGCCGGGAATGGCAGTGCCGGCACCCGGGATCGTGACCGCCCGGATGGGTGGCACCAGCGGAAAGGCGTTGAGCAACGCTCCGGAGATCGGGCGGGTCTGGGCGTTCTGCAGGTGCAGGGCATTGAGGACCACCGAGTCGTTGGGGTCGATCACCGCGCGCACGCCGCCGTAGATCAGATAGGAGGTATCGCCCGATCGGACCAGCAGCATCTGCGCCGGCGACGCCTTGCCGATGTCTTCGTTGAGCGTGAGGTCGCCGGCGATCACCGTGGTCTGCACGCTCGCCACACCGACGCTCTTGGCCACATCCGGTGTGGTGACCGAGTCACACGCGGTCCACACCGAGGTCCGCATGTCCGCACCGGCGTGAATGCTGTTGGGGGCGCCGATGATTCCCACCATGGGCCCGCGCGGCAGCTGATTCAGCCATTTGTCGCTGACGGATTTCGGGGCGTCCGGCTTCCCGGTGATCAGGCGTGCGGACGCGAGGTTGAGAACCGGGTGCAGGCGATCGCCGATGCGGACGTACAGGCCGCCGTTGGAGGTGCTCAGCAGGATCTGCGCATTTCCGATGTTGGGTGACGGCTTGAAGAAGGCCAGCACCCCGGCCGCACCGGTGATCAGGATGGCGATCACCAGACCGACGAGCAGCGAGCGGATCTGGCCGCGCATCGGGTCGTGGATCATCCGGGAGTCGGCGCGAATCAGCGCATGCTCCAACCGGCGGATCAAGAACCGATAGCCATTGACCTGCGCGCGCGTAGTCACTTGCGCGGGCATAAACACCCCCATCAGCGTCGGGCAAGCACCGAGCCTCGGTAGCGTATAACAACGTCAGCGGCCAAATCCGCGCGAATTTTCACCCACCGCTGTGGATAGGATCGCTCTGTGCCGCGTCGTCCCGCCCACCCAGCGGCGACGCCCGCAAAGGGCGCGCCTTCGGAACAGAACGAGTTGCGGTCGACGACCGACATCGGCGCCGCGCGTCTGCTGCCCCTCCCCGACCTGCTGGTCCTGCAACTGATCGTGGCCGCCGGGACGGTGACAGCGCCGCTTCTCGGTTTCCCGGGCTGGCAGGGCAGCATCGCCGGGCTGGCGCTCGCTCTGGTCCTGGTAGTCCGGCTGCGTGGCACGACGCTGCCGCGGTTGGTCGCGTCACGGACCGGGTTCTGGTGGCAGCGACGTCGACGAATCCGGAAAACCACACCGGCCGAACCATTCGACGTGCCGATGGCTGACGGTTCCCTGATCGGCTTTCGTTGGGATGGAAGCACTTTGATGTCGCTGCTGCAGATCGAAGAGAACCCGCAGGCGATGACGATCATGGAGCCGGGCATGACGGTGTCGGGGGAGACCGTCCCGGTGCAGGCTCTGGTGGACTGCCTGCGGCAGTTCGACATCACGCTGGATTCGATCGACGTGATCAGCCAGGGCGCCCGGTCGCAGGGCCACAGTCAGGTCGCCGCGGTGTACGACGCGGTCCTGGGCCCGCTTCCGGCGATCGCCCAGCGCAACGTGTGGATCGCCATCCGCCTCGACCCGTCGCGGTGTGCCGCCGCGGTGCGCCGGCGCGGCGGCGGCCGCAACGGGATCATCCGAACCGCCGGCACCGCGACCCGCCGGGTGGCCGACAGGTTGACCGAGGGCGGCCTGCGTACCCGGGTATTGACCGCCGGCGAGATCGGGCAGGCCACCAACCAACTGACCGACGGCGTGGATCTGACCACCGTCGAGGAGACCTGGCGCACCTGCCGGGAAGGCCGCTTCCGGTTGCGCAGCTTCGCGATCAGGCCACGCATGCTCACGACGGCCGGGCTCGGCCTGCTGTGGACCATCCCCAGTTACTCGACCACCATGACGCTCTCGTTGCGCCACGACGATCTTCGTGGGCCGATCCAGGTCCGGGGAATGGCCCGATTCGACACCCACGGCCGGGCCCGCATCCAACTACGCGGCCTGACCCACTTGCGTGGGCAGCAGTACTCCGCCCTGGCCGCCAGCCTGCCGGTGCCCCCGCCACCCCGGCCGGTTGAAAAGTGGTCGTACGCAAGCGATCCAGCCGATATTCAGGACCTGCGCATACCCGCCTCCGGCTGCGGGCAGGTGATCGGCGCGGACGACCTCGGGCGCGCGGTGGCGCTGTCGCTGTTCGGCCCGCAGATCCGGCGCGTCGAGATCGCCGGCACCTTGCATCTGGCCCAGCAGGTGGTGTTGCGTTCGCTGGCTCTGGGGGCGCACGTGCTGGTGCACAGCCGGCGTCCGACGAAGTGGCGCACCATGGTCGACGAGGTGGACGACCACGATCTGCTGTGGGTGTCGGACTTCAACCGCGGGTCCATGCAGGCCGGCGCCGATCGCAACTACTCGGTCGAGATGTTCGACGGAGTGGCCGAGCAATCCGTGCGAGTGGGTGTGACCGCGATCGTGGTGGTGCCGCCCAATTCGCCGGTGACGGCCAACGCCGACGTCGCGCTGGAATCGCTGAACATAGACACCGATACCGTCAAGGTGAGCACGCGCACCGGCTCGTCGGTCGTGACCATGGTCGCCACCGACGAAGAGATGCGCTACCTGAAAGCGTCGTTCGCCGCCGAAGACTGACTCAGAGGAGCGATCATGGCCTACCCTGGCAGCCAGAGCTATCACCCGGCCGACCATGCCGGCGGCTATTCACAGTGGACCCCAAAACCCGAGACCGGCACCAAGGTTTCACACCGCCAATTGACCTGGGCCGTCCTGCTCCTGGGCGGGTGTTCCTATCTGGTGAGTTTCGGGCCGATGCTCAACGGCTTCGGGATCGACTGGGATGTGCGCTTCGCCGTCCTGGCCGGGCTGCTCGCCGGTTTCGCACTTCTACCCCGGCAGACGTCACCATCCGGCCAGTCCGGCAAGATCGTCGCCGCGCTGGCGACGATCGGATTCCTCGATGCCCTGTCCCGCGTGCTGGTCCTTCCCGAGGGCGTTCAGCCCGGCTGGGCCATGTGGGTTGTGTTGGTGCTCAACGGTTTACAGGCCGGCGCGGCCGTCGGCGCACTGCTGACTCAGCCGAGCGGGTCCGATGAGCAACAAGCCTGGTACGCGGCATACGCCGAGCAGTACGCACAGGCCGCGGCCGAGTACTACGGCGAGTACGCAGACCAGGACCCACCCGAGGCCGGATACGAGAGCGGAACCGCACACGCCCAACAGGCGCAGCAGGTCTCCGCTCCGGAACCCAGACGGGCCGTGGCACCGCAGCAGGCGAGCTACGACGACTTCGTCGGCCACGCACAGCCCGGGCAGGCGTCCACCCCGCATGCGGCACCGCCGGCGGCCGGCCTGCCGAATATGGGGCATTCGGCGGCGCCCGCCGAACAACAGCACGTTGCGAGCGAGCCGGAGTACCGCACGTCTAACTGACCGAGAGCTGCCCGATCAGCGTGGTGATCGCGGCTGCCACGTCGTCAGGGATGGGCCGTTCGGCCTCGGCGTCAGCCAGTGCGTCAGCGTGCAGGCCCGCGGCGGCCGCGGCCTCGTCGAGGCTGAGGGCGGCGCGGTGGCGAGCTTCGTAAAGCCGTTGCCCCAGCGTCGCATTCGGAGATTGCGCGGCCTTGGCCATCACATCGTTGTAGGTGCGCCGCACGGTGCTCAACGCCAGCACCACCGAGGGGGTGCCTTTGGCATTGCGGGCCGCGCTGGCCGCGACGTTCTCGAGCTTGCGCAAGTCGGCCAGGATCTTGGTGACCTTCGGGGTGAACGCGGGTTCCGACGGTTCGGGCAGCTCTTGGGTGGCCGCACTGATGGAGTGCATCGCCAGTTCGACCGCCTCGGCCATCAGCGGCGCTCGAACCGTGTCGGTGAGCGACTCGGTCGCCTCGTCGGTGACGCCCGGCATCTCGGCCGGCGCGGTCGCCGGCCCCGAGATCGGTATCACCGCAGATCCGCTCCGGATGCGGGCGATGGTGCCTGGCGACCACTGCAACGCCTTCTCGAGCTTGGCCAGCGTGCCGCGCCGCGGCCAGCTACGTCCCTTCTCGAAGGCGATCAATGTGCCGGCGTTGATGATCTTGTCCTTGGCCAGGCCGCGCTGGGTGATCTCGAGTTCGCTGCGGCGCGCGGCCACCGCCTGCCCGGCGCGCGCGACACCCGGGTCGAGGTCGGCATCCCACCACTCGTCCTCGTCGGGCTCGGGGAGGTCGATCACGCCGGTGACATCGTCGGCCTCCGGTGTCAGCGTGACGGGAAAACCCTCTGGGTTGGCCAGGTGCAGGGTTGTCGCGCCGGAGACCAGCACCGAACTGCGCCGCACGCCGTCCAGATACATGCCATTGGTGCTGGTGTCGATGGCCTGCCAGCCTTCGCGGTGGGGTTCCAGACGAACATGCCAGCGCGAAATCCTGTCGTCGGCGAGACGAACGGTGGCCGAGTTGTCCCGGCCGATGATGGCGATACCCGCCCGCGGGTCCAGAGTGTGTACCTCATCGCCGAGTCGCACCACCAGAGCAGGTGGCCATTTGTACACCGCCTGGTCAGACGTCACTGCGCTTCTCCCCCGGCTCGAACCCAGAAGTCTCGGGCACGTCGCAAAAGCCTTCCGTCGGCACTACGTTTGTAGATGCTACATCTTTCCCGCTACGGCTCTGCAGCCGACATCGCACCCTGGACATATTTTTACCGCCTTATCTGCGGTTTTTCCGCGCGAGTCGGCGTGGCCCGGTAATAATCCGAACAAGACAAGTGCCACGATTCAGTTGTAGTACACATGTCTAACACCGCCGAGTTAGACTTAAAGTTGTAGCTGCTACGGTTTAGATGTTGCGTTGATGCTAGATTTGTGGTTATGTCGTCGCATCGACGGCGCGTGCGCGCCCGAACTGGGAGGAAAGCGATGACTGCTGCGGCAATTCCGTTGTCCACACCGCTGAACGAGTACGTTCCGGCGTGCACCAGCGAGCCCGAGCGATGGACTACCACCGAGCCCGATGAGGATGCCAAGGCGCTCTGTCTTGCGTGCCCCCGGCGGTGGCTGTGCGCCAGCGAGGCCTACCAGGTCACCGGCGTCGAGGGTTTGTGGGCGGGAGTGGTGATCCCCGAGTCCGGACGGGCACGTGATTTTGCGTTGCGCCGACTGCGCGCTCTGGCCGAACGCGGCGGCTACCACGTTCGGCCGCGCCGTCGCGGGCGGCCCCGCGGATCGCGCAACTGAGCCCCGGGCAGGGGGAACTCGCGCATGTTTGTCCGCCGGCGGCACCGTAAACTATCGGCACAGCTCAGATCGGTATGGGGGAAGCAGTGAGCGGTCTCGGTGACCTGTTCGGCGGCGTGAGTTCCGACGGGCTCGATGTCGAGCAGTTGCTGTCGCATCTGCAGGAGTTCACCGGTGCGGCAGCCCAATCCGCGCAGCGGATGGCGATCGAGACCGCGGACGCCTGGTCGAAGGACGACCTGGCGCACGTCTGGGTGAATGCCCAGGGTGTCGTCGTTCAGGTCGAGTTCGACGACCGCCTGTTCCCCGAGGCAACCGGCGCCGAGGCAGGTGTCGCAGTGGTGCAGGCCGCGCAGGCGGCCGCTGCCAAGATGCGGGCGAAGACCGACGAATTTCAGACCGGGTTGTGGCAGCAGGTGGCTCAGTTCGGCGTCCGGCCGATCAACGAGATCGACGAGTTCAAGGCGATGCAACCGCAGGTGCCGCTGTCGGGCCCCGGTTCGCGGGAAAGGCGTGCGGCCGCCGAACTCAACCCCGGCGCGGGGACCGGTCACGCGGACATCGACTCGCAGGATTGGCGGCCGAGCATCCGCGATAAGGACTGATCGCGACAGCAACTGAAGGTCGGGCGATGAAGGAGAGGCACCATGGCAGAACGGTTCGAGTATGACGACGGGACGGCCCGCGCGGGTATCTCCCAGTTCGATGAACTCGGAGCCTCCCTCGGCTCGTTGATCGACAGCTTGAGCAGCGAGCTGTCCGGTGATTCGCCGTGGTCGCATGACAAGATCGGCTCGAGTTTCGCCGGCAAATTCGACCCGGATCGTTCGAAGGTGATCGGCAATGCGGGCGATCTGCGCAAGGCCATACAGAGCGTGGCGCCGACACTCACCGACGCTGCCGACGAAATCGTCGCTCAGGACGGCGGCACGGCCGGCTAAGCGCCGCCCTGGACCGACCGGAACCATTGCCGTGAAACGTTTTTGGGCTTGCCTCAACATCTCGGGCGCCTGATCCGTGGGCATCGAGATCCCCGGTTGGCTGCGGTGGGTAGGCGACCTCATCGGCGAGCCGTTCCCCGAAGGAGACGAGACTGCGTGCCGCCGCCAGGCCGACCGATGGCGGCATTACGCAGATCAGTTGGAGTCGCACAGGGACGGACTGTCCGCCGCCACGCGGACGACTTTGTCCGGATTCACGTCCGGCGAGCTTCACGACACCCTGGACGAGTTGCTCAAACCGTACGGCTCGTCGATCGACCAGATCGCCGGGCAGTTACGCCAGTTGGCGGACGCGGTCGACAATGTGGCGACCGAAATCGAGTTCGCCAAAGAGATGTTCATCGCGAATCTTGCCGCGCTGGCCGCGACTCTGGTCGCGCTGGCCGCGTCTGCATGGATCAACTGGGGCGCTCCTGTCGAGGCTGCGGCAGCCATCGCCGGCATCGAACTTGTTATCAGCCAAGGCATTCGGGCAGCAGCCGCGAAAGTAGCCTCCGAAGCCCTCGCCCGGGTGATCGCCCAGCTCGTCACGCGCGCACTCGGTAGCGCAGCGGTCAACGCCGGCATCTCCGCAGGACTCAACGCGGGCATCCAGGGCCAGCAGATGGTGCAAGGCAACCGGCATGACTTCGACTGGGAATCTTGGCGGAATGACGTCGCGTCCGGCGCCATCTCGGGCGCTGTCATGGGACCGATCCTCAAGGGCGCGCACGATTTCGACGCAGGCTCCGCGTTAGGTAACCGCGCCAAGAACTTCGGCGCGTCATTCGTCGGCAATGCCGGTGGCGCGGCGGCGGCGCAGCAGGCCTTGACGGGGCACGTCAATCTCGCCGACGCGTTGGGCGCCGGCGCGGTGTTCGGTGCGGTGGACGGGGTGCGCAGTCCGGGCGTGCACGGCGGCGGCCCGGACACACCCGTGCTGACCGGCGACCGGCGGGGCAGTCCTCTGGTCGAGCCCTTGCCGGCGACGCAGCATCAGCAGACGCCGATCGAGTCGTCCCCGAGCGTCGCCGGTCGGCCCGCCGACGTGAGCTCCGCTCGGCCTGCCGATGTGGATGTACCGTTCAACCTCGGTTCGCCGCCGCACGACGCAGTACCTATGAATCCCAGTGGGTTTGCCGGCGCCGAGACCGCCACCCCGCAACCTTCCGCACCCACGTCCCACACCGGCGTCACCGACGCCCCGATGACGGGATCGCCGTCCGCCGCCTCACCGGCTGCCGGCCACGGCGCATCAGCTTCGACGGGACCGCCCACGGCGCCCGCCGGCCATGCCGGCCCGTCGACCGCCGGCCCACAAGCTCCGGCCGCGCGCGCGGGAGTGTCCGACGGGGCCGCTGCCCCTGCCGCCCGTGCATCCGACGCCGTCACGCCGACAGGTCCCAACGCGCATCCGGGGCGGGGCGCAGCGGATCCGGCTCGTGAGGTCGCCGCACAGCCGAGTCCCGAATTCCTTAGGGAAGCAACGGCATCGCGTGACGTCTCGGCTCCGCGTGACGCGCCGCCGCCACGTGATGCTCCCCCACCACACGACACCCGAACGGCTCCAGATGCGCAGCCGGCTCGCGACCCGCAGCCGCGACGCGACCCTGTGTCGGCCCGGGACGGCCAACCACCGCGCGACGGCCAGGCGCCACGGGATGCCCAGTCAGCAGGAGACGCAAAGTCTTCCCGCGACAGCACCGCTGACACCGGGGACAGGTCGCGTCCTGCGGCCCCGGAGAGTCGATCTACGCGCGAGACCCACGCCGACACCGTGCGGCGCGCGGATTCTGCGCCCGGTCATGGCAAGAGCGGCGCTGAACACGGGGAGAACACTCCCGATCCACTGCTCCCGCGCACCACAGCAGACACGCCACCCATCATCGCGGCCGCGGGGTCACCCGAGACCGGCCGGTTTCGTCCGACACCGTCCGACACCGTGCGCCCACCGGGTCCACAGGGTGGAGATCGGCACCCGGCAGCCGACGACCCGCCGCCCCGGCGTCCGGAGGGCGACACTTCGCGCGGCGGTGACGACCTCCCGCCGCCGGGGCCCGATCCCGTCGACCCGACGGGTGTGGGCAACCCGGCCAATCATCGCAATTACGGACCCAATGAGCTTGCTCGGCTTGAAGATCACGCGCATCAGACCGCGCTGGAGCAGGCTCTGCGAAAGCCGAACGGCGAGTACCAGATAGGGGCCGACCCACGTACCAACGCCTATGGTGCCCTCGTCAATGACGGCGGCCCGGCCGTCGACGGACGTGCCAACCAGGGACGCCCTGTCGAGGGTGGCGATGTCTCGCGCCGTGTGGATGAGCCGGCACAATCGAGGAACCTGGCCAGAGAAGGCGACGGTGATGCGCTAGTAATCGACGCCGCGGCTTCCGACCCCGGTGCCGGTGACCGCGGGCGCGGGGTCGCCTCTGACCCGGATCCCGCACACGCGCGGGGCGTGGCGAATGAGGCTCTGTGGAAACGTATTCCGCCGGTCCGCCCCGAAGAGGTTCGACATCACCTGGCGGACAGCGCTTTCGGCGAGCAACGGGCCAGGGACAACGCCACCTGGTGGCGCGAGCTCAGCGGCGAGGAACAGCGCGCGCTGATCGACTCCTACTCCCGCGAAATCGGTAACGCCGAAGGCATTCCCGCCTGGGCGCGCACCGAGGCGAACGAGCACCAGCTGTCCCGATTGCACGACGAGTTGCAGGCTCGCAGAGACGCGGGCGAGCACCTGAGCCGTCGAGAGGTCAAGCAGCTCAGGCGCTTTGACCAGATACGACGCACACTCGACAACGCCCGTGCCGAACTCGCGGGCCGCGGCGGTCAAGTCCACATCCTTGCATTTGATCCGCACGCCTTCGGCGGAGACGGCCGGATCGTGGTCAGCGTGGGACACGACCCCCACCACGCAGAGTCGGTTTCCTGGCATGTTCCCGGGATCACCACCACCATCGCCAGCCTGGACATCAACCTGACGAATGCGCTGAACCATCTCGAATCGACCCGCAGAGAGGACCCGCACCTCGCGGCCGCGTCGATCGCATGGATCGGTTATGACGCGCCCAGCGGTAAGGGATTGATCCGGACGCCTTTTCGCGGGCTGGCCCGGGCGGGAGGGGCCATTTTGCGGTCCGACGTCGCGGCTTTCAACTCCGCCGTCAGTGTCATCAGGGGGCACCTCAACGACAACCACATCTTCGGTCACTCCTATGGTTCCACCACCACAAGCTTCGCCGGCAGCGACGGAGGGCTGGCCGGACATGTCCGCTCCGTCACGCTGCTGGGCTCGCCCGGCGCCGCGGGCCAGCACCGCGCAAGCGAGTTCGAGATCGGCGACCGCGTCTTCGTCGCATCGTCATCGCGTGACCCGGTCACCGCGGCCGGCGCTCGCACTCCCGTATGGCGTGGAAGGGTCCGGGGCATCGGGCTCGGAATGGATCCCGCCATGCAGGGCTTCGGGGCGACGCGGATCACCGCCGAATTCCCGCACCACATGGACAATTGGGACACCAAAGGCACTCACACGGCGTACTACGCGTTTGATACCCGGCTCGGGGTACGCACCGAGTCGCTCGCCAACTTCGGCCGCATCGCAGCGGGTCACTTCGACGAGGTGCAACTCGATCAGCATCGAACCGCGCGACGGTGGTGGAGTGCCGGAAAGCTGACCGACGAACCCGTAGTGGGCCGCCCGCTGCGATTGGAGCCGACCAACGGCGAGCCCTATTCAGTCAATCGCCGCATCTGGGACCCTGACTGGCACTCCGGCCATCCCGAAAACCATGCCGATGCCCAACAATCCCTCGTCGCTGAAGGCGGCGTGCAACCTCGCGTGCCCAACGTGCACGAGGGTCGGTGTGCTCACGATGTCAGCGACTTTCTATCCGAGCGTTACGGCCGCGACACCGCATTGCGCGCCGGGTCGACACCGTCGGGCGTACCCGCCAGAAATCTCTTCGAAGCATGGGGATCCGCGTCAAACTTTGCGAGCTACAACGAAATCCACGACGCGCTGATACGCCACGGTGACGGGTCGGCTGCGCTTCTCACGTCTCAGTGGGCAGGAGGTTCCGAGCAGGGAGGGCATGCCTACATCGCCGTGAATGACGGCGGCGCGGTGTATCTGGTCGACCGCTTCGAGCGATCGGGATGGCCGCCGTCGTGGGGCCAAGACGCGGTCGACAGGACCGCCGTCGGCTACTTCGATCGTTACGGCAACCCGATCGAACCCTTGTCCGGCACGCCCGCTCACCTTGCGGCGGCCGACTCGATAGGACACGTGGCGGGCGCCGAACCGGGCCCTGGCGACAACGGCCCTGCACCTGTCACCCCGCAGCGCGATTACGATGCCAGCGGCCACACAATTCCCACCGACCGACTCGTCCATCCTCAAGCCGAGCTACTCGATCTGAGCCTGTTGGACGGCGCGGCCGCAAACCCGCACCGGGTCAGCGACGCTTTGGCGCCAGGCGTACCCAGCACACATCCGGAAGTTCAGCACATGGTTCTCGAAGGCTATGACCCGCTCGCGGGCCTGGGCGAGAAGGCCTGGAATGACAGATACTGGCCGACCGGCAACCGTGACGCGCACGGCAACCCGGAGCTTGTCTGGCCGGACCCCGGCACGCATCCGCAAGGTTTCGCTACCCCCGAGTCACGCACACCCGTGGTGCTCAACCCGGGACAGGTTTTCGACCGATTCGGGCCGGGTTTCGGCGTGTTCGGCTCACCGCCGGGCACGTCGTTTCCCGAACGTGCGTTGCCCCCGCACAGCCTTGACGCCGGCTTCCATCGCTATGAAGTGCTGCGTCCCGTCCCGGTCTGGGAGGGCCCGATCGCACCCGCCATGGGTCAGCCCGGCGGCGGTGTTCAGTACTACTTCCCGCGCTCGATCGTCGACCTGGTGAATGCCGGCTACTTGAGGGAGATCCCGCTGTGAATCTGGACGAACTGGCCCGCGTACTGGACGCGATCGGCATTTCTGCCCAAGTGCTGGCTTTGGGCGGTCATGCGGACTATTCGTGGTGCGTCGAACGGGCCCAGGACGGTGCGTGGGAAGTGTACTGGTCAGAGCGCGGAAACAAGAACGGGCTCGTCCGGCTGCCTACCGAGACGGATGCGTGCTACCAGTTGCTCGGCCGGCTGGCCTATAGCCAGCTTCTCGCAGGGGCGATACGGCCGTCATGAACCTGACGCGCCGCCGGATTCACAGCCAGACGCCTCGGATACCACACGATGGAGGGGGTCGGTGGCGGTGAGCATCAGTGCTGCCGAGGCGATTGCCGCCGTCAGTGATTACATTCGGGCGACGGGAATCGACTATCCGACGGGCGGTTTGGTCGCCGACCGCTTTGAAGCGGGCTGGTCGGTATTCCAGCCGGTACGCGTCGACACCGGTGATTCCGACGCGTTCCTGGCGATGCCCGTCGACCGGGCGGTTTTCTTGATCGGTGACAGCGGACGGATCGAGCAGACGACGTCGTCGACGCCGCCGCAACTGGCGCGACAACGATTCGTCGAGCGCGAGCGTGCCCTGGCCAACGCGGGTGAACCCGCCGACTCGGCTGAGTTCATGACCGGATTCGCCGAGTCGTTCGGCCAGGGGCCTGACGGAGGCCGGCCGGTCTCCCGTGACTTCACGATGGTCGATGACGGCGCGGCGCATCCGGAGGTATCGCGCCGCGATGAACAGATCGGCGCCAGAGCTTCAGCGATGCTGGAACCGGTCGCCCAGGAACTGGCGCAGCTGGGGCCACCGGGCTGGCACGTCTTCAGCGCAGTATTTTCGCTGACGGTACGCGGCGGCAGCGCCCAGTGCGCATTCGCCACGGGCGACGGTTGGCAGCCGATCACCGTGCCGCGCTCGGTGATGGAACTCGTGCACGCCCAACGCGAGACGAGCGCCCTAATGTCGGCCGGGCCCTGGTGGCGGTTGCTGCTCACGGTGACCAGTGATGGCCAGCTGAGAGCCGACTACGACTATGGCGATCAACCCTTTCCCGAGAACCAACTCCAGCCTCCGGAGAATTACCGCGACGATATCGGCGCCCACCCACGCCCCCTGATACCTGTCTGGCTTGCCGGTTACATCGCCGGCCCCGCCGCTCAGGGCCGCACCGCGACCCAAGCCGCAGCGGCGGTGGCGAGGGACCAGGCAACCGGTCGGCACGCCGCCGAGACGGACGACATCGAGCCATTGCCCGACACCTGGAGCCGGTGGTCCGTGCTTGCCGCGGTCTACGCGGGCGCCCGCTCGCAGTGGGGACCGCGCATCGCCGTGGGCTTGGCGTCGTATGAATCCGACGCGCGCAGCGGATCGAGCTTGTGCCTCCTGCCCGACAACCGGGCCGTGCTGTCGGGCGGACTGTGGAACTCAGCCCTGCTGACAGCTGCCTACCAGGGGCACCAGCCGCTGCCCGACCTCTATTGCGGCGCTCCGGCCTGGGTCGAGGATTCGGTGCTGAACAGCCGAAACCAGAACGGCCTGCTCAGCTTCTGCTACTGGTGGGACGATGGCCGCTGGTGGCGTGGTGCGACCGACACCTTCGACGAACTCGACGACCCGCTCCCGCCGATCTGGACACCCGAGGAGACAGTCGGCGCCATGACTTCCGTCGTGGGCCCGGGGGTGGAGTCCGCCTGTCACCGGCTGCTGTCCACGGCCCGAGATCACCAGGTCAGACGGGATGATCTTGCCGCCGTTTTCGCTCAGTTCGCCGACCCGGATCTCGACGCCGCGTACGAACAACTCACCCTCGCCGGCCTGACCCGATGAGCCCGGCCACCGACACCGCGATCACCGTCGCCGCCTTCGTCGTCAGCGCGCCTCTCGTGATTTTCTTCGGTCTCCCCTTCGGCGTCTTCACCGCCGGCGTCGCCATGGATCAGCAACAGGCGCGTCCTGGCCGAATCGATACGCTGCAGCGGGCGGCAGCACTTGCGGTGCCAGCGTTCTTCCTCTTCGGGATCTACCTCACGGCAGTGGTTCTCGCGACCAGGGCGAGCGGGCCGACGTTCTTCTACCCGCTCATCGCGGTCCCCCTCGGTTTCGCAGTCTGGTACGCGACCCTCGTCGGACTCAGCGAATGGGCCCAGCACACCCGCATGGCCGGACGGTCCGTCGAGAACCCTCAGGCCGGGCTGCGCCGCGCTTTCGCCGCCACAACGATCGACAACGCGGAACAGGCGGTGACCGCGGTAATCGAGTACCTCGGCAAGGCGGGAATCGACCACCCCACGACCGCCTTGGTGGCCGAACGACTCGGTACCGGCTGGCTGGTCCACGCCCCAGCCGCTGTCGACCCCAGTCCTGCCGCGACGCCCAGGCACGCACCGGTCGACACGGCGACGTTCGTCGTTGGCAGCAACGGACGCATCCAACAGCTGGCGTCGTCAGCGCCTCCCTCAGCGGCACGCCGAGGATCAGCCGAGGTGGAAAGCGAACTCGACCGGGAAAACCCCGTGCGGAAATCAGGCGAGGAATAGTGCTGACTCGGTGTCTTATGCTGGCAGGACGTTCCGTTGGCCACGCGCCTGGCACTGGGCAACCAGCGATCATTTCGGGGATAGGCGAGGTCGAGTCAACCAGCACTCGACGCGACCGACGGCACACCGAGGGGAGTTAACTGCCATGTCTGTTGACGAGCCGCCGTCACTGGGATCGTTGAACGATGCGACACAACAACTGCGCCAATGGGGGCAGAACGTGCCGGAGGACATTCTCAAACTCGACCGGGCGGCCATGAGTCAATGGTTCGCCGCCGCTGGGCGGCTGGTGGATGCGCTGCACGAGCAAGCAGCCGCCGCCGGCAACCTCAAAATCAACGAGGGAGCGGTCGGCAGCTTCCAGTCGGCCAGAATCACCGCTCGCAATTTGAATGAGACCGGCGACGCCATTCGACAACGGATCAGCGAGTATGCAACCTTCGCCGCAGCGCTGCGAGACTTCTCTGATGCGGCTTACAACGCATTGCTCAACACCGACCGTTGAGCAGTGTCAGCCCTTGATAAGTCAGAGCGACGCCTATGTCTAATGATCCGCCCGATCTAGAGTGGACAGTTCACGACGATCAATATCTCGGCGATCCGGGTCCGGAAAACTATAAGCTGCCCCACCTCATCAAGTCGTATATCGGCCAGACGCTCTTCAACGACTTGAATAATCTCGACAGCACCAAGAGTGCGGGCCAGAGCACAAAAGCTGCACCTCTCGAGCACATCAACACTTTCGTCGAAGGCTACGACGGCCTGAAAGACGCGGCCGACGATATTGCGGTTGGGCACCACAACATCTGGAACAACATCAGTACTGCCCTGCAGAGTGCGCACAATGCTTTCCAGGACGCCATCGCAGCAGCAGAGAACAGTCTTTCTGGCGCGACAGCGACTGCCGTCTTCAACAAAGCCAGGGAATCGCTCGGTTACCTGATGGCGTTGACCGACGCGACTCAACGCATGGATCCGCTGGTAGACACATTTTCGCGAGACATCAAAGAAACACGAGACTGGTTCATCGCGGCCAAGGCGCAGTTGGACAACGACGCCAAAGCCCGGGCCGCTTATATGGACATACCGGAAAATGACGCCAGGGATGACCTGCTCGTAGCTCATTACAATCGTGAAGCGCAGCAAACGATCCACTCGTTCTACAACCCGCCGATCGAATGGATAGGCCAACGGCACCCCGACATGTCGACCGCAGCGCCCCAGATCGGGGGCTCGCCCTCGCCGGGCTCGGGTGGATTAGGAGGGGGACCCCCGGGCGGCCTGAAGCCTGGCGGTCTCGGAGCGCCGGCGACTCCGTCCCCCGGAGGACTCGCTCTGCCCCATGCGCCGGCGGCCCAGTCCGGCGCGCCGACCCCATCGGCGGATGCTTTGCAAGGCCTCGGCGATGCGGCGAAAGGCGCTGGTGACGCCGCCAACAATGCAGGCCAACAAGCGCAGAATGCCGCCGGCCAGGCTGGCAACGCCGCAAATCAAGCGCTCGGTCAGACGCCGAAAGGAAGGCAGGGCGGCACGGGTGGCCTACCGGAGGGCGTGTTGGGTCTGGGACCCAAAGGACTCAAGGGCGCGGCCAACGGTTCGGGGTCGGGCGCCCGCGGCGGAGGAGCCGGGGGTGCTCGATCCCCTGCCGTCAGTAAGCCGTCCGCCCCGCTGACACAGCCGAGCAAGGCGGTCACGAGCGCTCCGGCCCCGAGGTCAGGGGTGGCGGGCGGCTCCGCCTCGCCCGGCGCGGGCACGCCGGTGGCGGGCCAGCGGGGCCCCGGTGGCACCGCCAGAGAACACAAGGCAAGCAAGGCGCTCCGTAACACCAAGCACGGCCAAGAGGTGATCGGTGAGACCGAAGGGGTGGTTCCAGTCGTCGGCGACGAATCCAACGAAAGCGGCCCATCCAATCCGAAGTGAACGGTCGCACAGCATTTGAACATGAAGCGCCCCGCACTTAGTCCAGTCGGCAGTATTGACCTGGTCGACCTGCAGGCAGTCAGCGACAGTCTCGGACGGGACTTCATCCCGCATCCGTTTGTCGTGCTCCGGCAGTCGCGCTTCGGCAGCTACCAGCAATACCAGGACTACGTGGCGGCAATTCCCGAGCGGATAGCCCGCGGGGATCTTCGTAGCATCAGTCGGTGGGTTGCCTCCTATCAGGAGGCCGATCTTCGGGTCGAATGTGTCGTCAGCATCGTGGGCTCACAGCGGGGACGGATCATGGCACATCGCCGGGATCAATTGGGGTTCATCGCCGCCCAGAATTATGAGAACGATTGTGTCGACATCTTTGAGGTGTCGCCGTACGAACTCGGTGCGGTGATCGCCGGTTCGCTCGCACTCACGCAACCTGGCACGCATCCAAAAGTCGTCATTCCGGGTCTCGTGCGGCAGCCCTTCCCGGCCGGTGGCGGCAGCGACAGCGATTCCTCAGTCGTGCAACGTGACAGCAGAACTGGCCGAGTTTCGGTACCCCGAAACAAGGTGACGCGGTACACCCGCATTCAAAGCCGCTGGCGGCCGGCGCGAGATTGGGGATTCGACCGTCGCAAAACCACGGTGGCCACCGTGGCCGTCAGCAATGACGGCGACTACATCTACTCGCCGGGGTTCGACTACCTGACGCCGACGACCATGCAAAATCTCGGCAGTCGGATCGACGCGGCGATCGCCGAGGACGTCGCTGACCTGCGCGAATCACGTCGGTGAACCGGTCAGTCAATCAATTGCCTTTTGGACGGAGGCTGCTCGTACGGCCCGGCATCGAAACATCAGCGCGTGGGTGTTTTCCGTATTTCGCCGAAACCCCGTACACAAAGTCATTACCGGTCCTCAGTGCGGCGGCCGCAGCGAACTGATCGTCTGCTGTTCGTGATCGATCCGCACTAGCCCGGTCCCGACTTTCCTGATGTCGATCCTCTTCGCTCCAGGAAGTTGCCACAGCGTCTGGCAGCTTGAGGTGTCGATGGCCGCATAGCCCTCTAACGTTCTGCGAGAGATGACGATCGTCCCGTCGGACCCGACGTATTCGGCGGCGACACCCGGCCAATCGACAATTGCACCGGTATTACTTCGCGGGTTCCCGTAGCGACGAGACCGTGTCCCGGTCATGGTCCACTTGGATCAGACCCGTGCCGATCTTATGGATCCAGGTCTTTCCGGTTATCTCCCACTGGCTTTGGCAGTTCGTGGTGTCGATGGCGACGTAGTGGGACCCGGCGCCGCTATGACTGTTGGTTACCACCACGGTGCCATCGGAGGCGGCATAGTCGGGCCCCAGGGCCATGGTGCAGGTGGCACCGGGCGCCGCGGTGCGCAGGTCCCATTGCTGCCAGGCCGACTTACCGCCGTCGCCGCTACCCGCGGTCTTGATGTACACCTTCGGACCGACGGTCTCGAAATCGGCGGCCAGACCGCGCGACGGGATCGTCGCGACGAGTTTGCCTGCCGCATCGTAGATCTGGAAGTTGCCCCCGACCACGAGCGTCAGCATCGCGGCGTTCTGCCGCGGGTAACTGCGCTCGGGTTCCTGCCGTCCCACTTCACGTCCAGTGGTGTCGTACATCCGGGTGCCCGTCGCCGAGCCCGCATCGACCTGGTAGGCAAACCCGCCGTTGTACACCACAGCCGCCTCCAGTCTCGTGCCCGAAGGCGGCGTGGGCGTCAGCACTTTGCCGTCAACAACCGAAAAGACCTGATCTCCCCGGTTATCGCCGGCAGACTTCGCCGGTTGCACGGCGAGAGTCAGTGGCGGGATGTCGGGATTCCACGCCCCCGGAACGCTGATCTGCCCGCTGCCGGGCAGGAACCAGGTCAGCTCAGCGTGTGCGCCGATACCGTGCAGTCCCTCTCCGGGGCGGGCGGCCACCAAATAGGAAGGGCCGTACTTGTAACCCACGGCCTCGAGTTGGATGCCACCGCCAATGATGCTGGGATTGAGGGTGTTTGGTCCGTGATAGGTCAGGGCACCGTGATCGAGATCGATCACCCATGCTCCCGGTGGCGGGAGATGCGCTTCCTGGCCTTCGGTGCGGCTCGTGCAGACGGCCACCGCAGGACCATTGCTGTGGCAATCCGAATTGGTGCCGAAAAAGCCCGGCAGCGCCAGCGGCGGGAAAAGCGTGGCACCAGTGGTCGTTTCGAGACCGTACAGCCAACCCGTCGGATTGTGGCAGGACTTGTCACAGCCCTCCAGCGTGATGAAATATGCCTTGGTGCCGTTACGGGAGAACAGGTCTCCGACCTTGACGCCGGCAGGCAGTCCGATATCAGTGCCGCTGACCTGCCAACCCGGCACCGGTCGGCGATTCAGCGGAAACGACACGAGCAGGTCTTGCGGTGTCCCGATAGGTGGGCGTCCAGCGGATACGTCGGCGCCGTGGCCGGGTGCGTGACCCCGCAGCACCACAACAACGCCGACTGCCACCGCGATCACGACGACCACCGCCGCGGTGCCCCACCAGAATCGGCGCGAGCGCCGCTGCGGTGGCGGCGGCTCGACCCAGCGAAACCCCTGCGGCGGCATCGACGAATCCGGCATCAACACCACCCCCCGTTCGACACCGTCACGGCGATCACGCTAGTCATGGCACTGGCGCGGAAGCGATCCGGCAGACCAGCAATTCACCCTGACGCACGCCCAGAACGAACTGCACGCTGACGTCATTGTCGAAGTGCGTGCTCATGGTCCACAGCGACTCGTGGCGGCCGAGCGCCCCCGTGGAGACCACGTGCATCGGCTTGCCGACCGGTTCATTCTTGCGGACGCCGTCGACCTCGGAGGTCACGGTGCCCTCGCTGTCCGGGCACGTCAGCGCTTCGAGGTTGGACAGGTGTCGTGCGTTGCGTTCTCGCACCCAGGCCCGCACCGTGCTATCGGCAGCCTCGTACGCCTGCGCTTCCGTCATCGAGTCGCCGACCACCCTCGGCCGCAACGTCGGCCCGTCGCCGGGGTCTCGACCGACGACCGCGAACATTAAAAGCG
The DNA here is from genome assembly GCF_001417955.2 of Mycobacterium gordonae. Classification (GTDB taxonomy): domain Bacteria; phylum Actinomycetota; class Actinomycetes; order Mycobacteriales; family Mycobacteriaceae; genus Mycobacterium; species Mycobacterium gordonae_B. The sequence goes on along the minus strand of NZ_LKTM01000112.1, from coordinate 37,789 downwards.
CGACCGACGACACAGCCGCGAAAACCCAGAGAATCATCGTGATTCGCGCCCGGTGCCGGACCCCGCCCGGCTCAGCGCTGGCCATCGCACACCTTGAGCGTGCCGCCTTCGTCGGCGAAAGTCACCGTTTCGAAGAAGAACCCGCCATGCCCTTGCGCCTCTTCGACTGCGCGCTTCATCCGGTCATCGATCGGCCGGATCCGCACCGCCACTTTCACCCACACGGTTTCACCGTCGTCGCGGAACTGGGTCAGCGCATCGGGGAAGACCAGGCCCTGGTCCTGCCCGTAATACGCGATGGTGTTGATCCAGTCGCTAAGCGACTGCGCCGGATGAGCGCAGGACAGTTCCCGCATTCGTGCTGCGTCGCCGCGGTCTTCGGCGGCATACCACTGCTCGAGCACCGCGAACGCCGCCTTGGCACGCGCCGGGGGTGGCACGGCGAGCACCCCCAGGCGAGGTGGCTCCGACCGCCGCCATCCGACTGCGAACACCACTGCGGCGGCGGCCAGACAGAGGACGGTGATTGCCGCCAGCACGCGCTCCGGCCACCGGTGCGAAACAGCCTGCGCGGCCGCATCTTTCCGCATCGACAGCGTTCCGTCGGACTCGCAATCGATCGACAGGCGACGCCAAGACGACCCACCCAACACCTCCTGACGGTGGTATTCGCTCAGCGCTTCGACCGCTTGGAGAGGCACCGAAAGCGGCGCCGCCCGTCCGTCCGCCGTCGCCGTCACCGCCGACGACGCGGCGTCAAATGCGATATTCACGCGCGTCCAGCCCGGCGGCGCTTCGCCAAGCACCATGACAACCGCCTGCTCTACCAGGCCACGATCATCTGCCGCTCCCCCACCAGCGGCGCCGACGCTCACCGCCCGACCCTATCGAAGGGGATGGCGGTAATCTCATTCTCACAGCGTGTGCCACGCCCTAGGAGGAGGAGACCGCCCATGGCCGGCCCCACCGATGAAGCCGAAGACACCCGCGCCGACCGCTTCATCAAGACCGCGGTCGAGATCCTCGGCGAGACGGGGCGCACGGACTTCACCGTGCAGGAGGTCGTCGCCCGGTCCAAGACCTCGCTGCGCGCCTTCTACCAACACTTCGGCAGCAAGGACGAACTGTTACTGGCGCTTTTCGAGCGCACGATGGCGCAGGCGGCGCAGACCTGGCGCGCCGAGACCGCCGGCCTGGACAGCACCGCGGCGCTCAAACTGATCATCGACCGGGTCGGCGCCCAGCCGGAGTCCAGCACCCAGGACAGCCTCAACCGCGCGCTGAGCCTCTACAACCAGAACCTGGCCGAAACCCGGCCCCGTGAATACGCCCGTGTTCTTTCGCCTCTGCACCGCCTGATGCGCGACATCATCGGGCAGGGCATCACCGAGGGTGTCTTCAACCCGGGCCTGGACGTCGGCGCGGCCGCCGCGATCGTCATGCAGACCATGGTCGGCGCGCTCCGATTGCATTGGCTGGGAACCGAATTGAACGGAACGCCGATCGACTCCGGTCAACTCTACGACTTCTGCAGCCGCGCCCTCGGTATCCGCGAGGCCGACGACGACACCCCCGATCCCTCGCTGGCCGAACTGTTCGCCCGGATCGGCCTGCGCCCGGCCAGTTTTCACGACGACGGCTTCGCGATGACCATGCCGGTCAGCCCTCAGGTCGTCAACACCTCGGGCGCGCTACAGGGCGGGCTGATCGCCACCCTGGCCGACGTCGCGGGCGGACAACTCGGCCTGCAGTACCTGCAGCCGGGCACCGCGATGACGACCTCCGACCTCGTGATCCGGTACCTGCGGCCGATCAGGCAGGGCTCCGCGCTGGCCGTCCCGAAAGTCCTGCGGGCCGGGCGCCGGTCGCTGGTCATGCAGATCGACATCTACGGCGACAGCGAAAGCGAGCTGGCAGCCACCGCGACGGTGAATTTCGCCATCATCGGCAACCCGGACGGTGCCGCCCCCACCGACCGCTGATACGCGCACCCGGCCCCAAGTGGTAACGTCATTACCGCACAGTGAGATCAAGACTTCTACAGGAGATCGCCATGCCGTCCCGCGAACTTCCCTTCCCCGTCTTCGACGCCGACAACCACATGTACGAGCCGCAGGAGGCACTGACCAAGTTCCTGCCGGAAAACCGCAAGCGGGTCATCGACTACGTGCAGGTTCGCGGCCGCACCAAGATCGTGGTGCGCGGCCACATCAGCGAGTACATCCCCAATCCGACGTTCGAGGTGGTGGCACGCCCCGGCGCCCAGGAGGACTACTTCCGCAACGGCGCACAGGGCAAGAGCTACCGCGAGATCCTGGGCGAGCCGATGAAGGCCATTCCCGCCTTCCGCGAGCCGGGAGCGCGTCTCGAGGTGATGGACGAGCTCGGCATCGACTACGCCCTGATGTTCCCCACCCTGGCCAGCCTGGTCGAGGAGCGGATGAAGGACGACCCGGAGATGACCCACGACGTCATCCATGCGCTCAATCAGTGGATGTACGAGCAGTGGTCGTTCAACTACCAGGACCGCATCTTCGCCACCCCGGTGATCACCCTGCCGATCGTCGAGCGGGCGCTCGAAGAGCTCGAATGGTGCCTGGAGCGGGGTGCCCGCACCGTGCTGGTCCGCCCGGCGCCGGTCCCCGGCTACAAGGGCAGCCGCTCGTTCGGGCTCGAAGAGTTCGACCCGTTCTGGCAGGCCTGCGTCAAAGCCGAGCTGCCGGTGTCGATGCACGCCTCGGACAGCGGTTACTCGGAGTTCGCCAACGTGTGGGAACCCGGCGATGAGTTCCTGCCGTTCAAGCCGACCCCGTTCCGCAGCTTCGCGATGGGGCATCGGCCGATCCTGGACGCGATGGGTGCACTGGTGTGCCACGGCGCGCTGTCCCGCAACCCGGAGCTGCGGATCCTCTCGATCGAGAACGGCGCCGACTGGGTGCCGGACCTCTTCAAGGGCCTCAAGGGCGTCTACAAGAAGATGCCGCAGGCGTTCAGCGAGGACCCGGTCGAAGCGTTCAAGCGCTGCGTCTACATCACCCCGTTCTGGGAGGACAGGTTCACCGAGATCGTAAAGATGGTCGGAACCGACCGGGTGTTGTTCGGCTCGGACTGGCCGCACCCCGAAGGCTTGAAGGACCCCATCTCCTTCGTCGACGAACTCACCGACTTCGACGAGGCCGACATCGCGAAAATCATGGGCGGCAACCTGATGAAGCTGATGAAGGTCTCCGCGCCGGCCGCCAAACCGGTCTCCGCCTGACCACCAAATCGATCGGTGGGAGCCGGACGTATCGGGCTCCTACCGATCTTTCCATTCGGCCTAATCCGGCAACAGTTTCTGCTATACACAAGGCATCACTTTGTCTTCCGGGCACGCGCAGTGGACATTCCATCGGGGGGATTTTTCCGCGCGGCCCTCATTGGGGGTGCACGATGAACCTGGGTCCATCCGACTCTTTCTCCATCCCGGTGCCATTGAGCGACCGGTTGTCCCTGGAGCTGGGTGAACCGAACGGCACGCTGCGGGCCACCACGGTGCGCAGCGGCTCGGCGGTGGTCATCCGCGCCGGCGGCGAAGTCGACGCGTCAAACGAGCACACCTGGCGGGGCCTGCTTGTCGAGGCTTCGGCGGTCGCGGCCCGGCCCGGCCCGCTGATCGTGGACGTCACCGGACTCGACTTCATGGGCTGCTGCGCCTTCGCCGTGCTGGCCGACGAAGCGGAACGGTGCCGACGCCGCGGGATCACCCTGCGACTGGTCAGCAGTGACCCCGGCATCGCCCGCATCGTGAATGCGTGCGGGTTCGGTCACATGTTGCCGGTTCACCCCACGACGGAATCGGCGCTCGCCGCGGCGTAGCTTGCGCGGCCCGCGCGCCGCTCAAAAATTTTGGTGCGTGGTGCATGTCCCGCACATTGCTAGTCTTGTTGGTGTTGCTTGGCGCTGTCGTCAGCGCACCCGACTAGTTTGCTACATCGGTCCGCGGGAGGTACGGCCATATGTCGGCCGAAAAGGACTGGGATGACACGGTGGGCGCGGCTGAGGACGTGCGTCGCATCTTCGAGAACATCCCGGCCATGGTGGTCGGCCTGCATGGGCCGGATCACCGCTTCATCGCGGTCAATGCTGCCTTCCGCGCCTTCAATCCATCGCTGAACACCGTGGGCAAGACGGCCAAAGAGATCTATCCCGAACTCGAAGGCCAACAGATCTACGAGATGTTCGACCGGGTCTATCAGACCGGCGAGTCGCAGTCGGGTTCCGAGTGGCGTCTGCAGGTGGACCTGCAGGGTTCCGGGCTCGAAGAGCGTTACTTCGACTTCCTGGTCACGCCCCGGCGCGCCCCGGACGGATCCATCGAGGGTGTGCAACTGGTCTTCGACGACGTCACCGCTCGGGTACAGGCACGGTTGGCCGCGGAAGCCCGGGTAGAAGAGCTGTCCAAGCGGTACCGCAACGTCCGCGACTCGGCGATCCTGATGCAGCAGACGCTGCTGGCCCCCTCGGTCCCGGTGGTGCCGGGAGCCGACATCGCGGCCGAATACCTCGTGGCGGCCGAAGATACCGCGGCCGGTGGGGACTGGTTCGATGCCCTGGCGCTCGGCGACCGCCTGGTGGTGGTCGTCGGCGACGTGGTGGGGCACGGCGTCGAAGCGGCCGCGGTGATGTCACAGTTGCGCACCGCTTTGCGCATGCAGCTCACCGCCCGACGCCCGATCGCCGAGGCGCTCGAGGCGCTCGACGACTTCCACGAGCACGTGCCCGGATCGAAGTCGGCCACGGTCTGCGTCGGCTCACTGAACCTGGCGACGGGCGAGTTTCAGTATTGCACCGCCGGGCACCCGCCCCCGCTGATCGTCGCGGCCGATGCCAGCGCGCGGTACGTGCAACCCTCGGGTGGCGGACCATTGGGCAGTGGCACGGGTTTTCCGGTCCGCACCGAGACCCTCGACATCGGCGACTCCGTGCTGCTGTACAGCGACGGCCTGATCGAACGCCCGGGGCGTCCGCTGGTGGCCAGCACCGCGGAGTTCGCCGACCTGGCGGGCAGCATCGCCGCCGGCACCCGCGGCTTCGTGCTCGACTCACCCGCCCGGCCGATCGACCGGCTGTGCTCGAAAACGCTCGAATTGCTCTTGCGTTCAACGGGTTACACCGATGACGTCACCCTCCTTGCGGTGCAGCGGCGGACACCGGCACCGCCGTTGCACATCATGGCGGATGCCAACATTCATGCCGCCCGGGGCATCCGCGCCAAGTTGCGGGAATGGCTGTCCGAGAATGGCGCCGACTCCGCCGACATCTCCGACGTGGTGCATGCGATCTCCGAATTCGTCGAGAACGCGGTCGAACACGGCTATGGCACAGAGGTTTCCGGGGGGCTCATCGTTGAAGCGTCACTGGGCGGCGACGGCAGGTTGCGGGCATCGGTGATCGACCGCGGCGAGTGGAAGGACCATCGTGAGGGCGAAAAGGGCCGCGGACGCGGCCTGGCGATGGCCGAGGCACTGGTGACCGAATCTCACGTCAGGCACAGCCTCGACGGCACCACCGCCACGATCGTTCACCGGCTCAGCCGCCCGGTCAACTTCGTCAGCGACCCGGTGCCCAACCGGGTCGGGCACCCCCGCGAGATCGACAGCGAGTTCGTGTCGCTGGTCACCGACGGCGGCCGGATCGTGGTACGCGGCGAGGTCGACTCGAACACCGCGTCCACCCTGGATCGGCAGATTGCGGTTGAAAGTCGCTCGGGCATAGCGTCTTTGACGATAGATCTGAGCGCGGTCACCCATCTCGGCTCAGCGGGCGTCAGCGCGCTGGCCGCGGCGCGCGAACGAGCGCGTAAGCAGGGCGGCGACTGCGTGCTGGTGGCACCGCCGGGCAGCCCCGCCCACCACGTTCTGTCGCTGGTTCAGATCCCCGTCAGCACCGGAGACTCCGAGGACATCCTCGTCGAGGACTGACGGCGCCTACCGCGTCTTGCCGTGCCGCACCTGATTGAACGGCACGCCGCGGTCGGCGGCGTACTCCCGCGGAAAGTTCAGCACCCGCTCGCCGATGACGTTGCGGGCCATCTCGGTGGTGCCGCCGCCGATGGCGACCGACTGGCGAGACAGGTAACGAAGCCCGGATTGCAACCCTTCTCCGACCTCGCCCACCACGCCGGCCGCACCCGCGAGCGCCAGGGCGGTGTCCATTTCCAGCATCACCGTCTCGGCATGGAAGAGCCTGATCAGCGTCCCGCCGGCCGGCGGCAGCGCGCCGTCCCTGACACTGCGGTAAACGTGACTGATCAGTTGCTCGGCGACGGCGCGATGCACCAGCGCCCGTCCGGCCATCTCCTGCGCACGCTCGCTGTCGGCCTGCCCGGTGCGTGCCAGCAGATCGGCATAGTCCACCGGCGTGGTGTGTCCGCCCTCGCTGCCCGAGCCGCTGGCGAACTCCGAGCCCTGCCCGACGGCGCGTCGTTCGTGATAGAGCTGCCGTGACGCCACCGCCCAGCCCTTGTTCACCTCACCGACCACCGCGTCGTCGCCGACGTCGACTCCGTCGAGGAACTCCTCGCAGAACTCGGCGCCGCCGCTGACCTGGGTGATGCGCCGTAGCGTGATGCCGGGGTGATTGATCGGCACCAGGAACATGGTCAGCCCGTCGTGCTTGGGCACATCCCAGTTGGTGCGGGCCAGGCACAGTCCGTAGTCGGCCGCGAACGCGCTGGTGCTCCAGGTCTTGGCGCCGTTGATGACCCAGCGGTCTCCCTGCCGTTCGGCACGCGTGATCACACCGGCCAGATCCGAGCCGCCACTGGGTTCGGAGAGCAGCTGCACCAGGATCTCCTCGCCGCGCAGCGCGGCGCCGATGTGCTGCTTCTTCTGCTCCTCGCTGCCGGTGTCGAGCAAGGTGGCACAGCAGATGGTGAAGGTCGGCACGTTGAGGATCAGCGGCATCTCGTAGTTGAGGGATTCGACGTCGAACGCCCGCTGGTATTCGTAGTCCAGTCCGAGGCCGCCGTACTCACGCGGAAAACAGATGCCCGCGAATCCGCCTGCGTAGAGCCGCTTTTGCAGTTCGCGGGCCCGTTGCCAGGACTGCTCGGCATCGCGCGGCACGGCCGGCGGCGAATCGGGGTCGATGCTCGGCATGTTCTCGGCCAGCCAGCTTCTGGCGCGGGCGGCGAATTCGGCGACGGTCTCCGTCGGACTCATTTCGCACCCGCCTGATACACCCGGACGTTGTGCTCTTCGGGCGTGCCGAAGATGGAGCGGTACAACGTGATTCGCCTGAGATAGAGGTGCAGGTCGTGCTCCCACGTGACGCCGATACCGCCATGCATCTGCACGCACCGCTGCACGATCTCACCACCGACCTCACCGACATAGGACTTGGCGACACTGGCCGACAGGCCGGCGTCGGGGGCGCGCGCCGAGACGTCGGCGACCGCCGCGGCCGTCGTCGCGCGGCACGCCTCCAGCCACAGTTTCATGTCGGCGAACCCGTGCTTGAGCGCCTGGTACGACGCCAGGGGGCGGCCGAAGCTGTGCCGGTCCAGCGCCCACTGCACGGTGAAGTCGAAGACGGTCTGCAAGATCCCGACCGACTCGGCGCATTGCAGCACCTGCGCGATCTGACTCTGCCGGTCGATCAGGGCGCGGGTCTCGGTAACGTCGCCGACCACCCCGGAGGCCACCGCGCCGTCGAATTCCACCCGCGCATACTGCTTGACCAGGTCGACCGACTGCACCGGGGTGATCCGCACGCCCGGCGCATCCGTCGGAACCAGGAACTGACGCACACCCTCGGCGCTGCGCGCCACCACCAACAGCGCCGCGCTCTGGGCGCCGGCCTCGACCCGGTCCTTCGTGCCGTCAATCCGGTACCCGGAGTCGACGGCGGTCGCGGTGACCGTCGGCTCCTGAGGGGCCCATCCCCGACGCGGCTCCGACACGGCCCACGACGCCACCGTCTCCCCGGAGATCAGCGAATCGATCAGTGCCGTGTGCGTGTCCCGGTCGGCGCAGTCCACCAGCGCGGCGAGCACCGTGCTGACGGGATAGAGCGGTCCCGGCGCCACCGTTTTGCCCAGCAACTCGGCGACCACGGCCAGATCCGCGAGGCCGTCACCCGATACGCTGCCGCCGCCCAGTTCCTCGGGAACCAGCAGGCCGGTCCAGCCGAGTTCGGCGGCTCGCCGCCACCACGCCGGATCCCACGATGAGCCCGCGGCGTGCAGTTCCCGGACATGACGCAGCGACGCTTCTTTGGACAGAAAGGCTTGGCTGGTGGTGGTAAAGAGTATCTTTTCGGGAGAGTCGACAGCGGTCATGATGCCGGCCGGACTTTCCTCGGCATTCCTTCGCGGTCGCGAGGGAAGCTGGGGGAAATGATTGGGTGATTGATCATCCGCCTGATCGGTCCTCGTCGGAGTTCGCTGGCGACTCCGATGTTACCAATGGGCGATACCGTAAGAGATACCGGAGTTCAGTCGATAATGACGAGCGGTGGCCGTAATGGCTGACACAGACGACGACGCGGTGCCGTCGAAGGCCGACGTGCTGGCCCTGGCGGCGGAGGCTGAGGCGGAAGCCGCCGAGGCAGAGGCGCTGGCCGCCGCGGCACGCGCCAAGGCCCGCGCCGCCCGGCTCCGTCGTGAAGCGCTCGCCGCGGCCGACGATGACGACGAAGACGACGAGGACTACGAGTACGAGGACTACGACGACGAGTACGACGAGTCCGAGGAGTACGAAGACTCCGACGAATACGAAGAGTCCGGCGAGTACGAAGAGGCAGAGAACTACAGCGAGGCCGAACCCGAGGTAGCGGCCAAGCCGTCGCGCCGGGAACGCATGCGCAGTGCCGTGCGATTCCCGCGTGTGTCAACGATCGCCAAAGTGGTCGCGGTACTGCTCATCCTGGGCTTCAGCGGCCTCAGCACGTACTTCATGTGGCAGCACCACGAAGCCACCGAACGCGAACAGAAGGCAGCGGCTTTCATCGCCGGCGCCAAGAAGGGCGTCGTCAACATGACTTCGCTGGACTTCAAGAAAGCCAAGGAAGACGTCCAGCGGGTGATCGACAGTTCCACCGGCGAGTTCCGTGATGATTTCCAGCAACGCGCCGCCGACTTCACCAAGGTGGTCGAACAGTCCAAGGTGGTCACCGAGGGGACGGTGAACGCGGCCGCGATCGAATCCATGGACGGCCGCACCGCCCAGGTTCTGGTGTCGGCGACCTCCCGCGTGACCAATTCCGCCGGCGCCAAGGACGAGCCGCGCGCCTGGCGTCTGCGGGTGACCGTGACCGAAGAGGACGGACAGTACAAGATGTCGAAAGTTGAGTTCGTGCCGTGAGCGACGACGAACGCGACCGGGACGCGAACAAAGACGCCGAAACCGCGGTGATCGACACCGTCGGCGAAGAGCACGACGCCGAGCTCGACAACTACGCCGACGACCATCCCGACAATTACGCCGACGACGCCTACCCGGCCGATGAGGCCTATGGGGACGTCGACGACGAAGCCGAAGCAGACGCGGACGACGAAACCGAGGTTGCGGCCGTCGAGGAAGCCCGGCCCGCGGAGCCCAAGCGAAACTGGCGGCGCGACATCTGGAGCCGGAAGATCACCGTCAAGCCCATCCCGGTGATCCTGATCGTGCTGGTCCTGATCTCCGGTGGGGTGACGGCCTGGCTGTACGCCCACTATCACAAGCCGGACCAGCGGACCAGTCCCGGCGTGGCGCGCGCGGCGGTCAGCGCAGCCTCCGACGGCACGGTCGCGTTGCTGTCCTACTCTCCCGACAGCCTCGACAAGGACTTCGCCGCCGCCCGCTCGCACCTGACCGGTGACTTCCTGTCCTACTACGACCAGTTCACCCAGCAGATCGTCGCGCCCGCGGCCAAGCAGAAGTCGCTGAAGACCTCGGCGCACGTCATGCGCGCCGCGGTGCAGGAACTGCACCCCGACTCAGCGGTCGTGCTGGTGTTCGTGGACCAGAGCACCACCAGCAAGGACAACCCCGAGCCGTCGATGGCGGCCAGCAGCGCGCTGGTGAACCTCGCCCTGGTCGACGGCAAGTGGCTGATCACCAAGTTCACGCCGGTTTAGCCGGACCCCTGTCGCCGAGCGTGAACTGAGGGCGGGAAACAGCGCCGAAATTCGCCCTGTGTTCACGCTGGGCGCGCGCGGTCAGACGGCGAACGCGCGCCGCAGTGTCTGGGCGTGCAGTGCCCGATTCTCTTGCGAGACAACCCAATCGGGTACCACGGAGTCGAAGCCGTGGAACGTCGCGGCGATGACGTGCAGGCTGGCGGGCACGTAGGCGTGCAGCAGCCGGTTCGCGTAGTCGATGGCCTCGTCGCGGCACGGGTCGACGTCTGAGCAGCTGACGAACGCGGGCGGTAATCCCTCCAGGTTCGCGCGGTGCGCGGGCACCAACTGCCCGGTGGCGGTGGCGTGCTCGAGGTAGTGTCCCCACGCCCGGCTGACCGCCGGACCGTTGAGCCCCGGTGTGCGCTGAAACTCCCGCCGCGAGGGCGTCGCGTCGGAGTCGAGCATGGGCTGATGCAGGATCTGCACCGCGATCCGTGGGCCCTCCGCGTCGAACACGCGCTGGGCCACTCCGGCGACCAGCGCACCACCTGCATCGCGGCCCATCACGGCCAGGCGAGCGGCGTCGATGTCCAGTTCGGACGCGTGCTTGATGGCATACCACAGCGCCGCTTCGACGTCGTCGAGTGCAGCGGGGCACGGGTTCTCGGGAGCGAGGCGGTAATCGACCGACACCAGTAGGCAGCCGGCGTCGCGGGCCAACTCGACGCAGTGCGCATGGTCGGTGTCCAGGTTGCCGGTGACGAATGCGCCGCCGTGGGCGTAGATCACCAGCGGCACGCCCGTTCCGGTGGCACCGCGATACAACCGTAGGTTGAGTTCGCCGCCGTCCGGACCGGGAATCGCAAGCGACTCAACGGTGACTCCGGTGGTGTCGACCGCGGCGGCCCGTTCGGCGGCCTCCCGGTCGGCACGCTCGCGCTCGGCCGGCAGGGTGTCGGCACTGAACTCGACCATGGCGAGCGCCGAAGCGGCGTCTCTGAGCTCAGGATCGATACGGCCCAGGCCCTGCGGCCGAGTGAGATTCGTTTGTGTCATGCCCTCTGATCTTCCGGCTCGACCTGAAAACGGACTTGTACGGCTAATCGAGAACCGTACCGCCGTCGACGCGCTCGCCGGGCAGGGCCTTGACGGTCGCGGGCAGACCGTAGAGGGCCGTCGCGTTGCCGCGCATGATCCGCTCCCGCTGCTCGCGCGGGAACCGGTTGATGGCATACATCGGGGAGTCGTAGCTCCAGTGCGGGTAGTCCGTCGAGAACATCAGGTTGTCGCCCAGGTCCATCATTTCCAGATACTCGCGGAACTGCACGGTGTCGGCGTCTTCCAGCGGCTGGGTGGTGAACCGCACGTGCTCGCGCACGTATTCCGACGGGCGCCGCCGCACGTGCGGCAGGTCGCCGCGGCGAGCCTCCCAGATCCGGTCCATGCGGGTCATCACCGGCATGGCCCAGGTGAAGCCGCCCTCGATGAACACCACCCGCAGATCGGGACGACGATCGAATGCGCCGTCGAAGACCAGGCTCATCAGATGGGAGACGTACAGCAGCGGCCAGGAGGCGAAGAAGTCGTGCCAGTGCGCCGGGTTGCCGACCGGGTACAGCGGAATCAGCTCGAACGGCGTCTGACCCATCAGGTGGGTGGCCACCGGCAGGCCGTTGCGCGCCGCCGCCGCATACAGCGGGTCGAAATGCGAGTTGCCGAAAGGTATTCCGCGAGTCTGCGGCGTCATCAGCACCTGGTGCATATGCGGATGGCCCGCCCACCGCTCGACTTCCCGTGCCGCCTGCTCGGGCGTCTGCGCGCTGACACTGATCGATCCGCGCCAGCGGCCGTGCCAGTTGTGCTTGCCCAGCCACACGTCGGCGAGCCAGTCGTTGTAGGTCGACTTCAGCACGTGCTCGGCCTGCGGCAACTGCGCATCGCACATCGGCTCCAGCGAGGCGATGCTGACGCCGGCGTCGACCAGCAACTGCTTGGCGGCGTAGTCCGGGTCGCTGCCGGCGAATCCGCCGCCCGGCGGCGCGGCGTCCAGTCGCATCGACATCGTCTTGTACGAGTCCGGGGTGTCATAGAAATGGGGCACCGGCGTCACCGCGTTGCCGGTCGGCCAGATCTTGTCCACCCACTCGGCCGGGGCGTAGGACTTGAGCACGTCGGCGGAGACGGGCAGCGGGTGCACATCGGTGTCGACGACGGTGACCGCGACGTCCTGCGTGATGTCCGACTCCGACCGTTCGACAATTGTCATAACGTGCTTCCTTCACTCACCGGCAACCCGTACAGCTCAGAGGCGTTGCGCCACAGAACTTTTTCCCGTTGTTCGCTGGTCAGCCCGTCCGTCACGTCGTCGGGGGAAGACGTCGACCAATGGGGATAACTCGACCCGTACATGATCAGGTCCGCCTTGCCGGAGAAGTCCAACCATCGGGCCGCGTGCGTGGTGTCGGCCGGCCCGTCGAGCGCCGACGAGCAGAACCGGACATGTCCCGGCAGGTATTCACTGGGATAGCGGTCCACCCACGGTGTCTGGTCTCGCATTGACAGCCAGAAGGTGTCCAGCCGCCACATCAGCGGCGTCAGGATGTCGTAGCCGCCGTCGGCGAACACGAACTTCAGCCCCGGATGCCGTCCGAACACGCCCTCGACGATCAACGTGGCCAGGTGCACGAAGTAATTCAGCGGCATGAAGGACGCGTAGCCCGGATAGGTGTGCGCATGCCCGGCGAACGTGGGCGCATGGTCGACGCCGTTGCCGCCGTTGATGTGCACCGCCACCGGCAGCCCGTGGGCGGCGGCGGCCTCCCAGATCGGTTCGAACATCGGCTTGCCGAACGGCTCGCGGGACTGCATCGGTACGCCGACCTGCACCAGCTTGGGGTGGCCGGCCAGGCGCTCGATCTCGGCGACCGCGCCTCTGGGATCTTCCGGGTTGACCCGGATGGTGCCCCGGAAGCGGTCGGTGTTGTCCGGCTCCAGCCAGCGGTTCAGCAGCCAGTCGTTGACCGCGGCGCAGATACGGCTGTTCAGCAGGTAGTCGGCGATATTGCCCCGGGTCAGCGGGTTCAGGATCGCGTAGTGCGACCCGCCTTCGTCGAACAGGTGGCGGCTCACGGTCTCCGGATCCGACCCTGGATACCCGTCGCCGTACAGATCGGCGCGGTAATCGCCGCCGGGCGCCTGGTACCACTGCTGTTCGACGTCTGGGATCGACCGCAGCTTGTGGGCGGGCGGGAGATAGCGCCGGATCTCGGCGTTGTAGCGGAAATGCGGCTGGACGTTGGCGTCGATTACCGGGCCGGTCATGCGGTCACGAACACTTCCCCATCGGTGACGTCAACCTGGTAGGTGCGGACGCGCCGGGACGGGTCAGCCACGTTGCGCCCGGTGGTGATGTCGAATTCCCAATTGTGCCAAGGGCATCGGACGATCTGACCGTCACGCACCCGGCGCACCCCGTCGGGCTGGTCGGGTGCGGGCTCGTTGGTGCCGCCCAGCAGGCCCAGGCACAGCGGCGCACCCTCGTGCGAGCAGTAGTTCACAATGGCGTACAGCGAACCGCGGACGTTGTACACGCCCACCCCGAATTTCCCGATGTCGACCAGCTTCATCGCGCCCGGCGGCAACTCGTCGACGGCACAGACGAATCGACGCTGCGGCATTCCGATGTCACCGCCTTCCGGCCCGTCGTTCAGCTTCGTTGCTATTTATATTATGATAGCGACATTCCACTGTCCTGCCCGCGTGCCCGGGCAAACTCGGTTGCTCAGGGAGGAGCGCTGATGACGGTCAGCACCGACCAAGAGGGTGCGCCCGTCGCGCTCGACTTCACCGGCGAGAACAGTCCGTACCCGTTCTTCGAGTACATGCGCCGCACCGACCCGGTCTGGCACGGCGGGCTGATGGATACCGAGCAGGTGCCGGAGGAACTGCGACCCAGCGACGAATGGGTCTTCTTCGGCTATGACGACGTGTTCCACGGCTTCCGCGACGACGCGACGTTCACCTCCGCCAAGTACGACGAGACAATCGGGTTGGTGATGGGCCACACCATCCTTGCGATGGGCGGCAAGGAGCATCATGACCACCGCAGCCTGGTGGCCAAGGCCTTCCGGGCCACCGCCCTGGAACGCTGGGAGCCGTCGGTCATCGGACCGGTGTGCGACCAGCTCATCGACGAGATCAAGAAGGACGGACACGCCGATCTGGTGAAGGCACTGACCTTCGAGTTCCCCACCCGGATCATCTCCGAACTGCTCGGGCTGCCGCGCGAAGACCTGGACATGTTCCGTCGACTGTCGATGGATCTCATCTCGATTTCGACCGACATCATGGCCGGCCTGACCGCGGCCGGCGAGTTGCACGGTTACTTCCTCAACCAGGTCGAGCAGCGTCGCCGCAAGCTCACCAACGACATCATCGGCGACCTGGTGGCCGCCGAGATCGACGGCGAGAAGCTGACCGACGAAGCCATCATCGCGTTCTTGCGGCTGCTGTTGCCGGCAGGGCTGGAAACCACCTATCGCTCGTCCGGGAATCTGCTGCACGCGCTGCTGACCAACCCCGAGCAGTTGGAGATGGTCTATCGGGACCGGTCGCTGATCCCGGTGGCGATGGAGGAAGGCCTGCGCTACGAGACCCCGCTGACCATGGTCATGCGCACCACGACCCGCGAAATCGAACTGGGCGGCAAGACGATTCCGGCCGGCGCACAGATCGACATGTGTATGGGGTCGGCCAACCGTGACGAAACCCGTTGGAAGGACCCGAATTCCTTCGACATCCGCCGCCCGCGGCAGGCCCACATCGCCTTCGCCGGCGGCATTCACATGTGCCTGGGCATGCACCTGGCCCGGCTGGAGACACGGGTGATGCTCAACAGCCTGTTCGACAGAGTCCAAGATCTGCGGTTCGTCCCCGACGACGGCACCGGCGTCGAGTCCAAGATCGTCGGACTGGTCTTCCGCTCTCCCAACAAACTTCCCGTCACCTTCAGTCCCGCATCATGAAAAGCCGCGCGGCGATCCTGCACGGTATCGGCGGACCCTGGTCGGTCGAGGACTTCGAACTGGACGCGCCGCGGGCCGGCGAGGCCCTGGTCGAAATGGCCGCGGCGGGGTTGTGTCACTCCGACGATCACATCCTCAAGGGCGACATGTCGGCGCCCAACGAGGTGATGAAGGCCCTGGGACTGCCGACCATGTTCCCGATGATCGGCGGCCATGAGGGTTCGGGCGTCGTGCGCGAAGTAGGCCCCGGCGTCACCGATTTCGCGGTGGGTGACCACGTGGTGATGTCGTTCGTCGCCGTGTGCGGGCAGTGCCGTTGGTGCGCCAGCGGCATGGAGTACATCTGCGATCAGGGCATGGGCACCATGATTCCGGGCATGCCGACCGACGGCACCTTCCGTCATCACACCGCCGACGGTAAGCCGCTGGGCCACCTGGCCAAGGTCGGCGCATTCGCCAAACACACTGTGGTGTCCGTGAATTCGTTGATCAAGATCGAGCGCGACCTGCCCCTGGTGCCCAGTGCCCTGCTGTCCTGCGCGATCCCGACGGGGTATGGCTCGGCCGCCAACCGGGCCGGGGTGCGCGGCGGCGACACCGTCGTCGTCATCGGGGCCGGCGGCATCGGCACCGGCGCGATCCAGGGTGCCCGCATCAACGGCGCCGCGCAGATCATCGCCGTCGATCCGGTGGAGTTCAAACAGAAGTCGGCCCTGCAGTTCGGCGCTACCCACTCCGTCGCGTCGGTGGCCGAGGCCACCGACCTGGTGCGCGGCCTCACCTATGGGGTGATGGCGGACTCGGTGGTGGTGTCGCCGTCGCTGATCACCGCCGACGACGTACGCGATGCGGTGGCGCTGACCCGCAAGGGCGGGACGTGTGTGCTCACCGGCATGACTTCGCAACTGACCCATTCAGTCAATATCAACCTGCAGGACTTCATCCTGATGAACAAGACGTTGGCGGGCACCATCTTCGGCTCGTGCAACGGCAAGGCCGACATCTCCCGGCTCGCCCGGCTCTACCAGACCGGTCAGCTGCAGCTCGACGAGATGATCACCAGGCGCTACCGTCTCGACGACATCAACCAGGCCTACGCCGACCTGTTGAACGGTGAAATAGTCAGGGGCGTGATCGATTACGGGCTTTCGTAGGCCCCGTCGCCGATTGTGAATATGGCGACGCGACACGCCGCCGGGGCGTCGTGGCGTTCACGCTCGCGGGCTAGGAGTCGTTCGCCTGCTGCTTCGCCTTGTGCAGTTCCTGTAGCTTCTTGAGCCGCATCAGCTTCTCCACCTGACCGTAGGCGTCGATCGGGCTGTGCAGCGACAGCCCGCCGTCGGCGTGCAGCACTTGGCCTGTCACCCAGGACATTTCGAGGACCCCGACGATCGCCTGCGCCACGTCGCCGGGTTCTCCCAGCCGGCGCAGCGCGGTGCGCTTGGACATCCCCTCCACCCAGGCGGGCCACTTCTCGGCGTCGGGGAGCATCGGGGTCCGGGTGACGCCGGGCCCGACGGCGTTGACGCGGATGCCGTGCACACCCCACTCGACGGCCGCGACCTTCACCAGCATGTCCAGGCCGGCCTTCGATACGCAGTAGGCCCCCATGTCCCGGTCCGCGACGGTGCCGCTGATGCTGGAGACGACCACGATCGAGCCCTGGACTTCGGCGTCGACCATGGCCTGGGCAGCCGCCCGGATGGTGTGAAAGGTGCCGGTGAGATTGACGGCCAGCACCCGCTGCCACTCGGCCGGATCGATGGCCAGCAGCAGACCCGACGAACCGATACCGGCCGAGGCCACCACCCGGGTAGGCACCCCGTGCTCCCGGACGGTTTGCTCCATCGCCGCCTGCACTGCGTCGAGATCGCTGATGTCGCAATCGATGTCGCCTCCGGCGACGTCCCACACCACGACGTCGTGGCCGGCGTCGCGCAACATGGCGGCAGCTTCTCTCCCGATGCCGGACCCGCCGCCGGTCACCAGGGCCACCGAGGCGCCGGTGGCGCTCACGCCGCGGGTCCGATCAACTCGACCAGCACTCCGTCCGGCGCGGTGATCACCGCCATGGGAACGGTCTTGCCCGCCGGGGCGGGCATGGTGATCTGGCGGACGCCGTCGGTGAATCCCAGGTCGGCCAGCGCAGACAGGGTGGCGTCCACCTCGCGCTGCAACGACAGCAGAAAGAAGCCGTGCCGGGGCCCGGAGTACTCACTCGGCGCCTCGCCCGCGCCGGACAACTCCACCAACTCGACGATGCCGCCGTCGGGCGCCTGCGGGTCCCCCAGGAAGATCGATCTCAACTGATCCGTCTTGGCTCCGAACAACTCTGGCCAGTCGCCGGTGAAGGTGTGGTCGAACAACTCGGTCAGCCCCAGCCCGTCCCGCCAGAAGCGCAGCGAACGCCCCACGTCGGCGGTACAGATGGCGGCGTGATGAACACCCAGCACGAATTCCCCTTCCGGTAGCGCAACCAGTATTACCGCCCCCACGGCGACAGCCCGACAGCGACCCTAAGTCCTAGACAGCGCGGCCAGCGTGCGATCCCACAGTTCGCCGGCCAGGACGGGGTCGTACGCCGCGCGGTTGGCCTTGGCGACCTTGTGCTTGGAGTAGTACTCCCCTGGCTGCCAGTCGACACCGGGAGCGCTCGAGGCCAGCCAGACCAGCTGTTCGGCCCCCTGGTCCACGGTGGCCGTGAATCGCGCCGTCACCGGAACATAGTTCTTCATGAACAGCAGGAGCCGCGAGCCTGAGGCATCGCCGAAGTTGGAGTTGACGTAGCCGGGATGGAAGGTGGCCGCCGACACGCCGCTGTCATGGTAGCGGCGATGTAATTCCTTGGTGAACAACACGATTGCCAGTTTGGTAAGCGCGTAGGCGATGCCGGGCCGGCGCTCGGCGGTGTGCTCGAGGTCGGAGATTGTGACTTTCGGCAGCAGCCGTTGCGACGAGCTGGTGGTGTTGACGACGGTCGCGCGGGAGTCGGCGAGCATGTCCATCAACTGCGTGGTGAGCAGGAATGGTGCCAGGTAGTTGACCTGATACGTCTTCTCCAGGCCGTCGGCGGTCATCTCGAGCTCTCGGCACATGCCACCCGCGTTGTTGGCCAGCACGTCGATTCGTGAGTACTCGCAGCGGATCTTGTCCGCCAGCGCCCGCACCTGCGACAGGTCGGCGAAGTCGGCCACGTGGTAGTCCGCGCCGAGTTCCTGTGCCACCGCGGTGGTCTTGCTCTGCGAGCGGCCCACTACGACAACGTGTGCGCCGCCGCGGGTCAGCTGCCGCGCGGCCGCGGCGCCGATGCCGTCACTGGCGCCGGTGATGACGATCGTCTTACGCGTCATATCGAAGGCATCCTAGGACAGCGAATACCGGACCGGCAGGTGCTTGAGACCCCCGACGAACGTCGCCGCGACCAGTTGCGGATCGCCGGCCAGCTCGATGGACTTCAGCCTGGGCAGCAACTCGGTGAAGAAGCTGCCCACCTCCATTCGGGCCAGTGCGGCGCCCATGCAGAAGTGCACGCCATATCCGAAGGCCACATGTTTGTTGGGCTCGCGTCCGACGTCGAAGCGGAACGGATCGTCGAACACGTCCTCGTCCCGATTGGCCGACACGTACGACAACAGCACCGATTCGCCGGCCGCGATCGGGACTCCGCGCACCATGGTGTCGGCGGCGGCGGTGCGCATGAAATGCCGGACCGGGGTGACCCACCGGATCATCTCCTCGGTGGCACGCGGCATCAGGCCCGGGTCGTCCCGCAGTCGCCGCAGCTGGTCCGGATTTTCCAGCAGCGCATGCAGCCCACCGGAGATGGTGGCGCTGGTGGTGTCGTGACCGGCGGTGGCCACGATCAGGTAGTAGGACACCGTCTCGATATCCGACAGCGGTTCGCCGTCGATGCGGGCATTGGCGATCGCGGACGACAGATCCTCCGTCGGGTTCTCGCGGCGCGCGGCTGTGACGCCGTTGAAGTAGCTGAACATGTCCAGCAGGGCCGGCAACTGGTCTTCGGCCGTGGTGCCGCGCCTGTACTCGCTGTCGTCGCTGCCGAACAGCTCCTGGGTCAGCTTGAGCATGCGAGGGAAGTCCGCCTCCGGTATGCCGAGCAGCGACATGATCACGTAGAGCGGGAAATTCACCGCGACCTCTTGGACGAAGTCACATTCCGGGCCGGCCGCCATCATCTTGTCGACGTAGATCCTGGCCAGCTCGTCCACGCGGATCTTCAGCGCGCGCATGGCTTTCGGGCGGAACCAGTCCGAACCGATGGCTCGCACCACCCGGTGTTGCGGGTCGTCGAGATGGATCAGGGTGCGCACGCCGGAGGCGGCCTGCAGCTCGTCGCCCTCGATGGTCGCCAGCACCGGCCGGGGCCAGTTGGTGAACAGCGCGTTGTTGCGCTCGATGTCCATGACGTCGGCGTACTTGGTGATCGCCCAGAACGGCCGGTAACCCGGCACTTCGACGCGGCACACCGGCGCGTCGGCCCGCAGCCGGGTGAGGGCCGCGTGGAGCCGTTGTTCATCGGTGTAGGCCTGTGGGTCGGCCAGCAGTCTGGCAGCCTCTTCCATCGTCGGTGCGCTCACTGGCGAAAATCTTTCAACGCCAGACGAATACAGTCCTGCGAGGCGGCGTAGAAAATGGGTAGCACCCGGTCGGCCACACCCTCGCAGCGGGCGCGCAGCGCGGCACCGACTTCGTCGGCCGGGCCCACGACCGCGAACGTGCCGAGGATCTCGTCATCGATCAGCGACCCCATGGCGTCCCACTCGCCTTCCTTGGAGAGGCGGTGCAGTTCGTCATGCAGGTCACCCCAGCCGTGCACGTCGAGCACCTTGCGGTAGGCGGGCGTGGAACCGTAGAACGCGATCTGTTTGCGGGTGGCCGCCATGGCGGTTTTCAGCTCGTCCTCGTTGGTGCCGGTGGCGACCATCACCTCGGCCGACACCTCGAAGTCGCCGCGTTCACGACCGGAACGCGCGATGCCGCGCTGCAGGATGGGCAGGGTGACGTCGGTCAGGTAGCGCTTGGACACCATGGGGTGCCCGAGATGCCCGTCGGCGACCTCGCCGCACATCTCGGTCATCGCCTCTCCGACGGCGGCGAGATAGATCTTCGGCAACGCATACGGGTGCGGCTCGGGCGTGAACATCGGGGTCATGATCTTGTGCGTGTAGAACTCGCCCTCGAACCGGAGCTTCGTGCCGTCTTTCCAGGCCGACCAGATCGCCTGCAGGGCGGTCACGAACTCGCGCATCCGCCGGGCCGGGTGACTCCACGGCATGCTGAACCGCTTCTCGATGTGGGCCTGAATCTGGGTGCCCAGCCCCAGGATGAACCGTCCCTGCGAATAGGCCTGCAGGTCCCATGCAAGGTTGGCGACGGTCATCGGGTTACGGGCGAACGCCACCGCGATATTGGTGCCCAGCTCGATGCGCGCGGTGTGTTCGGCGGCCAGCAACAGCGGCAGGAACGGGTCGTGGCTGGTCTCGGCGGTCCAGCCGCCGTCGTAACCCTGTTCTTCCAGGGCGCCGGCCGCATCGACCACCCGGTCCAGCCTGTTGGGTATGCCACCGTCGATCTTGAGGCCCCCGAGCACCATGAGGCAAAAGCTACAGTAAGCGATTCGGTAGGGTCAACGTCAGCGCGGCGCTACAGTGAGCCATCGACCGCTCGGCAACGAGGGAGACCGCAGACATGGCCAACTCTCAGGACTGGCAGGAGACGCTCGACGATCTCGACCGTCGCCGCCGGCTCTCGCGCGGCATGGGCGGCTCCGAGCGCCTCGACAAGCACCGCGGCAAGGGCAAATTGGACGCGAGGGCGCGCATCGAGCGACTCGTCGATCCGGGTTCGTTCCGGGAAATCGGCACCCTGGTCGGCGGTGACGTCGCCGCCGACGCGATCGTCACGGGTTCGGGCCTGGTGCACGGAAAGCCGGTGCTGGTGGGGGCCGAGGACTTCACGACGCTGGCCGGAAGCATCGGCCCGGGAGGCAATTCGAAGCGTTACCGGATCGCCGAACTGGCGGTGCGCGACCGGGTTCCGCTGGTGATGCTGCTCGACGGCGCGGGTTTCCGGCCCACCGGTGGGCACTACGGGCGCACGCCCACCGATTTGCTGGCCCAGACGCAGTGTTCGGGGCGGGTGCCGACGGTCGCCGCGGTGCTGGGCCCGTCGGCCGGACACGGCGCGCTGGTTGCCCCGGTCTGCGACTTCCGGATCATGAGCCGGCACGGCACCATCTTCACTGCCGGGCCACCAGTGGTGAAAGAATCCACCGGAGAGGACATTTCGAAAGAAGACCTGGGCGGGCCGGACGTTGCGCTGCCCAGCGGGGTCATTCACAACGTCGCCGAGGACGACGAAACCGTGCTCGACGAGATCCGCCGCTACCTGTCGTACTTTCCGTCCAGCGCCTGGTCCTACCCGGCCGGACTGCCCGCCGACGAAACGACGGGGCCACGGCCGACCCCGGAGTTGCTCAACATCGTCTCCCGCGACAATCGCCGCGTCTACGACATGCGTGCGGTGCTCGACGTGGTCTTCGACCGTCCCGACTGGTTCGAGGTCCAGCCGTCGTTCGGCAAGGCGATCATCTGCGCACTGGCGCATCTGGGCGGGCATCCGGTCGCCGTCGTCGCCAACCAGCCGCAGGTGCTGGCCGGTTCGATCGACGCCAATGCCGCGGACAAGGCCGCGCATTTCATCCTGGTCGCCGACTCCTTCCATCTGCCCATCGTCTTTCTGGCCGACAACCCGGGCATGCTGCCCGGCAGCCGCTCCGAGCGCACCGGCGTATTGCGAAGCGGCGGGCGGATGTTCGCGGCGCAGACGGCCGCGACGACGATCAAGTTGCATCTCACGTTGCGCAAGGCCTACGGCTTCGGCTCCATGGTCATGTCGTTGCTTGGCTTCGACCACCAGTCCGCCACCTTCGCCTATCCGGGCGCCACGATGGGAGCCATGAGTGCCGCTGCCCTAAGCCGCGCCTCCCACGCCGGTGAGGACCTGACCGCCAAGCTGCGCGACGCCGAGTTGCAGGCTTCCTTCCGGTCTGCCGAGGGTTTCGGTTTCGACGAACTCATCGACCCGCGGGAGACCCGGGACGCGCTGCTGGCCTCGCTGCAGCGCGCGCTGTACGCGCGGCAGGTGGCCGCCGAGCCGGTCACCCGCACGGTGATCCTGCCCTGATTGTGTACCGCGAGCAGACGCGAACTCGCACGATTCCTTCGGAATCCGTGCGAGTTCGCGTCTGCTCACAGGGCTAACTGCGGTAGGCCGCGACCACCGGTTCGAGCTCGTCGGGCGTGGCGCCGTGCAGAATCACCGCGTCGGCGCCGTAGTCGAACTCGCGCCGGATCCGCTGGGCGCACTGCTGGGCCGAGCCCGTGGCCGACGGCTCCAGCCATTCGTCGGGGATCAGCGTCGCGATGTGTTCGATCTGTTCCGCTGTGGCCTTGTGATCGATTCCCCCGGCGATCGACGTGACCACCGAGTCCTCGCGGAATCGTTGCAGCACAGCAGGATCCCAATTGTTGGTCCGCACCATCAGGTCGCCGTAGCCCTGCAGGTAGGTGGCCAGCCGGGCGACGGTCTTCTTCAGCCGCAACGGCTCGGGCAGGTGGTCGCCCACCGTCGCGAAGCACGACCACACCCGCACGCTGTCCGGGTCGCGGCCGGCCTTCTCGGCCGCGGACTTCACCGTTGTCACACAGCGCTGCAGCGTCTCGGGCGTGAAGTAGGTGTGCAGAATGACATCGTCGAACGCGCGCCCGCCCAGCGCCAGTGTCTTGGGACCGAAGGCCACCAGCGCCAGGCGGATGTCCTCGTCGAAGTCCCGGTCCAGAAACAGGATGGGGTACTTGCCCATCGGCCCGTCGTGGTTGAAGATCACCTCGCCGTGCCACAACCGGCGCATCACGTGGGCCCAGTCCTCCATCTGCGCCGTGGTCACCGCGGGTATGCCGAACGCCCCGTAGATCGCGGCGATGCCTCGACCGATCCCCAGCGTGAAACGTCCACCGGAGAGGCGGTGCATGGTGGTCGCCCACGATCCGGTGATCAGGGGATGGCGGGTGTTGTGATTGGTTGCGGCAGTGGCGATCTGCATGCGACTGGTCACCGCGCAGGCGGCCCCGACCAGAGACGACGCCTCTTTGACGTTCCAGCGTTCTGAGATGAACGCGGTGCCGAAGCCCAGTTCTTCGCCGCGGCGCGCCTCGTCCATCAGGCTCGCCGGCCCCTCACCCCCGGCTCCGGCCAGCAGGTAGTAGCCCAACTCCTCGAGCACCCGTTCAGTCACTTCCAAACCCCTTGCTGGTAGCCGCAATTCCAGACCTCGGCGATCCGGCCGCCGACGACGCGGAACACCTCGATGCTGGCCACGTTGGTTTCGGCGCCGTTGGCCATGATGGTCGAGTCGTAGACGATGGCGACGTGCTCGCCGTCATCGCCCGCAATCACGATATTGAGGTCGAAGCGCAGCGAGTCACATACCTGCCACATGTCGGCGACACGTTGCACCGCCTGATCGTGGGTCAACGTCTGGGACGCATCGACGCCGTGCCGAATGACGTTGTCGGCGAATAATTCTTCGGCGAGCCGCAGGTCACGTTCGTTCCAGACGACGAGGTTGTAGAGCTCCACCACCTCGCGCGGGGTGCGCACCGCGCCCATCAATCGGCCGTCCGCAGCGCCATATCGTCTCTGACCTCACGCAGGAAGCGCTCGGAAACGGCCTGCACGCGGCGGGAGAACACATGGCTGACATGGCCGCCCCCGTACCAGTGCAATTGACCGCCCCACTTCTCCTGCAACATCAGGGCCGGTTCGAGCATCGCCATCCGGTCGTGGCGCGCGGCCACGATCAGCCGGCGCTGCGGCGGGGGCGCCGGGTCAGCCATCAGCGGGTCGATCACCGTCGTGAGTTGGGAGACTACTTCCGACCGCAGCAACCGCCGGTACTCGCCGTGCGCCGACCCCGAGCGTCCGAGGTGTCGCGCGATCATCGAGTTGAGCCCCAGGATCGGCGTATACAGCGCCACCGCGTCGACGTCCCGCTCGAGGTGCGACACCAGCGCGGCGACCGGGCTGCCCATCGAAACTCCGGCCACCACAACCGCGCTGGCCTGCCGCCGCGCCCAGCGCACCACCGCGCGGATCTCCGAGACCGACCGCATCATGCCGGCGACGTTGCCCAGGGGATCCATGTCCGGATAGCTCGGCCAATAGCCCCGACGGCTTCCGTGGCCCGGCTGGATGGGCATCGCGACGTTGTAGCCGAGCCCTCGGTAGATACGGTCGATGCGCGACATCAACATGTCCTCGGCCCCGCCCTGGCCGGCGCCGTGTATCCACACGAGCCAGGGCCGACGGCCATCCGGACCGGGTGAGCGGTGCCGGCACAGATGCACCGCGGCCCGGGACGGGCCGCCGAAGCCCGCGTCGACCAGCGTCCGCGGCAGCACGGGGTCGTGCTCGAAGGACATCCGCTCGTAGTGCAGCCCGGCGATCCGGTGGCGCCGGATGGACCGTACCCGCAACGGAGCCGGTTCGGCGTGCGCACCGTCGATGCCGAGCGCCGACAACTCCTCAGCCGCCGCGACACATGCGTCCAGCGATCGGATGTTGCGCGGCGTGCTGCCCCCGAGCACCGAAAACCCGGTCAGCACAAGTTCGTCCAGAAAGACTTCACCGAACTGGCGCACACCTCGCGCGGTCGCAGGGCCCGACCGCGTCGATTCGTTGAAGCCGGCCACTGTCCGTGGCAGCACCATGCCGAGTTCCCGGGTGATCCCCAGCCCACGCATTGCCCACGACATGACCGATCACCTACCTCAGCGTTGAAACCGGTGTAGCCGGCGAGTAGTGCCGAGCTGCTGAAATCTATACTGTAACGACTTTAGTATCAGACGGCGGGAGGTCTCCGGCATGAGGGTTCCGTTCACCTGGAAGGCCACCGGCGGGTGTGCGCCGCTACCGAAGTCGGCCCGAGGGTGCTACGACCTGCCGGCGACGGCGTCCGCATGAAGCTCGCGCATGCCCGGTGGCCCCGACGCCGTGATCACCACCACCGACCGGTTGCTCGAGGCCTGGGCTGAAGGGACGCCATGACACACACAGCCAGCGAGATCCAGGGCGGTTTCCCCGACGTGCGGCCACTGGACGCGCCACCCGGGCTGGAGCGCTACATCACCGCCCTGCGCCGGTTGCAGGACCTGACCGTCTCCACCAAACCGGACGCCGCGGCGTGGGACGCGGCCAGTGAGCAACTCGAAAGTGCTTGCGTCGTATTGGAGTCCCATCGGGCACCCGAGGTCGAGGTGCCGGCCGGGCGGGTCCTGGAGATCCCCGGACTGGGTCATCCCCTGATGCCACCATGGACACTCACCGAGATGAGGTCCGACGGAGTCAGCATGCACGGACACTTCACCGCCTCCCACGTCGGCGGCAACCACGCGGTGCACGGCGGCATGATCCCGTTGTTCTACGACTGGCTGTTCGGCATGGTGGTCACCGGCGCGGACATCCGTCCCACCCGCACGGCCTACCTGCATGTCGACTACCGCAAGATCACGCCGATCGACGCGCCGCTGACCGCTCACGGCCGCATCGACCGAATCGAGGGTCGCAAAGTGTTCATCACCGCGAGCATGACAAGCTCCGATGGTGCGGTACTCACTGAAGCGAGCGGGCTGATGGTCCGCCTGCTCCCCCACCAACCGTAATGGCGCGAGCAGACACAAAATCGCACCCGTCGGGGCCCACGCGTGCGATTTTGCGACTGCTCGGCAGGAAGGACTCACGTGCCTGAATTCACTGTGCCGGAGGTCGCGGCGGCGGTGGCCGCCGCGGTACCCGATCGCGAACTGGTGATCCAGGGTGACAAGCGCTTCACCTACGCGCAGATCATCGAGCGATCGAACCGGCTGGCCGCCTACCTGCACTCGCGGGGGCTGGGCTGCCACACCGAGCGTGTCGATCTGCCCGGCCACGAGGCCGGCCAGGATTTGCTGGGCCTGTACGCCTACAACGGCAACGAGTTCGTCGAGGCGCTGTTCGGCAGCTTCGCGGCGCGCGTCGCTCCGTTCAACGTCAACTACCGCTACGTCAAGAACGAGCTGCTGTACCTGTTGTCGGACTCCGGGGCGACCGCGCTGGTGTACCACGCGGCATTCGCGCCACGGGTGGCCGAGGTGCTGCCCGAACTGCCGAACCTGCGGGTGCTGATTCAGATCGCCGATGACTCGGGCAACGAATTGCTCTACGGGGCAGTCGATTACGAGAGCATAGTGTCCAAGCCCGCCGACCCGCCGCCGGTGCAGCACTCACCCGATGATCTCTACGTGCTCTACACCGGCGGCACCACGGGCATGCCCAAGGGCGTGCTGTGGCGCCAGCACGACATCTTCATGACCTCCTTCGGTGGCCGCGACCTGATGACCGGGCAGTTCGTGACGTCCGTCGACGAGGTGGTGGCGCGGGTGAGCGCCGGTCCCGGCACCAAGGTCATGGTGTTGCCGCCGCTGATCCACGGTGCCGCGCAGTGGACGGTGATGATGGCGGTGAACACTGGACAGACCATCGTCTTCCCCACGGTGGTCGATCATCTGGACGCCGACGACGTGGTCCGCACCATCGAGCGTGAGGGCGTGGCGGTGGTGTCGGTGGTCGGCGACGCCATCGCCCGCCCGCTGGTCGCCGCGATCGAGAAAGGTATCGCCGACGTATCGTCTCTGTTCGTCGTCGCCAACGGCGGCGCCCTGCTGACGCCCTACGTCAAGCAACGCCTGATCGACGCCCTGCCCAACGCCATGATCGTTGACGGAGTCGGGTCTTCGGAAACCGGCGCCCAGATGCACCACCTGTCGACCTCCGGTGCGGTGTCGACCGGCACGTTCAATGCCGGGCCGGACACATTTGTTGCGGCCGAGGACTTTTCGACGATCCTGGCCCCAGGGCACGACGGCATCGGCTGGCTGGCGCAGCGCGGCTATGTCCCGTTGGGGTACAAGGGCGATGCCGTCAAGACGGCTGCGACGTTCCCGGTGATCGATGGCGTGCGGTACGCGATTCCGGGTGACCGTGCCCGCCATCACGAGGGCGGGCACATCGAGTTGCTGGGACGCGATTCGGTGACCATCAACTCCGGTGGCGAGAAGATCTTCGCCGAGGAGGTCGAGACGGCGATCGCGTCGCATCCCGCGGTGGCCGACGTGGTGGTGGCCGGCCGGCCCAGCGAGCGCTGGGGCCAGGAGGTGGTCGCCGTGGTCGCACTTGCCGAAGGCGCCGGCGTCGAGGCCGAGGAACTGGTGGCTCATGCCGGGCAGTCCCTGGCCCGCTACAAGCTGCCCAAGGCCGTGGTGTTCCGCAGCGTGATCGAGCGCAGCCCGTCGGGCAAGGCCGACTACCGGTGGGCGCGCGAGCAGGCGCTCAACCCGTGACCCTGCGGCAGGCGCTGCCCGGCGGTTGGCGGCTGGAGTCCTTCGTATCCCGGCGTGACACCGGCCCGGTCCGTCACCCGTTCGGTGACCAACCCTCCGGTCTGATCCTCTACACCACCGACGGCCACATGTCGGCGCAGCTGACGCCCGGTCCAGGCCACGAATTCGTCTCCTACGGAGGACGATTCGAGGTCGACGAGGCGGCGGGAACGGTTACCCACCATGTGCTGATCGCCACGATGCCGGAGTTGTTGCTGCAGCCCCAGATTCGGCACGCACAGGTCGAGGGCGACCGTCTGACGCTGTCGGCTCGCGTCACCTCGGCCGACGGCGGCTCCACGCACAGCACGCTGGTCTGGCGCCGCGACCGCTAGCGCGACACCCGCACCGGAACGTGGCTCCAGCCAGCCACATTCTGCATGTTCACCCGTTTGCAGCCGGCCCAGTCGACCTCGTAGCGCGGCATGAAGTCGAGCATCCGGTCCAACGCGATGGTGCTTTCCAGCCGCGCCAGCGCCGCACCCAGGCAGCTGTGGATGCCGTAGCCGAGGCCGAGGTTCTGCGCTTGCGTGCGGTCGCGATCGATTTCAAAAGTGTCGGGATCGTTCCACGCCAACGGATCTCGGTTGGCGGAGGCTCCTACCAGGAATACCGGTTTGCCCGCCGGGATGGTGGCACCGTGCAGCGTGACCTCGCGCGTCGAGCGCCGGACGTTGTACTGCGCGGGCGCCTCGTATCGGAGCAGTTCCTCGACCGCGAGCGGGATCTTGGAGCGGTCGTCGAGCAGCTTGCGCCACTGGATCGGATACTTGGCGAACACCACAGCGGCGTTGCCGATCAGCTTGGTCACCGTCTCCGCGCCCGCACCGCCCAACAGAGTTGCGAATTCCGTGATTTCGACATCGCTCAGCGGACCGGTCTCGCCGTTGTCGCGTTCGATCTCCGCCTCGATCAGCCTGCTCAACAGATCGTCGCCGAGATTTTTGCGTCGCTGTCTGGTGAGCCGGTAGTAGTAGACGGCCATGTCGACGGCCGACTTCTGTCCGGTCTCGCCCATCTCGACTTCGCCGGGCCCGCGGTGCAGAAGGTCGTCGATCCACAACCGGATCTGCTGCCGGTCCTGTTCCGGCACACCTTGCAGCGTGGTCATCACGTCGACGGGAAACAGCGCCGTGAAGTCCTGGACGAAGTCGAAACCACTCGGGTCCACCGCGGCCAGGTAGGTGTCGACGACGTGGGTCACCAACGGCCGCAGCGCCTGGATGGCCCGCGGGGTGAAGACCTTGTTGAGCAGTCCGCGCATGCGGCGGTGGGCGGGCGGGTCCATGGCGATGATCGAACCGTGCTCGGTCACGTGGCCTTTGCGCACCTGGGCGAGATCCACGCCGTAAGCCGACGAGTACGTCGCGTAGTCCTTGAACGCCGCGGCCACGTCTTCGTGGCGGGTCAACGCGTAGAAGTCGTACTGCCGGCTGTAGTAGACAGGGGCTTCGTCGCGCATCCGTCGGTACGTCTCGTAGGGACTGTTGAAGAAGTCCTCGGAGAACGGATCGAAAACCACCGTGGCAGTGGTCATTAACGCTTCATCTCCCGCTCGGCCCATTTACGGTAACAATTACAGTAATACGAACAGGTGACTGCGGAAAGCCGAGCAGACACAAGCTCGCACCGGGGCCCGCGCTCCAACGCGATTATGCGACTGCTCGCGCAGGGCCAGGCGCTTTACCTGCCGGCTCGCGCGGGAAATGAGCAACCGCCTAGTTACCTGCTACAGGCTGCGGTGCATGCTCGTTGACGGCTCGGTTCTGCATTAGGTACGCGCCGCCCAGAGCCAGGCAGATCCCCGCGGGGATCAGCAGCGCATATCCCCCGAATCGGGCGCCGGCCAGTATCCCCACCACGCCGCCGCCCAGGAACAGCAGCAGCGTCACCGCGAGGATCGCGGCCTTCTCCCTGTCGATGCCCTGTTTGCGGCTGCGGCCGATCATCAGACCGAGATCAGTGATAGTACCGGTGAAATGCGTTGTGCGGACAGCCATTCCACGGAAGCTGGAGGTCAGGCCGTTTTGCAGACCGAGCGCGGCCGCGGCCAACAGCGCCTGTACCCCGGTGCCTACAGCGGTTTCCTCCACCCCGGCGGCGGCCAGCAACAGCAGTGTCGCCTGCATCGTCAGCACCGCGGCGTGACGCGCGCCCAACGCAACTCGGCTTGACGTGACCAGCGCGCCTGCAACGGCCGAGCCGAGCAGGAAGCCCAGCAAGATGGCGATCAGCACGTGGCTCTGGTACCGCCACGGGTTGGCGGTGTCCATGCCGAGTTGGGTGGTCACACCGGTGAGGTTTCCCACCGGCACCGCCAGGATCATGATCGCCACCGCATTCACCAATCCGGCGTTGAACGCCAATGCCGCGCAGAAACCGAGCAGCCGCCCGTGCGGAGTCGGCGGGCTGCTTTCCTGCGCGGCATCGTTGGACATTCGTGTTCCTCCCCTGTGAACCGTTACGAACGCTGGTCAGCGCTGCCGGTGGCCTGACCTCCATGCTGGGGCGGCGGCCTTGGAGGATCCTTGGACGATTCCTGGCGCGGCACAGCGAAATTGCCGGTGTGGACGGGCGCCGCGGCGGGAACCGGATGGTATGGCCCGATCTGACGCCCGTGACACACCGCAGGTGGAGCGCAAACACGCGCCCGACCCCGACGACCCGAGCAAACCGGATTCCCCGGACGACCTGACCAGGGCGTCCTGGTTGTTCGTGCTGCGCAAGACCGCGTATGAGTTCAACAAAGATCAATGTCTCGATCTGGCCGCCGGACTCACGTACTACGCGGTGCTGTCACTCTTTCCCGCGCTCCTGGTGCTGGTGTCGCTGCTCGGCGTCTTCGGCGAGGGCCGCCGCACCACCGACGCCCTGCTTGAGGTGGTGGCCGGGGTGGCTCCGGCCTCGGCGGTCGACATGTTGCGCCAACCGATTCAGCAGGTGGTCGACAATCCGTCGGCCGGCCTGGCGCTGATTTTCAGCGCGCTCGCCGCTCTGTGGTCGGCGTCCGGGTATGTCGGCGCATTCGGGCGCGCGATGAACCGGGTCTACGAGATCGGCGAAGGCCGCCCGGTGTGGAAGCTGCGGCCGCTGCAGTTGGTGCTGACGCTGGGTGGTCTGGTGCTGGCCGCCGCGGTGGCTTTCATGCTGGTGGTCAGCGGTCCGGTCACTGAGGCCGTCGGACGGGCCGCCCACGTGGGGAGTGCCGCCCAGACAGCGTGGGCGATCGCCAAGTGGCCGGCCATACTGGCGATCGTCACGCTCGTGGTGGCGATCCTCTACTACGCCACACCCAACGTCCAACAGCCGAGGTTCCGCTGGATCAGCATCGGTGCCGCGGTAGCCATCTTGGTGTGGGCCGCCGCCTCGGTCGGGTTCGGTTTCTATGTCAGCCACTTCGGCAGTTACAACAAGACCTATGGCGCACTCAGCGGCGTCATCGTGTTCCTGTTGTGGCTGTGGATCACCAATCTCGCGCTGTTGTTCGGCGCCGAACTCGATGCCGAACTGGAGCGGGGACGGCAACTGCAGGCCGGCATCGAGGCCGAACACGAATTGCAGCTGCCTCCCAAGGACACTCGCGTACTCCTGAAGAACGAGGCCGCCGAGCGCAAGGACGTCCGGCGCGGCCGGTGGTTACGGCGCACCCGCGGACAACGCGAATAACAAGGACGTCGCGGGCACGCGGAAGCACTCAACGCCGGGTTCGTGGTAGATCCGCCGGATATCCAGAAGACGATCGGCCAGCGCAGCAGAAGCCGTTGCACGGTGCAACGCCGGTGCCACCGCGGCTGCTCCCGTCGTCTACCGTCGAAGCTATGGCCGAAATCTCGGGAAAAGATCGAATCGACGACGTCGCGCCGGGCGACGTCATCGCCGTCGACCGCGGATCGGGTGAAAAGCCCTACAAGGTGGTGTTCAAGGACGCCACTGACTCCGGGTACGTCATCACGCTCGAAGGCGACAATGGTGAAACGTTCCAGATCGACCTGGCGGCCGGCACCGCCGTCACGAGGTCACTGGAATCGAAGTGGGAGTCCGTCCAAAGCCCCACCTCGCACACCTGACCACCCGCGAGCAGACGCTAACTCGCATAAAAGTCAGCATTTTCATGCGAGTTAGCGTCTGCTCGCCACAGGAGCCGCGGGAGGTGAGTAGCTCGGCTTGCCGAGGCCCAGTACGTGCTGGGCGATCATGTTGCGGAACACCTCCAGCGTGCCGCCGTAGATCCCCGCCAGCGGAGCGAAGCGGTACAGGTATTCCGACGTCCCGTGATCGGCGGCACCGTCGGTCTCGAAGGGCAGCACTGAGGCCGGCCCGGCGATGTCCATCAGGTCCGGGCCGATGTCGCGCATAGTCTGCGCCTGCGCCACCCGGCCGAAGATGCTCGGAGTCGACAGAGCCGCCTCCAAGCGAGCGGCGCTGCGCCCCAACCGATATGCGACGGATCCGTCGTCGATCGGGCACGTACCGCTCGCGTCGGGTTGTGCGACGCGGGCGGCCACGGCGTCCAGTGCCGCGGACATGAACCCGGTCTGATGCTGCATGATGGCAACGTCCTGCAACCCGTCCGGCGCGGCTGCGACGGCCCCGTGTTCGGCGTCCAGTGGCCCGCGCAGCACCGTCCAGCCCCCGTTGACCTCACCGAGCAGATATTTGTCGTCGACCCGGACGTCGCTGTAGTAGACGATGTTGGTCCGGTCGCCGTCGACGGTGCGGATGCCCTGGATCTCGATGCCCGGCAGGTCGAGGGGAACCAAAAACATGGTCAGGCTCTTGTGCTTTCGCGCATCCGGGTCGGTGTTGGTGATGAGGAAGACGTACTGACAGTTGTGCGCACCGGTGGTGAACATCTTCGAGCCGTTTATCACCCACTGGTCGCCATCCCGCAGCGCGCGCGTCTTACACGTCGCGATGTCCGAGCCGCCCTCGGGTTCGGTGTAGCCCAGGCACATTCGCACCTCACCGGTGAAAACCTTCGGCATCACCTCCGCAACGAGTTCGGGTTTGCCGAAGGCGGCGACGGCCCGTGCCACCATGGCCGTGGTCCCCCACGTCACCCAAGGGGTATGGACACGGCGCTTCTCCAATTCCCAGATTCGGCGACGGACCCGGGTGAAACCGCCGTCGGACAACGGCTTCCACTCCTTTTCCAGGTAACCGGCCGCGCCGATCGCCAGATGTACGCCCTCATCGAAATTGTCACCGGTTTCGCGGTCACGCCGTCGGACCTCGTCGGTCACGTGTTCGGCCAGGAACGCGCGGACCTCGGAGTGAAAGGCCTGGTCATCGTCGTCGAGTTCGACAAGGCTGAAATCCATTGCCGCTACGCGCTTTCCCGCTCGGCCACGATCCGTCCCACCTGCCGGGCCGTGAGGCCCAGATCGCCGCCGGCCAGGGCCCAACCCCGGGCCCGGACCAGATAGGCCGTTGCGGCCGCCTCCACCGAGACTCCCAGTCCGCCCTGGATGTGTACCGCCATGGTCGCCGCCTTCGGCGCCTCCTCGGCCATGAACACGAATGCACACCCCGGCAGTTCGGGCCGCTCCCCGGGTTCGTTGTCGAGAAACCACGCCGCGCGGCGGGCGAGGTTGCGGCCGCCCTGAACGGCGATCGCCATGTTGGCCAGCGGGTGCGAAATCGCTTGCAGCGTCGAGATCGGCACTCCGAGGGTGTAGCGCGACTTCGCGAACTCGGCCGCGATCGTCATCGTCTGCTCGACCAGACCGGCCAGAGCCGCGGCGGTCAGCACCCGCCACTCGTCGATAGCCCGGCGGTACTCCTTGACGGCCTGCGAACCCGAACCCAGGACGGTGCGCGAATCGGCTGTTCCCGGATCAACCCAGGCCATCGGCAGCTGGCCGAGATTGGAGACGCGCTCGGGCCGGGTGGCGAAACTGACCAGGAGCACCTGGTCGCCGTCGCACACGATCAGACCGTCGGCGACCGCCGCGGACGGAATGAGGCGCCGGCCCGCAACGGGTTCCGGGGCGATGTCCAGGCCCAGAATCCGGTTGCCGTCGACCGCGTCTGACGTCACGGCACCGAGCCGCTCGGCGAGCCGCGCCGCACAGACATGATCGATCCACGGCACCGGTGCCAGCGCCCGCCCCAGTTCCTCGGCGACCAACGCCAGGTCCACCAGCGTCGCCCCGTCACCACCGGCGTGCTCACCCACCGCCATCGAGGTAGCGCCCATGGCGCACAAACGCTCCCAGAGGCTCTTGTCGAAACCGGTCTCCTGGGCTGCCCATACCGTCTCGATCGGGCAATGGGTGTCCAGCAATTGGCGGTAGGCGGCCTGCAGAGCCTTGTGATCCTCGGTCAGGCTGTAGTCGATTCGGCGTAGTTCGTAGCGATCCATGCGTTAGCGCTCCTGATCTGTGTCGGCGCCGAAGAAGAACTCACTGGCGTTGTTGTAGAGGTAGTTGTCCAGGACATCGGCAGGAAGGTCCAGGGCGCGGGCCTCCGGCACCACCCGGTGCTGACGCAGCACCGGCCAGTCGGAGGCGAAGATAACCTTGTCCGGTCCGCGGGTGCGCATGAAGTGAATCAGGCTGTCCGGCAATCGCTTCGGTGACCATGCCGAAGTCATCAGCCGCAGGTTGCGGTATTTGATCAGCATCCGGATCGCGATGTCCCACCACGGGTCGGCACCGTGGATCATGCACAACTTCAGTTCCGGAAAGCGCACGCACACCCGGTCGAGGTGGATCGGGTTCTGCACCTCGCCGGGGATCGGCGGTCCGGGCAGGCCGGTGTTGACACACAGCGGCAGCTCGATCTCTGCGCACTTGGCGTACAGCGGGTAATACACGGCATCGCTCGGCGGATATTGGCCGTCGGCCCAGAAACTGGGTCCGACCACCGCATAGGCCACCGGCAGGTCGGCCGCCACCGAGGTCAACTCCCGCAACGACCTGACCGGGCGCAGCAGGTTCATCCCGCCCATGGCCAGCGCGAACCGGTCGGGCCGTTCGTCGACGAACTTGCGCGCGGTGACCGACGGTTTGGCCAGGTTGTCCATCAGGATGGCTTTGCGCACCCCGTGTTCGTCCATCTCGTCGAGCAGCGCGGCGAGATCGACGGGGTCGAACATCGACTGCGGCCCCTTGAAGTAGTCGTCGCGCACCTTGTTCATGAATTCCGGCTGGGTCTCCGTCTCACCGAAATGCACGTTGACGAGGCAGTCGATGACCGGCCGGGCATAAGGTGACGTCATTGCTGCACTGTCCTTGCGCTGCTGGCGGTTTCGGCGTGGCACGCAGCCCACCGGTAGTCGGCCTTGCCGTTGCCGAGCCGACGTACCCGGTCTACCACGATAAAGGCCTTGGGCACCTTGAACCCTGCCAACTTCGCCGCGCAGTGCGCACGTATTGCGTCGGTGTCGGCCTCGCCTCCGTCGCCCGGCTCGACCAACGCGACCACCTCCTGCCCCCACCGCTCGCTGGCGCGACCCACCACCAGCGCATCGGCAACCGCGGAGTGCGCTCGCAGCACCTCTTCGACCTCTTCGACGAACACCTTTTCGCCGCCGGTGTTGACCACCAGCGAATCCCGGCCGAACAGGCGCAGCGTGCCGTCAGCCTCCAGTGAGGCACGGTCGCCGGAGATCACCACCCGCTGCCCCGCCACGACCGGGAACGTCTTGGCCGTCGCGGCCTCATCGGCGAAGTAGCCCAACGGAATACGGCCGGTGCGGGCCACCCAGCCGATCTGCGGCTCGCCCGGCTCGAGGAACCGGCTGTAATCCTCGGCCAGCACCAGACCGCCGGTCCGGATGGTGAAGGTGTGTGCCTGGGTGCCGCGCCGGCTGTGCCCGAAACCCATGTTCCCGGTTTCCGAGGACCCGTAGCCGTTGATCACCGTGATATGCGGCAGGTAGTTCAGCAGCGCCTGCTGGTGACGGACATTGGTCGCCGCTCCGCCGGTGCCGATCGCGAACAGGGCGGACAGGTCATAGCTGCGCCGCCCGAGTTGGTCGGCCAGGGGCCCCGCGTAAGCGTCGCCCACCATCGTCATCAGGCCGACCTTCTCGCGTTCGGCGATCTCGAGCACCGCCGCCGGATCGAACTTGCGTTGCGTGTCGTAGAGGACGGCCGTCTGCCCGGACAGGATCGCGGAGAACGCGGTCCACAGACCGGCGGCGTGCATCAGCGGGGACACCGCGAACCAGGGTGCGCCGGCGCGCTGCGCCCGCTGGTGGATCTCGTCCACTCCCGCGTGGTCGTCACCGTTCATCGACGCGACGTACATGTCGGCCTACCGCCACAAGACGCCTTTGGGCCGGCCGGTGGTGCCGCCGGTGCAGATCATCAGCAGATCGTCCGGTGACGGCGTGCCGAGACGGCCGGAATCGCCCTGCGCCAGCGCCTCTTCGAGCCTGACGGCGCCGTCGAGTTCTGGAACCTCGCTGCCGTCGTCGATCGAGACGAGCAGTTCGACGCCCGCTCCTGCGACCTTGCCGCCGAAGGATCGGTGGTAGATGACCCCGCGCGGCTTGACGTAGGCCAGCAGGTCGGCGACTTCGCGCGGCGTGTAGTAGTGGTTGACGTTGACGGGAACCACCCGCGCTTTCAGGCAGGCAATGACCATGTCGGGGTAGAGGTCGTTGTGCATGACGAGCGCCACCCGGTCCTGGCCACATTCCCAGTTTCCCAGCGCGTCGCGCTCGGTGTGCGCGCCGAAACCCTTGCCGGCCAGGTAGTCAGCGAGGCGGCGGGTCCGGGCTGCCGATTCGGCGAAGGTGCTTCGGCGGGTGCCGCAGACGGTCATCACCCGATCGGGCACGGCCTCGGCGACCGCGTCCAGTACCGCTCCGATGGTCCACTCGCTCATCGGGCTTGCTACACCGACGCGCGCCGCGAGTGCGAATCCGGCGACGCCGCAGCGGCGTGTCGCGTCGCGGAATTCACAGTCACGCCCAGACTGTTCGCGCCCAGTAGGTCAAGAGCGTTGTCGCGCATGACTTTCCGGGTGTCTTCGGCGCTGAACTCCGGGAATTGCGGAATGTCGGCGGTGAAGGACATAGGATCGGCCAGGCCCTCACCGTGCGGCCAGTCCGAACCGAACAGAATCTTCTGCACCCCGATCGTCTCGGCCAGCAACTTCACGTCGTCCTCGTAATACGGCGCGATCCAGACGTTGTTTCTGAGCTGCTCCACCGGGTCCGCTTTGAAATGGTGGGGCGCGGTGTTGGCCGCCTTCTTCAACCGCTTGATCAACCGGTAGACGAAGTAGGAACCGTTCTCGATGCTGGCGACTTTCAGCGTCGGGTGCCGGGTGAAGACCTGATGCACGATCATCGACGCCATGGTGTCGTGGATCGCCCGGTCGTCCAGCAGTACCTGGTCGAGTGGATCCTTCTTGCCGAATCCCTCGAAGGTGGCCTTTCCACCCCACAGCGCGTTGATGGCCAGATAGCCGCTGTCGCTGAGGTGGAACCCGACCGGGACGCCGGCTTCGGCCAGGCGGGCCCAGACCGGGTCGTGCGACGGATCGCCCAGCGAGCGCGGCTTGACCCGGCCCGGCACGGGCGCCGGACGCACCAGCACCATCCTGGCACCCCGACCCAGCACGAACTCGACCTCGTCGACCGCCTGCTGCGGGTCGGCCAGCGAGATGATCGGCGCTGAGATGATCCGGTGATCGGGACGATCGAAGCCCCAGTCCTCATCGAGCCACTGATTGAAGGCGTGCACCGAGGCCATGGTGGCGTCGATGTCGTCTTTGAGGGCTTCCTCGACGCCACAGGCGAAGGTCGGCAACATGAACACCGTCTCGAGATTCTGGGTGTCCATCACCCGCACCCGGGCATCGCGATTCTGGTATTCGGGATGGTTTTCCAGCCGGTCGACCTTCATCAGCGACGCCGGCTCGACGCCGTCGGGAATCTCACCGCGAAACAGCAGATCGAGACAACCCGGCTCGATGATCGGGTCGAAGGTCGGGTTCGGGATGAACTGATTGATCCGCTCCCCGATCACCGCCCAGGTGCGCTTGCCGTCGCGCAGCATCTGCACCCCACGCCGCTTGAATTCCTTCGGCAGGTAACGGGTGAACGAGTCGATCGGTTCGTAGTAGTGATTGTCGACGTCGATCCGGAACTTGTCAAGGCGGATGAGTCCATCGGGTGTTAAGCGGCGGTCGTGTCGGCCTCCTGGGCTGGTGGGTTGATC
>NZ_LKTM01000111.1 GCF_001417955.2 Mycobacterium gordonae | reverse complement strand
CACGGGAGCCGCCGGCACCGCCGGTGACGGCGGGGTTGGCGGTATCGGCGGGACCGGCGGCCAGGGCGGAGAAGGCAGCCTCGGCTCCAACGGCGGCGGGACCGGCGGCCAGGGCGCGGCCGGCGGGGACGGCGGCCAAGGTGGCACCGGGGGCGCCGCCGGAGCCACCAACGGCGGCACC
The DNA here is from genome assembly GCF_001417955.2 of Mycobacterium gordonae. GTDB lineage: Bacteria > Actinomycetota > Actinomycetes > Mycobacteriales > Mycobacteriaceae > Mycobacterium > Mycobacterium gordonae_B. Next base: position 3,542 of record NZ_LKTM01000111.1, on the reverse strand, counting down.
GCCGGAACCCAGGGCACCGGCGGCCAGGGCGGCACCGGCGGCCAAGGCGGCCAAGGCGGCCAAGGCGGCATCGGCGTCGACAACAGCACCAACCCCGGCATCGCAGGCGGGGCGGGCGGCACCGGCGGCACCGGCGGCACCGGAGGCGGAGCCGGCAAGGGCGGCACCGGCTCCACCACGGGCGCGGCCGGCACATCCGGCAACGGCGGCACCGGCGGCACCGGCGGCATAGGCGGCCAGGGCGGCATCGGGACCACCGGCACCACAGGTGGCGGCACCGGCGGCCAGGGCGCGGCCGGCGGCGACGGTGGCCAGGGCGGGGTTGGCGGCGCCGCCGGAGCGACCAACGGCGGCACCGCCGGAACCCAGGGCACCGGCGGCAGGGGCGGCACCGGCGGCCAAGGCGGCCAAGGCGGCACCGGCGGAACCGGCGGAACCGGCACCGACAACAGCACCAACCCCGGCATCGCGGGTGGCGACGGCGGAACCGGCGGCATCGGCGGCACCGGCGGTGCAGCCGGCAAGGGCGGCACCGGCTCCACCACGGGTGCGGCCGGCACGGCCGGCGACGGCGGCACCGGAGGCGCCGGCGGAATCGGCGGCAACGGCGGACAAGGCAGCACCGGCACCACAGGTGGCGGCACCGGCGGACAGGGCGCCGCCGGAGGCGACGGCGGCCAAGGCGGCACCGGCGGCACAGCCGGAGCCACCAACGGCGGCACCGCCGGAACCCAAGGTGCCGGCGGCAAGGGCGGCACTGGCGGCCAAGGTGGCCAAGGCGGCCACGGCGGAACCGGCACCGACAACAGCACCAACCCGGGCATTGCCGGCGGAGCGGGCGGAACCGGAGGCACCGGCGGCACCGGCGGCGCAGCTGGCAAGGGCGGCACCGGCTCCACCACGGGTGCGGCCGGCATAGCCGGCAACGGCGGCACCGGAGGCAGCGGCGGCACCGGCGGGAACGGCGGACAAGGCAGCACCGGCACCACAGGTGGCGGCACCGGCGGCCAAGGCGCTGCCGGCGGCGACGGCGGCCAAGGTGGCGCCGGGGGCGCCGCCGGCGCCACCAAGGGCGGCACCGCCGGAATCCAGGGTGCTGGTGGTCAAGGGGGCGTCGGCGGAGTCGGCGGCCAAGGCGGCACCGGCGGAACCGGCACCGACAACAGCACCAACCCCGGCATCGCCGGCGGAGCGGGCGGCACCGGCGGCATCGGCGGCACGGGAGGCGGGGCCGGCAAGGGCGGCACCGGTTCCACTGCGGGTGGGGCCGGCACAGCCGGCAACGGTGGAGCGGGCGGCGCCGGCGGCATAGGCGGCAAGGGCGGCACCGGCACCACAGGCACGACCGGGGGCGGCACCGGCGGCCAAGGTGCGCTCGGCGGCGACGGCGGCCAGGGCGGTGCCGGGGGCGCCGCGGGGGCCACCAACGGCGGCACCGCCGGCATCCAGGGAGTGGGCGGCAAGGGCGGCGTCGGCGGCCAAGGCGGCCAGGGCGGCACCGGCGGAACCGGCACCGACAACGGCACCAACCCCGGTATCGCCGGGGGTGCCGGTGGTGCCGGCGGCATCGGCGGCACGGGCGGTGCGGCTGGGAAGGGCGGCGCCGGCTCCACCACGGGTGCGGCCGGCACATCCGGCAACGGCGGTACCGGTGGCACCGGCGGCACCGGGGGCAAGGGCGGACAAGGCAGCACCGGCACGACCGGAGGCGGGACCGGCGGCCAAGGCGCCGCCGGCGGCGACGGCGGCCTGGGCGGCGCCGGCGGCGCAGCCGGAGCCACCAACGGCGGCACTGCCGGACTCCAAGGAGCCGGCGGCAAGGGCGGCATCGGAGGCCAAGGCGGCCAAGGCGGCACCGGCGGAACCGGCACCGACAACAGCACCAACCCCGGCATCGCCGGCGGGGCGGGCGGCACCGGCGGCATCGGCGGTACCGGCGGCGCGGCCGGCAAGGGCGGGACCGGCTCGACCATCGGCACGGCCGGCACATCCGGCAACGGCGGCACCGGAGGCATTGGCGGCACCGGGGGCAAGGGCGGTGCCGGCACCACTGGTACGACCGGAGGCGGGACCGGCGGCCAAGGCGCCGCCGGCGGCGACGGCGGCCAAGGCGGCACCGGCGGCGCAGCCGGAGCCACCAACGGCGGCACCGCCGGACTCCAAGGAGCCGGCGGCAAGGGCGGCATCGGAGGCCAAGGCGGCCAAGGCGGCACCGGCGGAACCGGCACCGACAACAGCACCAACCCCGGCATCGCCGGCGGCGGCGGCGGCACCGGCGGCACCGGCGGCACCGGCGGCGCAGCCGGCAAGGGCGGCACCGGCTCCACCACGGGTGCGGCCGGCACATCCGGCAACGGAGGCACCGGCGGCAGCGGCGGCACAGGCGGCAACGGCGGGCAAGGCAGCACCGGCACCACAGGTGGCGGCACTGGCGGGCAAGGCGCCGCAGGCGGCGACGGCGGGCAAGGCGGCACCGGCGGCGCCGCCGGGGCCACCAACGGCGGCACCGCCGGAAGCCAAGGAGCCGGCGGAAAAGGCGGCATCGGCGGAATCGGTGGCCAGGGCGGCCAGGGCGGATTTGGCACCGACAACAGCACAAAGTCGGGCGTCGCTGGTGGATCTGGTGGCGTGGGTGGCGTCGGCGGCACGGGCGGCGCTGCGGGGAAGGGCGGAACCGGCTCGACCACAGGTGCAGCCGGCACAGCTGGCAACGGCGGCGGGGGTGGCATCGGCGGAACCGGCGGGCAAGGCGGGCAGGGCAGCATCGGCGCGATCGGCGGCGGAACCGGCGGCACCGGCGCGGCCGGTGGCGACGGCGGCCAAGGCGGCGCCGGCGGAGCGGCCGGAGCCACCAATGGCGGCACCGCCGGAAACCAAGGCACAGGCGGCAAGGGCGGCATCGGAGGCCAAGGCGGCATCGGAGGCCAAGGCGGCATCGGCACCGACAACAGCGCCAACCCCGGCATCGCCGGCGGAGCGGGCGGCTCCGGTGGCACCGGCGGCGCTGGCGGTGGGGCCGGCCTCGGTGGAAGCGGCTCGACCGGCGGTGCGTCCGGCACGGCCGGTAACGGCGGCATCGGAGGCACCGGAGGCACCGGCGGACAGGGCGGACAGGGCAGCGCCGGTGCGATCGGCGGCGGCATCGGAGGCACCGGCGCCGGCGGCGGGGACGGCGGCCAGGGCGGAGTCGGCGGCGCAGCCGGAGCCTCCAACGGCGGCACCGCCGGAAACCAAGGCATCGGCGGCCAGGGTGGCTTCGGCGGCAAGGGCGGCCAAGGCGGCACCGGCGGCATCGGCACCGACAACAGCGCCAACCCCGGCATCGCCGGCGCAGCGGGCGGCACCGGTGGCAGCGGTGGCACCGGCGGCGCAGCCGGCCTCGGCGGCACCGGGTCCACCACCGGCGCGGCCGGCACAGCCGGCAACGGCGGCACCGGCGGCACCGGCGGCACCGGCGGACAAGGCGGACAGGGCAGCACCGGCGCCACAGGTGGCGGCATCGGCGGCCAAGGTGCCGCCGGCGGGGACGGCGGCCAAGGCGG
>NZ_LKTM01000110.1 GCF_001417955.2 Mycobacterium gordonae | reverse complement strand
CATCAATGGCAAACAGGTGGTCCCATGCTCATGGCAAAAACACCCCTGAAGTGGTCCCTTTCACCTGGCAGCCGACACCTAGAGGCGCTGTTTTTGGTTCCATTCGTAGCGGTTGGGAGCTGCCAGGTGAATATTATTTCTGCTTACAGGGAGGACTAGCAGCTATGACAGTTCGCGCACTCGTTGCTGGTTCCATAGGCACAATCTTGATGACCTGGGGGTGTCTGACTACCGGCGTCGTCGTTGGGGCCAACGCCGATCCCAATGCTCCGGCCAGTCCTTCCTACTGGGAGGGCTACAACGACATGCAAGAACTTGCGCCCGCACTCGGGATAACCGCCCCTAACGCAGATCTTTTCGGAACATGTTCAAGAATGTTGCAAAGCGCGGCGGCGAATAAGTCGGTGCCCAGCGGGCAGGACTATTTGGCAGGCTGCGTGGATAGCGCACGGCATTTCTTGGGCTACCCCGATCCTCCGCGGAGATGAAGGTCAATAAGGCGGCGATCTCGATAGCGTGGTGGGTATGGACTTCTCGCACAACGGATACGAGTTCTTTTTGAAATAGAGAAGATGCGGCTCCTGTATGGCAAGTACCGCTACGTCGCCAAGATTACGAGAGTCTTGGATGCAGAGAACCGAACCGTCGTGAGCGAGGTTGGCCTGGCGGGTGAGGTCTATGGGAGGGACCAGCAGGACGCACGGAAGGCTGCCGTGGACTGGGCTCGGAAGTGGGCTGAGGCGCAGCGGTAGAGCTGCGTAGACACGTCTGCGTTCTGTGGTCGGTTGGCGAGGGCTTCACCGACAAGCTGTCGCTCAAACTCACGTTTGGTGCTGACGTAGTGACGCGCGTTCCTCGTGATTGAAACCGGTGTGTCGGTGCTGTTCGGGCGGTGCTGCAGCGCCATCGACTCATGGCACTTCTGGCCCGCGAGACGGTCTGACCCATAGCTGGCCTGCCGTTAAAGCCGTAGTTTGTGGGTCGCCCCAGTCGTCGAACCACCATGCCAGTTGGTCGCGTTCCGATTTCGGCAGCTCGTAGTTGTCGGGCCACCCCGGTTCGAAGCGATGGATCGAGCCGAGCCGCTGCAGGTAGTTGCAGCAGTCCAGGAGCCATTTGATGGTTTCAAGCGCATCGATTAGCTCTTGCTCGGTCAGTAGATCGACATGCCGTGCTTGCTGGGAAAGCGGCACCGCGCTTTTGCTCCAACCGAGTTCAGAGGGCCGGCTGTTCACCCTGCGGGGTTGCCCAGGCAGGCCCAGCCGCATGAAGGCCAGTTTCCGTTCGGGTGTCGGGGATTCGTTGTCGACTTTGTACGCATAGAGCAGGTGGGCAAGCTTCTGTCGCACCACATTTGCCTTCGCGCAGGCCGCTGACCACTCGGAATGCGGCCAGCGCACGTTGTAGCTCTCGGCAACCTTGCGGATGGTGGAGGGCAGTTGACCCGCCTCAGCAGGGGGGCCATCCGGTCCTACGGAGTCGAAGTAGGCCCAATTTACCGCTGACTTGAGCACTTCCCAGCCACCAAGCACCTTTAGCACCAGAGCCTCGATTGAGGCGGCATCAGGTCGCCAGGCGCGGTCTTCCGCATCGTTATCGATGCGGACGAACTTCGCCATCTGCCGCAGACGTTTGTCAAGTTCGTCGGGCACACCGACCACCCTACGGACGGTGCCTGACATCTGTTGCGTGCTGACACAATTCAGAACCATGGTGTGTCAGCCAGGTGTGTCGCAGCAGTGCGCTTGGCGTTGCAGCACTCCGCAACGGCTGGATGCGTATGTGAGGCGATTCGACGAGACTTGGCATCTGTTACTGGAATGGACGATGGGCCAAACGCCATCGGAGCGGATGGCGGCGCTCATTCTCGACGAAGAGGGATTTGAGAGCATCGACCCCTCGCATCCGCTGGGCGGCCAAGACGGCGGCGCTGACGCCCTCATTCAAAAGAACGGCGAGCCATGGGTCATGGCGGTGAATTTCCCCCGTGGTCAGCAAAGCATTAGGGAGATAACCGACAAGCTCTCGTCCGATGTCGAGAAAGCCAAGACGAAGGAGCCGAAGCCGGTGGGTGTTGCTTTCGTGACGAATCAGGAGTTACGCCTGGCTGAGCGCGAGATTCTAGGCAAGGTTGGCGATGACACAAAGATCGAGTTGTACCACCTCGAACGGATCACGACGATCCTCGACCGCCCGCACATGGCAGGGGTGCGAGAGCAGTTCCTGGGCATCCCGGCGGGGCCACCGCCGATACTGGTGACCGCAGAGGTAATGGGTTGTGCCCGAAGCTTCATTGGAGGCGATGAGCTGTTGGACAGCCTTGTTGAAATCGAGGAAAAGTCGCTGCACGAGCGCAACGAGGAGCTGCGCTCCAAGCCGCCGGACCCGATATCGTCCTGGCTAGGTGCATCGGCGATGCGGTCGATGGGCTACGAGGTCTCGGATGAACCGGCACAACCGATTTCGGATGGAGAGATAGCCGAACGGGCGGCGGCGCTGCGTCGGGACCTGCATGGCCGGTGGGATGCATGCCAGGACTACCTAGCCTCGATTGCGTGGCCGGCCCTGCACTTTCGCATCACGAACCAGGCACAGTCATTCCTGACCAACGTGCAGGTTATTTTGACCTTCCACGGTGCGGGCGGTCTCGCGTTCGCCGGAATCGAGACATTCGAGTGGGAGCGGTTAAAAGATCCCGACTGGGAGCCGCCAGCATACGGCCCGTTCGGCACCGTGCCTCCGGTGAGCTTTGTCCCGGCCCTACCCGCCGACTACCCGGTTAGATGGGAGCACAACGATGACGGCGATCTCGAAGTCACTATCACCCTGGCTGAACTACGCCCGCACCCACCGTGGCGTCACACCGGAGATGATGTGGTCCTGGTGCTGCGAAACAGTGCCCTGGAAGAGGTGACCGTCACTTACACGGTGACTGCGCACGGGTACGGAATCGCCTTCGAGGGCGACTCGTTCACTGTCCGCGTTGAGCAAGTCGATATCTTCGACGACCTCCAAACCGTCATCGAAGCGTCAGACAAGAGCTGACGGGCGACGGGCTTCTAGTCGTAGCCTGGTCTGCAAAGGCACTGTCTCGAAACAGAGCACATTCGGGACGCTTCGTCTGCCGGCCGGGGCCGCAGGACTCGTCCAGGTCGTCGAGTCTCGAAAGTCCGTCTCCCTGGCCGTGTCTCACAACGCTGTCTCACAATCATTGAGGGTCTAATGATAAGTGGTATAGTTATCTATGACTCAAAATCCCTTGCCCGCGAAGGCCTTGGCCACAACTGGTGGAGCGCGTGTGGGTTACGTCCGGGTCAGCACAATTGCCCAGACGCTGGATCAGCAGAACGCAGCCCTGGCCACTGCCGGTGTGACGAAGACCTTCTCCGACACCATGTCCGGTGCCAGGGACGACCGTCCAGGCCTAGCCGCGCTGCTCGACTATGTCCGCGAGGGTGACACGGTGGTCGTCTGGAAGCTCGACCGCCTGGGGCGCAACACCCTCCACATCCTGGAAATGGTCAAGGCTTTGACTGACCGAGGTGTCACCCTGGTCTCGACGTCAGACGGCATTGACTCCTCCACTGCGGCTGGCCGGATGATGATCGGAGTTCTGGGGTCTCTCGCTGAGTATGAGCGCGAGTTGGTGAAAGAGCGGACAGCGCTGAAGCGGGCGATGTCGCTGGCGAACGGCACGAAGTTCGGAACCTGTCAACCTGAATGAGGCACCGTTGCGCGGTATTTACTGAGCGTCCTCCTCTGGATGGTCGGGTGGGTTG
>NZ_LKTM01000109.1 GCF_001417955.2 Mycobacterium gordonae | reverse complement strand
CCTGAGCCACCACCTCCTCGCCGAGGTGGTCCCGAATCAAGCCGTCACAGTGGTCCTGAGTCAGGTTGACATAGAGAACTTGGGCCAGATCCGTGACGACAAAGTCTTTCATCCCAATGGCCGATACGCGGGAACGATCGTTGGGGACCGAGTCGTTTACCGCCGCACCGATAGCGCCCAAATCAGGAGCCCAAGCATTCAGGCCCGGCACGCAGGGTCGGCGATGGCACGTCACGCGCCGTCGGCGATCTGGGGAGATGAACCAGATTTCCCCGACTAGCCTTGGGGTTGTCCGCGGCCGGCAACCCTTCGGTTAACGGCCTCAATGCCTGCGGCCCGCAAGCGCCTAACCTACCGGTGAGGCGGTCAGTTGAATTGGGCTCGTTAACCGCGGTAGGACCCACGGACTTTTAAATCTGCAGGCGCTTCGGACCAAGCTTGCGCACTTGACGTAATAACGTATATACGTCATTACGTCACGATGCACATGACGGTTCGGTGGAAGGAGTTGATACACGGCGCTCTGCTTAAGGCAAGAAAAAACCCGTCCCCTGCCGGGAACGGGTGGTATTGCGCAATTATGCAACGTGCGTTGCGTTGACGCAATTCCCCTCTCCTGTCGGGTATGTCACCAAGGGGCCGGCTTGGGCACACCCCCGGCGGGGTTAGGAAGCTGGCTGGTCTGGAAATCGGCCGGCACCAGCTGGTACCACCAGTGATTCCCTACGCCGTCTGTCGGCAGCCCGCGCAGGTCGCCCGCGGTTTGATTCTTGGTCGGGTTTATGGTGCCGACCGGGACGCGGTCGCGTGCTGTCTGGATGGGGAATTTCAGGTCGCTGTCGTTGCTGATCACCAGGGCGGCGTCTATGCGCTGTTCAAGGATGTCCAGGAGGAGGTGGGCTGCCACGTTGACATCAGAGCCCTTCTCCTCGCGCCGTGCAACGGAGACGAAGAATTGCGCGTCGGGGTCGTTCTGCCCGGTGCCGTCTTTGATAGTCACCGGCCAGGCCGGAGTGGTGAGGACGGGGCGCCCGCGCCGGTCTTTGGTGGCCAGAGGCGCGGACGTGACACGGTTGACGTAGTTGCCCTCTTCGATGTGATCCACAACGGCGGCGCGGGTCAAAGCGGTGAGATAGGCGTCTTGCTCTTGACTGCCAACACGGTTGCCGGCTCCTGAGATGCGCGCAGTGCAGTACACGATGCGTTCCACGGTGGCGGCCGTCCATGCGGATTGATTGGTGATTAGCCGCGTCGCTAGGGCGCGTAGATCAAGCCATCGCCACCCGGCCGTGCCAGGGCCACAGAGGAACTTGCCGCCGTAATACAGATTGAACCCATCGATGTACACACCCACTCGCATGGAAACAGACGCTAACTCGTGGGCGTGTAATCAATCGTCAGGCGAGCCTGCCCGTAGTTCAGAGCGTATTAACGCAACAACGTCCTGACGTAATAACGTACTTACGTCATTACGTTTTTGCATTTTGGGCTAGCCATTGATCAGCTAGGTCAGTGAGGATTTTGCTCATGCTCGTGTCCTGGTCTAACGCGGCCTGCTTTAACCCGCGCACCGTCGCGCGGGGCAGATAGACCGTGGCTCGCTGCATATCATCAGTCGGGGAGCGAAACGCTTCAGCGGCCCGCTTAGCTGGCTCTGTCTTAACCCGTGCTGCCATCTTCGAAGTCAAATCAGACATGAACCAGCGCCCCCATCAGCTCGTCGAACACGTCGTCATAGCCGTACAGGTGATCTGGTGTAGCCCCAAACGCCCGGCGGATGCCCTCGCGGCGAACAATCCGCGTCTCGATCACCGGCACGCCCTCTTCCTCCAGCAGTGTCTTCACCTCATCGGCTAGCCGGGTCCGCAGATCCACTCCGGTCAGCAGCACCGCCGTGGGGCGGTGCGCGGTGATCTCCAAGGTTGGCCACACCCGGCGGACGTCCAACGGTGAGGCCCCTGTGGGCACCACAACCAGATCAGCCAGCTCGATCGCTTCCTGAATTACCTGCGCAGTACCCGGGGGAGTGTCCACGATCGTCAGATCTTGGTGGCCTACGTCAAGAGGTCGGCGAGCCGGCACCACCGGAAACGGCAATGGATCATCCTCGGCGACCGCCGCCCATTCCAGCGCTGACCCCTGCGGGTCGGCATCAATAAGCACGACGTCGCGGCCGCGGCGCTGCGCGGCAGTCGCGAGGTACACCGCGGACGTTGTCTTCGCAACGCCGCCCTTGGTGTGGACCAAAGAAATCGTAGGCATGCATCACACCATACGTCACAGCGTAATGACGTAACTACGATGACACGTCATTACGCCATTACGTCATCGCAGGATCAATCAAGCGGCCAATGCCATGGAAACAGCGCAATTCCGCCCAGAAAAAGAGAGCCGCCTTCATCCTCAGCGTGGTCATTCAGGCCGTCATCGCGATCCTCACCGGACGACCCTGACACGACGACCTGCGGGCTACCCGGCGCCCGTGTGGGGCTCTTACCCCTTCCTGGTCCGCCATTGTGTGGTGGTCGCTACGAGGAAGGGGCAGCCCTGGCGCTCATCCCGATCGCTTGTCGAGCCGAGTATTGAAACGCCAAGCCTGTCGGGGCGGGACGCCCGCGTGAGTTCCACACGCGTCACATCTGTTCCGCACTAACCGCGTGTCGTTATCAGTTACAGCTTGGTTTGACTGGCAGAGTCCTGATCATGGCTCAACCGCATAAAGGTGACCGCGCCCAGATCATGACGCGTCCGCCTCGGATGGTCTACGACATCGTCAAACAGAGGGCGGCCGAGCTCGGCATCCCGATGGGCCAATACGTCGCGGACCTACTAGCCGAGCATGTCGGGCACCCCGAACTGGTTCTTGCACTCCACAAATCGAGGGAGGAATTGCCGCTGGCGATGTGACCGGTACACGCCCGGGCTGATAGCGCGACCTGTCTGGGCCATACGTGACATCTGAATAGCTGGTGTGCGGATACCCCGCTGAATGACGAAGGCCCCGTCTTGGACGGGGCCACGTCTGGAGGTTCCAACCGAGTTGGCGCTCGGTTCCGGGTCTCCGTACCCATTTCCCCGAAGGGACTGTCTTGGTGGACAGCTCTCACGGTAGCGCACGTCTGTCTGGCGTTCCAGAAATGGCGCGCAATCAGTGCGCAAATCGTGATCTCGTAAGTGCCCGATCACCTCGGGTCAGCAGTGGGTGGCCGACGCCGCTCGGCGGCGCTGCTATTGCGTCCACACCGCGTGTCGTGTGCGCGCTCGCCAACGAACGCCGTCGCGGCTGGGTGGAGCGTGCCGGCGCGTGTGCGCCGCGGGCGCCGATGTGGACCAGCCGTGCCGGCTGGCTCGAGGGCCTGCACCGGTGGGCGCACTCGCCGGCCCTCGGACAGCTCTGCGCGGCCGAACGGGTCTCGATCACCGCGGCCACCCTGCTGTCGATCGCGACGGTGATGGCCGAGCACGCCGACCACGCCACCGGCCGCCACGTCGCCCTCACCCGCGCCACCATCGCGGCCCGGGCGGGGTGTGACGTGCGCACCGTGACCACCGCCTGGCGGGTCCTGCGGGCCTCCCACTGGGTCATCGAGGCCCAACGCGGCCACGGCTCACCCGACACCCCCAGCATCGGGCGGCGCCCCTCGGTGTACCACCTGGTGCCCCGCCGCGATGCCCACCCCACGCCAAGCTCCGCCGGGCCTGATTTCCACCTACCGCCCTCAGGCGGTCCTAGTCTTTCTTCTCCCGTAGGGAGGAACTCACCAAGCGGGCACGCCAGCGTGCCCGCCCACCACATGTCACAAAATCGATGCACAACCCCGCCAGCACGGCCCCCCAGACCGACCACCCC
>NZ_LKTM01000108.1 GCF_001417955.2 Mycobacterium gordonae | reverse complement strand
GTGGAGCGGTTGCCGCACTCTTCGGTGGCTCCGCGGGTGACGGCGGAGCCGGCGGGGCGGGTGGCATCGGCGCAACGGGTCCGGGCGGCGGAGTCGGAGGTCACGGTGGCACTGGCGGAGCCGGTGGGATCGGGGGCGCGGTTCAGTCGCTGATCGGGGGAACCGGAGGCGTCGGCGGCGCGGGAGGCCAAGGCGGTCAGGGCGGCACCGGCGGTGTCGGTGTGGGCAACGCGGGTACCGGCGGAACCGGTGGCACCGGCGGAACCGGAGGAATAGCGGGTGCCGGCGGAGCCGGCGGGTTGTTCGGCGCGGCTGGGGCGAGTGGCGCGAGCGGCCAGGGTGGCCAGGGCGGCACCGGCGGTGTCGGCGCGCAGGGGCTGACGAGTACGACGGCCGGCCTCAACGGCGGCCTGGGTGGAGACGGTGGCGCGGGTGGCCAGGGTGGTGTCGGGGGCGCCGCCATCACCGGCGGTGCCAGTGGCGGTGGCGGTATCGGCGGTACCGGGGGTGCCGGTGGCCAGGGCGGCACCGGGTTTGCTGATGACGGGTTGAACGCCGCCACGGTCGGCGGCAACGGCGGCACTGGTGGTGCCGCGGGTGCCGGCGGCGGGGCGGGCAGCGGCGGCGGTGGTCTCGCCGGCGGTTACGGCACGGGCGGTAGGGGTGGTGCCGGTGGTACCGGCGGCGCCGGCCTGCAGGGCCAGACCAGTACCACGGCGGGCGTCGATGGTGGCACCGGCGGCAACGGAGCGGCCGGTGGTCAGGGCGGTGCGGGCGGTAATTCCGCTGCCGGTGGCACGGCCGGCGCCGGGGGCGTGGGCGGTACCGGTGGCGCGGGTGGCCAGGGCGGTACCGGGTTTGCTGACGACGGGACCAACGCCGCGACCGCCGGTGGCGATGGCGGCACTGGTGGTGCCGCGGGTGCCGGCGGGAAGGCCGGTACTGGTGGCGCGGCGGGTGTGGACGGCGGCTACGGCACGGGCGGTAAGGGTGGCGCCGGTGGTACCGGCGGCGCCGGCCTGCAGGGGCAGACCAGCACGACCCCGGGGCTGACCGGCGGCACCGGCGGCAACGGCGCGGCCGGCGGTCAGGGCGGGGCCGGCGGTGGTTCTGGTACCGGTGGCACGGCCGGTGCCGGGGGCGTCGGCGGTAGCGGGGGCGCGGGTGGCCAGGGCGGTACCGGGTTTGCCGATGACGGCACCAACGCCGCGACCGCCGGCGGCGCCGGCGGTACTGGTGGTGCCGCGGGTGCCGGCGGCAAGGCCGGTACTGGTGGCGCGGCGGGTGTGGACGGCGGCTACGGCACGGGCGGCAAGGGTGGCGCCGGAGGTACCGGGGGTGCCGGCCTGCAGGGGCAGAACAGCACGACCCCGGGGCTGACCGGCGGCACCGGCGGCAACGGCGCGGCCGGCGGTCAGGGCGGGGCCGGCGGAAATTCTGGTGCCGGTGGCACGGCCGGCGCCGGGGGCGTGGGCGGTACCGGCGGTTCCGGCGGCAAGGGCGGCGCCGGGTTTGGTGATGACGGGGTCAACGCCCCGACCGCCGGCGGCGCCGGTGGTAACGGAGGTGTGGGTGGTGCCGGCGGCGCGATGGGCAGCGGTGGCACCGCAAGCACCGCGGGCGTCGGCGGCGCCGGCGGTGCCGCTGGTAATGGCGGAGTGGGTGGCGCGACGACCATCGCGGGCAAGTCGGGCGGCGCGGGCGGTGCCGGCGGCCAAGGCGGCGCCGGTGGGACCGGAGCCGTCGGCGTCGTCGGAGGCGCGGCGGCCGCCGGCGGAGCCGGTGGGCAGGGCGGGGCAGGCGGCACCGGTGGTGGTGCGGTGGGAGGCGCCACGAACGGCGTCGGCGGCGCCGGGGGTGCCGGTGGTCAGGGCGGTGCCGGCGGTGCGGGATTCGCCGATGACGGCAGCAACAATGCGGGCGCGGGCGCAACCGGCGGGACCGGTGGTGCCGGCGGCGCGGGCGGCGCATCGGGGAGCGGCGGCGCCGGGGGCGGTGCCGGCACCGCGGGCGCAGGAGGCAAGGGCGGCGGCGGCGTGGGCGGAGCGACAACCACCACCGGGCACACCGCTGGTGCCGGTGGCGCCGGCGGAGCCGGCGGCCAGGGCGCTACGGGGATCGCGAGTACGGCCGGCGGCGTCGGCTCTGCCGGTGGTGTCGGCGGACAGGGTGGCACCGGCGGTGCGGGCGGCGGTGCGGTGGCCGGGGCCACCAATGGCGGTGGTGGCGCCGGGGGTGCCGGTGGTCAAGGTGGTGGCGGTGGTACCGGGTTTGCCGATGACGGCAGCGACAACGCCGGCGCCGGCGGAACCGGTGGGACCGGTGGTATCGGCGGTGCCGGCGGTGCGGCGGGCAGCGGCGGCTCCGGTGGCACCGTGGGCGCGGCAGGGGTCGGCGGCAAGGGCGGTATCGGTGGCGTCGGTGGGGCCACGGCGACCGTCGGCCACACCGCTGGTGTCGGTGGGCAGGGTGGTGCCGGTGGCGCCGGAGCCGTGGGTGCAAGCGGTGCTCCGGGCGCGACCGGCGGTGTCGGTGGGCAGGGTGGTGCCGGCGGTTCCGGCGGCGCAGCGGTAGCCGGGGCTACCAACGGCAAGGGCGGCGTCGGGGGTACCGGCGGCCAGGGTGGTACCGGTGGTGCCGGTTCAGCTGACGGCGGCACCAACAATGCGGGCTCCGGTGGCACCGGCGGCGCCGGTGGTGGCGGCGGCGTGGGCGGCGCGGCGGGAACCGGCGGCTCCGGCGGTATCGCGGGCGCGGCAGGGGCCGGTGGCCTCGGCGGTAACGGCGGGGTAGGCGGAGCCACGGCCACCGCGGGTAATACCTCGGGTGCCGGCGGCGACGGCGGCCAGGGTGGCGCCGGCGGCGTCGGCGCGGTGGGCTCGGCCAGCGGGGCCGGATCTGTCGGTGGTGTCGGCGGTCAGGGCGGCACCGGCGGTGCCGGTGGTGGTGCGGTGACCGGTGCCACCCGGGGGAACGGTGGCATCGGCGGCGCCGGCGGTCAGGGTGGTGCCGGTGGTGCCGGGTTCGCCGATGACGGCAGCAACAACGCGGGTGCCGGCGGAAACGGCGGGGCCGGGGGCGTCGGCGGTGCCGGTGGTGGGGTTGGCAGCGGCGGCTCCGGTGGCACTGTGGGCGCGGCAGGGGCCGGCGGCAAGGGCGGTGTCGGTGGCGTCGGTGGAGCCACGGCGACCGTCGGGCACACCGCTGGTACCGGCGGTCAGGGCGGTGCCGGTGGTGCGGGGGCCGTGGGTGCGAGCGGTGCTCCGGGCTCGACCGGCGGTGTCGGCGGGCAGGGCGGCGCCGGCGGTTCCGGTGGTGCCGCGGTGGCCGGGGCTACCAACGGCAAGGGCGGCGTCGGGGGTACCGGCGGTCAGGGTGGTTCCGGTGGTGCCGGTTCAGCTGACGGCGGCACCAACAATGCGGGCTCCGGTGGCACCGGCGGTGCCGGCGGTGTCGGCGGCGACGGTGGAGCGGCAGGAACGGGCGGTTCGGGAGGCAGCGCGGGGACGGCAGGAGCCGGTGGCAAGGGTGGCATCGGCGGCCAGGGTGGGGCGACGACCACAACCGGCAACACCGCCGGCGCAGGCGGTGCCGGTGGCGCCGGAGGTGCCGGTGGAATCGGCGCCGTCGGAGCGACCGGCGGGGCGGGGTCGGCCGGCGGCGTCGGCGGCCAGGGCGGAGCCGGCGGCACCGGCGGTACCGCGGTCGTCGGTGCCACCAACGGCAAGGGCGGAATCGGCGGGATCGGCGGCCAGGGCGGTGGCGGCGGTGCCGGCTTCGCCGACGGCGGCAGCAACAACGCGGGCGCCGGCGGGTCCGGCGGAAACGGTGGCGTCGGTGGTGCGGGCGGTGCGGTGGGCACCGGCGGGTCCGGAGGGACCGCGGGCGTTGGCGGAG
>NZ_LKTM01000107.1 GCF_001417955.2 Mycobacterium gordonae | reverse complement strand
CAACCCACCCGACCATCCAGAGGAGGACGCTCAGTAAATACCGCGCAACGGTGCCTCATTCAGGTTGACAGGTTCCGGTGAGCGCGTGCAGGTTTTCGCTGATCGCCTGTATCTGCCTGAGAATGATGCGACGTTGACGCCTCTCCCGGCTGAGCCTGGCGCTTTGCACGGACATGACCCGTCGCTGTTGATTGTCGATGAGCTTCACGTTGTTACTGAGCCGGTTTGGGAAGCAATTACCAGCATGGCCGGTAAGCGTCCTGAGTCTTTGACGTTGGCTATTTCGACCCCGGCTAGTTCCGCTGATTCGGTGATGTGGCGTCTTGTCCAGCACGGACGTGAAGGCACTGACCCTGCTTTCTATCTGAAAGAGTATGCAGCGCAGCCGAATTGCGATCCCGATAACCGTGACGCGTGGCATATCGCCAACCCAGCTTTGTCCTGCGATGACCCTTTCCTTGCTGAGGATGGTCTAGCGGCTGTCCGCAAGACCCTGCGTGAGCCTGTGTTTAGGCAGCTACGTCTGGGCCAGTGGGTTACGGGTGTTGATGGGTGGCTGCCCTTTGGCCTGTGGGAGTCGCGTGCTGAGGAATGTTCGATCCGTGGCCCGATCACGGCAGGGTTCGACGGTTCTGCCTCTGGCGACTCCACAGCCCTTGTCGGCTGCACGATGGACGGGCACATTTTCCTCATCGGGCTATGGGAAAACCCCGGCGACAAGGATTGGCGTGTCCCTCGCGAAGAGGTTTCCAACGCTGTCGATGTGATGTTCGAACGCTACGAGGTTCTGTCTCTGGCCTGCGATCCGTGGGGTTGGCGTTCCGAGATTGAAGCCTGGGGTAAGCGTCACGGTGAGACCCGAGTGGTGGAGTACAACACCGGTTTCGTTGGGCGTATGGCACCGGCTACGGATCGCTTTTATCAGGCTGTGGTGGACGGCTCCCTGTCTCAGGACGGTGACCCTCGTCTAGCCGCTCATATGGCTCACTGTGTTGCCCGTGCTACCCCGCAGGGTGATGTGATCATGAAAGACAAGCGTGGCTCTCCGCGCAAGGTGGACGCCAGCATCGCTGCGATTATCGCGTTTGACCGCCGTGCCTGGCATTTGGCTAATCCCGTAAAGCGCAGACGCGCTTACTCTTTCGCTTAGGAACTCGAATAATGACCCCTGATTTGATCGAGCTTTTGATGGCTCTTGATTCCCGTCAGTTCCGTAACGGGCTGTTGAGTCGCTACTACAACGGCGCTTCTCCGCTGTCGTTTCTGAGCCGTGAGGCGAAGGTGGCTTTGCGGAACTTTGATCAGTTGTCTAGCAACCTGTGTCGCACTGCCGTTGTGTCATTGCAGGAACGGCTGAGGCTCAGCGGCATTGAGGGCACCGACGCGTGGTCTCTGTTTGAATACTCGGACCTAGACCAGCTGTCGGCTCAGGTCCACTCCGATGCTTTGCTGTACGGCGTCGGGTATGTGCTGTGTTGGACTGACGGCAGTGGCAAGCCGAGGGCTACCGTTGAGCACCCGTCTGAGGTGACAGTGATTCGTTCGCCGATTGACCGGCAGATTTTACGAGCAGTCAAAAGGGTCAGGACCAAGACCGAAACGCTCGCGTGGATCTATTACGCGGACCGGGTTGAGGCGTGGTGTGCGAAAACCCCGAGTGCTGGTAATGCGGGATATGAGTTGATCGAAACTGTCGAGCACGGCCTTGGTGTTGTTCCTATCGTGGCTATCGGGGATGAAAATGAACCGAGTGTGATTGATGATTTGCTCTCGATCCAGGACGCAATTAACAAACTATTGCTGGACATGATGGTCGCCAGCGAATATGCAGGCAGGCCGCGAAGGTATGCAACCGGTATCGAGCTTGAGGAAAAGCCGGTCATTGATGAGGACACCGGCCTACCTGTCGTTGACCCTGATACCGGCGATGTGGTGACGGCACCCACCAACCCGTTCGGCGGGGATGAATCGAATCGCATGATGATCAGCGAGGATGCGAACAGCAAGTTTGGCAGTCTTCCCGCTGCTGACCTAAAGACGTTCGAATCCGGTATCCGCGTTCTCATTTCGCAGGCGATGATGGTTAGCGGTTTGCCCGCGCATTATGTTGGGCTGCTTCAGGATTCGGTCACTAGTGCTGACGCGTTGAGGGCTGCTGAGGCTGCTTTGGTTTCCCGTGCTGAGGCTCGCCAGCGTTTGTACGGCGTCGGGTGGGAAGCGGTCGCCCGGTTGCTTGTGGCTATCCGTGACGGTGTTGACCCTGCCAGCGTTACCGCCCGTGTTGTGTGGTCACCTGCTGATACTCGCTCGCAGGCTCAGGAAGCTGATTATGCGGTGAAGTTGTTTAGCGCCGGAATTCTTTCTAAGACTGCTACCCTCCGCAAGCTTGGCTTTTCTGAGGACGAGGTAAAGCAGGAATTGATTGATTTCGAGCGTGATGCCCGGTTCGCGTCGGATATCCGGCTAGGCAAGTTCATCACTCAGGCAATTACCCCTGAATCGCCCGCTGCGTAAACCCGTATACATTTCTCTACCCCTGCTGTTTTGATTGCTCGTGAGGGCAAATAGACGGCATTACGCGCTATCACAGAGAGGAACCATCGTGTCAGGTACCGATGAGCCCGAGAACGTCGAAACTGAGCAGGACGAATCCGCAGACACTTTCCCGCGTGCCTATGTAGAGAAGCTACGCACTGAGGCGAAGGATCACCGGCACCGCGCCGAGACCGCCGAAACACGGTCGAATGAGTTACTGCGCCAGCTTTTCACCTTGAAGGTAGGAGCGACCGGGAAGCTAGCCGACCCGACAGATTTGGAATTCAACGCTGATTCGTTGGCCGACGACGACACGTTGAACGCAGCTATTGATGATCTGTTGTCCCGCAAGCCGCACCTGAAGGCGCGCAAGATTGCGGCGGGTCCGGTTGGTCAGGGTGTCACCGGTAACAAAGGGGAACCATTCTCGCTTCTAGGCCGACTTCGACAGTCCGTCTGATAAAATTAAAGAGTAAGGTAAACGCGACTGATTCGCGACCTATTCTGTATTTCTAGGGTTAGATACCCGATTTATTTAGCTGTCCTTGATGGCGGCAGTAACACCGTTATTTTAAAAGGACAAATAATATGACTGTTCAGACTGCTGCTACGCAGCCGACTTTGACCGCTGCTGAGGTAGCGAACCTTTTGGTTCAGCCTTTGGAGCAGGCAAGCACATTCCTTAGTGCAGGACCGCAGATCATCGACAGCGCAGGCCCGGTGAGGGTGCCGCGTATTGCTTCCGGTGCCTCCGCTGGGTTCTATGCTGCCGGTGCCCAGATCAGCGAGAGCAACGCCAGTTTTGACGAGGTGCAGTTGCTCCCGTCGTCGCTGAAGGGCATCAAGAGCTTGACCAAGGTCAGCAATGAATTGATTCGTCAGGCCACACATACGGTCGGCGCGCTCGACACCGTTCTATCCACTCGCCTCGTGACCGACGTGAGCAACGTGCTAGACGCTGCACTGTATGACGGCACCGGAGCATCCGACACCATTAAGGGCATCCTCCGCCAGACCGGTATCACAACCGGCACTTTGGATTTGACCGAAGTTGATTCGCTGATCGACGGTCTTGCCGCTGCTCAGGGCAACCACGTCGCCCCTACGCACTGGGTGATGACACCGGCCAGCTTCGCCGCGATCCGCAAGGTGAAGGTTGGTTCGGATGACAACCGCTATGTGATTGAGCCGAACACCATTCAGAACGGTGTGAACTTTCAGCTTCTTGGCCTACCGGTGATCATCACTGATTACATCCCGGCTGCCAGTGCGAAGAAGCGTGTTGCGCTGGTGGACTTCTCCAAGGTTGCCCTCTCTGCCAACCTGGGTTGAGGCACCCGCCCCCTGACAATTAGTGACCCGAGGGCGGGGATGGAGAGACTCCCC
>NZ_LKTM01000106.1 GCF_001417955.2 Mycobacterium gordonae | reverse complement strand
GGGTGGGGCCGGCGCGATCGGCGCCGCGGGTGCCGCGGGCACCGTGACGTCACCTGGCGGTACCGGCGGCCCGGGCGGGGACGGCGGCAATGCCGGTATGGGCGGAGCCGGCGGCAACGGTGGCCTGCTCTATGGCTCGGGCGGTGCCGGTGGGCAAGGCGGGGTGGGCGGTGCCGGGGGAGTGGGCGGTGTTGGTGGTGCGGGCTTTGACGCGACGACGGTGGGCGCCACCGGCGGCACGGGCGGTAACAGCGGCTCGGGCGGCGACGCTGGCAACGGTGGAATGGGCGGAGCCGGTGGCCGCGGGTCAGCGCTATTCGGCGCCGCGGGAGGCTTTGGCGACGGCGGTGCCGGTGGAGTCGGCGGTAACGCCGGGGCACCCGGCAACGGCGGTACCGGTGGTGTCGGGAATGCCAGCACCGTCGGCGGCAATGGCGGAAACGGCGGCGACCCAGGCACTTTCGGCCTCGGCGGCAGCGGCGGAGCCGCGGGTGGACCAGGCGCCACCGCCGGCGCGGGTGGAGTTGCGGGATCCATCATTCCGGGTAACGGCGGCAACGGAGGTACGGGCGGTCACGGCTACGACGCGTCTAGCGCAGTATCCGGCACGCCAGGGGGGAAAGGCGGGGCCGGCGGTAACGGCGGCAGCTACGGCAACGGCGGCGCAGGCGGAGCTGGCGGCAACTCGGCATTGGGCACCGGGGCCGGCGGCGACGGCGGGGCGGGCGGCAAGAGCGGCCTGATCGCCGGAGCGGGCGGCACCGGCGGCGATGGCGGCAACGCTCTGGGCACCGGCGCGGGCGGTAACGGCGGTACGGGCGGAGCCGGCCAGAACGAGGGGCCCGGCAACGCCGTCGCCGGCGTGGGCGGAAAGGGTGGCTCCTCGGGCATTGGGCGAGGCGGTAATGGCGGCGCAGGCGGTATCGCGACGAATGCCGGGACCGGGGACGCGATCGGCGGTGCAGGTGGGGTTGGTGGCGCTGGACCCGCGGGTGGTGGCGACGGCGGGGACGGTGGGTCAGCGTTCAACAACGGCACGGGTAACGCCACTGGCGGCGCCGGAGCCGACGGCATCAACGGCGGTAGCTCCGGTACGGGGGGGAAGGGCGGGAAGGGGGGCGATGCAAACATCAACAATTCCGTGGCTACCGGGGCGGCAACCGGCGGTGCCGGCGGCAATGGAGGAAGCGGCGCCGCTGGCGGAGGGAACGGCGGAGGGGGCGGCTCGGCGACCAGCAGCGGTCCAGCCGGACATTCGGCCGGAGGTCGCGGTGGCGATGGTGGCAGTGGAGGAACAACCGGCACAGGTGGAAGCGGGGGCGCAGGCGGCAATGGTTTGATCAGCAACGCTGCAGCAACGGGCAACGCCCTGGGCGGCGGCGGAGGGACCGGTGCCGCCGGCGCGAACGGCGGCACCGGAGGGAACGGGGGCGCGGCAACACTTGTCCTTGGAGGATCGGGCAACGCGATCGCCGGCGCGGGCGGAGACGGCGGTGCTGGTTCCAGCAACGGTGGGGCCGGCGGCGATGGCGGGGGTGGTAACTCGTTCAACGTGAGCGGCAACCTGATCGGGGGGGCTGGCGGCAAGGGCGGCCTCGGGACAACCGGGAACGGGGGTAAGGGCGGTTCCAGCAACGCCATGCAGATTTTTGGAGGCGGCTCCACTGGCAACGTCACGACCGGGGCCGGCGGGGCCGGCGGGTCGGGCGCGACTGGCGGTGACGGCGGCAGCAGCGGTACCGCAGCAAATGCGGGGAGCGGATCGGCGACGACCGGCGATGGCGGTGACGGCGGTAAGGGCAGCACCGGCGCCGGCGGTAAAGGCGGATTCAGCGAAATTGCGAGCAATTCAGGAACCGGATCCGCCAAAAGCGGTAACGGTGGAGCCGGCGGCAACGGTGGCGTGGGCGGTTCGGGCGGCAGGAGTGGGGAAGCGGTTGTTTCGCAGACGGCAGCAACCGGCAGCGCCGTCACCGGTTCGGGCGGCGCCGGCGGCAACGGCACCGCCGGCGCTGGCGGCAGCGGCGGCGCCGCCGGCACCGCCTCCAATAGCGGAACGGGATCGGCCAGCGGCGGCAACGGTGGCGTCGGCGGTCTCGGTGTCACCACTGGCGGGTCCGGTGGGAATGGCGGCGGGGCAAATGTTGTGAACAATGCCTCAGCTGCGACTTCCACCGGCGGCAATGGCGGAGCAGGCGGCGACGGAGCCACAGGTGGGGCCGGCGGCTCCGGCGGCGCGGCGTCGTCGACAGGGTTGGGAACTGTCTACGCCGGAGCTGGTGCTGTGGGTGGGAGCGGCACCACCGGTACTGGAGGGGCTGGCGGGTCGGGCGGCACTGCAACGATCAGCAACTTGGCCTCCACCGGTAGCGGCTTCGGGGGTAACGGCGCCGCCGGCGGTAACGGCTCTATCGGCGGCAACGGCGGATTTGGTGGGACAGTCACGAGCACCGGAAACGGAAATGTCACCGGCGGCGGGGGTGCAGTCGGCGGCAGTGGCACTAGCGGCGCCGGCGGCAACGGCGGCAACGGCGGCTCCGCAACCGTCTTGAACTCCGCGTCCACCGGTGCTGCTACCGCCGGTAATGGCGCTGCTGGCGGCAATGGCACTAGCGGTGGTAGCGGCGGTAGCGGTGGTAGTGCCGCCGCCGGGACCGGCGCCATAACGGCCGGCAGCGGCGCCGCAGGCGGAAAAGGCAGCACCGGCGCAGGCGGAAATGGCGGCTTCGGCGGCAGCGCGACCGTTACTAACAGCAGCTCGACCGTTTCAGCGATCGGCGGTATCGGCGGTTCCGGCGGCGCCGGCGCGATCGGCGGTGGTACCGGCGGAGCTGGCGGCGGCGCATCGACCACTTCTGCGACCGGCAACGCGATTGGCGGCGCCGGGGCTGCAGGCGGCAGCGGCGGCACCGGCATCGGCGGCAAGGGCGGCGCCGGCGGAAATGCAGGCAGCAACAACGGCGCTTCGAGCGGTACCGCGTCAGGCGGCCAAGGTGGCGCAGGCGGAAATGGAGCAAGCGGCGGCGACGGGGGAGTCGGTGGTACCGCCAGCTTGAACGCCGGCGGATCAGGGAAAGCGATCGGCGGCTCAGGCGGAAACGGTGGCGACGGGCCCGGCGGCGGCGGCACCGGAGGCCAGGGCGGTGCCAGCTCCGCGAACGGAGGCAGCGCCGGCTTGACCGGCGGCGACGGCGGTAACGGCGGAAGTGGCGGGACCACCGGCGCCGGCGGCGTGGGCGGGGCCGGAGGCGGAGCAAGCACCACCGGAACGGGGTCTGCCACCGGTGGTGGCGGCGGCGACGGTGGCGCCGGAACTTCCGGCGGAGCGGCGGGCATCGGAGGCAGCGCCACCATCAGCAACTCCCTTGCAACCGGCACCGCAACGGCGGGCGCCGGCGGCGACGGTGGCAACGGCACCTCCGGCGTGGGCGGAAAGGGCGGCGCCGGCGGCGGTGCCAATACGACCGGAGTCGGATCAGCCGCCGGCGGCGCCGGCGGAGCCGGCGGGACCGGTGCCACCGGAGGCGACGGCGGCATCGGCGGCAGCGGTGTCATCGCCGGAAACAGCGCCGCTACGGGCAACGCCACCGGGGGAGCCGGAGGCGGCGGCGGCAAAGGCGGCACCGGCGGGGACGGTGGAAATGGCGGTAACGCGACCAACAGCGGAATCGGCAACGTCACGTCCGGCGCCGGCGGTGCCGGTGGGGACGGCACCACAGGCGCCGGCGGAAACGGCGGCAAGGGTGGATTGGCGGCGATCTCTTATTCGCTGTCAAACGGCACCATCGCAGCTGGGAACGGCGGCTCCGGCG
This sequence comes from Mycobacterium gordonae, assembly GCF_001417955.2. GTDB lineage: Bacteria > Actinomycetota > Actinomycetes > Mycobacteriales > Mycobacteriaceae > Mycobacterium > Mycobacterium gordonae_B. Next base: position 136 of record NZ_LKTM01000106.1, on the reverse strand, counting down.
GAAGCGGGGTCAGCGGGGGCAAAGGTGGCGTCGGTGGCGCCGGCACCACTGCCGGAACGGGCGCCGTCAGCGCCGGAAACGGGGGCGCAGGCGGGGCCGGCACTACGGGAGCCGGCGGCGCGGGTGGCTCGGGGGG
>NZ_LKTM01000105.1 GCF_001417955.2 Mycobacterium gordonae | reverse complement strand
GGGGAGTCTCTCCATCCCCGCCCTCGGGTCACTAATTGTCAGGGGGCGGGTGCCTCAACCCAGGTTGGCAGAGAGGGTCCCGATCCAAGAGGTCGGCGGACTCATCCATCCGCCCAGCACTCGCGTGGGGGTCGCAACCGTCTAAGAGTCCGATTACGGATTCACCGCAAATACTTATTGCGGCTTCGATCTCTTCGTCCGACCAGAGCGAGTCGGCAGCAGATAGGAGCGCGGCAGGGATTGCGCCGCGCATCGTCCAGGGTGGCGCCGAAGTGCCGTGCGCATCAGCGAGATTGGCCCACGCTAGGCCGGAGCGGATCATCAAGGCTGGGATGGCATCGCCAGTCGTCTCGGAATCTGTCAACGCACCGAGCGCTGCCGAGGCGTTGGCGTAGACCGCCGTATCGATCGCCTTCGCCACCTCCACTATGCGAGAGCCAAGTGCTAACGCCGGTAGTTGCGCCCTCGTTGTCCACAACCGCACAAAATCTGTGATGTCTGTTGGCATTGGTCCGATCCCGGCCAAGAACATCGATAGCGCAGCTTCTTCTTGGTCGTCTCGGATCACCCATCCGTCGGCGTCCACGAATGTTGATTCACCTGGTTGCGGCCACCCGGGTGCTGCCATCGGTACCCAAGGATCTTCGATCCGCGCCACGACGCGCATCGGCCCGGCGTCGATCAACCAGTCCGGCAAAGATGCTCGTCCATCGCCGATGGGCACCGAGGCTGGTGGGATCCACGGAGCGCGCGTAGCGAAGACGTAAGCAGTCAAGCCGTCGACATCGACATGGTCTGCGAGCAGGAGTTTCCCAGATTCTTCAACACGTATGGTGCTAAACAATTTTCGTGGCCGCACCGCCGCGATGACGAGCTCGCCATCGTCGCTCAACGCGAGCGTAACCAGAGGTTGGTTGCGCAGTGTGTCGATGATTTCTGCCAGGTTGAAGCGGTAAACACCCATTCGCCGCGAATGCGCCTGAAGGGTCTGAAGTGTTCGCCCATTGGCAATCACGTGCAACGTGGGCTGGGCTGCTGCGCCGATATCCAAAATCAGTTCACCCGGATTGTCGCGCAGGTCTTCTCCCATCAGCGTCAGAGGCCTCACCGAGGGATTGATTGCGAACTCGCCGGCGTGGTAGGCAACCGTCATGTGTGGCGGTGAGACGACGAATGAGCGGAGGTCGGAGTGCAGTCCGGCCCGGAGCTTCTGTTCGCGGTCACGCTCGCCAAATTCGATGTGCTCGCGCGACAGGGCTATTCCGTCAGTCGCCCGCACGCGCGCGAAACAAGGCTGTAGACCGCCGGATACAAACCGGCGCCAACCTGGCGTAAACGAAACCGAGAGACCCTCGACAAGCGTGAAGTTTCTGGTGGCCCCCCGACCCCAAGGCCCGCGAACGCGAAGGGTGAATGTTCCCGCGACGGGCCGGGACACCTCATCCCAGATGATATTTGGGTCCTCCGCACCAGTGAGCCGTTTACGCGCAATCACATCGCCTGCGCTGTCATGCAACGTAATGTCCCAATTTGCGTTTGCCATGCTGCCAGGAATGCGAATACGGGGCACCTGGGCAACGACTGCCAGGCCGCTCGCTGTGCGAATTCCGGTTATTGGGAGGGCAGTCTCGATCCGTGCCGATTCGAGCTTTCGAACAGTGCGGACACTTCCGCCAGCGGAGATTTCGGTAGCGCCGGAGAGATCGACCCGCATCAGAGAGAAGCCCGACCAGCGCGGGGGAAGCGGACTTTCGGCTACAAGTCCCTTTGAACCCGTCACTTGCAGAGCATCTGGGTCTCCGGGAAACATGGCCCACACATTCATCGCGGGCAGAGGCAACCCACTAGGGATCAGTTCACCATCCTCGCCGAATACCAGCATCGGATCTCGGTCGTCGACGACGATCAACGACAGTTGAAGGTCCTCCCGACCTGCTAGGGCCACCGAGGCCGAGCGCACCGGCTTGCTAATCGCCACATCTGTTTGTGGTGCCGGTTCTGTTGATCCTGGCCACAGCGACTCCGTCGCTACTCGCTGTACTTCATCGTCAAGGTTGACCAACCAAACAGCTCTTCCGTCGGGTGCGTCTCCGACTGGCGGCAACCTTAGAAGCAGGCCTAGGCCGAAGGGATCGAGCACCAGTCTGGGTCGAACGTCAACGGTGGCGCCGGTCGAAATCTCGTGTTCTCCGACTTGTTCGAATTCCCTTCTATCATTGAGGTCTCTTGCCACAGCCCAGAACCGTTGTGGCAGCAGAGCGTCGTCGGAGGAAGCACCCGCCGCTACGGCATCGAGCAGCTCGAAAGATCGATCCGCTACATCGACGGCGAACTCGTCGCCGTAACGAATAAATCTCTGAACGGGCATGTCCAGGCTCTGAAAACCGGAGCCGGCGACTTTAGCAGCTGCCCAGGAGACAAATTCTTCGGGTGTCAGGCCTGGCGTGTGCCGGCGTTTCCACGACAGCATCCTAAAGAAATCAGCGAGGCAGTAGGTAGGTATCCCGGCATGAAGCAGGATACGCCCGACATATTTGGTACCCGCATCATCTTCCTTCTCGAAGGTCGGCAGTCCGAGCCTGCGAAGGTTGTCGAGGAACGCGTCGCCCCATGCGGCTTGAAAGCCTGGGTCTGGGAGGATATCGACTATTGCAACCAACTTCGGCCAGAAGGTGGCCCGCTCGTAGTGCTCGGCAGCGACGCCTGCTGTTGCCAGCACATGCACCGCGGGATAACGCCTGAACAACCGCTCTCGTGCAGCGCCGGGACCCAACCGATCCTGCAACAGACCGAATGCTCTTAAGGCTTGTTCGCGCCTATGCGCTGGGATCAGGTCCAGCGTCTCGGCGGCAAGTGATACCGCCTCGGCGCGTGGACGCCACTGCCGCTCACGAATGCTGAGCAACTCGTCGGGCGAAACCTTTCGACCGGGCGCGGAGTCAGCCATTTCCTGACCTTGACATGCGGAGCCCTAGCAAGGGCACCCCCCTCGACCAAAACATTAGAATCTCTTTCGCCATCGTTGTCTCGAAACCAGCCGGATAGCGTCGCACAGGCCACCGACAAACACTGTCTCGCCAACCACTGACAAACAGCACAATCACCCCCAAGGCTCGCAAGGGGGCTCTGGTGAGGTGATCATGGCCCCTGGGTTGCATAGCTTATTGGCGAGCCCACGTGATACTGGAAATTCATGAACACGACGCGCGTTAGCCGCGGCATCGAGTGCGCAGGGGTCTCTAGCCGGGTAGCCCAGTGGCGTTCTGCACCACTGGGAGGAGAAAATCTTGTCTTCGCCCGCCACTGATAACGCTTGGATCTTGCGCTGTGAGAGCTGAGGCTTCGTCTACAGGCTAACGCGTCCCTCATTGAGGCCGCGCCGGCAACCCACCCAACCACCCATCAGAAAGCAACTCCAACAACTGCCCATCCGGATCCCGCACCATCGCCGCTCCCTCCGAAACCGTCCCCTCCACCACGGACCCTCCACACTCCGCCACCCGCTCCAACACCGAACGAAGATTAGACACCGAGAACGAAATATGCGTCAGCCCAACCTGATCCATTACCCGCGGACCACCGCCAGACACCTCCCGACCGGAGTAGTCCAACAACTCAAGCACTAGCCCGTCCCGCACCAGATACGTCGCATGCAACCCCACCGGCCTCGAAAGCTGCAGAAGCGCAGCAGTCCCCTCCTCCGGCGCATCCAACTCCCACCAAAACTGAAACCCCAGCAGCCCCTCGTAAAACCGCCTGGACACAACCCGATCCCGCACGCACAACCCCACATGGTTGAAAACGACCGGCTGCGAACCCATTACGACTGCCCATACCGCGTCAGCACCACTGGGCCGCTAGCACCAATCACCACCGTCTCCCGCTGAAGACACCCACTCACGCCCTCCTCGACCACCCACGACTGCACGCTCAACACCATCCCCTCCTCCAACACCGCATCACGACCACGCCCCAACCCGATCACCGGCGGCTCTGCACCCAACCCCAACCCATGAGCGAGCACCACCGAAGCCGGACCTAAGCCAACGCCTTCCCAAGCCTGGTAGAGATCGGCCCCGACCGCGCCCGCCCGACAAGCCCCCACCAACGCATCTATCCCCGCC
>NZ_LKTM01000104.1 GCF_001417955.2 Mycobacterium gordonae | reverse complement strand
GGCACCGGCGGACAAGGTGCGGCCGGCGGCGACGGCGGCCAAGGCGGTGCCGGCGGCGCCGCCGGGGCCAGCAACGGCGGCACCGCAGGCGGCCAGGGCGCGGGCGGTCAGGGCGGCATCGGCGGAGTCGGCGGCATCGGCGGACACGGTGGTACCGGCACCGACAACAGCGCCAACCCCGGCATCGCGGGCGGTGCGGGTGGCGTCGGTGGTGTCGGGGGCACGGGTGGTGCGGCGGGCCTCGGCGGCTCCGGGTCGAGCACTGGCGCGTCCGGCACCGCCGGCAACGGCGGCACAGGGGGCGCAGGTGGGACCGGCGGCCAAGGCGGACAAGGCAGCCTCGGTGCCAGCGGTGGCGGCTCCGGCGGGCAAGGTGCGGCCGGTGGTGACGGCGGCCAGGGCGGTGCCGGTGGCGCGGCTGGTGCCAGCAACGGCGGCACCGCAGGTGGCCAGGGCGCGGGCGGTCAGGGCGGCGTCGGTGGGGTCGGCGGCCAAGGCGGACACGGCGGCGTCGGCACCGACAACAGCGCCAACCCCGGCGTGGCCGGCGGTGCGGGCGGTATCGGTGGGGTCGGCGGCACCGGCGGCGCGGCCGGCCTCGGCGGATCCGGATCAAGCACCGGCGCGTCCGGCACCGCTGGAGACGGCGGCCAGGGTGGCGTCGGTGGGACCGGCGGCCAAGGCGGTACCGGCAGCACCGGCGCCACCGGTGGCGGCACCGGCGGCCAGGGGGCGGCCGGTGGGGACGGCGGCCAGGGCGGTGCCGGCGGCGCAGCCGGGGCCAGCAACGGCGGCACCGCAGGCGGCCAGGGCGTCGGCGGTCAGGGCGGGATCGGTGGGGTCGGCGGCGTCGGCGGACACGGCGGCGTCGGCACCGACAACAGCGCCAACCCCGGCGTGGCCGGCGGTGCGGGCGGTATCGGTGGTGTCGGGGGCACCGGCGGCGCGGCGGGCCTCGGCGGATCCGGATCAAGCACCGGCGCGTCCGGCACCGCTGGAGACGGCGGCCTTGGCGGTGCTGGTGGGACCGGCGGCCAAGGCGGCGCCGGAACTACTGGGACCAGCGGAGGCGGCACCGGCGGGCAGGGCGCGGCCGGTGGTGACGGCGGCCAGGGCGGTGCCGGGGGCGCCGCTGGCGCCAGCAACGGCGGCACCGCCGGCATCCAGGGCGCGGGCGGTCAGGGCGGCGTCGGCGGGGTCGGCGGCATCGGCGGACACGGCGGTGTCGGTACTGACAACAGCGCCAACCCCGGCATCGCGGGCGGTGCGGGCGGTATCGGTGGTGTCGGCGGCACCGGCGGTGCGGCGGGTCTCGGCGGGGCCGGGTCGAGCACCGGCGCGAGCGGCACCGCTGGTGACGGCGGCACCGGCGGTATCGGTGGGACCGGCGGTCGAGGCGGTGCCGGAACCACTGGGACCAGCGGAGGCGGCACCGGCGGGCAAGGTGCGGCCGGCGGGGACGGCGGCCAGGGCGGTGCCGGCGGCGCAGCCGGGGCCAGCAACGGTGGCACCGCCGGCGGCCAGGGCGTCGGCGGTCAGGGTGGTGTCGGCGGAATCGGCGGCATCGGCGGACACGGCGGTGTCGGTACTGACAACAGCGCCAACCCCGGCGTGGCCGGCGGTGCGGGTGGCGTCGGCGGGGTCGGCGGCACGGGTGGCGCGGCCGGCCTCGGCGGCTCCGGATCAAGCACCGGCGCGTCCGGCACGGCCGGTGACGGCGGCCTTGGCGGTGCTGGTGGGACCGGCGGCCAGGGCGGACAAGGCAGCCTTGGGACCAGCGGCGGCGGAACCGGCGGACAAGGTGCGGCCGGCGGCGACGGCGGCCAAGGCGGTGCCGGCGGCGCGGCCGGGGCAACCAATGGCGGCACCGCCGGTAGCCAGGGCGCTGGCGGTCAGGGCGGCATCGGCGGGATCGGCGGAATCGGCGGCGCCGGCGGTGTCGGTACCGACAACAGCGCCAACCCGGGCGTGGCCGGCGGTGCGGGCGGTATCGGTGGTGTCGGCGGCACGGGTGGTGCGGCCGGCCTCGGCGGATCCGGATCAAGCACCGGCGCGTCCGGCACCGCGGGTGACGGCGGCACCGGCGGTATCGGTGGGACCGGCGGTCTAGGCGGCGCCGGAACCACTGGGACCAGCGGCGGCGGCACCGGCGGGCAAGGTGCGGTCGGCGGGGACGGCGGCCAAGGCGGTGCCGGTGGCGCAGCTGGTTCCGGCGGCGGCGGGCAGCAAGGCGGCGGCGGTCAGGGCGGCATCGGCGGGGTCGGCGGCATCGGCGGCCACGGCGGCGTCGGCACCGACAACAGCGCCAACCCCGGCGTGGCCGGCGGTGCGGGCGGCATCGGCGGGGTCGGCGGCACCGGCGGCGCGGCCGGCCTCGGCGGCTCCGGATCGAGCACCGGCGCCTCCGGCACCGCCGGAGACGGCGGCCTTGGCGGTGCTGGTGGGACCGGCGGCCAAGGCGGACAAGGAAGCACCGGCGCCACCGGTGGCGGCACCGGCGGACAAGGTGCGGCCGGCGGCGACGGCGGCCAAGGCGGTGCCGGCGGCGCCGCCGGGGCCAGCAACGGTGGCACCGCAGGCGGCCAGGGTGCTGGCGGTCAGGGCGGGATCGGTGGGGTCGGCGGCGTCGGCGGCCACGGCGGCGTCGGCACCGATAACAGCGCCAACCCGGGCCTGGCCGGCGGTGCGGGCGGTATCGGCGGGGTCGGCGGCACCGGCGGCGCGGCCGGCCTCGGCGGATCCGGATCAAGCACCGGCGCGTCCGGCACCGCCGGAGACGGCGGCCTTGGCGGTGCTGGTGGGACCGGCGGCCAAGGCGGCGCCGGAACCACTGGGACCAGCGGAGGCGGCACCGGCGGGCAAGGCGCGGCCGGTGGTGACGGCGGCCAGGGCGGTGCCGGTGGCGCGGCTGGTGCCACCAACGGCGGCACCGCAGGCGGCCAGGGCGCGGGCGGTCAGGGCGGCATCGGCGGAGTCGGCGGCCAAGGCGGCCACGGCGGTGTCGGCACCGACAACAGCGCCAACCCCGGCATCGCCGGCGGCGCGGGCGGTATCGGCGGGGTCGGCGGCACGGGTGGTGCGGCCGGCCTCGGCGGCTCCGGATCAAGCACCGGCGCGAGCGGGACCGCCGGTGACGGCGGCCTTGGTGGCGTCGGTGGGACCGGCGGCCACGGCGGTGCCGGCAGCACCGGCACCAGCGGTGGCGGCACCGGCGGGCAGGGCGCGGCCGGTGGAGATGGCGGCCAGGGCGGTGCCGGCGGCGCGGCCGGAGCCGCCAACGGTGGCACCGCCGGTATCCAGGGCGCGGGCGGCCAAGGCGGCACCGGCGGCCAAGGCGGCCAAGGCGGCACCGGTGGAACCGGCACCGACAACAGCACCAACCCCGGCATCGCGGGCGGCGATGGCGGCCACGGCGGCACCGGCGGCACCGGCGGCGCAGCCGGCAAGGGCGGCACCGGCTCCACCACGGGTGCGGCCGGCACAGCCGGCAACGGAGGCACCGGCGGCGCCGGCGGCACAGGCGGTCAAGGCGGCATCGGAACCACCGGCACCACAGGTGGCGGCACCGGCGGCCAGGGGGCGGCCGGCGGCGACGGCGGCCAGGGCGGTGCCGGCGGTGCCGCTGGCGCCACCAAGGGAGGCACCGCTGGAACCCAGGGTGCTGGCGGCAAGGGCGGCGTCGGAGGCCAAGGCGGCCAGGGCGGCCAAGGCGGCGTCGGTGTCGATAACAGCGCCAACCCCGGCATCGCAGGCGGCGCCGGCGGTATCGGCGGTATCGGAGGCACCGGAGGCGGGGCCGGCAAGGGCGGCAGCGGCTCCACCACGGGCGCGGCCGGCACATCCGGCAACGGCGGCACCGGCGGCGTTGGCGGCATAGGCGGTCAGGGCGGCATCGGAACCACCGGCACCACAGGTGGCGGCACCGGCGGCCAAGGCGCCTCCGGCGGCGACGGCGGCCAAGGTGGCACCGGCGGCGCCGCCGGAGCCACCCATGGCGGCACCGCCGGAACCCAGGGTGCTGGCGGCAAGGGCGGCGTCGGAGGCCAAGGCGGCCAGGGCGGCCACGGCGGTGTCGGCACTGACAACAGCACCAATCCCGGCGTCGCGGGTGGCGATGGCGGCCACGGCGGCACCGGCGGCACCGGCGGCGCAGCCGGCAAGGGCGGCACCGGCTCCACCACGGGTGC
>NZ_LKTM01000103.1 GCF_001417955.2 Mycobacterium gordonae | reverse complement strand
GCTGTGGGGCAACGGCGGTGCGGGCGGTGCGGGCGGTACCGGGGCGGTAGGTGTCAACGGTGGCGCCGGCGGAGCCGGCGGCAGCGCTCTGTTATTCGGCAACGGCGGGGTCGGCGGCCCCGGGGGAGCCGGTGGGGCCGGCACGATCGGAACTCCGGGCAACCCAGGCACCCAGACCCTGGCGGGTGGAACCGGCGGTCCCGGCGGTGGTGGCGGGAACGCCGGTGCGGGCGGAGCCGGTGGCAACGGCGGGCTGGTCTTCGGTGCCGGCGGGGCCGGCGGCAATGGTGGCACCGGCGGAGCAGGTGGAGCAGGCGGAGTCGGCGGCGCGGGCTGGAACGCGACCACAGCCGGTGCCGACGGCGGCAACGGAGGCAACAGCGGTGCCGGCGGCGCTGGCGGCGACGGCGGGAACGGCGGGGCCGGCGGACGTGGCTCGACGCTTTTCGGCGCCGCGGGAGCAAACGGTAATGGCGGAGTCGGCGGGGCCGGCGGCGACGCGGGCGCACCCGGGGACGGCGGCTTAGGTGGTGCCGGCAACGCCCTGGTCACCACAGGCGGATTCGGCGGCAATGGCGGCAGCCCAGGGGCCGTGGGTATCGGCGGGGCTGGCGGAGCCGGTGCCGTCGGGGGTGCGAGCGGTGCCATCGGGACCGTCGTCTCCGGTAACGGCGGTGCCGGCGGTTCCGGCGGCCAGGGTTATGACGCCGCCAGTGACCCGTCGGCTGCCCCGGGTACCTCTGGTGGCAAGGGCGGTCACGGCGGCTCCGGCGGCAGCTATGGACGCGGCGGAGCCGGCGGGGCGGGCGGCAACGCCACGTCCGGCGGCAACGGTGGTGACGGCGGCTATGGCGGCAATAGCGGTCTGTTCGGCGGCGTCGGCGGCGCCGGTGGCGCAGGCGGCGACGGCGCCGGCACTGGCAACGGCGGCAACGGCGGCGTCGGCGGCGATGCCTCCAACCGCGGCACCGGACAGGCGGTCGGAGGTGCCGGAGGTGCCGGAGGTGCCGGAGGCAACGCCGTCGCCGGTCGCGGCGGCAACGGCGGGGGCGGCGGTCTGGCATCCAGCAACGGCGCCGGGGACGCCACCGGCGGCGCCGGCGGAGGCGGCGGTACCGGTGCCGCCGGAGGCGGAGACGGCGGTGCCGGCGGCGCCGCAGCCAATAACGGAACTGGAAATGCGACCGGCGGCGCCGGGGCCGACGGCGTCAGCGCCGGCCTTACGGGCAACGGCGGCAGAGGCGGGGACGGTGGGGGCGGGTTCGTCGTCAATCCACTCTCTACGGCGAAGGCCACCGCAGGCGTCGCCGGCATCGGCGGCGACGGTATCAACGGTGGGGCCGGTGGTAACGGCGGATCAGCGTTCAACGCGGGCACCGGGACCGTGACCCCCACCGCCGGTGGTGCGGGCGGCGCCGGCTTCGGCGGGACGGCCGGGGCAGGCGGGGCCGGCGGCAACGCGCAGGTCAGCAACAGCACATCGAGCGTTGCCCCCATCGGTGCCAACGGTGGAGCCGGCGGCTTCGGCACGAGTGGTGGGCGCGGCGGCGACGGGGGCGGAGCTTCGACCTCGGGCACGGGCAGCGCGACGTCGGGCGCTGGTGGCGCGGGCGGGGAAGGCACCGGCGGTGTCGGTGGATCCGGCGGAAACGGCGGCACTGCGACCATTTCCAACGGCACCTCCACCGCGACCGCTACCGCGGGCGACGGCGGGGCCGGGGGCAAGGCCGCCACGGGCGGAAATGGTGGCATCGGCGGTTCGGTGACGACCAGCGGAACCGGGCAGGTCAATCCCGGTGTCGGTGGCCGGGGCGGGGACGGCTTTGTCGGCGCCGGCGGAGCGGGCGGCGGCGGCGGGAACGCGACGGTCACCAACGCGAACTCGACCGTGAGCCCGGTCGGCGGCGCCGGTGGAGCCGGCGGCACCGGCATCGACAACGGCGGCGTGTTCGCCGGGCGCGGCGGCAATGGGGGCACCGCCCAAACCATCAGCAGCAGCTCCACCACGACGTCGACCGGCGGTACCGGCGGGATAGGCGGGAACGCCACCAACGGCAAGGGTGGAACCGGCGGTTCCGGCGGCAACGGTATCCATTTCGGCGCCGGTACCGCCATCGGCGGGGTTGCGGCAGCGGGCGGAACCGGACCGGGCGGGGGCGGAGGCGGCGGCAACGGCGGATCTGCGGCCAACTTCGGAACGGGCGGTGCCACCGGCGCCGACGGCGCCGCCGGCACCGGCGGAGGCGCCAGCGGCAGCGGCGGAGCCGGCGGCAGTGGCGGGAACGCGGACGTGAACTCGGGTCCCAGCGCCACGGGCGGCAAAGGCGGTGCCGGCGGCGACGGCACCATTGGCGGGGCGGGCGGCAGCGGCGGCGGGGCAACCAACGGCGGAACGGGCACCGTAGTTGCCGGCGCGGGCGGCGCGGGTGGCAACGGCACCACCGGCGCCGGCGGCCAAGGCGGTAACGGCGGCAGCGCAACCATCCAGAAAAACACCTCCGCAATCACTGCCGTCGCGGGCAACGGCGGAGCCGGAGGCACCGGCACCAACGGCGGAGCCGGAGGATCCGGCGGAACGGCGACCACGTTGGGCACCGGCAACGTCACACCCGGCAATGGAGGTGACGGCGGTGCCGGGACCACCGGTTTCGGCGGATTCGGCGGCGCGGGCGGCTCGGCGAATATCGACAATCCCGATTCGACGGCCAACGCGGTCGGCGGTGCGGGCGGCGCCGGTGGCAGCGGCGCCAACAACGGCGCGTTCGGCGGGCGGGGTGGCACCGGCGGCTCTGCCACAACCAACAGCAGCGGCGCCACCACGACAGCCACCGGCGGCACCGGCGGTCGTGGTGGCGACGCCACCACCGGCACCGGCGGGACGGGGGGCCTCGGCGGCACCGGTGTACACAGCGGCGCCGGCACCGCGATCGGCGGTGCCGCCGGAGCGGGCGGCACGGGTCCCGGCGGAGGCGGCGCCGGCGGGGACGGCGGAGCCGCCAGCAACGGCGGGACCGGGAACGCGATCGGTGCGGCCGGCGCAGACGGAACCAGCGGAGGCGCCACCGGAACCGGCGGGGCCGGTGGATTCGGGGGCCGGGCGGATATCACCAACCCTGCCTCAACCGGGACTGCGGTCGGCGGCGACGGTGGTGTTGGTGCCGGGGGTACCACCGGGGGGTCTGGTGGCGGCGGTGGCTTCACGTTGAACCGAGGGCTGGGCGATGCAACCGGCGGCGATGGAGGCTCGGGCGGCGCCGGCTCGACCGGCAACGGCGGGTTCGGTGGCAACGGGGGCAGCGGGCAGATCTTCAATGTCCACTCAACGGCCACTGCTACTTCCGGCAGCGGCGGCTCGGGCGGCGCCGGCACCACCGGAGGCGGCGGGGGCTTCGGCGGAACGGCGACCACCAACGGCACCGGCAACGTCACCGCCGGCAAGGGCGGCACCGGCGGCACCGGTACGACCGGTGGGGGCGGCAACGGCGGTGGCGGCGGCGGCGCTACGAGCACCAACCCCGACTCGACGGTCAACGTCGTCGGCGGTACGGGCGGCGCTGGTGGCACCGGCGTCAACAACGCTTTCCAGGGCGTCGGCGGCACCGGCGGTACCGCCCAAAGCAACAGCAGCAAGGCCACGACGACATCGACCGGCGGCACCGGCGGAGTCGGCGGCAACGCGACGTCGGGTACCGGCGGCACCGGCGGCACCGGCGGTGCCGGGATCCACAACGGAGCAGGCACCGCCATCGGCGGCGTCGCCGCGTCGGGTGGTACCGGTCCCGGCGGCGGCGGGGCCGGCGGAAACGGCGGATCGGCGAACAACGGCGGAACCGGTGATGCCGTTGGAGGCGTCGGTGCTGACGGCACCAGCGGCGGAACCAGCGGGACCGGCGGCGCCGGCGGAAGCGGCGGTCAAGCACAGGTCAGTAACCCCGCGTCCGGCGCCAAGGCCACCGGCGGCAACGGCGGCGCCGGTGCCGGCGGCACCGGCGGCGGCCGGGGCGGGTCCGGCGGCGATGCGATCAACAATGGAACGGGCGGCGTTGCTGCCGGCACCGGCGGCAGAGGCGGCGACGGCACCACCGGTGCCGCCGGCGCCGGCGGCACCGGTGGCACCGCGCGAATCATCAGCACCTCCTCGTCGCAGATCGCGACAGGAGGCACCGGTGGGGCCGGTGGCAACACGCTGAGCGGGGCCGGGGGCGCCGGAGGCGCCGGCGGCGGCGCTGTGAGCAACGGAGCAGGCGACGCG
>NZ_LKTM01000102.1 GCF_001417955.2 Mycobacterium gordonae | reverse complement strand
TGAGTGTGACAGGTTTGGCTGGCCCCGTTTGGTCGCAGAATGTCAGGTTTGAGTGGCTCCACCGCGACTCGCCGGGCAGGTTGTGTCAGGTTTGAGTGGCCCCACTTCATCGTCGCCGTAAGGGGACGACGACAGGAGCCAGAGTGGGGTCCAGGGTGGAATTGTTCGAGCAGATCCGACGGGATTCCCGGGTGGATGGATTGTCGGTACGGGCGCTGGCCAAACGACATCGGGTGCATCGCCGAACTATTCGGCAGGCGTTGATCTCGGCGCAGCCACCGCAACCGGCGCCGCGGCGGTGGCGGGCCCGCAAGATCGACCCATTCGTCGGGGCGATTGATGACATGCTGCGGACTGATCGTGATGCCCCGCGTAAGCAGCGGCACACTGCTCGGCGGATTTTGGCCCGGTTGATCGACGAGCATGACGCCGCAGACCTGGTGTCGTATTCGACGTTGCGGGATTATGTGGCCAAGCGGCGGCCCGAAATCGCTGCGGAGACAGGCGATCAGCTGGTTGAGGCGTTCGTGCCGCAGACCCATGAGCCGGGGTGTGAGGCTGAGGTCGATTTCGCTGAACTGTATGTCGATTTGCCCGAGGGCCGCACGAAATGCTTTCTGTTCACGATGCGGCTGTCGATGTCGGGCAAGGCTGTGCACCGGGTGTATGCGACCCAGTCCCAGGAGGCGTTTCTGGAAGGCCATTTAGCGGCGTTCGACGAGTTCGGCGGCATCCCGACCGGCCACATCCGGTATGACAACTTGAAGTCCGCGGTGAGTCGGGTGTTGTTCGGTGATCGCGACCGGATCGAAAACCAGCGTTGGGTCTTGTTTAGATCACACCAGGGCTTCGAGGCGTTCTACTGCATCCCCGGGCTAGCCGGGGCGCATGAGAAGGGCGGTGTGGAAGGCGAGGGCGGACGGTTTCGGCGCAATCACCTGGTCCCGGTCCCCAAGGTGGCGTCGCTGGCACAGCTCAACGAGCGGCTGGCTCAAGCGGACCGCGACGATGACGACCGCCGGATCGGTCACCGGCTGCGCACCGTGGGTGAAGACTTCGCTATCGAGCAGCCACTGCTGCGGGCGCTGCCGGCCGAGCGGTTCGAACCGGGGCTGACCCTGACTCCCCGAGTTGATCGGCATGGGCGAATCATGGTGCGTAGCAGCCAGTATTCGGTGCCAGCGCGGTTCATCGGCCGACGAGTGCGGGTCCGGCTGCGTTCTAACGAGCTGCTCGTCTCCGATGGCAACACTCCGATCGCGCATCATGAGCGCTCGATCCGTAAAGGAGCTCAAGTCCTTGAATTGGATCACTACTTGGAGGTGTTGAAGATCAAACCCGGCGCTTTGCCGGGGGCTACCGCCTTGGTGCAGGCGCGGGCGGCCGGCACCTTCACCAGCGCCCATGAGGCGTTTTGGGCTGCTGCTCGCAAGGCGCACGGTGATGCTGCGGGCACCCGGGCATTGATCGACGTGCTGCTATTGCACCGGCACATGCGTCACGCCGATGTCATTGCCGGGTTGAGCGCCGCTCTCAACGTCGGGTCCACCAATGCTGATGTGGTGGCCGTGGAAGCTCGCCTTGCTGCCCACCACCACGGCGGCGGCGCCACAGTCGATGCAGCCCTAGCGGACACGTCCCCCGTTGAGCAGCAGCGGCGGGTGATCAGTCTGACCGAGCGGCGGCTCACCGACCCGGCTGCGGTGATCGCCGGGCTGCCGCCTGACACCCGAGCAGTGCCCTCGCTGGCCGGCTACGACGAGCTGTTGATCCGCCGCGCCGCCAGAACTGCGCAACTCCCGCTGCCTGTGACCGGAGGGGTCAGCTGATGGGCGCACCGATGCGACGACGTCGAGGATTGAGCGCCCAGGCCGCTGATGCTGCGGTTGATCAAGCATGTCGGCAACTACGGCTGCCCTCGGTGCGGGGGTTGTTCGCCGACATGGTGGCCACCGCGGAGAAAGAACAACTCACCTATCAGGGATTCTTGGCGGAGTTGTTGTTGGCCGAGTGTGATGACCGGGCCCGACGCCGCTCGGTCCGCCGGGTCAAAGCCGCAGGGTTTCCTCGGGAGAAGTGGTTGGGAGACTTCGATTTCGAGGCCAACCCGAACATCAACCCGGCCACTATCCACACTCTGGCCACCAGCGCCTGGGTACGAGCCGGCCAACCCTTGTGTTTGATCGGGGACTCCGGCACCGGTAAAAGCCACCTGCTGATCGCGTTGGGCACCGCGGCTGCTGAAGCTGGATTCCGGGTGAAGTACACCCTGGCGACCAAGTTGGTCAACGAACTCGTCGAAGCCGCCGACGAGAAGGTCCTGGCGAAAACGATCGCCCGTTACGGCAGAGTGGATCTCATCTGCGTTGACGAATTGGGTTACATGGAGCTAGACCGTCGCGGCGCGGAGCTGTTGTTTCAGGTATTGACCGAGCGCGAAGAAAAGAATTCGGTTGCTATCGCCTCAAACGAGTCGTTCTCAGGATGGACCAAAACCTTCACCGACCCACGCCTATGCGCAGCCATCGTGGACCGACTTACCTTTGGCGGCAACATCATCGAGACCGGAACCCAATCCTACCGACTGGCCCACACCAAAGCAGCACACACCGCCGCGAAATGAGGGGTCTGGCTCACCGCAGCGGAGATCAATCCTCACTCCGCGACCGTGGCGGCCATCAATGCGCGCAGCGCGGCATCTGCCGGGCCCGCGATCGGATCATCAAGGGAGCCAATGAAGACCGCAGCTATCTCGCCCGGATCGGCGGCGGCGATGGAGCGCCAGGCAGCTAGATTGGGGTGATCGACATCGGTCGCCGCCTCAGCGGGCTGCAGTTCAACAATCGCCCGAGCCAAATATGCTGCCGAGATTGGGATTTCGTGCGTCCCGCAGGAATAGCCCACCACCTCGGCCAAGATCACCGCCGGCAACCCATGAGTCCCACCCGGCCGGTTCACATACGGGAAAACCCACTCGTGCCCGCACCGGAACCCAACCGCATAAGCCACCGGCGCCGCCCAGCCATCGATCCGACCACTACGAGCACGCCGAATCTCATGCAGCCCCGCCAGCGTTGACCAATCCTCGACGATCACGAACCGATTCAACCACCCTGGGTTCAGCAGTACCCGGGTCCATGCCAGCGGGGCTGGTCTCTGACGGTGCGGCGATACGCTGTTGTCGTGGGATCAACGCGCCTCGACACAGCACGAGTCCAGGCCGCTCGGGGCATGATCAACCCGATTTTCCTCGACACGCCGTTGTACCGATGCGAGGCCCTAGAGAGCAGCCTCGGCTGCAAAGTGAGTATCAAGCTCGAGACGGCGAACCCCGTTCGAAGCTTCAAAGCCCGCGGCGCCGAGGTGGTCGCCAGCCTCCTAGCCGAAAACGGTTCGCGAGCCCTGGTGTGCGCCAGCGCGGGCAACCTTGGCCAAGCCCTCGCCTGGTCCGGTCGAATCCGGGATCTCGAAGTCACCGTGGTGGCATCCCGGTTTGCGCCAGCAGCCAAACTCGCCCGCATCCGCGCCCTGGATGCCACGTTAGAGCTGGTCGACGGCGACATCGAAATGGCGCGCGAGCAAGCAGCCGACATCGCGCGCCAGCACAGTATTCGCCTGGTCGAAGACAGCCAGGACATCGAAACCTGCGAAGGCGCAGCGACAATCGGCCTCGAACTCGCCGAGGCCACGACCCACTTCGATGCCGCCCTAATCGCTCTGGGAGGCGGGGCACTCGCCACCGGAGTCGGCCACGTGATGAAGGCGATGAGACCCGAAGTCGAAGTGATCTGCATCCAACCGCACGGCGCACCCGCGATGACCTACTCCTGGCGCGAACGCCGCGTCATCACCACCGACTCAACCAACACCATCGCTGACGGCGTCGCCGGGCGACATCCCATTCCAGCCGTCCTCGACGACCTACTCGTCGTCGCCGACGACGCCACCCTGGTACACGAGGCGTCGATCATCGCTGGCATGAAAATGCTCCACGACCACGCCGGCCTGATCGTCGAACCATCGGCCGCCCTCGGCATCGCCGCCATCATCGAAGACCGCGACCGGTTCGCAGGCCGACACGTCGCCACCATCGTGTGCGGCAGCAACGTGGACCTCGACACCTACCACCGCTGGATCGACGGAGCACCAACGGTTCCCAAGTAGCGCACCAACGCTCGTCATCGTCGCTCGAAAAAACACCTTCCACACGTTGCCCAACGCACGCCAAGATGGGGCCAACCCAACGTGTCCTCCCGGGCCCGATCAAACTTGACAGACTCA
>NZ_LKTM01000101.1 GCF_001417955.2 Mycobacterium gordonae | reverse complement strand
CACCGTTACCGCCTGGCCCGCCCGCAACCCCGGCGCCGCCCACACCACCGGTCGCCCCGGTCGCGCCGGTCGTACCAGCTACACCGGTGCCACCGGCTCCCCCGGCGCCGCCGTTGCCGAACAGCCCGGCATCCCCGCCCCGGCCGCCGTTCTGCCCGGCTGCTCCGGACCCGCCGTTACCGCCGTTGCCCCACAACAAGCCGCCGCCTTCCCCGGCTTGGCCGGTTCCCGGGGCCCCGTCGGCGCCGTCCCCGATCAGCGGGCGGCCCAGCAGCGCCCGCGTGGGGGCGTTGATGATGCCCAAGAGTGCCCTCAACGGATCGGCGTTGGCCGCCTCGGCGGCGGTGTACGCGCTACCCGCCCCACGCAAGGCCTGAACGAACTGCGTGTGGAAGGCCGCCGCCTGACCGCTCAGCGACTGGTATTGCTGGCCGTGGGTAGAAAACAGCGCCGCTACGGCAATCGATACCTCGTCACCGGCGGCGGAAAGCACCGCGGTCGTCCGAGCCGTCGCCGCCGCGTTGACTGCGCTCACCGCCGATTGAATGCCGGCCAGATCGGCTGCGGCCGCCATCATCAGGTCGGGCACCGCGATCAGGTGCGACATGTCTCCCCCTTCCGGTTGGGGTCGCCGGCTGCCATCGCGATTCACTCCTCCGGGGTGAGAGGTTGCGGGCCAATGCGACCCAGTCTGGCTGCCCGCGGCGGAGCGGGATTAGGTAGTTGGCTACCTAACTGCTCCTGGCGTTAACCCGGTCTGCCGGCTGGTGGAGTAGTTGACGCGTGTCGACTAGGCTCTTTCAGCTATGTCGACCGTCGAGCAGGAACAAGCGACCTCCGGGTCCGCAGCGACGCACGCACTGCCCGATCCGGGTGAAGCGGTGCCCAAGCTTGCGCTACCCACGATCGGGATCTTCCTCGCGTCCCTGACCGCCTTCGTGACCTGCACAGTCGGCTACATCAACGGGTGGTCACCCTGGTGGGTGACCATTCCGGTGAACGCCGCGGTGACGTTCGTGATGTTCACCGTCGTGCACGACGCGTCGCATTACTCGATCAGCTCGGTTCGCTGGGTCAACGGCCTGATGGGGCGGCTGGCCTGGCTCTTCGTCGGTCCGGTCGTCGCGTTCCCGTCGTTCGGGTACATCCACATCCAGCATCACCGGCACTCCAACGACGACGACCAGGACCCGGACACCTTCGCCTCGCACGGCAAGTGGTGGCAGCTGCCGCTGCGCTGGTCGATGGTGGAGTACTTCTACCTGCGCTACTACCTGCCGCGCGCCCGCAGCCGCCCGGTCATCGAGGTCGCCGAGACGGTGCTGATGATGGTGCTGTCGCTGACCGGGTTGGCCGTCGCGATCGTCACCGGCAATTTCTGGATTCTGCTCGTCGTATTCCTGATCCCACAGCGCATCGGGCTGACCATCCTGGCGTGGTGGTTCGACTGGCTGCCGCACCACGGACTCGAAGACACCCAGCGCACCAACCGCTACCGGGCGACCCGCAATCGCGTCGGCGCCGAATGGCTGTTCACGCCGGTGTTGCTGTCGCAGAACTACCACCTGGTGCATCACCTGCACCCGTCGGTGCCCTTCTACCGCTACCTGCGGACGTGGAAGCGCAACGAGGAGGCCTACCTGGAGCGCAACGCCGCCATCAACACGGTCTTCGGCCAGCAACTCAACCCCGACGAGTATCGGGAGTGGAAGGAACTCAACGGCCGGCTGTCCAAGCTGCTTCCGGTGCGGATGCCCTCGCGATCCAGTTCGCCGCACGCCGTGCTGCACCGCATCCCGGTCGCGTCGGTAGACCCCATCACCGCCGACAGCACCCTGGTCACCTTCGCCGTGCCCGAGGACCTGCAGGACGCGTTCCGGTTCGAACCGGGCCAGCATGTCACGGTGGTGGGCGGCGAAGGCGTTCGTCGCAACTACTCGATCTGCGCCCCCGCAACCCGCGCGCAGTTGCGTATTGCCGTCAAACACATTCCCGGCGGCGCCTTTTCAACGTACGTGGCCGAACAGCTGAAGGCCGGTGACGTGCTCGAGCTGATGACGCCGACCGGCCGGTTCGGCACCCCGCTGCATCCCTTGCACCGCAAGCACTACGTCGGCCTGGTGGCCGGCAGCGGCATCACTCCCGTGTTGTCAATCGTGGCAACCACTTTGGAGATCGAGACGGAGAGTCGGTTCACGCTGATCTACGGCAACCGCACCAAGGAATCGACGATGTTCCGCGCCGAACTCGACCGCCTCGAGTCGCGTTATGCCGACCGGCTGGAAGTCCTGCACGTACTGTCTGGGGAGTCGTTGCACGCTCCGGAGCTGCGCGGCCGCATCGACCGCGACAAACTGAACCTGTGGCTGACCGGCAACCTGCAGCCGGACCACGTCGACGAGTGGTTCATCTGCGGCCCGATGGAGATGACCACCGCCGTTCGCGAGACGTTGCTGGAGCACCGGGTGGACGCCGAGCGCATTCACCTGGAGCTTTTCCACGGCTTCGAAACCGGTTCTGCCGCAGAACATTCCTATGAGAGCGCGACGGTGACGTTCCGGCTGTCCGGGAAGCAGTGGACGTACGATCTGACCCCCGGTGACTCGATCCTCGAGGGCGCGCTGCAGGTGCGCGACGATGCGCCGTATGCCTGTATGGGCGGCGCGTGCGGCACCTGCCGGGCGAAGTTGGTCGAGGGCAATGTCGAGATGGACCACAACTTCGCGCTTGGGCAGGCCGAGCTGGACGCCGGGTACATCCTCACCTGCCAGTCGCATCCGACGACGCCGTTCGTCTCGGTCGACTACGACGCCTGAGGATCGCTCCTCCCCGGTCCGCCGAGTGTGAATCTCACGACGCGACACGCCCTTTCGGCGTCGTGAGGTTCACACTCGCGGCGGTCGGTCCCATCCGGCAGCCTGCATCGCCGCCACGACGCGGCCGATGAATGTCGCCTCCCGATAGCGGAGCAGGTCGCTGCTCACCCTGACGATTTTCCAGCCCAAATCGGCCAACGCGGTATACCGGTCGATGTCCCGGTCACGTTGGAAAGGATCCGTCCAGTGCTGCGGCCCGTCGTACTCGATACCGACGCGCAGCTCCTCGTAGCCCATGTCGACACGCGCCACGAAGTCCCCGTATTCGCCGCATACCCTGACCTGCGTCTGGGGTTTCGGCAGCCCCGCATCGATCAACGCCAATCGGGTCCGCGTCTCCTGCGGTGATTCGGCCCCGCCGTCGACCAACGGCAACATCCGGCGAAGTCTGACCAGACCACGCGCGCCTCGATGCTCGACGATCACAGCTTCCACGTCGGCAACCTTCAGATCGGTCGCGTTCACGAGAGCATCGAGGCGCTGGACCGCGTGCAACCGCGTAGCGGTTCGTCTGCCGATATCGAAGGCTGTGCGCGCGGGGGTGGTCACCGTAATTCCGTCCACGGTCAGCACTTCGTGCGGCGTCAGGGTATCGGTATGAACCACGATGCGCGGCGGCGGTTTTCGATTGTCGTGCACCAGCTCGGCATCGAGTGACGGGCTGACCCATTTAGCGCCGAGTAGTGCTGCCGCCGAGTTGCCGGCGACCACCGCACGACGGCGTGACCACAACCACGCGGCATGCGCGCGCTGGCGGGCTGTCAGCTCGATGCCGGCCGCGCCGTAGACGCCGGGGTAGACGGGCTCATAGAGCGTCCGCATCGCCCGCTCAGGAATGGCCCCAGCTGCTAGCGCTTCAACGCCGAGAAACGGCCAGTTCATCTGCGGATGCTGTCACCCGACGGACGATCCCCGCGGTCGCCCATCCCCAACCCCGCCCGAGTGTGAACTTCACGACGCGACTCGCCGACACAGCGTCGTGCAATTCCCACTCGGCGCCGAAGGGAGGGTCCTAGAGGCGCTCGATGATGGTCACGTTCGCGGTGCCGCCACCCTCACACATCGTCTGCAGCCCGTAGCGGCCACCGATGCGCTCCAGGGTGTTCAGCATGGTGGTGAACAGCTTGGCGCCGGTGGCGCCCAACGGGTGCCCGAGTGCGATCGCGCCGCCGTTGGGGTTGACCCTCTCCGGGTCCGCTTTGATCTCCTTGAGCCAGGCCATGACAACCGGTGCGAACGCCTCGTTGATCTCGACGGTGTCGATGTCGTCGATGGACAGGCCCGTCTTCTCCAGCGCGTAACGGGTGGCCGGGATGGGCCCAGTGAGCATGAACACCGGGTCGGCACCGCGGGTGCTGATGTGGTGGATGCGGGCGCGTGGCGTCAGACCGTGATCTTTGACGGCCTGCTCGGACGCCAGCAACACCGCGGAAGCTCCGTCGGAAATCTGGCTGGCCATCGCAGCGGTCAACCGGCCGCCTTCGACCAGCGTCTTCAATCCGGCCATTTTCTCCAGCGACGATTCCCGCGGGCCTTCGTCCACCCGGAAAGCACCGGTTTCGGTTTCGACAGAGAGGATCTCGTTGTCGAAGTTGCCGCCGCGGATCGCCGCGAATGCCTTTTCGTGGCTGTTGAGCGAGTACTGCTCCATCTCTTCCCGCGACAGGTTCCACTTCTCCGCGATCATCTCCGAACCGCGGAACTGCGAGATCTCCTGGTCGCCGTACCTGTGCAGCCACTGCTTGGATTCGTTTGTGGGCGAGGTGAATCCGAACTGTTCGCCGACGGTCATCGCCGACGAGATCGGGATCTGGCTCATGTTCTGCATGCCGCCGGCCACGATCAGATCCGCGGTGCCAGACATAATCGCCTGCGCACCAAAGGAAATAGCCTGCTGGCTGGAGCCACACTGCCGGTCGACGGTGACACCCGGCACCTCTTCCGGATAGCCGGCGGCCAGCCACGACAGGCGCGCGATGTTTCCGGCCTGCCCGCCGATGGCGTCCACGCAACCGGCGATCACATCGTCGACGGCGGCCGGGTCGACGTCCACCCGGTCCAGCAGTCCACGCCACCCGAGGGCACCGAGGTCGACGGGATGAACACCGGCCAACCCGCCCCCACGCTTGCCAACCGCGGTACGCACCGCGTCGATGACATAGGCCTCGGAATACCCAGCCATGTTCAATTCCCTTCTTTCGCGATTCCGCCCAAAACAATGGCGAGATACTTCTGACCCACCTGCTGCGCGGTGAGCGGTCCGCCGGGTTGATACCAGCGCACCGACACCCACGTGGTGTCCCGGATGAAGCGATAGACCAGGTCGACGTCCAGGTCGGGCCGGAAGTAGCCCTCCTCGATGCCCTGGTGGATCAGGTCGACCCACATCTTGCGCTGCTGCTTGTTGCGCTCGTCAAGGTAGGAAAACCTGGGCTGCGACGAAAGTCGTTGCGCCTCATCCTGATAGATGACGACCTGGGCGTGCCGATGCTCGATGGCCTCGAACGACGCCATGAACAAACCCTTGAGTCGTTCCAGTGGGTTGGGTTCGTTGGCGACGATCTCGCGGTAGCGTGCGAACAACCAGTCCAGGAAACCGCGCAGCAGCTCGTCGACCATCTCCTCCTTGGAGGCGAAGTGGTGGTAGAGACTGCCGGACAGGATGCCGGCCCCGTCGGCGATGTCGCGCACCGTCGTAGCGCGTAAGCCGCGTTCGGCGAACATCACCGCGGCGAGTCCCAGCAACTCGTCTCGGCGACTGTTAGCCTGGCCGGCCACGCGCTCCACCGGAACAGGGTATCAACCAAGCGCTTGCTTCGGCCAATGGCGGGCCGTAGCCGGCCCGTCAGCTCGGGATCCACCTTGCCGGCTGCTTCGTCAACTCCGGCATCAACACCACCGACCCCGAATGTCCCGAACAGCATCGGTTTCGCAAACTCGGGTATCGGCAACATCGGCTTCGGCTACAACTGAACCAGCAATGTCGGGTTCGGTAACTCCGGCACGCTTACCACCGGCACCGGAATCATCACCAACTCTGGTGCCGCGGACTCCGGCTTCAACAGCAAGGGCACGAACGTCCCGGGCTTCAACATCAGGGCGGGCAGCACGCAACCGCTGAAGAACATTTAAATTCATTTTCGCTCCGTGGCTTGTCCGCCATCGCACAAGGATCAGATCTGCCGAGCCTGACGGTGGTCAGCAGCAACCACGAGCCGCCGAATAATGCCGCAAAACGCACTCTCCATCTAGAAATTGCGAAACTTTCAGCAAAACGACACATGTTCAACAGCGGAGTCGTATCGTCTGTCGCGTCGGGTAAGGCACCGTCATATATGACGGGGTTAACGGAGGTCAGCGCTGTGAACTTTTCGGTCCTTCCACCAGAGATCAACTCTTTGCGGATGTTCCTCGGCGCTGGGTCGGCGCCCATGCTCGAAGCCTCGGCGGCTTGGTCGGGTCTGGCCGAAGAACTGGGTTCCGCCGCGGACTCGTTTTCCTCGGTGACCACCGGGCTGACCAGCCAGGCCTGGCAAGGCCCGGCAGCGGCGGCGATGACCAAAGCAGCCGCCCCCTACTCCACATTCCTGCGCGCCGCTTCCACCCGCGCTCTTACCGCCTCCGTCGGCGCCAAAGAGATCGCCAGCATTTACGAGGCGTGCAAGTCCGCCATCGTTCACCCCGAGGTCATCGCGGCCAACCGGAAAGCCTTCGTCCAAGCGGTCCGCACCAATATCTTTGGATTCAATGCACCGTTCATCGCCGCTGCCGAAGCTGCCTATGAGGAATTCTGGGCCACCGATGTCGCCGCCATGGTCGGCTATCACGGCGGAGCGTCAACGGTTGCGGCGCAGCTGTCGTCCTGGCAGCAGACGCTGCAGGGCCTGCCGGGTATCGGAGGGCTGCTCGGCGGCGTCAAGGGTGCCGCTACGGCCGCCCCAACCGACCCCAACATCGGCATCGGCAACAAGGGCGGCGGCAACATCGGCAACGGCAACAACAGCGGCACCGGCGCCGGAAACGTTGGCAACGGGAACACCGGCAGCGGCAACTTCGGCAGCGGCAACACCGGCAACAACAACATCGGCGGCGGAAACAGCGGCAACAGCAACCGTGGCTTCGGAAACGCCGGCAACGGAAACTTCGGCCTCGGTAACGTCAACAACTCCGCCACCGGCCCGGGCAGCATCGGTCTGGGCAACGTCGGCAGCAACAACATTGGGATCGGCAACAACGGCATCGGCAACCAGGGCGCCGGAAACACCGGCAACAACAACATCGGTTTCGGGCTCACCGGCAATAAATTGGTCGGTGTCGGCGGTGCCTACTACGACACGGTTGCTGGCCAGTTCCATTTTGACAGCCCATTCGCCAACGGCAACATCGGCTTCGGTAACTCAGGCCACGGGAACATCGGCTTCTTCAACTCGGGCGACGGTAACGTCGGCCTGTTCAACGCCGGCTTCAATCCTAATCCCGCCAAACTGGGTGACATCCAAGGTATTGGCATCGGGAACACCGGGTTCGGGAACATCGGATTCGGGAATAGTGGTCAAGCTAACTTCGGACTCGGGAACACCGGCTTCCTGAACACTGGCCTCGGAAACGCAGGGTCTATCAATACCGGCTTGTGGAACACAGGTGCCCTGAACACCGGCATGGGCGATTCGGGGCAAGGAAACACGTTCTCTGGCAACTCGGGCAACTTCAACACCGGCTTCTGGAATTCCGGGAACTTAAACAACGGCATCGGCGTGACGACCAACAGTGGTGCAACACAATCGGGCTTTGGCAACACTGGTAATCAACCCAGCTCTGGCTTCTTCAACACCGCTTCCGGCGGGGCTGCGAACGGCTTGATGTCCGGCTTCTTCAATTCGGCCAGCGGATCCGTCGGTCTCAACGGACAAATTTCGGGCCTCTTCAATCGCGGCGCCGTACAGGCCCTCCCCGGCATTGCGGGCCAACTCTCTGGGGTACTGAACTCCGGCACCCAGGTACCGGGCATTTTCAACCTCGTTGGGATACTGAAGAGCCTGACGGCCTGATCGCCGGGGGCGGGGCCGCCCGCTTAGTGCTGGCGCCCAGACGCATCAGCGACCGAATGTGAACTGTGCGACGCGACACGCCGATCGACCGTCGCACAGTTCACATTGCCGTTGCCTACCGCCCCGCGCACGGAGAAACCTCAGCCGGCCCTGAGCTGCCCAGCCTGCACCCCCCGCCACCTGCACGAATTAATTAGCCAACATAAACTTTTGCGAAATGCCATGTGGCGTAGCCAAAGTGGCCGTAGTGTCAGTTGAGGTTTACACGACGGTGGTCATGGGGGTCCGCCGCGCATCAGCTGGGGGGCTTAAAGCGTGTCGAACTTTGCGGTGTTGCCGCCTGAGGTCAATTCGTTGCGGATGTTCATCGGCGCGGGCTCGGCGCCGATGATCGAGGCGGCAACAGCCTGGGCCGGTCTGGCCGACGAATTGTCCACCGCCGCGGAGTCGTTCTCAGCGGTCACCTCTGGACTCACCGGCCAGGCCTGGCAAGGCCCGGCCGCCGCGGCGATGGCAGCGGCCGCGGCGCCGTACGCCGGCTTTCTCAATGCCGCGGCGGCCAAGGCGCTGCTCGCGTCCGGCCAGGCCAAAGCGGTGGCAAGCACTTTCGAAACCGCCCGCGCGGCCACGGTCCATCCGCTTGCGGTCGAGGCAAACCGCAATGCATTCGTTCAGCTGGTGCGCTCGAACTTCCTGGGACTCAACGCGCCGGCGATCGCGGCTGCCGAGAGCAGCTACGAAGAAATGTGGGCCGCAGACGTCTCGGCGATGACGGGCTACTACACCGGCGCGTCGGCGGCGATCACCGACCTGATCCCGATTCCCGCTGGGCTGCAACAAATTATCAATACACTGCCCAACCTGGGCCTCGGTAACCTGGGCAACGCCAACATCGGTGGCGGCAACGTCGGTGGCGGCAATGTCGGCAACGGGAACCTCGGCAGCTCGAACCTGGGCGGCGGCAACAACGGCAGCAAGAACATCGGCAGCGGCAACGTCGGCGACGGCAACATCGGTGGCGGCAACTTCGGCCAGAACAACATCGGCTTCGGAAACAGCGGGCTGGGCAACGGTTTTCGGTTCGCCGGCGACGGTGACCACAACGTCGGTTTCGGCAACAGCGGCAACCACAACTTCGGGCTGGGCAACAGTGGCGACCGAAACGTGGGCGGCGGCAACACCGGCAACCACAACATCGGCTTCGGCCTCACCGGCGACAACCTGGTCGGTCTCGGCAACATCTACCTCGACCGGTCGACCGGCCAATTTGTGTTCAACGGCCTGAACTCCGGCAGCGGCAACATCGGTCTGTTCAACTCCGGTAACAACAACATCGGCTTCTTCAACTCCGGCGACGGCAACGTCGGCCTCTTCAGTTCCGGCTCAAACGTATTCGCGCCGGGCAGCCTGAACAACATCGGCCTGGGCAACTCCGGCACCGGCAACCTCGGACTGGCGAACGCCGCCTACGGCAATACCGGCTTCGGCAACGGTGGCAGCGTCAACACCGGCTTTGCCAACGGGGGCAGTGTCAACACCGGCTTCGGCAACGCGGGAAGCTGGAACACCCGCTGGGACAATGCCGGCCTGGCGAACACCGGAACCGGGAACTCGGGTGACGTCAACACCGGGCTGTGGAACTCGGGCGACGCGAACACCTGGGTGGGCGCGACCACGGACAGCGGCGCCACCAATTCCGGTTTCCTGACCGCCGGCGAGGGCACATCGGGATTCTTCAACTTCGCCAGTGGCCCGGCGAGCGGCTACCTCTCCGGGATCGGGAACATCGCCGGCGGCGCCCCCGATGTGAACGGCAGGGGCTCGGGCTTCTTCAACTTCGGCCTGCCGACCCCGGTGAGCACCGACCCCCTCGACGGCGTATCCGCCGGCTTCAACTCCGGACTGCTCAACTTCGGTTCCCAGTTGTCCGGGATCTTCAGCCTCGGTCGCCTGCTGGGCTAGCGTCCCTGCGCGCCGAGGGTTAAATCCACGACGCGACACGCCGATTGGCCGTCGCGAGGTTCACACTCGACGAGGTGAGAACGGCTCAGCGCACGGAGACTTGCGGCGGGTCCTGCGCGACATCGGATTTGACGCTCATGAAGCTCCGGACGACTCCGGTCTTGTCGCCACCCGATTTGGTCCTGGCCGTCAGCGGGAACAGCACGTCGCCGCTGTAACGCGCCCCGAGGTGGTAGGGATCGAAGAAGCTGAGCTTGAGCGCGCTGGTGTCCGGCGGTCCCCAGGTGACGGTGCCGTCCACGATGTCTGGATCGCGGGCCCGCTGAGGGCAGTTGGGCGGCGCCAATTGCGTGGACTTCGTGCAGTCGGACAGGGCCGCAGTGATTGCCGACATGGTCGCCGACTGCCCTGCGTCGCTGAGGGCGAAGTCGAAGTCGTTGAAATAGCCGCCCGACGCCGAGAGCCCGTCGAGTAGATACGGCTTCTTCTGCTTGACAGCAAGATTCGCGTTGTTGCTCGACGCGTCGAGGTAGCCCGGAAACACATACACCGGCGCGGTGCCGACGGGACTGCCGAAGAAGAGCAAGGTCTTGAGCGCGTCATTGTCGACGGTGCCGAGCGGTTCGATCTTGGTGGCCGCGTGCTCGAGCTTCCATGATTTCCCGGACTTCTTGACCGACATCGTGACGTCGGAGGTGTTCTCGCCGAATTTCGCCACGACGTGCACCCGGGCGAATCCCAGGCTGTGCTCGGAGTCGTCGCTGAGAATCTTGACGCCGCTGATGGGCCAGCGCGCGATCTGCCTCTTGAGGATGGCGTCGGTCAGGAATTGGTCGGATCCCGGTTGGTCGCTGCTGTAGCTCAACGCCGCGGCAGCGTCTCCCCGCGCCAGCGCGTCCAGGTACCCCTTCACTGCATCACCGGCTTTACCCGATCCGCTGTCGCCGGTCGACGCCAGCGACACGACGAGCACCACTGCGAGGACCACCGCCGCAGCAGCACACAGGGCGATGATGAGCGGCTTGCGGTTCCGCCCAGGCGGAGTACCGAACTGACCAGGCATCGGAGGGCCCCCCGGCCACGCGTGCTGGCCCGGCGGAGGCGGGGGACCCGGCGGGAACATCGGTCCCGGAGGCGATGCCGGCCCCGGAGGGGCAGGCCACGCCGGCGGGATCGGCGCAGGGCTGGGAGGCAGCCAGGCAGCCTGGGTCGCGCCGTCTGCGGGATTCGGCGGATGTTCCCATGGTCCCGGATCCGGTCTGTAGGTCACTGAACGCCCCCTACCAGCAATGAGATTCTGCGCATCAATTCCCCCGGGTGTGAACGGCGTCGACCAGACAGAGCACCGCGTGAACTGGCTCTTAGTCTAAGACGCACTCAGGGGTTAAAAATGCGCGGATTTTCCACGCCCAGCTCAGGCGTGCTGATTGGAAACCGAAATCACTTCGCCGGTCAGATAACTCGAGTAGTCGCTGGCCAGGAAGGCGATCGTGGCGGCCACTTCCCACGGTTCGGCGGCACGCCCGAACGCTTCCTGGGCCTCCAGCCGATCCAACAGCTCGGCCGAGGTGGTCTTGTCCAGAAACTTGTGCCTGGCGAGACTGGGCGACACCGCATTGATCCGCACCCCGTACTCAGCGGCTTCGATTGCGCTGCAACGGGTTAAAGCCATCACGCCGGCTTTGGCGGCAGCATAGTGCGACTGCGAGTGCTGGGCGCGCCAGCCCAGCACGCTGGCATTGTTGACGATCACACCACCGTGCGGCGCTTCGCGGAAGTACCGCAGTGCCGCTCGGGTGGCCCGGAACACCGACGTCAGCGAGACGTCCAGCACGCGGTCCCACTCCTCGTCGGTCATATCCGCCACCGGCGTCTGCCCGCCCAGCCCGGCGTTGTTGACCAGCACATCGAGCCGGCCGAACCGCGCCGTGCACGACGCGATCAGCGCGTCGACCTGGGCGGTGGACGTCACATCGCACACCACGTGCTCCACCCGGCCCAAACCCAGAGCGGCCAACTCCGCGGCGGTCTCCCCCAGCCTGCGCTCGTGGTGATCGGAGACCAGCACATCGGCACCCTCCGCCAGCGCCCGGCGCGCCGTGGCCGAGCCGATGCCGGTGCCCGCGGCAGCGGTCACCACCACCACTTTGCCCTGCAGAAGCCCGTGTCCCGCAATCTCTTCCGGGACTTCCGACAAGCTCACCCTTTGACCTCCCTCGGCAGACCGAGCACCCGCTCGGCAATGATGTTGCGCTGAATCTCGTTGGATCCGCCGTAGATGGTGTCGGCGCGAGTGAACAGGAAAAGCCGCTGCCATTCGTCGAACTCGCCGTCGTCCAGCGTCAGTCCGGGCTTGCCGATCACGTCCATCGCGAGCTCGCCCAGCGAGCGATGCCAGTTGGCCCACAACAACTTCGACACGTTGTCCTGACCGGGTCGCTCGACATCCATAGTGGCCAGGGCGTACGACCGCATCGCACGCAAACCCGCCCAGGCGCGGGTCAACCGCTCCCGGATGAACGGATCGTCGGCGGCGCCGGTGCGCTGGGCCAGCGCGGCCAGATTGGAAAGCTCACGGGCATAGACGATCTGCTGGCCCAGGGTCGAGACCCCGCGCTCGAAGGTCAGCGTCCCCATCGCGACCCGCCATCCGTCGCCCGGCTGGCCGACCACCAGCGACGCGTCGGTACGGGCGTCGTCGAAGAACACCTCGTTGAACTCGGCGGTACCGGTGATCTGAATGATCGGTCGCACCTGAACACCGGGTTGATCCAGCGGCACAAGAAGATACGACAACCCCGCGTGCCGCTTGGAACCCTTCTCGGTGCGCGCGACCACGAAACACCACTGGGACAGGTGCGCCAGCGACGTCCAGACCTTCTGGCCGTTGATCACCCACTGATCGCCGTCGAGTTCGGCGGTTGTCGAGACATTGGCCAGGTCACTGCCGGCACCGGGCTCGGAGTATCCCTGGCACCACAGCTCGGTCACGTCGAGAATGCTCGGCAGGAAGCGCTGCTGCTGCTCGGGGGTCCCGTAAGCGATCAGCGTCGGGCCGAGCAACTCCTCACCGAAGTGGTTGACCTTGTCCGGGGCATTGGCGAGGGCGTATTCCTCGTAGAACGCGACTCGGTGTGCGGTCGAAAGCCCGCGGCCGCCGTGCTCTACCGGCCATCCCAGGCAGGTGAGCCCCGCCTTCGCCAGGTGCTGGTTCCAGGCCCGGCGTTCTTCGAACGCTTCGTGCTCCCGCCCCGGCCCACCGAGACCCTTCAATGCCGCGAATTCGCCGACCAGATTGTCGGCCAGCCACTGGCGGACCTCCGCCCGGAAGTCTTCGACGTCCTGCATCCCTGTAGGCTAACCTACCAAGCACTTGCTTTGTTAGGAGCCTCCGATGACCAGCGATCCCCGGACGATCCCGGCGGCGCTGGATCGTTTTGCGCGCGAACTGCCCGACCACGACGCACTGATCACCGACGACCGCAGCTTCACCGCCGCTGCCCTGCGCGACGAGGTGCACCGGGCCGCAGCCGCGCTCATCGCGCTCGGCGTCGAACCGCAAGACCGGGTGGCCATCTGGTCGCCGAACACCTGGCACTGGGTGGTGGCATGCCTGGCCATCCACCACGCAGGCGCGGCGATGGTGCCGCTGAACACGCGTTATACCGCCGCTGAAGCGTCCGACATCATCGCGCGCACCGAGGCGCCGGTGCTGTTCGCGGCGGGTGAATTCCTCGGCACCGACCGGGCCGCCACCCTCGACCGCGAGGCGCTTCCCGCGCTACGTCACGTCGTGCGCATCCCGATCGACAAAGACGACGGCACCTGGGACGACTTCATCGCCGGCGGGACCGACCTCGCGGCCGTCGAAGCCCGCAGCGCCGCCGTCTCCCCCGACGACGTCAGCGACATCCTGTTCACCTCCGGCACCACCGGCCGCAGCAAAGGCGTGCTGTGCGCGCACCGGCAGTCGCTGGCGGCGTCGGCCTCCTGGGCCGCCAACGGCAAGATCACCAGCGCCGACCGCTACCTTTGCATCAACCCGTTCTTCCACAACTTCGGCTACAAGGCCGGCATCCTGGCCTGCCTGCAGACCGGCGCCACGTTGATTCCGCACCTGACGTTCGACCCGCTACGGACCCTGCAGGCCATCGAGCAGCACCGCATCACCGTGCTGCCCGGGCCGCCCACGATCTATCAGACCCTGCTGGATCACCCCGCACGTGGTGACTACGACCTGAGCTCGCTGCGGTTCGCGGTCACCGGTGCGGCCACCGTGCCGGTGGTGCTGGTGGAGCGCATGCAATCCGAACTCGACATCGACATCGTGCTGACCGCCTACGGGCTGACCGAGGCCAACGGCATGGGCACGATGTGCCGCGCCGAGGACGACGCGGTGACCGTCGCGACCACCTGTGGACGCCCCTTCGCCGGTTTCGAATTACGCATCAACGGCGCAGACGGCGAAAGCGGCGAAGTGCTGCTGCGCGGACCCAACGTCATGTTGGGCTACCTCGACGATCCCGAAGCCACCGCTGCGGCAATAGATTCCGACGGCTGGCTGCACACCGGTGACATCGGAATGGTCGACGATGCCGGCAACCTGCGCATCACCGACCGACTGAAGGACATGTACATCTGCGGCGGGTTCAACGTCTACCCCGCCGAGATCGAACAGGTGCTGGCCCGGATGGACGGCATCGCCGACGCCGCGGTGATCGGCGTCCCGGACCCGCGCCTGGGTGAGGTAGGGCGAGCGTTCGTGGTCACCCGGCCCGGAGCAGTCCTCGACGAGGCATCGGTAATCGCTTACACCCGTGAGCATTTGGCGAACTTCAAAGCACCGCGATCGGTGCGGTTCGTCGAAACGTTGCCGCGTAATGCCGGCGGCAAGGTGCTCAAACCACAACTGCGAGAGTTGGCCTAATGGATCTAGATCTCGACGAAGAAACGCTGGCCTTTCAGGCCGAGGTGCGCGACTTTCTCGCGGCCAATCGCGAGTACATCCCGACGAAGTCTTACGACAACGCGGAAGGCTTCGCCCAGCACCGCGTTTGGGACAAGGTGCTGTTCGACGCCGGCCTGTCGGTGATCAACTGGCCCAGGAAATACGGTGGCCGCGAAGCGCCGCTGCTGCACTGGGTGGTCTACGAGGAGGAATACTTCCGCGCCGGCGCGCCCGGCCGTGCCAGCGCCAACGGCACCTCGATGCTGGCACCCACCCTGTTCGCGCATGGCACCGAAGATCAGCTGGACCGGGTGCTGCTGAAAATGGCCAGCGGCGAACAGATCTGGGCCCAAGCCTGGTCGGAGCCCGAGTCCGGCAGCGACCTGGCATCGCTACGGTCCACCGCCACCAAGACCGACGGCGGCTGGCTACTCAACGGGCAGAAGATCTGGAGCTCACGAGCACCCTTCGCGGACATGGGTTTCGGGTTGTTCCGCTCCGACCCCTCAGCCCAGCGCCACAACGGGTTGACGTATTTCATGTTCGACCTCAAAGGCGAAGGCATCACCGTGCGCCCGATCGTCCAACTCGGTGGTGACACCGGCTTCGGGGAGATCTTCTTCGACGACGTCTTTGTGCCCGACGACGACGTCATCGGGACCCCCAACGACGGCTGGCGTGCGGCCATGAGCACCTCGAGCAACGAGCGTGGCATGTCCCTGCGCAGCCCGGCCCGATTCCTGGCCGCCGCCGAGCGGCTGGTCCGTCTGTGGAAGGACAGCGGTTCACCGCCCGAGTTCGCCGAGCGAGTGGCGGACGGGTGGATCAAGGCACAGGCCTACCGGCTGCAGACCTTCGAAACCGTCACCCGCCTGGCACATGGCGGAGAGCTGGGCGCGGAGTCCTCGGTCACCAAGGTGTTCTGGTCAGACCTGGACGTCGAGTTGCACCAGACCGCGCTCGACCTCCGGGGCGCCGACGGCGAGCTCGCCGGGCCTTGGACCGAAGGCCTGCTGTTTGCGCTCGGCGGCCCGATCTACGCCGGCACCAACGAGATTCAACGGAACATCATTTCCGAACGACTGCTGGGCTTACCCCGGGAGAAGCGCTGATGGAATTCGCGATAGACGAACAGCAGCGCGACTTCGCTGCGAGCATCGACGCCGCGTTGGGCGCCGCTGATCTACCCGCCGCGGTGCGGGCGTGGTCGGCCGGCGACACCGCACCCGGACTCAAGGTCTGGGAGCAACTGGCCAACCTCGGCGTGACCGCGCTGATCGTGCCGGAGCGCTACGACGGCATCGGGGCCTCGCCGGTGGATCTGGTGGTCGCGATGGAGCGCCTCGGCCACTGGTGCGTACCGGGCCCGGTTACCGAATCCATCGCCGTGGGACCGATTCTGCTTGCCGATGACCAGCGCAGCGCCGACCTGGCGTCCGGTGAGCTGACCGCCACCGTCGCACTGCCGCCGGAAGTCCCGCGTGCGGTCGACGCCGACAGCGCCGGTCTGGTGTTGCTGGCCGGTCAGGGCAGCGTGACCGTGGGGACACCGGGCACGCGCCACGACTCCGTCGATCCCAGCCGCCGCCTCTATGACGTCACCGCCACCGGAGACGCCTGGTCGGCAGATACCGGGAAGGCCTACGAGTTCGGCGCATTGGCCACCGCCGCCCAACTGATCGGTGCCGCCGAGGCACTGCTCGCCGGCAGCGTGGACTACGCGAAGCAGCGCACGCAGTTCGGCCGGGTGATCGGCTCGTATCAGGCGATCAAGCACAAACTCGCCGACGTGCACATCGCGATCGAGCTGGCCCGGCCGCTGGTGTACGGCGCGGCGGTGTCGTTGCAACCGCGTGACGTCAGCGCGGCCAAGGTCGCCGCGGGTGAGGCGGGGCTGCTTGCCGCGCGTTCTGCTCTGCAGACCCACGGCGCCATCGGCTTCACCCAGGAGCACGATCTGTCGCTGCTGCTGTTGCGGGTGCAGGCACTGCGATCGGCCTGGGGTACACCGGAATCGCACCGACGCCGAGTATTGGAGGCGCTGTCATGACCACCTCGGACGAACGGGAGATGCTGCGGGAAACCGTGGCGGCCCTGGTCACCAAGCACGCCGGTCCGGCAGCCGTGCGCTCCGCCATCGAGTCCGAGCGCGGGTACGACGAGTCACTGTGGCAACTGTTGTGCGAGCAGGTCGGCGCGGCGGCACTGGTAGTCCCCGAGGAACTCGGCGGGGCCGGCGGCGAACTGGCCGACGCCGCAACGGTTCTCCAGGAACTGGGCCGCGCGCTGGTGCCCTCGCCCCTGCTCGGCACCACGCTGGCCGAACTTGCCCTCCTGGCCGCACCGTCGCCGGACGAAGAGACGCTCGGCGCACTCGCGGAGGGCAGTTCCATCGGCGCGCTGGCGCTGGACCCGGACTACGTGGTCAACGGCGACATCGCCGACGTCGTGGTCGCCGCCGCCGACGGCCGGCTGACCCGGTGGACCCGGTTCAACGCGTATCCCGTCGCCACCATGGATCTGACTCGCCGGCTCGCCAGGCTGGAACCCCAAGACGCCGAGCCGCTGGGCGACGACCCGGGTCTGGCCGACATCGCCGCAATCCTGTTGGCGGCTGAGCAGATCGGAGCCGCGGAGCGCTGCCTGGACCTCACCGTCGAGTACGCCAAGAGCCGCGTGCAGTTCGGCCGTCCCATCGGCAGCTTCCAGGCGCTCAAGCACCGGATGGCCGACCTGTACGTCGTGGTCTCGGCGGCGCGCGCGGTCGTCGACGAGGCCTGCACCGCGCCGTCGGCCACCAACGCCGCCACCGCGCGCCTGGCGGCCACGGAGGCACTGAATACTGTTACGGCCGAGGGGATTCAGCTGCACGGCGGCATTGCGATCACCTGGGAGCATGACATGCATCTGTATTTCAAACGCGCGCACGGCAGTACGCATTTGCTGGACTCGCCGCAACAGCTGCTGAGCCGATTGGAATCCGAAGTACTCTCGACATCGTGAACCAGGTCGCGCGGCGCGCCGGAATCCCACCGTTCTATGTGATGGACGTGTGGTTGGCGGCCGCCGAGCGTCAGCGCACCCACGGCGACCTGGTGAACCTGTCGGCCGGCCAACCCAGCGTGGGTGCCCCCGAACCGGTGCGCGCCGCCGCCGCGGCGGCCCTGCATCTCAACCAGTTGGGCTACACGGTTGCACTCGGTATCCCGGAGCTGCGCGCGGCCATCGCGGCCGATTACCAGCGTCAGCACGGCATCTCCGTGGAGCCCGACGCGGTGGTGGTAACCACGGGTTCCTCCGGCGGATTCCTCCTCGCGTTCCTGGCGTGCTTTGACGTCGGCGACCGCGTCGCAATGGCCAGTCCCGGTCACCCGTGTTATCGAAACATCCTGTCGGCGTTGGGATGTGAGGTGGTGGAGATTCCCTGCGGACCGGAGACGCGGTTCCAGCCCACCGCGCAGCTGCTCGCCGAGCTGGATCCGCCGGTCCAGGGCGTCATCGTGGCCAGCCCGGCCAATCCCACCGGCACCGTCATTCCGCCCGAGGAACTCGCCGCGATCGCCTCGTGGTGCGAGGAGTCCGGCGCCCGGCTGATCAGTGATGAGGTCTACCACGGACTGGTGTACGAGGGCGCGCCGCAGACCAGCTGCGCTTGGCAGACATCGCGAAATGCGGTGATCGTCAACAGTTTTTCCAAGTACTTCGCGATGACCGGGTGGCGGCTCGGCTGGCTGGTGGTGCCCACCGAGCTGCGCCGCGCGGTGGACTGCCTCACCGGTAATTTCACGATCTGTCCGCCGGTGCTGTCGCAGATCGCCGCGGTGTCGGCGTTCAGCACCGACTCGATCGCCGAGGCCGAGGCCAACCTGCAGCACTATTCCGTCAACCGCTCGATGCTGCTGGACGGATTGCGCCGCATCGGTGTCGACCGGCTGGCACCCACCGACGGCGCGTTCTACGTCTACGCCGACGTCTCCGACTTCACCACCGACTCGTTGACGTTCTGCTCGAAGCTGCTGGAAGAGACGGGCGTTGCGATCGCGCCGGGCATCGATTTCGACCCGGCGCGGGGCAACTCCTACGTCCGACTGTCGTTCGCCGGACCTACCAGCGACATCGAAGCGGCCCTAAGCCGAATCGGTTCCTGGCTGCCGAGCCAGTAGGGCGTCCACGCGGGCCTCGAGCCCGGCGGGGTCCGGCACATCGATGCCGAACCGCTCGCGCAGGGTGCTCACCACCGTGGCCGCGTCGTCCAGCAGGATCTTCTCGCTGCCGTCGGCGCGGTGAATCGTCAACACGCGTCCGGCCAGATTCAATCGCGCGTCGTCGGTGACCGCGGCCACCATCAGACCGGTCACGAAGTGTGACGACGGGTGCGTCGAGACGTACCAGCTTCCGACCGTCAGATCGATCTGCGGCCGGGTCTGGGTGGTGAACTCGTACAGGGGCTGCCACTGCTCACGGACCTGGGCCTGCAGGACCAGTCCGTCACCGCGATCTTCCAGACGGAACGGCTCATGCGGCGTCTGCTGCTCGCCGCCGATCGCCAGGCGCAGCGGCGCGGTGGGCGTCTGCCCGCCGAAACCGACGTCGACCAGGTACGGCCCCTCGGAGTCGGGGAAGCTCACCGCCAGCAGGGTGTGCGTCTGGGCGGGAACCGGCGCGCCCGGCGGATTCATCCAGACCACCCGCCCCCCGAACCTGCGGACCTGAAAACCCAGGTCCGCCAACACATACCCCATCAAGCCGTTCTGCTCGTAGCAGTAGCCGCCGCGGCGGCGACGAACCAGCTTGTCGGCCAACGCATCCACGCTCAGATCGTCGACCGGTACGCCCATGAAGGGGTCGAGGTTCTCGAACGGAATGGTGCGGGTATGGGCGGTCACCAGAGCCTGTAGCACCTCCAGGGTCGGCTCGGTGGCACCGTCATAACCGACACGGTCGAAGTACGCGTTCAGATCCACAGCCATGAAGCCATTCTGGCCTGAACCGCGACTACGCAGGGCCGGGTTCGCTACTGTTGACCTCGCGAAACAACCATCGCTGCGGAGGGGAAGCGTCGAATACATGCCAGAGGAAACCGACGGCGCGCCAGTCTCAGGCGGAATCGCTGACGAACTCACCGCGGCCGGGTTCGAGGACGCCCGGCAAGTCGGCCGTGGCGGCGCAGGGGTGATCTACCGCTGCTACGAGACGGCGCTGGGACGAAATGTCGCGGTCAAGGTCTTGCCGTCGCACTTCGACGAGGAGAGCAGGGAGCGATTTCTGCGTGAGGGCTACGCGATGGGCGGGCTCTCCGGGCATCCGAACATCACCCACATCCTGCGCGTAGGTATGACCGTCAACAACCGGCCCTACATCGTGATGCCCTACCACGCCGCGGATTCCCTCGCGGTCCGCCTGCGACACGAGGGTCCGGTGCCGTGGCCCGAGGCGCTGCGCATCGGGGTGAAACTTTGCGGGGCACTGGAAACGGCACACCGCAACGGCACGCTGCACCGCGACATCAAGCCCGCGAACGTGCTCATCAACGACTACGGCGAACCGCAACTGAGCGACTTCGGGATCGCCCACATCGAAGGCGGCTACGAGACTGCGACCGGGTTCTTCTCCGGCACCATCGACTACACCGCTCCCGAAGTGATGACCGGCAACCCAGCCACGGTAGCGGCGGACATCTACTCACTGGGCGCCACCATTTACGCGCTGATCGCCGGCAACGCCGCGCACGAACGTCGCAAGGGCGAGGACCTGATCGCGCAATACCTGCGGATCAGCTCCACCGGCATCCCGGACATGCGGCCGGACGGGATCCCCGACGCGGTGTGTTCCGCCATCGAGCATGCGATGTCGGTGGACCCGGAGAAGCGACCGGCGTCGGCGGAGGCGTTCGGCCGCGAGTTGCAGGCCGCGCAGCGCGCCAGTGGGCTGAAGCCGGACGCGATGGCCATAACCAGCATGGGCGACAACACCGGGCGCACGTCGGTCGCAACGCCCGGTGCCTCGGTGACTCCGCCGGCGGCGACCGGGGTGACGCGGCAGATCCCCCCGCCGGGTCCGGACGAAGGCCCCACTTCCGCGATCAGCCGGTCGATTCCGCCGCCGGCCGCCGAGCCTGCCGTTGCGCAGAACCCTGCCGAGGCGGCGAGAATCCTGCGCGATGCGCACGGCACCCATACGCAAGCGCAGGTCCCGCCGACGCCCGTCACACCGCCTCCGGGCAAGTCAGCGAACAACAAGAAGCTTCTACTGATCGGCGCGGCGGTGCTGGTCGTGCTGCTGTTGGTCGCCGGTGGCGTCTTCCTTGCAGTCTCGAAGGACAACAAGAGCACCAGCGCCAGTAGTCAACCGCGGACCCAGGCCCCGGTGGTGTGGAAGCCGATCACCAATGCGCGCATGGCGCGCGACGCGGTGGCGACAACGCAATCCGACGGCACCATCTGGATATTCGGTGGCGTCGGGAGCGACGGCAACGTCACCGGGCGACACGAGGGATACGACCCGGCCATCGACGAGTGGAAGGGCGGCGACGACCTGCCCGTCCCGGTTCAGCGCGCCATGGCGGTGACGTGGCAGGGCAACCCGGTAGTGCTCGGCGGCTGGAAGACCACCGGAACCAAACCCGTTGCGACCGATCAGGTTTGGCGGGTGGTGAACAGCCACTGGGTGGAGTTGCCGCATCTGCTGCAGCCCCGGGCGGCCGCGGCCGCGGCGGTCGTCGGCGACCGGATCATCGTCACCGGTGGCGTGGACGCGAGCGGTGCGCTGCTGAACACGACCGAAGTCTTCGACGGCAATTCCTGGACGCTGGGCGCGCCGCTGCCGACGCCGCGCCAGCTGCTCGCCGCGGCCACTAACGGCAAATTGGTGTACGTCGTCGGCGGAGCCAGCGGAAGCACGGATTCGGCCGCCGTCGAGGCGTATGACCCGGACGCGAAGACGTGGTCCACGTTGCCGCCGCTGCCGCGGCCGCGCAGCGATCTCGGCGTGGCGATCGCCGACGGTCGCCTGGTGGCGGTCGGCGGCCAGTCGGGCGGCGAAGTCCTCAAGAGCGTGTCGGTATTCGACCTGATGGCCAAGACCTGGGACGGACTGCCCGACATGGCAACCGCACGGCACGGGATGGCTGTCGCCGCCGTCGAGAAGACGGTGTATGTGATCGGCGGGGCGACCGGGCCCGGCGATCAGCAGGTGGTCTCCGCGGCCGAAGCGCTCACCCTGCCGGCACGCAAGACGCAGCCCGCTGCGCAGTGGCGCAGCCTGCCGGACGCGAAGAGCCCGCGGCTGATGATGGCGTGGACGGTGCAGGGCGACAAAATCTGGGTGATCAGCGGGTTGTACAACGGCGCGGTTCTGACCACGGTCGAAAGTTATGACCCGCGCAGCGGGGTGTGGGAGACCGGTCCGCCGTTGCCCATTGGGCTGCATCACGCGGCGGCGGCGACGTACCGCAACGAGGTGGTGGTGCTCGGCGGCGCCAGCGACAACATTGCCGACGCCTCCAACAAGGTCTTCGCGCTGCGTGGCGGCAGCTGGGTCGAGTTGCCGAGCCTGACCCATGCCCGGGCCGCGCCGGCTGCCGCGGTGGTCGGCGACAAGCTGGTGGTCGTCGGTGGGCAGAACGCCAAGCAACTGGTGACCCAGACCGAGGTCTTCGACGGTACGTCGTGGAAGGACGCGGCCAAGATGCCCACGCCGCGCGAGCACCTCGCGGCGGTGTCGGACGGCACGTACATGTACACCGTGGGCGGCCGGTTCCTGTCGGCCGACAAGAACTCCGCGGCGTTCGAGCGGTACGACCCGCAAGCGGACGCCTGGACCAAGTTGGTCGACATGCCGACCCCGCGCGGAAGTTACGGCGCCACGTTCATCGACGGGCGGGTCGTGGCGGTCGGTGGTGAAGAGCCGACCCAGGTGCTGGCCGTGGTGGAGTCCTACGACATCGCCGACGGCAAATGGTCGACGCTGCCACCGATGCCGACCGCACGCCACGGCGAGGCGGTGGCGACCGTCGGGCACACCATCTACGTGATCGGCGGCGCAAACCGGCCGTCCCACGAGGGCGGCACTGCCACCGTCGAGGCGCTGGACTTCATGTAGCACTTTTGGGGGCTTGTTTTATTTTTGTGGAATATGGGGATTCGCTCCAGACGGCCGCATACAGCAAACCGCCTAGCAATGGAGCTCACCATGAGTACCAGCAACATCGTGTTGATTGTGATCGCCGCACTGGTCGTCATCGCGGTGATCGTCGCACTGGTCGTCGTGTCCACCCGGGCCAAACGGCGTCGGCAGATTCAGCAGGCCGAGGAGATCCGCGAGCAGGCCAGAGTGGAGTCCGCCCGGGTCGAGCGCCGTGAGGCGCTGGCGGAGGAAACGGCCGCACGCGCCCGTGCCGCCCAGGCGGAGGCGGAGGCCAAGGCCGCCGAAGCCAAGCGTCTGCAGGATCGGGCGGCCGAGCATCAGAGCGAGGTCGCGGCGTCGCGTGAGCAGCTGGACGAGCAGTGGAAGCGCGCCGACACCATCGACCCGAACACCAGGCTGGAGAACGCCGAGCAGTCCCAGGCGCGGGACGAGGTTGTCACCCGCGAGGGTGCCTACGGCGACACCGATCACTACCGCGGGGCGCGCACCTAGCCTGGGCAACGCGGCGACAGGCCATCAGTCGAAGAACAGCTCGCCGAAGCTGTTCTTCGGCTGACGGCCTGAAAGCTGTTGCACCACCCATTGATTCATCGAGACGCCCTGTTCGGTGGCTTCGATAGCGAGCCGGGTGTGCAGTGCGCGCGACGTCCTGACGACGAACGTGCCGCTGTAGCCACGCTCGGTCAGCGGCGGCGGTGCATCTCTGCCCTCCTCCCGGCAAGCCTTGAGGTGCAGTTCGACTGCCTTCGTCACCAGTGCGACAGCCCGCTGAGCCGCTGGCGCCCGTTCGGTCAGAAACGGCAACTCGAGGCACCTGGCCAGGTATTCGTGGCATTCCGAACACCATTCGACGCGGAACGTGTAGCGGTTCACGTCGAACTAGGTAACACGGGAGCGTTGCCTTCACCAGTCACCATGTCCGGCAGCTATGCCGCCTTGACCACAACAGCAACACTGGCCCCGGGAAAGTCGGGCACAAGTCCTTCTGGAAGTTGATATCGCCGGTGATATCGATGGGTCGCCGCCGCAAGCCGCAGCCCCTCGCTCCCGCACTGAGTGATATCGAAGGCGATATCACATTCGAGATTGACTCATGCCTCGTCTTCAGAGACGGAAGTGACATGTGTGACCACTGTCGTGCGTGGCAGTCCGATTCGCTCCAACCTCAGCGGCCCGGCGGCGGCCCGGGGTCCAGCGGGCCGATCGGGTCGGAACTCGCGTGGCTGCCCGTCTTGGGGCCGATGTCAGACACCTGCCACCCTGAGCCGGCTTTGTTCACGGTGACCTGCAGCAGGATCAGCGACACCCGCGACTTGGGGTTTTGCAGGTTGCGTGTCGTCTGGGCGGCGGACACCACCACCTGATACACCTGCCCGGGCTGGGCCACCGCGTCGGTCGCAAGCACCTCACCCGAGGATGTGACCTGCGCCTGCATCATGATGCCCTTGAGTAATTCGGTGGCGTTGACGTACTTGTCCTTCAACGTCTGCGACACCCCCTCTTCGACGGAACGGAAGAAGGCGTCGGGATCCTCGAAGGTGTAGGTCAGCGACTTCAGCGCGTAGTCCCTGGCGAGCTTGGCCGCGGCCTCGCGATCGGAGTCAGCTTGCCGCACCGCGGCCAGTTCACCGGTGACGGCCCGGTATTTGTCGAACCCGAACCACCCGGCCGCGACGACCGCGGCCACGACCAGCACAACGACTCCGAACCGCCTGCCGCGCAACCGCTTCGGGTGATCCTCGGCAGGGGTATCGGCGGTGGCTTCGACCGTCTCGTCGACCATCTCTTCTTCGTCGATCAATGTGTCACTCATCGGTGTCCTTCCGGAATATCCACCTGCACGCGAACTCCGCCTGCATCGCTGAAAGCCGACTCCCACACGTCGACGAAGTGCCCTGCGTCGACTTTGAAACCGCGCAGCGGCGCGGTGGCCGGCTCCAAAGCTGCCGCGAACGTGCTCAGCGGCCCGGACAACATGTCGAGGTACTGCCTGAGGTTGGCCACCAGAGTGGGGACCGGAGCGCCGGGGGCGAACGCGCCATCGGCGGCGTGGGCATACGCATCGACCTCGCGGGTCAGCTTGGCCAACGCCAGGATCGAACTGGGTAGCAGCCGACCGCTTCTGCTCAGCACTCCGCCGACATCCTGGTCGCTGATGTTGCTGGTCAGCGTGGCGAGGTTGCCGAAGAGTGCGGCAAGTATCTGCTTGTTGTCCCGCTCGATTGTGGCCGCTCCACCGGCGGTGGCCGCCAGCGAGTCGATGGCGGCGTCGTTTCCGGAGAACACCTGCGACACCGTGCCGACGATGTTGTTGACGTACGTCGGGTTGAGTACCGAGAGCAACGCATTGGCCTTGTTGAGCAGGTCGCTGACGGTGACGGCAGACGCCACCCGCGTGGACGGAATCACCGCGCCATCGCTGAAATAGGGCGGGGCAAGGTGAGTCGGCCGGAAGTCTATGTACTGCTCACCGACCAGGGAAAGATTCTGGATGCTTATCGCGCTGTCCGCCGGAATCGGATGTCCCCGGTCGAGGTCGATCGACACCCTCAGTCCGCTTGGGGTGGTATGGATCCCGCTCACCTTGCCGACCCGGATGCCGCGCATGGTCACCTGCGACGTCGGCATCAACCCACCTGAGTT
This sequence comes from Mycobacterium gordonae, assembly GCF_001417955.2. Classification (GTDB taxonomy): domain Bacteria; phylum Actinomycetota; class Actinomycetes; order Mycobacteriales; family Mycobacteriaceae; genus Mycobacterium; species Mycobacterium gordonae_B. The sequence goes on along the minus strand of NZ_LKTM01000101.1, from coordinate 58,433 downwards.
GTCGAGCAGCAACGTGAGCCGGGTGGGCTGGGCGGTGGGCTCCACCTTGAGCACTCCGACTGCCAGATAGCCCGCACCCAACAACGTGGCGACCGCGAGAATCACCACGGTGACACCGGCATTGAACCTCATGGCAGCATTCCCATCGTCTTCATCGCCGCGATCGCCGCGTCCGCCCGTGCTCCGGGGTCGACCGAGACGCTCAGACGAGGACCACCGTTGCTGTAGAACGGGATCAACTTGTCGCGGATCAGCGCGACCATCTTGTCGGCCATCGCGGGCAGCGTGACGTCGGCCGAAGCGATGGTCCGCACCGTCGGCGTGATGTAGGACAGCATCTGCAGGAAGTCAGGTGCGTTGGTAACGAACAACTCTCCGCCGTAGTGGCCCAGGTCCTGCGCGCACACCAGCAATTGCACGATGCTGGGCAACACCGCGGACATCGCCCGCAGTCGCACCGGCCCCTCGTTGATCAGGCGATCGAACGCTCCGGTCTCACTGAGTAACCCATTGCTGACACGTTCTGTGCTGGCGAGGATTTCGTCGATCTTGTCCTGATTGGCGGCCAGGTCGCGCAGCATTCCGGCCAACTTTTGGCGCATCCGGTCCAACTCGGCCGGGTCCTTGGAGAACGCCTTGTTGAAGTTGGCCACGGATTCTTCCAGCGTGTTCAATGAGCCGCCGGACACCAGGGTCGACACCGACCGCAGGATGTCCTCGACATTGTCGGCCGGCACGGTGTTCCGCAGCGGTATGGTGTCGCCGTCGTGCAGGTGGGTGGGCGCCGGGTTCTCCGCCGGCAACAACGCAATGTAGATGTCGCCCAACACCGTTGCCTGCCGCAACTCGGCCCGGGTGTTCTGCGGCAGCTTGACGCTGTAGTTGACGTCGACGTAGGCGACCGCCGTGCTGCCGACCAGCGAGACCCGGTCCAGGACACCGACCTGAACTCCGCCCAGGTCGACCTTGGCCCTCGCCGGCAGGTTCAGCACGCTGGAGAATTCAATCTTGATGGTGTACTTGCTGATCGGCACATAGGCCCCCGGCACCGGCAGTCGGGTCGGGTCGAGTGAGCAGCCGGAGAGCAGACATGCACAGGCCACCGAAGCCGCGACAAGCCAACGCCGAATCATGATGCCGCCCCGAGCAACAGGTCGGTCAGCCCAAGGGTGACCGCATCGTTGTTCGCGCCGGGTGCGCACGCCGCCTCGGCGCCCGGCACGTTGCGTTGCCGCAGCACGCTGCAGATCGTGCTCGCCTGCGACGGCGACATCGACACCTGCGGCGGGATGTACGTGAGGTTGTGTGAGCCCCAGGCCGGCTGATACTGCGAAGCAACCCAATTGGTGACCGGCGGCAAAGCGTTGATGAAACCCACGATCTGAGGGGTGTAAGCGGTGAGGACATCCCTGAGCCACGGCACCAGCTTGTCGCCGATGTTGTTGTAGGCCCTGGGCCCGAATCGGTTCAAGGCGTCGACCAGCAAAGGCAACGCGTGCCCGAGATGCGCGAGCGCGGAACCGAACCCGTTCGACAGCCCCTCGATCATGCGCAGGCTCTCGGGCAACGTCTGCAGCACGGTGGTAAAGGTGTCCCAGTGTGCCAGCAGGTCTGAGGTGAGGATCTCACTGTTGGCCAGTAATTGCCGGTACTCGGCATCGGCGCGGCCGGGATCGCCTACCAGGGTGACCAGATCCCGCAGCGTCTGATTGGTCTGCGGGCCGGTTCCCTCCAGGGAACGGCTCAACGCGGCCAGGCTCTGGTTGATCGCCTGAGCGCCGGGCGCCTTCGCCGGGTCCGGCCCGTCACCGAGGATGGCGCCGGCGAGTTTGTCGACAGCGGAGAAGGTTTGGCTGACGCTGATCGGCGTCTTCGTGGACTCCAGCTTGATGCACTGGGCCCCGGAGAACTTCGGCCCGCCGGCGTAGGGCTTGGTGAGCTCGACGTGCCGGTCGGCGACGATCGACTGCGAGTAGGTGAGCGCTCCCACATCGGCCGGCAATTCGAGGTCACCTGGCACGGTGAAGTCCACCTGCACGTAGTCCGGCTTGTTGGCGATCGCCGTCACCGAGCCCACGTCGATGCCCAGCAACTGCACCTTGTTCCCGGGATAGAGCCCCACCGCGTCACTGAATTCGGCACACAACGCCCGGGTGGCAGGTGCCATCACCTTGGCCCCGGTGACCGCGAGAGCGACGACTCCGACCACCACGGCAAGCACCGCGGCACCGATCCATCCGAATTTCTTCATATCAGCACTGCTTCACCATGTTGGGCAGACAGACAGCGGGGGCGCGTACCACCCGATTGCTCTGGTCCACAACGAGACCGTGTCCCTGCAGCATCGGCAGCAACACATTGACAATCTGAGACAGGCCCTCGGTGGCCTTGCCGACCCGCTCCGGATGGGCCACCAGCGCGGTGATGATGTCGTCGATGCCGTTGACCGAGGGGGCCAACTCCCGGTTGTAGAACACCATCACCCTATCGATGATGCGAGTCAATTCGCTTAGCAGCGTGAAGAACTCGACGATATCGACCGATTTGGTGGTGTAGCGCTGCCCCACCAGCGCGAACTGCTCGATCAGGGCCGTGAGTTGCTGACGTCCATTGGCGAACGCGCCGGCGGCGTCGTTGACGAAGTCGAGGCCGCGGTGGAAATCACCACTCATCTTGCTCAGCGATCCGGTCAACTCGTTGGCGGACTGCAGGATCTCGCGCAGCGCGTTGGGATACTTGTCGGTTGCGTTGGCGAGTTCGGTGAAGGTGTCGTGGATAACCTGGCCGTTGACGTCGCGCAAGAACGGGGTCACGGCCTGGATGATGTCGTTGCCCTCGAATGGCGTTCTGACCCGCTGAGGTGGAATGACATTGTGGCCCAATGGTGTACGACCCTGAGGGTCGAGAGCCACGTAATGACCGCCCAGCGGGGTCAGCAGGCGGATATCCAGTGTCGAATCGTTCCCGACCGCCACCGAGCGGTCGACGTCGAACGTCATCTCGACGAGAGTCCGGCTCAGCCGCACCCCGGTCACTTTGCCGACCGGAACACCGGCTACGCGAATCTCGTCGCCGACGCGCACGCCGCCGGAGGTCGCCGCGTGTGCGGTGTAGCCGGCCTGACCCGCCGGATTGACATAAGCCAGCCCGGTGGTGACCAACGCGACCACGATCGCGAACACGCCTACGATGCCGAGACGGCGGTTGCGTACGGCCTCGCCGCGATCGTCGAGCGCGCGACGGTTCCGCACGCCCATCATCGGCACACCACCAAACCCTGGTGGGCGAACGACACTTCACCGATGCCGGGGAGCTGCACCTCGCCGTTGGAGCAGGTGTACGCCGGCCGTTCGTCGTCGACCAGAGAGTCACGCAGCCCCTGAATCAGGGTGGGAGTCAAAGACAGCCCGGCGATCACGGTAGGTGTCTGTGGGAACATCCGGGTGGCCATTCCGTACAGCGGCGACGTCGAGGCGTCGAAGCCGCGTTCGGCGGTCTGTAAGACCTGCACGAGGCTGCGCATCATCGGCAGCTCGATATCGATCGAGGTACGGAACTGCTCGGCTTTCGATGTGAAAGTCGCCAGCGCATCGTTGAGCGCGTTGATGAGGTTGAACAACTGCTGCGACTTACCACCGAGATCATGTGACAGGTCACTGAGGTTGTGCAGCAGCAGAGTGATGACGGCCTGCCGGTTGACGGCGTACTTGGATATGACGTCGAGATCCCGGAGCACCGGCCCGATCCCGGTGTCGTCGCCCTGGATCAACCGCAGCAGGTTCTCGCCGAACTGGTTGAGCTGGGCTGCGTCCAGCGTCTGGAACACCGGCCGGAAACCGTTGAAAAGCTTGGTGATATCGAATGACGGCACCGTCTGCCCCACCGGGATGGCCGAACCTTCGGGCAGTCGCTGACCGGCCCGTTCACCCGAGGAAGCCGTCTGCACCAGCTCCACATAGCGCTGCCCCAACAGGTTCTGGTAGCGCACCGCCGCAATGGTGTTGCGATACACCGGATGCTCATTGAGGGCACTGAAATCGACTCTGGCCGTGCGGCCCTCGAGCTGGATGCCCTCCACCTTGCCGACCTGCACTCCGGAGATGCGGACATCATTGCCCACATCCAGCCCGGAGACATCGGTGAACGTTGCCGAGTAGTGCGAGACTGCCCCGTTGACCGGACTCCGCAATGCGGTGAGCAGCAGGATCGCGCACACCGTGGCGACCGCGGTGAACGTCGTCAGCCAAAACACCTGCCTGGCCAGTTTTTTCATCGGCGCGGTCCACCGTCCAGGGATACCTCGGTGCGCAGGCGCACCTGGCCGTCGACCACGATCAGGGCGCCGTCCGCGCGATCGATGAGGCTGGACAGCCGGTCATAGGCGGGAGCAAGGCTCCCCGCGGCGAAGGACGCCGGTATGCCGACATTCATGATCGCGTTGACCAACTGCACGATCCAGGCGCTGTTCTGTCCGGCGAGGTGTCCGACGTCGACCAGCAACTGCCCGGTCTGCTGAAAGACCAGGTTGGTCCGCTCGATACCACCGGGTCCGACGAGTGGGGTAAGACCGTCCACCAGGTTGGTGCTCAGCCCGACCACCGGAAGCGCGTCGCCCAGGCCGGTGACGAACGATGCCAGTACCGAAAGCGATTGGGCAACCGGCATGGTGTTGGTGTCGGCGATGATCTTGGCCAGATCCGACCCGGCTCTGGCCAAAGGCTCGACGATGTCGGCGTGTCGTCGCAGCACCTCGATGACGTGCTCGAATTCCGGGTTGTCGAAACTGCGGCTCAGCTTCTGCCCCTGCCGCAGCAACCCGGTGATCGACGCTGCCTGCACGTCGGCGCTCATCACCAGCGTCTGGTCGGACCGCAGCGGCGGACCGTTTCCGTCGCTGACGAGTTCGACTGCCGCCGTGCCGAATACGTTCGACGAGGTGAACCTGGCTTTGGTGTCGGTGGTCAGCGCCCCGGCCTGGCGCGGGTCGAGCACCACCGTCATCCGTTGCCGGTTGTAGCCGACCGATTCCAGTTCCTTCACCGAGCCGATGGCCAGGCCATGGAACTTGACCTCCGCGCCGGGGGCCAGGCCTTCGCCGATCGTATTGGCGATCACGGTGAGCCTGAACGTGTCGTCGTAGGTCCCCTGGCCGGTCTGGTAGAGCACGGTGCCGATCAGCGCCAGCACCACCGCGACGATCAGGCCGCGGATCCTCAGACTGGTTACGGTCGCTCGTCGTGCGACCAGGTCTCGAATCGTCATCTGCTACCCCGACAACCGAAGGCCCGGATTGTTGCCCCAGAACACCAGCGTCAGCACCATGTCGGCGACGACCACCGAAATCAGGCTGGCCCGGATAGCGCGTCCCGAGGCCTGGCCGACGCCCTCGGGGCCGCCGGCCGCGTAGTAGCCCTCGTAGCAATGGATTGCCACGATCAGCAGCACGAAGATCGCCGCCTTGACCACCGAGAGCAGCACGTCAGACGGTTGGATGAAGGCGTCGAAGTAGTGGTAGTAGGTGCCGGAGGACTGATGGTGCACCACGTTGACCACCAGGGAGCAGAACAGGTAACTGAGCACCAGCGACATCAGGTAGAGCGGGACGATGGTGATGACGCCGGCGACGACACGCGGGGTCACCACGTAGGGAATCGACGAAATGCCCTGCACTTCAAGCGCATCGATCTCCTCGGATATCCGCATCGAGCCGATCTCGGCGGTCATCCGGGTTCCCGCCTGCGCGCCGAACCCGATCGCCGCGATCATCGGAGCCATCTCCCGGGTGTTGGCGTAGGCGGAGATGAAGCCGGTGAGCGGGCCCATGCCGACCATGTCCAGGGCGGCATAGCCCTCGATGCCGACCGACGCGCCGATTGCGGCGCCCATGAAGATCAGCACACCGACGGTCCCACCACCGACGATCAATGATCCGTTGCCCCAGATCATGTCGACGAGGATCGCCCCGGTGTGGCGGCGGTATCTGGTCACGGTCCGCGGTATCGCGCCGAGCGCCATGATCAGGAAGCTGGCCTGGTGCCCTAGCCGTTCGAAGAAGGACAGGCCCCGATTAACTACCCCCAGAGGCAGCCGCAACGCCGCCGCCATTCCACCTGGCCGGTACCGGGCCGGCCTGGCCACATACCCCGCCATCAGCCCACCTTCGTCGGCATGAGTGTGGTGACCAGCTCGGTGATCACCAGGTTCAGCACAAAGACGGCGACCACACCCAGCACGACGGCGGCATTGACCGCGTCAGCCACCCCGCGCGGACCACCCCGGGCCTCCAGCCCACGCTGACAGGAGATCAGCGTGACAATCACGCCGAAGAGCCAGGTCTTCAACAGCGCAACGACGAGATCGGCTGTGGTGGCGAAAGATCCGAACGATGCGATGTAGCTGCCCGGCGTGCCGGACTGGAAACCCACATTGATCACGTAGCCGGCCGACAGTCCCATGAAGATGATGAAGACGCACAGCAGCGGCGCTACCAGGATCATCGCCGCCAGCCGCGGGGTGACCAGACGCTGCACCGGGTCGATACCCATCACCCGCAGCGCATCGACCTCGTCCCGGATGCTGCGCGCGCCGAGGTCGGTGGTGACCGCCGCGCCGGCCGCGCCACCCAGCAGCAGGGCGGCAACGATCGGTGCGGCCTGCCGGATGACACCGAGGCCGCCCGCCGCGCCGGAGATCGATGTCGCACCGACCTGCTGAATGACGCTGCCCACCTGCACCGCGACGATGACGCCGAACGGAATGGAGATCAGCAGCGCGGGAATCGCGGTGACGCTGACGATGAACGCCGCCTGGTTCAGGGTGTCCCGCCACGGGTGACGCAGCCGGAACAGATCGGTGATCAGGTACACGGCCGACTGCACGGCCAGCTCGAAAAACCGGCCGAGCGTCTGCAGCGACCCGTCAGCCTTCCGCACCGCCCGGCGCCCCGCGCGGACGACCCGCGGAGCACTACGGCGGGGTGCGGCGGGCGCAGCGGATGTGACCGTCGGCGCCGGAGCCTCGATCACCGGATTCACGGTGCCACGTCCTGCCGCGATCCGGCCGCAGCCGGGTAGGCAGCTGAAAAAGGCATGACGGTTCCCCGGGATCGAATGAAGGTTTGGGCCTAACTGACGTTGTTAGTGATTTCGCACAGTACAACACCGCACATTATTAAAGCGAGTCCCAATCGTTATTTCCCCCGCGCAATGCAAACGCCTGTCAAAGACGTTTACATTTTGCGTCGATGTTCAAATGTAAAGTTGATTTACGCGGTCTCACTAAAGCGTGATCCACCCTCGTCGAGTCAACGTGGAAAAGATTCCCGGCCAATTTCGGGCGAACCATGGTATCGCTGCCGTCGCAGGTTTAGGCTGCGCTACATTTACCGGTTCCCGACATTGGAGGTTGCCGACATGGTGGCACCGCCCTTCCGAATGGCCTTGCCGACCGCCGCTTCTTTGGCCACTCCCCACGACGCACTTCGCAGCGAGTACGACGTGGTGATCCTGGGCTCCGGCTACGGCGGCGCCATCACCGCCGCGCGCCTCGGCGTCGCGAATGCACGGGCGGGCGGCAAGCTGCGCATCGCGGTCTTAGAGCGCGGCTCCGAGCATCCGACCGGGACGTTCCCGGAGACTGAGAAAGCTGCGGCGGCCGAGTTGCGGTCACCGCTCAACCCACTCGGCTTGATCGAACTCGAACGTTTCAAGACCATCGACGTCATCCACGCCAACGGACTGGGCGGCACCTCGCTGATCAACTTCAACGTGGCGATCGTGCCGGACCGCGAGGTGTTCCTCGCGTCGTGGCCCAAGGAATTTCAACGGTTGGTGGACCAGGCGCGCGAGGGAGTCGGCGGGCTCGACGAGTACTACGGGCGGGCCCGGCGCATGCTCGGCGCGGTGCCTTACGCGGAGAACGTGCCGCTGCGGCGGGTCGACGCGTTCACCCAGATCGCCAAGAACGCCGGAGCCCAGCTACAGCTGCTCAACCTCACCGTCAGCACCGAGGACCGGGTGACCAAATATGGTGTGCAGCGCCGGCGCTGCCCGAACCACGGCGGTGACGGTACCGGCGACAACACCGGGTCGAAGAACACCCTGATGACCAACTACCTGCCGATGGCCGCGCACTTCGGCGTCGAGCTGTTCGCCGGCATCGAGGCACAACACATCGAACCAACGGACGACGGCCGGTGGCGCGTCGTCACCCGTCACACAGACGGCAAGAGCGGGAAGACCACGAGCGTCATCGCCCGGCACGTGGTGGTGTCCGCGGGAACCATCGGGTCCAACGGCATCCTGTTGCGTTCGGGTCAGGCCGGGTTGCAGTTGTCCACCCGCGTCGGCAAGAACTTCAGCGGCAACGGCGACAACTTCGGCATCGCCTACAACACCGACATGCAGACCGACACCCAGACCTGGGCCACCACCGACGGGCCCCCACGCTCGCTGCTGGCCTGCGGACCCAGCATCACCGCCGCCATGCGCTTCGGCGCGGACCAGTCCGACCTGCGTAAACGCTTCACGGTGCAGGATCTGTCATTGCCTCGCGCGCTGATCGACAGCTTCCGATTCGGGCTGATGGGGCTGGCCGCAACCAGCTACCGCGACTACCGCAAAGCCAAGCTCGACCGGTGGCGCCGCGACATCACGTTCAACACCGACGGGGCGATGAACCACTCGCTCGGCTTCCTGATCATGGTGCACGACAACTCCGACGGCGAGCTGGTGCTGCGTAAGAACGGCACCGTCAAGATCGACTGGCCCGGGGCGCCCACCGAGCTCGTCTATAAGGACGTCGACGCCGTCATGCGGCCGGCCGTCGAGGCCATCGGCGGGACCTACATCAAGAATCCGCGGTGGGACAAGCGGTTCCTGGGCAAGCACCTGATCACCGCGCACCCGATGGGTGGGTGCACCACCGCGGACAACGTCGACGCGGGTGTCGTCGACCATGCCGGACGGGTGTTCCGGCCGGACGGCGGTACCTACGACGGGCTCTACGTGTGCGACGCGTCGGTGATCCCGCGAGCCATCGGGGTCAACCCGTTCCTGACCATCTCAATGTTCGCCGAGCGGACCGCCGAACTGATGCGCGAGGACCTGGGTCTGCCCGGTTACGACCCGGCCGTCGAAGGCGACGACCGGGCCTAGAGCCAGGCTCGCACTAGGTGCGCAGCGCGAAGAAGCCAATCATCTCGTATTTGTCGCGCGGCAGGCGGAACAGGATCTTGCCCAGATACGTGCCGGGCACCACCTCGACCAGTTCATCGCGGATGCTGCGGATGATGACGTACGGGTTCTCCTTGACGTCTGAGTAGTCGATGACCATGACCTGGACGTCGGGGTCCAGCTTGCCGGCGTCCTGGTAGGTCTTGAAGTCGAAGGCGAGCTTGCCGTCGGCGGCGTCCTTCATCTTGTACAGCGGCCACAGCAACTTGGAGGGAAGCTTGGCGTTGGAGGTCATCCGGTTGTCGCCGGTGCCGGCAGCCAGGTCGAATCGCTTGCCCTGCCACGGCATCCACAAGCTGGTGACGAAGCGGGCCGCGGCGTCGACGAGCTGATTCGTCGTGGTCATCACCAGGATGCCGTCGGTCGGTCCGTCCAGGTCTCCCGGTGGCGTTCCGTTACGGAAAATCGCGTCGAGTTCGGCCTCGGCGGCCGCACTGTCGGACTTCGCCTGTTCTTTGAGGTCGACGATCCATTGCCAGGCTTCTTGCGCAGCCTCGCGCTGTCGTAGTTCGGAGACGCGCGACTCGGTTGCTTCGATTGACATTTGGTGGCCTTTTCTGTGAGCGGAGCACGATGGCCCAGATGTTAACCCCGTCATACCCGAATTGGAATAGCCAGATATTGCGCTTGAGGTAGACAAATTGGTCGAAGAAATACGAATTCGGTGCTCGTGTAAAGCTGATTGACAGGCGCCGTTTAAAGCCAGGTGTCATCCGTGGTGGTGGTCAAAAACGCCTCCAGGTCGTCCCGCCACTGCGCCGGCCTCGTTTTGTCCGGCTCGATTCCGGTATAGGAGCCGCGGTAGAACAGCAACGGGCGCGGCTTGATCTTCGGCACTTCGGACAGCGAGCTGACAGCGCCGAAAACGACGAAGTGATCACCGCCGTCGTGCACGGACGCTACCGTGCAGTCGATGTAGGCCAGCGACCCGTCGATAATGGGCGATCCGAGTTCTGATGCGCGCCAGTCGATTCCAGCGAACTTGTCGGGCTCTTTGGATCCGAACCGGGCCGAGACATGCTGCTGCGACTCGGTCAGCACGTTGACGCAGAACCGGCCGCTGGCCTCGATGGCCTGCCAGGACCGCGACACCTTGGTGGGGCAGAACAACACCAGGGGCGGATCCAGCGACAGCGCGGCGAACGACTGGCACGCGAAGCCGATCGGCACGTCGTCGTGCACGGTGGTGATGATGGTGATTCCGGTGCAGAACTGACCGAGCACGGAACGGAAGGCGCGCGGGTCAATCGGCGCAGCAGTCATTCCTCGAGGCTAGCCACGCATGCCGACGCTGAAGTCGTGACCCCACAGGCTCACCGCGGTGCTCTCCCGCGCAATCCAGTCGTCGTCTTGCACTTTCCGGCCCTCACAACCGAATTCGACGTCGAACCCACCCGGCGTCTTCATGTAGAAGGACAGCATCAGGTCGTTGACGTGCCGGCCGAGGGTGGCCGACATGGCCACCTTGCGGCGCAGCGCGCGATCCAGGCACAGGCCGACATCGTCGGAGTTCTCCACCTCGACCATCAGGTGCACGATGCCCGACGGCGTCGGCATCGGCAGGAAGGCCAGCGAGTGGTGCCGGGGATTGCAGCCGAAGAAGCGCAGCCAGGCCGGCGCCCCATCGGCGGGCCGGCCGACCACCTGCGGTGGCATCCGCATCGAGTCGCGCAGCTTGAAGCCGAGCACGTCGCGGTAGAAGTGCAGCGCCTCGGCGTCGTCGCGGGTGGTCAACACCACGTGACCCAGGCCCTGCTCCTCGGTGACGAACCGGTGCCCGTAGGGGCTGACCACCCGACGGTGCTCCAGGGCGGCGCCGTGGAAGACGGCCAGCGGATTGCCGGACGGGTCGTTGAACAGGATCAGCTCATCGACCCGGCGTTCGGCCAACTCAGCGGCGGTGGCTTCTTTATAGGGCGTACCCTCCACCTCGAGCCGGTTCCGGATCTCTTGCAGCCCTGCGGCATTGGCGCATTCCCAGCCGGCCTCGGCCAGCCGGTCCTGCTCGCCGGGCACGATCACCAGCCGGGCGGGAAAATCGTCCATCCGGAGATAGAGCGCACCGTCGACCGTGCCTTTGCCTTCCACCATGCCGAGCACCTTCAGGCCGTAGTCGCGCCAGGCGGCCATGTCGGTGGCTTCGATGCGCAGATAGCCCAGTGACCGGATGCTCATCTCGCACCTCCTAAGAAATCGATAGTCAGTTTGTTGAACTCGTCGAACTTCTCCACCTGAGCCCAGTGTCCGCACTGCCCGAACACGTGCAACTGGGCCCTCGGAATGGTTTTCAGCGCCACCAGGGCGCCGTCCAGCGGGTTGACCCGGTCTTCGCGACCCCAGATCAGCAACACCGGCTGACGCAGCTTGTACACCTCGCGCCACATCATGCCGAGCTCGAAGTCCGCCCCGGAGAACGACATTCCCATCGCCCTGGTCGCCTGCAGCGACTCCGGGGTGCTGGCCAGCTCGAAGCGCTGGTCGATCAACTCGGGCGTGATCAGCTTCTGGTCGTGCACCATGATCCGCAGGAACGCCTCGAGGTTCTCCCGGGTGGGCTGCATCGAGAACTTCCCCAACCGCTTGACACCCTCGGTGGGGTCGGGCGCGAACAGGTTGACGCTCAGACCACCCGGCCCCATCAGGACGAGCTTGCCGGCCCGGTCGGGGTAGTCCAGCGCGAAGCGCACCGCGGTGCCGCCGCCGAGTGAATTCCCCACCAGCGGAACGCGTCCCAGTTCCAGCTGGTCGAACAGACCCTTGAGGGCCCGGGCCGCGTACCGGTTGAACTGCCCGTGTTCGGCGCGCTTGTCGGAATGCCCATAGCCCGGCTGGTCGACGGCCAGCACGTGGAATTGCTGCGCCAGGACCGCGATGTTGCGGGAGAAGTTGGACCAACTCGACGCGCCGGGTCCGCCGCCGTGCAACAGCACCACCGTCTGGTCGTTACCGGCCCCTGCCTCGTGATAGTGCAGCTTCAGCGGGCCGTCGACGTCGACTTCCGCAGTGCGCGAAGTGGATTCGAACGTTATTTCTTCGGTGGCAGTCATCCCTAGACCATGGTGTCGCCGGGCGGCAACCCGAACTCGTTGTTCCCGAAGATCACGTAGGCCCGCTCGGGGTCGTTGGCAGCGTGCACCCGACCGGCGTGCGCGTCACGCCAAAAGCGTTGCACCGGAGCGTCACTGGCGAGCGCTGTGGCCCCGGATGCCTCGAACAGCCGGTCGATCGAAGCGATCGCACGTCCGGTGGCGCGTACCTGGTCGCGGCGGGCCCGGGCGCGCAGCTCGAACGGGATCTCCTTGCCGGCCGACAGCAGCGCGTACTCGTCGGAGACGTTGCCGCTCAGTTGGCGCCAGGCTGCGTCGATGTCGCTGGCCGCCTCGGCGATGCGGACCTTGGCGAACGGGTCGTCCTTGGCCTTCTCCCCGGCGAACGCGGCGCGCACCCGCTTGCCCTGGTGCTCCACGTGCGCCTCGTAGGCGCCATAAGCCATGCCGACGATGGGGGCCGAGATAGTGGTGGGATGCATTGTGCCCCAAGGCATTTTGTAGACCGGGGCGGTGTTGGTCCGGTATCCGCCCGCAGTGCCGTCGTTCATCGCCTTGTAGGACAGGAACCGGTGCCGGGGCACGAAGACGTCCTTGACGACGACGGTGTTGCTGCCGGTGCCCTTCAGCCCGACCACGTGCCACACGTCGTCGATGCGGTAATCGCTGATCGGGATCAGGAAGCTGCCGAAGTCGACCGGTCGACCGTCCTTGATAACCGGACCACCGAGGAAGGCCCAGGTCGCATGGTCGCAGCCGGAGGACCAGTTCCACGATCCGTTGACCAGGTAGCCGCCGTCGACCACGACCCCGGCGCCCATCGGTGCGTACGACGAGGAGATGCGGGTCCTGGAGTCCTCACCCCAGACCTCTTCCTGGGCCTGCTGGTCGAACAGCGCCAGGTGCCAGTTGTGCACACCGAGGATCGAGCTCACCCAGCCGGTGGAACCGCAGGCGCTGGCCAGCCGGCGCACCGCCTCGTAGAACAGGGCCGGGTCACACTGCAGGCCGCCCCACTGCTCAGGCTGCAGCAGGGTGAAGAAGCCGACTTCGTCCAGTTCCGCAACGGTCTCGTCGAGCAGGCGGCGCCGCTCTTCGGTGGCCTGAGCGCGCTCCCGGATCCGCGGCAGCAGATCATCGATGGCAGCTAGGACCGTCTGCGCATCACGCTGTTGAATAGTGGTCACTGACGTATGCCTCCTGGGAGTGCTGACTTACACAAAGACTAGAACACGTTCCGATTTGTGTCGAGCAGGGTATTCCTGCGGCTGGTAGAGATGCGAATCGGGTTTTCTATAACATGTTCTAGTTGATACCGAAGAGAGGAAGCGCCTTGACCGAGGCGGATCTGGACCAAGCCCCCGACGAGCCGCTGGGCGACCATGTCCTGGAGCTGCAGATCGCTGAGGTTGTCGCCGAAACCGACGACGCGCGGTCGTTGGTGTTCGAGGCACCGAGCGATGCTCCCGTCCCGGCCGAGCGGCTGCGTTATGCGCCCGGTCAGTTCCTGACGCTGCGGGTGCCCAGCGACCGCACCGGCTCGGTGGCGCGCTGCTACTCGCTGTGCAGCTCCCCGTTCACCGACGACTCGCTGACGGTGACGGTGAAGCGGACGGCCGACGGCTACGCGTCCAACTGGCTGTGCGAGCACGCCCACAAGGGCATGCGTATCCACGTGCTCGCCCCCTCGGGCACCTTTGTGCCCAAGACGCTGGACGACGACTTCCTGCTGCTCGCCGCCGGCAGCGGCATCACCCCGATCATGTCCATCTGCAAATCGGCGCTGTCCGAGGGCAGCGGGCAGGTGACGCTCGTCTACGCCAACCGCGACGACCGCTCGGTCATCTTCCGCGACGCGCTGCGGGAACTGGCCACCAAGTACCCCGACCGGCTCACGGTGGTGCACTGGCTGGAATCGCTGCAGGGCCTGCCGAGTGCGGCCGCGCTGGCCGCGCTGGCCGCCCCGTTCACCAGCCGCCCGGCCTTCATCTGCGGGCCCGGGCCCTTCATGGAGGCGGCGCGCCTGGCCCTGGAGGCGCTGAAAGTCCCTGCGCAACAGGTGCACATCGAGGTGTTCAAGTCGCTGGAGTCCGACCCTTTCGCTGCGGTGAAGATCGAGGACGACGGCGACGAGGCGCCGGCCACCGCGGTGGTGGAACTCGACGGAGAAACCCACACCGTGTCCTGGCCGCGCAGCGCCAAGCTGCTCGACGTGCTGCTGGCCCAGGGCCTGGATGCGCCGTTCTCGTGCCGGGAGGGCCACTGCGGGGCGTGTGCCTGCACCCTGCGCAGCGGCAAAGTGAGCATGGAGGTCAACGACGTGCTCGAACAGCAGGACCTCGACGACGGGCTAATTCTGGCCTGTCAATCTCACCCGGAATCTGATTCGGTAGAAGTGACCTACGACGAGTAGTCGCGGGGATAAGTTCTGCTTGGCGATCGGTGGGAAGGGGAGCAGGATGAAGCGGCTGTTACCGGGTCTGACGCTGAGTGGGCTGCTGATGGCGTTGGTGACTGCTCCGGTGGCTTCGGCCGCCAGCAACACCGCGACCACCCTCTTCCCCGTCGACGAAGCTACCCAGATTCAGACGCACAGCTTCGTCGACTGCCACGGCAACGGCAGCTGCGACTTCGTCGCGGGTGCGAACCTGATGACGCCCGACGGGCCGGCGGGTTTCCCGCCGGGGCTGTGGGCGCGGCAGACCACCGAGATTCGCTCCAACAGCCGGGTGGCCTACCTGGACGCCCATGCGACCAGCCAGT
This sequence comes from Mycobacterium gordonae, assembly GCF_001417955.2. Taxonomy (GTDB): domain Bacteria; phylum Actinomycetota; class Actinomycetes; order Mycobacteriales; family Mycobacteriaceae; genus Mycobacterium; species Mycobacterium gordonae_B. The sequence continues at coordinate 43,390 of NZ_LKTM01000101.1, read as the reverse complement.
TCGAGCGGGTGATGAAAACCGGTGGGGGCGATGTCATTACCACCGTCTACTTCGGTGAGGGACCGCCGGACAAGTACCAGACCACCGGCGTCATCGACTCGACGAGCTGGGCGACCGGCCAGCCGATGACCAACGTGATGGTGTTCGTGTGCACCCACATGCAGGTGGTCTACTCGGGCGTCAACCTCACCTCGCCGAGCACATGCGCGCAGACGAACTTCGCTTGATTCGCCGAGATTGCCGTCACGGCTGTGACTGGACCCCGAACTACCGCCATAGCGGCAATCTCGCGGTGAAGCCCCGATCTAGCGAGGCAACCCCAGCAACCGCTCGGCGGCCACCGTGAGCAGGATCTGCTCGGTGCCACCGGCGATGGTCAGGCAGCGGGTGTTGAGGAAGTCGAACACCGCGCGGTTGCGCACCAGCCCGCCGCCGTCGGACACGTCCATGGTGAATTCGGCGAGCTCCTGCCGGTAGCGCACGCCGATCAACTTCCGCACGCTGGACTGCGCGCCGGGGTCCTTACCCCCGACCGCCAACTGGGCGATGCGCTGGTCCAGCAGCGCCCCGGCCTGCGCCAGCAGGATCAGCCTGGCCAGCCGGTCCTGTTGCGCCGCATCGAGATCCATCGAAGCCAGCACCCGCAGCAGCTCTTCCATGGGATTGCCCAGCGCGGTTCCGGTGGCCATCGCGATCCGCTCGTTCGCCAGCGTGGTCCGGGCCAGCTTCCAGCCGTCGTTGACCGAACCGACCACCATCTCGTCGGGAACGAACACGTTGTCCAGGAAGACCTCGTTGAACAGCGAGTCGCCGGTGATTTCCCGCAGCGGCCGGATCTCGATGCCCGGCGCTTTCATGTCGACCAGGAAGTAGGTGATGCCTTTGTGTTTCGGGACGTCCGGGTCCGTCCGGGCCAGGCACACCCCCCACGCGGCCTTCTGCGCGGCGGACGTCCACACCTTCTGCCCGGTGAGCAGCCAGCCACCGTCCCCGCGGACGGCCTTGGTGCGCAGGGACGCCAGGTCCGAACCGGCGCCCGGCTCGGAGAAGAGCTGGCACCACAGGAAGTCACCACGCAGGGTGGCGGGCACGAAACGTTCGATCTGCTCCGGCGTGCCGTGCTCGAGGATGGTCGGCGCCGCCCACCAGCCGATCACCAGGTCCGGCCGCTCGACGCCGGCCGCAGCCATCTCCTCGTCGATCAACAACTGCTCGGCCGGTCCCGCGCCACGACCGTACGGCGCTGGCCAGTGCGGTGCCTGCAGCCCCGCCTCCGCTAACGCCACCTGTCGTTTCTCGGCCGGCAGCGCGGCCACCTCAGCGACGGCCGCGGCGATCTCCGCGCGTTGTCCTTCGACTTCCGTCAGGTCGATGGACAGCTTGCGCCGCACCCCGTCCTGGGTCAGTGCGGCGACCCGGCGCAACCAGTGCTCGAGTCCGCCCAGAAAGCGGCCGATGCTGTGGGCGCGGCGCAGGTAGAGATGCGCGTCGTGCTCCCAGGTGCAGCCGATTCCGCCGAGTACCTGGATGCAGTCCCTGACGTTGGCCTTTGCCGCGGCGATGCCGATGCTCGCGGCCGCCGCCGCGGCGATGGCGAACTGCTGGGAGTCCGAGTCGGACGCCGCCCTGGCTGCATCACTGGCGGCCACCTCGGCCTGCTCGGCACGGCACAGCATCTCCGCGCAGATGTGCTTGATCGCCTGGAAGCTGCCGATCGGCTTGCCGAACTGCTCGCGCACCTTGGCATAGGCGACCGCGGTTTCCAGCGCGTAGCGGGTGATACCGGCGGTCTCGGCGGCCAGCACGGTCGCAGCGAGATCCCGCAGAGCGGGAGCCTCCAGGACGGTGACTGCCACCGACGTCAGCTCCACCCGCGCCAGTGGCCGGGAGAAGTCTGCGGCCTCCAACGGTTCCAATGCCACCCCGTCGGCGTCCAGGTCGATGAGCACCCACGAGTCGCCGGCAGGCAGCAGCAAGATCCCGCCCGCCACGGCGCCCAGCGCCCAGGGAACCGAGCCGGACACCGTCCCGCCGTCAAGCTGCACGTCCCCCTCGAGCGCCAACCCGGCAAAGCGCTCACCGGCCATCAGCGCGCCCAACAGCTCAGGATCGGTGACGACGAGGGTGGCCAGCGCGGTCGTGGCGACCGGTCCCGGCACCAATGCCTTGGCGGCCTCCTCGACCATGGCGCACAGGTCGGAGATACTCCCGCCGGCCCCGCCGTCGTCCTCGGAGACCGCGACACCGAACAGCCCCAGGTCAGCCAGGCCGGCGAAGACCGGCCGCCAGGCGTCGGGGTCGCCCTGCTCCACGGCGCGGACGGCCAGGCTCGCGGTCTCCCCCGACGCTGCAGTGCGGGCCCAGTCGCGCACCAGCTCGCGTGCCGCGAACTGTTCATCGGTGACGGTCGCTACCACCAGCAGTCCTCCGCGTCATCAAATTCACTTGCCAAGATATCTTTTCTCTACACTAGAACGTGTTCTAATAGTGGAACCGATCGACCGTCAAGTCGGTGATCATCAGGCCAGTACACGACGTTGGCCCGGCGTTAGGGAGGTGGGAGATTTACGCGAAGAATGCGTATCGTTTGCGATCAAATCGCCCGCACGAGGAGCTGCCTGCCACATGTCGCCCGACGGCCAACCGCGCGAGGTTGTGAACATGGCCGTACTGGCTGAGTCCGAACTGGGCTCGGAAGCACAACGCGAGCGCCGCAAGAGGATCCTGGACGCCACCATGGCGATCGCGTCGAAGGGCGGTTACGAGGCGGTGCAGATGCGTGCCGTCGCCGACCGCGCCGACGTGGCGGTCGGAACGCTGTACCGCTACTTCCCGTCGAAGGTGCACCTGCTGGTGTCGGCGCTGGGCCGTGAGTTCAGCCGGATCGACGCCAAGACCGACCGCTCCGCGATGGCGGGCGGCACGCCGTTCGAGCGACTGAGCTTCATGGTCGGCAAGCTCAACCGAGCGATGCAGCGCAATCCGCTGCTGACCGAGGCGATGACGCGCGCCTACGTCTTCGCCGACGCGTCGGCGGCCAGCGAAGTCGACCAGGTCGAGAAGCTGATCGACAGCATGTTCGCCCGCGCCATGAGCGACGGCGAGCCGACCGAGGATCAGTACCACATCGCCCGGGTGATCTCGGACGTGTGGCTGTCCAACCTGCTGGCGTGGCTCACCCGTCGGGCCTCGGCCACCGACGTGAGCAAGCGGCTGGATCTGGCCGTGCGCCTGCTGATCGGCGATCACGAGAACTGCTAGCTCGTAGCGGGTCGCGACCAATCTGACTACGCGGGCGGTCCCGAGGTGCGCCCCCGGATCAGTTCGGTGGCGAGCAGTTCGACCGCGGGCAACCCGGACCGCGGCGGCTTGAGCACCAGCTCACCTGCGCGGCGCCCCTTCTGCAGGCTGGGTTGCGCCACCGTGGTCAGGCCGCGGCTCAGCGCGTCCTCGACCCCGTCGAACCCGGTGACCGTCAGCTGGCCGGGGACGTAAATGCCATGTGCGCGAAGGTAATCCATCGCCGACAGGGCGAGAATGTCGGCCGTGCACATCAACGCTGTGATGCGGGGATTGGCCTCAAGGGCAACCTTGGCGGCGTCGCCGCCGGAGGTCGGCAGGTGCTCGTAGCTTTCCACCACGGTCAGCGAGTCGGGATTCACGCCGGCAGCCGTCATCGCCTCCCAGACGCCGATGATGCGTTCGCGCTGGACGTCGAAGGTCGGCGACTTCAGCCGCTCGGCATCCACCAGGCCCTGACGCCGGTCCCGGCCCAGCCGCATGGTCAGTAGTCCGATCTCCCGGTGCCCCAGACCCAGCACGTAGTCGGCCAACTCACGCATCGCGGCCCGGTCGTCGATGCCCACCCGGGACACCCCCGGCAGGTCCACGGGCTGATCGACCACCACGACCGGTAGCCGGCGCTGCAAGACCACCTGAAGATACGGATCGTCGTCGCGCACGGAGTAGACCACGAACCCGTCCACCCCGGCACCCAGCACCGCCGACGTACCGTCCTCGATGCTGCGACTGGGACCCACCGCCACCAGCAGCAGGCCCTGGCCCAGCTCCTCGCACGACTGCGCCACCCCCGCAACGAAATCGCGCGCCGCCGGGTCGCTGAACGAATAGGTCAGCGGCTCGGTCATCACCAGACCCACCGCACCGGCCTTGCGGGTGCGCAGGGAGCGTGCCACCGGGTCGGGCCCCGCATAGCCCAGCCGCTTGGCCGTGGCGAACACCCGGTCACGGAGTTCTGGCGAGAGCTGATCCGGCCGGTTGAAGGCGTTCGAGATCGTGGTGCGCGACACTTTGAGCTCGGCTGCCAACGACGCCAGAGTCGCCCGCCTGCGCGGAATGGGACTCACGTCCGGTGACGCTACAGCGAGCCCCGGGAACCGCGCCGACCGACTTTCTAATGGAAACGATTTTCATTAGTATTATGGGTCGGCCAACCGGCCAGGCGAGAGGATGCGACGTGCGGATGTGGCTTGCGGTCTGCCTGATCTGCTGCGCCGCACTGCCAGGCTGCGCGACCGGCGGTGCGGAACACCCGGGTGCGGTGGCCGTGGTGGCTTCCACCGAGGTGTGGGGCAGTGTGGCCCGCACCGTCGCCGGCGGCCACATCGCCGTCAAGTCCATCCTGACCGGCGCGGACTCCGATCCACACTCCTACCAGGCCACCCCCGCCGACGCCGCGGCACTGGCCGACGCCGACCTGGTCGTCTACAACGGCGGCGGATACGACCCCTGGGTCGACCGGGTGCTGGCCGGACACCCCGGAATCCATGCCGTCGACGCCTACTCGTTCCTGGGGCCGGTGAACGAGGCACCCGACGAGCATGTTTTCTACAACCTCGCGGTCGCCAAAGCGGTCGCGATCACCATCGCGGAACGGCTGGCAATGATCGACCCGCCCAACTCAGCGGACTACCGCGCCAACGCGGCCCAGTTCGGCCGCGGCGCCGATGCGATCGCCAACTCCGAGCGCGCGATCGCCACCGCGTACCCGTCCGCCGGCGTCATCGCGACCGAGCCGGTCGTGCACTACCTGCTGGCCGCCGCGGGACTGATCAACCGCACCCCCGTCGGCTTCGAGATGGCCAACGAGAACGACGCCGATCCCGCGCCTGCGGATATGGCGTCCGCCCTGGACTTGATCAACCAGCGACGGGTGGTGGCGCTGCTGATCAACCCGCAGACCGCCACCGCCGCCACCGCCGACCTGCAGGCCGCCGCGCATCACGCCGGCGTGCCGGTGACCGAGGTTTCCGAGACCCTGCCCAGCGGCTCGGACTACCTGAGCTGGCAGCGCAATACCGTCACCCAACTGGCCACCGCGCTGCAGTCGAACAGCTGACGTCTGTGAGCCGCCAAGTAGTCGCGCTGGCCGGTGCCCGGCTGGCCTTCGGTAACCGTGCGCTCTGGGACCACCTCGAGTTGTCGGTGGCGGCCGGCGAGTTCGTCGCAGTGCTGGGACCCAATGGGACCGGCAAGACCTCCCTGCTCAAAGTGCTGCTGGGGCAACAGCCGTTGAGCGCCGGGACGGTGCGGGTGAACGGACCGGTCGGGTATGTGCCGCAACATCATCCGATCGACCGCGAGGTGATGCTGCGCGGACGCGACCTGGTCGGCCTCGGCGTGGACGGGCACCGCTGGGGTGCGCTGCCGCTGCGTGCCGCGGACCGGGCCCGTCGTCGCGACGCCGTGCGACTGGCCCTGCACCAGGTCAACGGCGAGCGGCTGGCCGACATCCGAGTGGGCCTGATGTCCGGGGGCGAGCTGCAGCGGGTGCGTATCGCGCAGGCGCTGGCCACCGATCCGGCGCTGATGCTGTGCGACGAACCGTTGCTGACCCTGGATCCGGCCAACGCCAAACTGGTCGCGGAGCTGATCAACCGGCGCCGGCATGACGCGGGGACGGCCGTCATCGTGGTCACCCACGAGCTCAACCCGATCCTGCCGTACGTGGACCGGGTGCTGTATCTGGTCGACGGCAGGTTCCGCATCGGCAGCGTCGAGCAGGTGATGACGGCGGCGACGCTCTCCGAGCTGTACCGGGCCGACATCGAGGTGGTCAAGGTCAAAGACCGCTATTTCGTCTTAGGCGCTCCGGAAGGCGCTCCGGAAGGCGCTCCGGACGGGCTGGTCTGATGAACGAGCGCCTCACCGAGATGCTGGACCACCTGTTCGCCTTCGACCTCACTGCCCATCTGCTCCGGCATGACTTCGTGCAGCAGGCGCTGCTCGCGGGGGCCCTGCTGGGACTGGTCGCCGGACTGATCGGCCCGTTCATCGTGATGCGCCAGATGTCGTTCGCGGTGCACGGCTCGGCGGAATTGTCTTTGACCGGAGCGGCATTCGCACTGCTGGCCGGTTTCGAGGTGGGGATCGGTGCGCTGATCGGCAGTGCGCTGGCGGCGGCCCTGTTCGGGATCCTGGGCCAGCGCGCCCGGGAGCGGGACTCGGTGATCGGCGTGGTGCTGGCCTTCGGCCTGGGTCTGGCGGTGCTGTTCATCCACCTCTACCCGGGCCGAACCGGCACCAGCTTCGCGTTGCTCACCGGCCAGATCGTCGGGGTCGGCTACTCGGGTCTGGTCATGCTGGCGGTGGTGTGTGCGCTGGTCATGGTGGTCCTCGGCGTCTGCTACCGCCCGCTGCTGTTCGCCACCGTCGACCCGGACGTCGCCGCGGCCCGGGGCGTCCCGGTGCGCGTGCTGGGCGTCGTATTCGCGGCGCTGGTAGGCGTGGTGGCCGCGCAGGCCGTCCAGATCGTCGGAGCGCTGCTGGTGATGTCGTTGCTGATCACCCCGGCCGCGGCGGCCGCCCGGGTGGTCAGCAGGCCGGCCGCCGCGATAGTCACCTCCGTGCTGTTCGCCGAGCTCGCCGCGGTCGGGGGGATCGTGTTGTCGCTGGCCCCGGGGGTTCCGGTGTCGGTGTTCGTGGCGACGATCTCATTCCTCATCTACGTGATTTGCTGGTTACTCGGGCGACGCCGCTGAACAGCATTTAAGCTGGTAGAACGCTCGCGAACAGGGGCGCGGGATTGGGGGGAACCAGTGCGCTTGCAGATCGCCGTGCTGGCCGGCGCGTGCATGCTGACCGCCGGTTGCACCGACGTCATAGACGGCAACGCCGTCGCCGGGGAGAAGGCCGGCCTGGCCAACCAGACGCCGATACCGGTGAGCGCGCTCGACGACCTGATGCTGGACGCCAGCCAGATCAACAGCGCGCTGGGCGCCACGTCGATGAAGGTCTGGTTCCAGGCCAAGGTGATGTGGGACTGGAGCAAGAACGTCGACGACAAGAACTGCCTGGCCGTCGACGGCGCCGCGCAGGGCAAGGTGTACGAGGGCACCGGGTGGACATCGATGCGCGGCCAGCGTCTGGACGACAGCATCGACGACTCCAAGAAGCGCAAGCACTACGCGATCCAGGCCGTGGTGGCCTTCCCGAACGCCCAGGACGCCAGCAACTTCTACAACTCCTCGGTGCAGAGCTGGAAGTCGTGCTCGAACCGCCGGTTCAACGACGCCAGCCCCAATCAGCCCGCCACCGTCTGGTCGGTGGGCGACGTGACCAACGACAACGGCCTGCTGACCAGCTCGCAGGTCCAGGAGGGTGGGGACGGCTGGAGCTGCCAGCGCGCCCTGACCGTTCGCAACAACCTGGCCATCGACGTCGTCACGTGCGCCTACAAGGAGAGCGGTCCGTCCGCGACGAACATCGCCAACCAGATCGCCACCAAGGTCGCAAAGCTGTAGCGTGCCCGGCCTTCTAAGCTGGCAAGGTGGCCCGCATTGACCTCAACGCCGACCTGGGCGAAGGATTCGGCGTCTGGCAGCTGGGCGACGACGAAGCCATGCTCGGGATCGTCAGCAGCGCCAATGTGGCGTGCGGCTTCCATGCCGGCGACCCGGCCGGGCTGCTGCGGGTATGCCGGTCGGCCGCCGAGCGCGGCGTGCGGATCGGCGCGCAGGTGAGCTACCACGACCTGGCCGGCTTCGGCCGACGCTTCATCGACGTCGCCGCTGAGGACCTGCTGGCCGACGTGGTCTTCCAGATCGGCGCTCTGCAGGCCATCGCGCAGGCGGCCGGCTCCACGGTGGCCTACGTCAAGCCCCATGGGGCGCTGTACAACTCGATAGTCTCGCACCGCGACCAGGCGGCTGCCGTCGCCGAAGCGGTTGCTACGGTGGATGCTTCGTTACCGGTGCTGGGCATGGCGGGTTCGGCGTTCTTCGACGAAGCCGACCGCCGCGGTTTGCGCACGGTCGCCGAGGTGTTCGCCGACCGCGCCTACCAACCCGACGGCCGACTGGTCCCGCGCCGGGAACCCGGTGCGGTACTGGATGATCCGGGGGCCATCGCCCGCCGGGTAGTCAACATGGTCAATGCCGGCGAGGTGACCGCAACCGACGGGACGGTGCTGCAAGTCACGGCAGAATCTGTTTGCGTACATGGTGATTCGCCCGGCGCCGTGCAGATCGCGACCGCCGTCCACGAACAGCTCCGCACCGCCGGGGTCGAGATTGGGGCATTCTGCTGATGCGACTGAAACTCGGCCGCCCCGACCTCACTCAACATGCCAGAAAATTCAATGTTCCTGGGGCAGGACAGGATTCGCCACTCTGGGTGACCTGGATGGGGGTGGCCACACTGCTCGTCGACGACGGCACCTCGGCGTTGATGACCGACGGCTACTTCTCCCGCCCCGGTCTGGCCTCGGTGGCAGCCGGGAAGGTGGCACCCTCGGAGGCCCGCGTCGACGGGTGTCTGGCCCGGGCCAAGATATCGCGGCTCGCTGCCGTCATCCCGGTGCACACGCATATCGACCACGCGCTCGACTCCGCCCTGGTGGCCGACCGCACCGGCGCCCAACTCGTCGGTGGCGAATCGGCGGCCAATCTGGGCCGCGGATACGGACTCCCGGTGGAGCGGATCGTCGTGGCGGCGTCCGGTGTACCAATGCCCTTGGGCGCCTACGACGTAACGCTGATCGAGTCGCACCACTGCCCGCCCGACCGGTTTCCGGGCGCGATCAGCGCTCCGGTGCGACCGCCGGTGAAGGCCTCGGCCTACCGCTGCGGCGAAGCATGGTCGGCACTGATACAACACCGGCCGTCCGGCCGGCGGCTGCTCATTCAGGGCAGCGCCGGCTACGTCGCGGGTGCGCTGGAAGGCATGAGTGCCGATGTCGTCTACCTCAGCGTCGGACAGCTCGGCCTGCAACCTCGGTCCTACATCACCGAATACTGGGATCAGACGGTACGAGCGGTGGGCGCGCGCCGCGTCATCGGCATCCACTGGGACGACTTCTTCCGCCCGCTGACAGAGCCGTTGCGGGCCTTGCCTTTTGCGGGTGACGACCTGAACGTGTCGATGCGGCTGCTGGACGAGCTGGCTGCGCGGGACGGCGTTGTCCTGCAGTTGCCCACCGTCTTCCGGCGCGAAGACCCCTGGGCATAGACGTTGCTACTAGTCCTCTCGCTGGTATTGCTGGCGGTCGTACTGGGGTTTGCTGTCGCGCGCCCCAGGGGCTGGCCGGAGGCGGCGGCAGCCGTTCCGGCCGCGGCTGTGCTGATCGCGGTCGGGGCGATCTCGCCGCACCAGGCGGGTGCCCAGGTGTCTGGACTGGCGCGGGTGGTCGCGTTTCTGGGCGCCGTACTGGTGCTGGCCAAACTGTGTGACGACGAGGGCCTGTTCGAGGCCGCCGGAGCGGCGATGGCGCGCGCCAGCTCCGGATCCCAGGGATTGCTGCGCCAGGTGTTCGTCATCTCCGCGACCATCACCGCGGTGCTCAGCCTCGATGCCACCGTGGTCCTGTTGACCCCGGTGGTGCTGGCCACCGTTCGCCAGCTCCGGACCCCGGTGCCCCCATATGCGTATGCCACCGCTCATCTGGCCAACACCGCCTCGCTCCTGCTCCCGGTGTCGAATCTGACCAACCTGCTCGTCTACCGCGGCGCGAACATCTCCTTCACCAAGTTCACCCTGCTGATGGCCCTGCCCTGGCTGAGCGCGGTCGCGACCGTCTACCTGGTCTTCCGGCTGTTCTTCGCCCGGGACCTGCGCACCCAGCCCGATCCCGAACATTCCGCGCCGCCACCGCGGCCGCCGGTATTCGTCCTGGCCGTCGTGGCGCTGACGCTGGTGGGATTCGCCGTGGCCGAATGGTTGGACATCGCACCCGCCTGGGCGGCGTTGGCCGGCGCTTCGGTGCTGGCGGTGCGCAGCCTGCGGCACCGGCGCACCACGGTGGGCGAGATCGCGGCTTCGGTGAACATCCCGTTCCTCGTTTTCGTCCTCGCGCTGGGCATCGTCGTGCAGGCCGTCATGCTCAACGGGATGACCGCCAGGATGTCCGCGTTGGTGCCGCACGGATCAGGCCTGGCCGCACTGCTGGGCATCGCGGCGCTGGCTGCCGTGTTGGCCAATGTCGTCAACAACCTGCCCGCCACGCTGGTACTGGTGCCGCTGGTGGCTGCAAGCGGACCGGCGGCCGTGCTGGCGGTGCTGATCGGGGTCAACATCGGGCCCAACCTGACCTACGTCGGTTCCCTGTCCAATCTGCTGTGGCGCCGGGTGCTGCGCCAGTACCAGGTGCAGGCCGGAGCCGGCGAATACACCCGGCTCGGCTTGTGTACCGTGCCCGCCGCTCTGGTGGTGGCGGTGCTCGCACTCTGGGCGAGCGTCCAGGTCTTCGGGGTCTGACCTTTCGTGCGCGACCAGACGCAAAATCGCATGAAACGCGGACGTTTCATGCGATTTCGCGTCTGCTCGCCGTGCTAACCCGCCGCCGGCGGCCTCGTCATGAACGTCAGCCGGTGCCCATAGGCCGGAGTCCTGCGGCCGTTGCCGGCATTCACGAACTGCCCGAACGGCGGCGCCACCGGCACATTGCCGCCGACGGCCCCCTCTGCCGCTGCCGAGATCGAGGTGGCATTGCTGATCGCCGTCACCCCGGACCCGGCGGGGGCGGTCGCCGACGTCCAGCTCACCGGGACCGACAATCCGCTGCCGAGCGGAACCGCCTTGCCAAGGCCCGCCGCCACACCACCGACGCTGCTGGAGAGTTTGGGCAGGGCCCCGGCCGCGCCCCCAACGGCCGCCGGGACCTTCGGGAACGCGGGAGCCACATCATTCGCAAACGAGCCGAGCTTGGCGAAACCGGCCATTTCGTCGCCAAGAAACAGCGTGCTCTGAAGCTCGTATGCCACTGAGTTCATGTAGGGCGAGATGTATTTGCTGTAGAGCGGGACCAGGTCGTCGAACGGCGTGTTGGCGACAATCCACTGGTCGATCGCGTTGAACTGACCGTTGAGTGGCGAAGACAGCGTCTGCAACAAGTCGCCGAACCGCGGCATGATTTGTGCTCCTACGCTGTTGAGCTGGGCTTGCACAGCTTGACCCGCGCCCTTGAACGCCCCGACGGCCTGGTCGACCAGGTTGAGCGGGTCGGTAGCATCGGCGGGCTGAGGCAGCTCGTTGAGCTGAGTTGCCGCCGCCGAGCTACCGGCATAGTTGTACATCGCCGCCGCGTCCTGAGCCCAGAACTCCATATAAAGAGCCTCAGTGGCCGCGATCGCCGGAGTGTTTATCCCCAGAAAGTTGGTCGCGACCAAAGCGGCCAGCAGTGCGCGGTTGGCCGCAATCACCGGTGGCGGAATCGACGCCGCGAAAGCCGTGTCGAAGGCAGCCGCGGCCGCGAAGGCCTGGGCAGCGGCCTGCCCGGCCTCCACGGCACCGCTGTCCAGCCAAGTGATGAACGGCGTCACCGCCGACAGCAGCGACTCCGACGCAGGCCCCAGCCACGGACCGTTGGTGAGCTCGGCGATCACCGACCGATGGCCGGCCGCGGCGGTTTCGAAGTCGCCGGCCAGGCCGCTCCACGCCGCCGCGGCAGCCAACATCGGGCCGGCCCCCGGACCGGCATATATGCGCCCGGAATTGATTTCGGGCGGCAACAGACCATAATCGACCATCGCGTGTTATCCCCGTTGCGTTGATCGGCCCGGTTAACCGGCGGCTGGCGGCTTGGCCATGACCGAGGGCTTGAACCCGTATTGCGGGACATTGCGGCCGTAACCACCATTGACGAACTGTCCGAACGGCGGTGCCATCGGAAAGCTGTTACCACCTTCGACCGCGGCCGGGATCGCCGATGCGATGCCTGGATTGGTCGTCGCGTGCCACGGGACCCAGTTCGCGGGAACCGCCAAGCCACCGATCGCCGTCGCCTTGCCCAGGCTGCCGGCCACGCCACCGAGACCGGCGCCCAGGTTGCCCGCGGCCTGCCCAGCAGCCGCGGCCGCCGCAGGGGCCGCTTCGGCGGCAGCCGAAGCGGCGGCCTTCGCGGCGGCAGCGGCATCCTTGTTGAGCGTGTTCGCAATGCCCGCGAGGCCGGTGAAACCGCTGGTGTTCTGCCCGATCGTCTGCGTCGACTGGGTCAGGGCCGCGACTGAGTTGATGTACGGCGAGATGTACTTGCTGTAGAGCGGGACGATGTCGTCAAGCGGGGTGTTGGCCACGATCCACGCGTCGATCGCTGCGCCCTGACCGTTCAACGGCGTGGACAGGGTCTTGACCACGTCGCTCACGCGGGGGCCCACCGTTGCGCCGAGGTTGTTCAGCTGGGTTTGAACACCCGAACCCGCGGCCTTGAACGCCCCGATCCCCTGGTCGAGGAAGCCGAGCGGGTCGACCGCATCGGCCGGTGCCGCAAGTGGCCTCAAATTCGTTGCGGCTGAGGCACTTCCGGCGTAGTTGTACATCGCTCCCGCGTCTTGCGCCCAGAATTCGCCGTATTGGGCTTCGAGCATCGAGATCGCCGAACTGTTCTGGCCGAGCAGGTTTGTGGCGATCAACTGCTGGAGCATGGCGCGGTTGGCCGTAATCAGCGGCGGCGGGACGCTGCCCGCGAACGCCCTCTCGTATGCGGCCGCCGCGGCGGCCGCCTGCGTTGCAGTCTCGGCAGCCTGCTCGGAGCTGTTGCTGAGCCAGGTGATGAAGGGCGAGACAGACGAAACCAGCTTCGCCGAAGCCGGCCCCAGCCAGGGACCGCTCGTCAGCGCCTCGATCACCGAGCGGTGCCCCGAGGCCGCCGCCGCGAAGTCGGCGGCCACGTTGTTCCAGGCCACCGCCGCGCTCACCAGTGAGGCTGCCCCGGGACCGGCGTAGATCCGCGCCGAGTTGATCTCGGGCGGCAGCATTCCGTAGTCGACCATTGCTCTTACTCCCCTATCGCCTCAGGCCGCTCAGTGGGCCAACGCGGCGTTGGCCGCCTCGGTCTCGGCGTAGCTGGCCCCATTGGTTGCCAGGTTCGCGGCGATCATCGCCTGGATCCTGGACGCCTGCGCGCTCAGTTCCTGGAATCGCTGGCCGTGCGACGCGAACTGAGCCGCGGTCAGGATCGACACCTCGTCGATGGCCGCGGGAATCACCCCGGTGATGGGTCCGGCAGCGGCTGCGCTGCCTACGTTCATCGCCGCACCCAGGGACTGCAGGGTGCTGGAGGCGGCGGTCAAGTGCTCGGGCAGTGTGCGTACAAAAGACATGAGAATTCCTCCGGCGGTTGTGTGGAATTGGGGCTCAACACCCAGATGAGTTGTCCGTGTATTGCCGTTGATCTTCAGACGGCGCCTACGGTTATCGCTCGATCTGACACCAGAAAGCGCGCGATACTACACCGCTAGTTGTCACTGGTCCATAGCTTTCGGGCCACCCCATGCGAAAGACAGTAGATCCAGAGCGAAGACACAGAAACCGATAACGCCAACTATTCACCGCTTGCAAACTTTTGTTCAGCGTGCGTTAAACAAGAAGGCAGAATTTAAATCATGACCTGCGGAAATGGGGTCGAGGGCCGCCCCCGGAAGACCGCCTGGTCGGCCTCCAAAATTCTTTGAGTTCACTATGTCGACACGATTCCTGTGAGTTCTCACAGAATCATGGAGCGTAGGGTTCCGCCCTCTTCGATCGGTGATGTAGTGATGCCGTGCGGCAATGCCGTGCGGCGGCGTCGCTCAGCTCCTGCGTTGCCGCGCGATTTCGGCGAGCACCACGCCGGCCGCCACCGCGGCGTTCAGCGACTCGGCCTGCCCGGCCATCGGGATGGAGACCACCTCGTCGCAGTTCTGCCGCACCAGGCGGGACAAGCCTTTGCCTTCCGAGCCCACGACGACCACCATCGGGTCGGTGCCGTCCAGGTCGTCCAACACCGTGTCACCACCGGCGTCCAGTCCGACGACCCGCAATCCGCGATCGGCCCAATCCTTCAGTGTCCTGGTCAGATTGGTTGCCCGCGCCACTGGGATCCGGGCCGCCGCCCCGGCGCTGGTGCGCCACGCCACGGCGGTCACCGAGGCGGATCGCCGTTGCGGTATCACCACACCGTGCCCGCCCAGGGCCGCCACCGAGCGCACGATCGCGCCGAGGTTGCGCGGGTCGGAGATGTTGTCCAACGCGACCAGTAACGCCGGCGGGCTTTCCAGGGCGCTGGCGACAAGGTCATCGGGGTGGGCGTACTCATAGGGCGGAACCTGCAGAGCGATCCCCTGGTGAAGATGGTTGGCCGTCATCCGGTCGAGATCGCTGCGCGGCACCTCCAGAATCGCGATGCCCTTGTCGGCGGCGCGTGCCACGGATTCGGTCACCCGCTCGTCGGCCTCTACTCCGAGCGCGACGTAGAGCGCGGTCGCGGGAACCCCGGCGCGCAGGCATTCCACCACGGGGTTCCGGCCGAGCACGGTCTCGACCTCGTCCACCGGCTTGGCCGGCCGCTGCTGTTGGGGTTTGCCGCGTCTGGCGGCGGGGTGGTTGGGACGCATGTGCGCGGGCGGTGTCGGACCACGGCCTTCCAGGCCGCGACGGCGCTGCCCGCCCGAGCCGACCGTGGGCCCCTTCTTGGAGCCGGCTTTCCGGATCGCACCCCGACGCTGTGAATTACCGGCCATTTATTTGACGTCACCGCCCAGCGTCCACTGCGGTCCGTCGGCGGTGTCGGTGACCTCGATGCCGGCTTGTTTGAGCCGGTCGCGAATCTCATCGGCCAGCGCCCAGTTGCGCTCCTCGCGCGCCTTCTTCCGATTCTCCAGTTCGGCCTGGACCAGCACGTCGACCGCAGCGAGAGCGGCAGACGTTTCGTCGCGGGTCTCCCAGCGCTCATCCAGGGGGTCGCAGCCCAGGATTCCCATCATGGCGCGGATGGCAGACGCGCTCTTCAAAGCACCGTCGTGATCTCCGGCGTCGAGCGCACGGTTGCCGTCGGCGCGCGTCTGGTGGATCTCCGCCAGCGCCATCGGCACCGCCAGGTCGTCGTCGAGCGCGGCCGCAAATCGCGGAGTCCACTCGCCGGGACACACCGTCCCCACCCGGCTGCGCACGCGGTGCAGGAATTCCTCCACGCCCACATACGCTTTGACCGCATCCTGCAGCGCGGTCTCGGTGTACTCGAGCATCGACCGGTAGTGCGCGCTGCCGAGGTAGTAGCGCAGCTCGGCGGGCCGAACCCGTTGCAGCATCGCCGGGATGGCCACCACGTTGCCCAGCGACTTGCTCATCTTCTCGCCGCCCATGGTCACCCAGCCGTTGTGCAGCCAGAAGCGCGCGAACCCGTCGCCCGCCGCACGGCTCTGGGCGATCTCGTTCTCGTGGTGCGGGAAGATGAGATCCATGCCGCCACAATGGATGTCGAATTCGGGGCCCAAGTAGGTGCGGGCCATTGCGGAACACTCGATGTGCCAGCCGGGGCGTCCGCGTCCCCAAGGCGACGGCCACGACGGCTCACCGGGCTTCGCGCCCTTCCACAAGGTGAAGTCGCGCTGGTCGCGCTTGCCGGTGGCCGCGCCCTCGCCCTGATGCACATCGTCGATCCGGTGGCCGGACAACTGCCCGTAGTCCGGGTAGCTCAGCACGTCGAAGTACACGTCACCCGCCGCCGGGTAGGCGTGCCCCGTTTCGATCAGCCGCTCCATTAATTCGACCATCTGGGTGATGTGCCCGGTCGCCCGCGGTTCTGCCGAGGGCGGCAGGACGTCGAGCGCGTCGTACGCCGCGGTGAACGCCCGCTCGTGCGTGGCGGCCCACTCCCACCAGGGGCGTCCGGCCGCCGCGGCCTTGTTCAGGATCTTGTCGTCGATGTCGGTGACGTTGCGGATGAACGCCACGTCGTACCCACGGGCCGTCAGCCAGCGGCGCAGGATATCGAACGCAACGCCGCTGCGGACATGGCCGATGTGCGGGAGCCCCTGCGGGGTGGCGCCGCACTGGTAGATGGAGACGTGCCCCGCGCGCAGCGGCACGAAATCACGCACGGCTCCCGTCGCCGTGTCATGAAGCCGCATTTGGGCACGATCGGTCACGACGTGCCAGCTTACTGCCTGCACCTGCGGGACCCCGGCGGCCGGTGTTTATCGGAGCGGAATGACAAGGGCCGTCGCGATGGCGGCGAGACCTTCTCCCCGCCCGGTGAGGCCGAGTCCGTCGGTGGTGGTGGCCGCCACCGACACCGGTGCGTTGAGCAGCCGGGAGAGCACCGCCTGGGCCTCGTAGCGGCGCCAGCCGATCTTCGGACGGTTACCGATCACCTGCACCGCCGCGTTGCCGACCATGAAGCCGTTCTCGGTGAGCAACTCGAGAACGTGGCGCAGCATCTCGGCACCGCTGACACCCTTCCAGCGGGGGTCATCGACGCCGAACACGCCTCCGATGTCGCCAAGACCGGCGGCGGACAACACCGCGTCGCAGAGCGCATGGATCGCGACGTCGCCGTCGGAGTGCCCCGAACAGCCGTCGGCACTGGGGAACAGCAGGCCTACCAGCCAACACGGCCGCCCGGGTTCGATCGGGTGCACGTCGACACCCATACCGACGCGCGGCGTCTGCATCACTGCCGCACTATAGCCTTGGCCAGCATCAAGTCGAGCTGCGTGGTGATCTTGAACGCGAGCGGGTCGCCGTCGACGACCTGAACCTGACCGCCCATGTGCTCGACGAGGGATGCGTCGTCGGTGAAATCGCCGGTGTCGGCGGATGCCTGCTCGAAGGCGCGCAAGAGCACTTCGGTGGCGAACCCTTGCGGTGTCTGCACCGCACGCAGGCCCGCCCGTTCCGGCGTGCCCAGGACCACCCCGTTGGCGTCGACGGCCTTGATGGTGTCGGAAACCTGCAACCCCGGCACCACCGCGCCGTGTCCGTCCCGCAGCGCCTGCACCACTCGCGCGATCAGCGACGGTGGCGTCAGCGCCCGGGCCGCATCGTGCACCAAGACGAACTCGGGCCCCGTGTCGATCACTGCCGACAAAGCCAGCCGCACGGATTCGGTGCGGCTGGCTCCGCCGGCCACGATGGTGGCGAGATGTCCCAGGATCAATTTGGCCTCATCGGTGCGATCCGGAGGGACCGCGACGACGACGGTGCCGACGACGCCCGACGCGTGCAGACCTGCCACGGCCCGCTCAACCAGCGACTGCCCTTCGAGCTGATAGAACGCCTTGGGTACGCCGGCAGCCAGCCGACGCCCAGAACCTGCGGCCGGAACGACCGCGACTACGTTTCCGTTCAGGAGGCGGCAGCCAGGACCTCGTCCAGGATGGTGTCGGCCTTGGCCTCATCGGTGCTCTCGGCCAGCGCCAACTCGCCGACCAGAATCTGCCGGGCCTTGGCCAGCATCCGCTTCTCGCCCGCCGACAGGCCGCGCTCCTGGTCACGGCGCCACAAGTCACGAACGACCTCGGCCACCTTGTTCACGTCGCCGGAGGCGAGCTTCTCCAAGTTGGCCTTGTAGCGACGCGACCAGTTGGTGGGTTCCTCGGTGTGCGGAGCACGCAGGACCTGGAAAACCTTGTCCAGGCCTTCCTGGCCGACGACGTCGCGGACGCCGACGTATTCGGCGTTATCGGCGGGCACTCGAACAGTCAGGTCACCCTGCGCAACTTTCAAGACGAGATACTCTTTTGGTTCCCCTTTAATGGTCCGAGTTTCGATCGCCTCGACTAACGCAGCACCGTGGTGTGGGTAGACGACGGTGTCACCGACCTTGAAGATCATATGATTCGAGCCCCTTTCGTTAGTTCATTCTAACACGCCGCCTCGACGCGTGTAGATCAACGGTGCAGGTCAGGGGCACGCTGCGCGCAATTTAGGGGTTGACAGGCGAGCTTAGACGTGCAGTGGGGCCGCGCCGCCGCCAAGTCCTGCCCGGCGTCACAAGCGCCTCCGAACGGCTGGGCCGGTCAACACCGGGCATCCCGCCGCTACCGTCATCGGTACCGTGCTACTACTCTGCATAGTTGAAATTGCGCCTGAATTGCGACGGGGCCGACCAGGAGGCATTGCGTGAACCACTCCAACATCCGCCTGCCATTCCGCCCGGCAAAGCTGACCGCGTGGTTGGCCGCTGTCGCGCTGGCCGTGGTCACGCTCAGCGGTTGCGGAACCGGACAGATTTCCCAGACTGCCGCTCAGGAACCCGCCGTCAACGGCAACCGGGTCACGATCAACAACGTCGCGCTGCGCGACATCCGCATCCAGGCCGCGCAGTCCGGCGACTTCCTGCAGCCCGGCAAGTCGGTCGACCTGGTCCTGGTGGCGATCAACAACTCACCGGACGTCAACGACCGGCTGACCGGTATCACCAGCGATATCGGCAACGTGACGGTGTCCGGTGACGCCAAGCTGCCGGCCGGCAGGTTGCTGATTGTCGGAACCCCCGAGGGCCAGGTCGTGGCACCGGGACCGTCCGAGGGCAACGGGGCGGCCAAGGCGACCGTCAACCTGTCAAAGCCGATCACCAACGGACTGACTTACAAGTTCACCTTCAAGTTCGAGAAGGCCGGCGAAGCCAGCGTGCAGGTGCCGATTTCGGCCGGCATGCCCCAATTGCACGAGGGTTCCACCCACCCCTGACCGGCCCGTCGGCGTTCCTTCCCCGGAACTGTCGCCCTCTCCCGATACCGTCACGGGGTGGCCAACGCGCGATCGCAGTACCGATGCTCGGAATGCCGCCACGTAAGCGCCAAATGGGTCGGGCGCTGCCTGGATTGCGGCAACTGGGGGACCGTGGAAGAGGTGGCCGTACTGGCCGCCGTCGGCAACGGCAAGCGCTCGGTGCCGTCCGGGTCGCGGGCGGTGCCGATCAGCGCGGTCGAGCCGAATAAGAGCCGTCATCAGACCACTGGTGTGGACGAACTGGACCGGGTGCTGGGCGGCGGTGTGGTTCCCGGCTCGGTGACGCTGCTGGCGGGCGATCCCGGCGTCGGCAAGTCAACCCTGCTGCTCGAGGTCGCGCACTGCTGGGCGCAGCGGGGGCGGCGCGCGCTCTATATCTCCGGCGAAGAGTCCGCCGGCCAGGTGCGGCTGCGGGCCGACCGGATCGGTTGCGCCGGCGCTGCGTTCGACGAGATGTACCTGGCCGCCGAATCCGACCTGCACACGGTGCTGGAGCACATCGACACCGTACGGCCGGCGCTGGTCATCATCGACTCGGTCCAGACGATGTCCACCACCGAGGCCGACGGCGTCGCCGGGGGCGTGACCCAGGTGCGAGCGGTGACGGCCGCTCTGACGGCGGCCGCGAAGGCCAACGGTGTCGCGATGATTCTGGTCGGACACGTCACCAAGGACGGAGCCATCGCCGGGCCTCGCTCGCTGGAGCACCTGGTCGACGTGGTGCTGCACTTCGAGGGCGATCGCAACGGGTCGCTACGGATGGTCCGCGGCATCAAGAACCGGTTCGGCGCCGCTGACGAGGTGGGATGTTTCCTCTTGCACGACAGCGGAATCGAAGGGGTCGCCGATCCGTCGAACCTGTTCCTGGATCAACGGCCGAACCCGGTTCCGGGGACCGCGATCACGGTGACCCTGGACGGCAAGCGACCGCTGATCGGCGAAGTCCAGGCGCTACTGGCCACCCCGAACGGCGGCTCGCCGCGGCGGGCCGTCAGCGGCATCGACCACTCCCGTGCCGCGATGATCACGGCGGTGCTGGAAAAACACGCCCAGCTGCGTCTTTCCGTCAACGACATCTACCTGTCCACCGTCGGCGGCATGCGGTTGACCGACCCCTCGTCAGATCTGGCGGTGGCCACCGCGCTGGCCTCGGCCTACGCCAACCTGGCGCTGCCCACCACCGCGGTGATGATCGGTGAGGTGGGTCTGGCCGGTGATCTTCGCCGGGTGCACGGCATGGACCGGCGGCTGGCCGAAGCCGCTCGCCAGGGCTTCACCATCGCGCTGATCCCGCCGGGTTGCAAGACCATTCCCGCCGGTCTGCGCGCCCTGAGCGCGGCCACCATCGGCGAGGCGCTGCAGCATCTGATCGGCATCGCCGAGCACCGCCCCGTCGCCGAAGTGGGGTGGCAACCGATCGGGAGCCCCCGGTAGGGGTCCCCTCGACCGGGCCGCCGTAGCAGAATGCTCGCTGTGACACGTACGACCCTGCGTGAGGCCGTCGCCCGACTGGCTCCGGGCACCGGGCTTCGCGACGGCCTGGAACGCATCCTGCGCGGACGCACCGGCGCCCTGATCGTGCTCGGCCACGACGAGAACGTGGAAGCCATCTGTGACGGCGGCTTTCCGCTCGACGTCCGCTACGCGCCCACCCGGTTGCGCGAGCTGTCGAAGATGGACGGCGCGGTGGTGCTGTCGACCGACGGCAGCCGTATCGTCCGGGCCAACGTGCAGTTGGTGCCGGACCCCTCGATACCCACCGACGAATCCGGCACCCGGCACCGGTCGGCCGAACGGGCGGCCATCCAAACCGGCTACCCGGTGATCTCGGTGAGTCACTCGATGAACATCGTGACCGTCTACGTCGGCGGCGAACGCCACGTGCTGACCGACTCCGCGACCATTCTGTCGCGCGCGAATCAGGCCATCGCGACCCTGGAGCGCTACAAGACCCGGCTCGACGAGGTCAGTCGGCAGCTGTCGCGGGCCGAGATCGAGGACTTCGTCACGCTGCGCGACGTGATGACGGTGGTGCAGCGTCTCGAGTTGGTCCGCCGCATCGGGCTGGCGATCGACTATGACGCCGTCGAGCTGGGTACCGACGGACGCCAGTTGCGGTTGCAGCAGGAGGAGCTCCTGGGCGGCAACGACATCGCCCGGGAGCTGATCGTCCGCGACTATCACGCCAATCCCGACCCGCCGTCCAAGGCGCAGATCGCCGAGACGCTCCACGAACTGGATGGTCTGTCCGACACCGAGCTGCTCGATTTCACCTCACTGGCCAAGGTGTTCGGCTACCCGACCACGGCCGAGGCACAGGATTCAGCGCTGAGCCCGCGCGGCTACCGCGCGATGGCCGGGATCCCCCGGCTGCAGTTCGCGCACGTCGACCTGCTCGTGCGCGCGTTTGGGACGTTGCAGGGGCTACTGGCCGCCAGCGCCAACGACCTGCAATCCGTCGACGGCATCGGCGCCATGTGGGCCCGCCACGTGCGCGAGGGCCTGTCCCAGCTGGCCGAGTCGACGCTTACGGATCACTAGCCGCCCTGCGCCGGCGGCGCCTCCGGCGGCGGCGCGAGCGCCGGTCCCGGGGCGGGCGCCGGGCCCGGCGGCTGCGGCGGCTGGTTCAGCACGAAGGGCAGGGGCTGCGAGCGCAGGTTGCCCAGCTGGACGACCAGGTTGTAGGTGCCCGGCCCGATCGCCGGCCGCGGCAGCGGGCACTTCGGTGCGGAACCCATGCCGGTCCAGGTCACCGCGGTAGTGACCTGCTCGCCGGGGGTGAAGGTCTTGACCAGGGTCTCGTTGGACGGCGCGCAGTCCAGGTTGGACCACAGCCGCTTGTTGTCCAGCGAGTACACGTACGCCGCCAGCACCGCGGCACCCACGTCGCGCTTGCAGGAAACCAGTCCGATGTTGGTCACCACCATGGTGAATTTCGGCTGGTCGCCGATGTAGTACTGGGGCGAGTTGGTCAGTCCCTTGACGGCCAGGGTCGCGTCGGGGCAGTCGTCGCCGTCCTTGAGCACCGGCGGCGGTTGCACCGCGGCGGTAGGTGTCGCCGACTCCGGGTTGAGCACGCCCGGAGAGGCACCCGGGGCGGGAGCCTCCGTTTGCCCGGCCGGCTGCTGCGTCGCCGGTGCCTGCGGCGCATTTGAGCCGGGATGGCTCTGAGCGGAAGCGGGCTTGTCGGCGGGCTTGGCCCCGGCGTTGCTACTGACGAAGGCGATGACGATGGCGACAGCTATCCCGACCACCACAACCGCGATACCCAGGGCTAGTCCCCTGCGCCGCCAGTAGATCTCGGTCGGTAGCGGGCCACGCGGTTCCAGATCCAGCACATTTCCACGGTAGGGCCAGGTCACGCATCTTTGCCTGACCCGGCTCGGCGTGTCGCGTGGTTAGCCGGACTGCCCGAGTGTAAGGAGTCGCTAGACGGCCTGTTCCTGTGGCGCCTGCTCGCCGATGTCGCCGATGTGGTCGACCAGCTCCGCCCTACCCTCGGCGAGCTGGTAGGTGACGCCGGCGAGCGCCAGCGTCCCTTCGGAGACCCGATCCGCGATGGTTGAGGAACGGGCCGCGAGTTGCTTGAGCGTTTCACTCACATGCCGTTCCTCGAACTCGTCGACACGACTCAGCCCGTCGCGCCGGCCGGCCAGCACCGACGGAACCACGCGTTCCACCACGTCGCGGACGAAGCCGCCCGGGATCGCGCCGTTGTCCAGGGCGTCGATGGTCGCCTTCACGGCCCCGCAGCTGTTGTGGCCGAGTACGACGATCAGCGGGACGTTCAGCACCGCGACCGCGTACTCGATGGATCCGAGCACCGCCGAGTCGATGGCCTGCCCCGCGGTACGGACCACGAAGACGTCGCCGAGGCCTTGGTCGAAGATGAGTTCGGCGGCCACCCGGCTGTCGGCACAACCGAAGATCACGGCGGTCGGCTTCTGACCGCCGGCCAGACTGGCTCGGTGGTCGATGCTCTGGCTCGGGTGGGCGGGCTTGCCGGCGACGAATCGCTCGTTACCCTCTTTGAGTGCTTTCCAGGCGCTTATCGGGTTGCTGTTGGGCATGTCAGCCATTCTGCCGGATCTGCCCGGGTCAAGCCCAGTGAACATATCGGTCACCAATCTTGTCGCTTGGTACGAGCGGTCGCGTCGGGACCTGCCCTGGCGTGAGCCGGGAGTCAGCGCCTGGCAGATCCTGGTCAGCGAATTCATGCTGCAGCAGACGCCGGTGTCCCGGGTGCTGCCGATCTGGACCGAGTGGGTGCGCCGCTGGCCCACCCCGTCGGCGACGGCGGCGGCCAGCGCCGCCGACGTGCTGCGGGCCTGGGGAAAGCTGGGTTATCCCCGGCGGGCCAAGCGCTTGCACGAGTGCGCCGTCGTCATCGCTCGCGAGCACGGTGACGTTGTCCCCGACGACGTGGACACGTTGCTGACACTGCCGGGCGTCGGTAGCTACACCGCCCGGGCGGTGGCCTGCTTCGCATATCGACAGCGAGTTCCAGTGGTGGACACCAATGTTCGGCGCGTGGTGGCCCGCGCCATTCACGGGCGGGCCGACGCGGGCAACCCGTCGGCCACCCGCGATCATGCCGATGTCGAAGCTCTACTGCCCAATGACGATGTCGCGCCTACGTTTTCGATCGCGCTGATGGAGCTTGGCGCGACGGTTTGCACCGCGCGCACACCCAAGTGCGGCCTGTGTCCGCTGCCGGCCTGCGCGTGGCGCGACGCGGGGTCTCCGGCCGGCGACACTCCGCCACGGCGGGCGCAGTCTTACGCCGGGACCGACCGTCAGGTTCGCGGTCGGTTGCTGGATGTGTTGCGCGACAACAGCTCTCCGGTCACCCGAGCGCAATTGGACGTAGCGTGGCTGACCGATACCGCACAGCGCGATCGCGCTCTGTATTCGCTGCTTGTCGATGGCCTGATCACCCAGACGGCGGACGGGCGATTTGCGTTAGCGGGCGAGGGACAGTAGCCCAGTAGGCGTCACAGCAGCGAAGCCCGAGACGTCCGCTCGTCAGCATGCATGACTTCTCGCACACCCGCGTAGATCGTTACATGAAATATATTTCGTGATGTTTGACAGACGTATTTTGTCTCACGTAATCTGCCTCGCATGTACCTCGGACATCTGATAGCCACGAAGGGCGGTGGCTGACCAATGACCGCCGTCCTCCTCACCGTTCTGATTGCGCCCCTGCTCGCATCCGTCATCGCCCTGCTGGCCGGTGACCGGCATCCCCGGCTGGTCGGCCGATTCGGCGCCGCGACCGCCGCTTCGGGACTGGTCGCGGCCGCCGCATTGAGCGTTCAGGTAGTGCTGCACGGGCCGACACACGCCTCGCTGCGTACTGACCACGGCACCCTCGTCGGCGAGGTGAGCGCCGGCCGGCTCAGCGCCCTGCTTCTGGTGCTGGTGTACGGAGTGAGCACGGTCGTTCAACTGTTCGCCCTGCGCTACCTCGCCTGCGACCGCCGGTCGGGCTGGTTCACCGCCGGGACCGGACTGCTCACCACCGCGTCCGCCGGCCTGATGATTTCGGGAACTCTGATCGCTCTGGCCCTCTGCTGGACCTTGGCCGGGACAGCGTTGTGCCTGCTCCTTGCGACTTACTGGGAATTGCCGGCCGCCCGCGACGGCGTGCGACGTACCGCAACCGCGTTCGCGGTGGGCGATCTCGCGCTGTGGTCGGCGGTCGGGTTGGTGACCATGCAGTGGGGGAATCGAAGCCTGTCCGAGTTGACCGTCAGCACGGACGCGTCACCGACGATGCTGGTCGCCGCGGTACTGATCGTGGTGGCTGCGCTGTCGCGGTCCGCGCAGATCCCGTTCCACCGCTGGCTGCCGGCCACCCTCGCGGCACCCACCCCGGTGTCGGCCTTGCTGCACGCCGGTGTGGTCAACGCCGGGGGTGTGCTGCTGGTCCGGCTGAGCCCGATCGTCAGCGGATCGGCGCTGGCCATGGGCATAGCGTTCACCGCCGGCATGCTGAGCATGGTCTACGGGGCCCTGGTGATGCTCACCAAGTCCGACATCAAGGGCTCGTTGGCATATTCGACGATGGCCCAAATGGGCTTCATGATCTTGACCTGTGGCTTGGGCCTGTCCGCCGCGGCGGTCTTCCACCTGGTCGGGCACGGCTTCTACAAGGCCACGCTCTTCTTGTCCTCGGGCTCGGCGATCGCCAAGCGGCGCCAGAAGGCCGCTCGCCCACCCGCGCCGCCGCTGAGCCCTACCCGACGTGCAGCGGTACTCGCCACTGCGCTGCTGGTGCCCGCGGCCGCACTGTACGCAGCCGACGCCGTGATGCCGTTGCACACGGCGGAGCATGGTTCGGCAGAGGCGCTGGTGATCTTTACCTGGGCCACCGCCGCGGCGGCACTGATGGGCTGGCTGGCGCGATCACCTCATTGGCCGGCAGTCTTCGCCGCCGGTGTGGCGCTGCTCGGCGCGGGCGTCGGCTACCTGGCGCTGGTCAACCTGGTGACCGGGTTCCTGTCTCCCGATCTGCCGCCGGTCGCCGTGCCATCGGCCTCTTCGTTGGGCATCGCCGCAGCGGCGGTCGTACTTGGCGCCCTGGCCCTGCTGCGCCAGGCTCCCCCGGATGGCTGGGCCGGCCGTCTGCAGCGTGCCCTCTACACCAAAGCGCTGGTAGCAGGACATGTCTCAGCGATACGCCCACAGCAGATCCCCACCCCGACCCACTTGACCGCACAGCTGACAGGAGCGCACCGATGACCATCGTCGCTGAACACGTCTCGATCGACGCGCTGCGTGCCCAGCTACGCAGCGAGGTGAATCTGGCCGCGCGGGTGGTTCCCACCCACTACCCGCTGGAGACCTTCATCGCCGTCAACCCGCTGGCAGGACTGGAAGGTATGCCTTTCGAGCAGGCGGTGCTGCGCGCCGGTGACCTCTACGGCGTCGCGGGACTGCTCGATGAGACCGCCTACCGCGACCTCTACCACCGCGGGCGGATCACCGACGCCGACCTCGAATCGACACTGCGGCTGCGTTACCCCACCCTGCTGGACGGAGGATCCATCCAGCTGGGTGCCCGGCGCGTGACACCCGCCGAGTTGTTGCGCGACGACCTGCTCAACGGCCGCGTCGCGGCCAAGCCGAAGCGCCGCAACAAGATGCGCAGTGAGCAACTCGCACCGCAGGTAGCCGAGGAGGTGGACGCTCAAGCCGCCAAATGGAGTACGGCATTCTTCGGATCACCCGCGGCGGGTTGGCCGATGCCCGCGCGTGATCGAGGCTTCTTCCACGCCTGGCGGACTCTGGCCGCCGGCGATCACAAATTGAGCCGAAAAGTCCGCGCCGCCCTACGCGAGGTGCCCGAACGAGCCGACGACGCTGCGCTGCAGGCGCTGCGGCAACTGGGCGTCACCGACGACGAACGCATCACCTACCTGCAGGCACATCTGACCCGGCTTCCCGGTTGGGCGGCGTACGTCCGTTGGTATGCCGAGCGGATGGTCGGCGCGGACCTCCTCGACTACCTGGCCCTGCGTCTGACCTACGAAGCATTGCTGCTGCCTGACAACGCTTCTGAGTCGGCCGCCGATGTCGACGCCATCGACCGCCCAGCCATCGCCTCCGCGGAGCAGCGGGCAGCGGATCTCGCGCGCATCTGGGGCCTGAACGAGTTGAGTGACGATGAGCTGGCCCCGGCCGCAAGGATCTTGGCAGCTCTTCCGGTCACGACCCGGCCGGTGGTTTGGCAACAGGCCTACGAGGCGCACTACCGCGACGCGCTGCTGAAGTCCTTGAGTGGCAGCACTGTGCAGGGGTCCCACGGGCGGCCGCACACCCAACTTGTGTGCTGCATCGACGCTCGGTCGGAAGGCCTGCGCCGGCGCATCGAAACCAAGGGCGGATACGAAACCCTCGGCTTTGCAGGGTTTTTCGCGGTCGCCATCCGGTTCACCGACCTGGTCGGCGGAGCGCCCAACGAGCTGTGCCCGGTTCTGATTCGTCCCCAGCACGAAGTCCGCGAAAGCCCGGCACCCGAAGGTGTGCGTGCGGCCAAGCGGCTGCGAGACGGCAGTGTCGTCATGGCCGGCGCCGAGGCCGCCTTCAACACCGCGAAGCAGGCACTTCTGGCGCCGTTCACCCTGGCCGAGGCCTCTGGCTGGGCCGCCGGTCCATGGGCTGCCGCAAAGACGCTGAGCCCGAAAGCCAGCGGCACCCTGCGCCGGCGCCTGCGCGACCGGCTGGCCCCGCCCGCACCCACCGTTCTCTCCGTCAACGACAGCGTCGATCTGGCACAACGGGCCCTCTACGCTCAAGTGGCTCTCACCACCATGGGCCTCACCAGCGGATTCGCCCGGCTGGTAGTGATGTGCGGACACGGCAGCACCACCGAGAACAACCCCTACCAGGCGGCGCTGGACTGCGGGGCGTGCGGCGGGCAACCGGGTGGCCCCAACGCGCGAACCGCGGTCGCCATCCTCAACAACGCCGACGTCCGTGCGGAGTTGCGCGATATGGGCATCTCGATTCCAGAGGACACCTGGTTCGTCGCCGCTCTGCACGACACGGCCACGGACCGGGTTTCTGTCCTGGACGAGCACCTGGTCCCGGCGAGCCATGTGGCGGACCTGCGCCGGCTGAGCACCGATCTCGAGGTGGCCGGTGCGGAGTTGGCCGCCGAGCGCTGCGCCGTCCTACCCGGCGGCCCGGCCCGGCCGGACCCGTCGCGGGCAGCGCGGCACGTCGCCAACCGCTCCGCCGACTGGGCGCAGGTCTTTCCCGAATGGGGGCTGGCCGGCAACGCTGCCTTCATCGTCGGGCCCCGCGACCTCAGCAGCGGCCTCGACCTGGGGCGACGGACCTTCCTGCACTCCTACGAAGCGGACGTCGACCCGGACGGCAGCGCGTTGGAGACGATCCTGACCGCCCCCATGGTCGTGGCCCAGTGGATCAGTTGCCAGTACTACTTCTCGACGGTTGCGCCGGAGCTGTTCGGAGCGGGAACCAAGACGGTCCACAACGTGGTCGCCGGAGTGGGCGTACTCGCCGGCCACGGCGGTGACCTGCAGCTGGGGCTACCTCGCCAATCGGTTACCGACGGTCAGACGTTCGGGCACGAGCCGATGCGCCTGCTGACCGTCGTCCAGGCCCCACTCGCGCGAATCGACATGATCGTCGACCGCAACCCCGTCCTCCAGCATCTGTTCGGAAACGACTGGGTAGCCCTCGCGGCCCGCGAAAAGCCCGGAGACGGCTGGCAGCGCTGGACTCGCAACGGCTGGCGGAGCTGGGAATCGGGAGTCGAAAAGCACAACGCAACTGAGGAGGTATTGCCATGCCACTGAATGGCCTGACAAAAATGACGAAAATCGAAGTGGTGGTGGGCGGCGATCACGCGTCCGCGGTTCGCGACCAATTCCACAGCGCAGGCGCCACCGGGTTCACCAGTGTCTCGGGCGTCTCTGGGCTCGGGCATCACGGCTATCACCAGGGCCGGCTGCTCTTCAACCAGCAAGCGGCACTCGAAATGCTCATCACCGTCGTGCCGGACACCAAGTCAGAGGCACTGGTAGCCGGATTACGACGGCTTCTCGAGGGTTCGCCGGGGGTCATGTTCGTGACCGACACCTACGTCAGCCGGCCCGAGTACTTCAGCTGAAACCAACCACAGAAAGGTAACGAAAATGTCCAACCCCACTTCCGCCTGGCAGGGCCTGCAAGCCGGAAACCAGCACTTCCACAACACTTTGCGCAAGCAGCACAGCGTCGCCAACGGACAGCCGCCCGCCGCCGTCGTGTTCCGCTCCGCAGATTCCGACGTGCCGAGCCAGGTGGTGTTCGGTCAGAGCTGGGGCTCGATCATCGACGTCAGCAACTGGGGACACGTCATCGACACCGGCGTGCTGGCCACCCTCGAGTACGCCGTCGGCACCCTCAAGACGCCGTTGATCGTCA
Source organism: Mycobacterium gordonae (assembly GCF_001417955.2). Classification (GTDB taxonomy): domain Bacteria; phylum Actinomycetota; class Actinomycetes; order Mycobacteriales; family Mycobacteriaceae; genus Mycobacterium; species Mycobacterium gordonae_B. Next base: position 14,500 of record NZ_LKTM01000101.1, on the reverse strand, counting down.
TCCTCGGCCACTCGGACTCCAGCGCCATGCAGACGGCCCTCGATGCCTGGAACAACGCCAACTTCCCCGACGGCGCCACGCGTGCCGTCGTCGAACAGGCGGTTTCCTCCCTGGCCCGCGCAGACGCCGGCATCAGTACCGCCGACGATCTGACGGCCGCTCACGTGGCGCACGTCGGGGTGTCGCTGCTGCACAAATCGCCGCTGGTCGCCAAGGCGGTCGACAGCGGACGCTGCGCAATCGTCGCCGCCCTGCTCGACCGTGCGGACGGTCGGGTCCAGGTCTGCGGGACCATCGGGCAGGTTTCCGACAACGAGACACCGTTGCTGCGGGTCGTCTAAGCAGTGCGAGCTGCCGGGCCCGGCGGATTCCGCCGAGCCCGGCCGCCTGCTGAAACCTCTGATGAACGCACCCATTGACTCCTACGCCGGGACGGTGATCGCGATGGGCACCATGCACGGCAAAGAGCGGCAGGTGGCGCCGGCCTTCGCCGCAGAGATCGGTGCCCGGGTGATCGCCCCGCCAGGCATCGACACCGACCAGTTCGGCACCTTTGCGGGCGAGATCACCCGGACGCTCGCACCGGTGGCAGCGGCCTCGGCGAAGGCCCGGTTGGCCATGAGCGCGGCCGGAGTGCCCTACGGAGTGGCCAGCGAAGCCAGCTACGACAGGTGGTACGGCATGCTGGCCGTGCACCAGGAGATCCTGGTGTTCGTCGACGACACCCGGGGCATTCAGCTGGTGGAAGGTGTGAACATCCCGCGTACCCCCGGACCGCCGAAATTGGTCGTGAGCGGCCATGAAGCCGTCGACGCCGCGCGACGCTTCGGGTTCCCCGAGCAGGGAGCGGTCGTCAAAGCCACCGTCGAAGGGGATACGCGCGTTTTCGGCAAGGGACTCACGGATGCGTTCGCTCTGGTCGAGATCGTCGACAACGCCGTGGCGGCCGCGGACAACCGGTGCGCCCTGCTGGAACCCGACCTCCGGGCACACCACAACCCGGGGCGCCGGGAAGTCCTGTCCGCCCTGGCCAATCGACTCGCCGGCCGGCTCGCCACCCCGTGCCCAGGGTGCATGTCACCTGGATACGGGCGGGTCGCGGTCCGCGAAGGGTTACCGTGCCGAGCATGCGGGTCGCCCACCACACTCGTCGCGGCCGACATCCTCGGCTGCCCGGCGTGTGACCACCACAGCGAGGATGCCCGCGGCGGGCTGGCGGCCCCACGCTACTGCCCGGAATGCAACCCCTGACGGCGATCGCAAGCGCGGCGTTGCCGCGCGTAGCGGGTCGCCGCAATCGGTCCCAGCGCCAGGTCAGGAGAGCGCGGTGACCAACTCACCGACGGTGTGGTTGGCTTCGAGTGGGTGTCGCAGCCTGCCTTCGGGGTTGACTTCGTAGACGTTGCGGCGGCCGACCTTCGACTTGATCAGGTAACCCTCGGCGGTCAGGTCGGTCAAGATGGCCTGCACCGAGCGCTCGGTGATACCGACCCGCAGGGCCAACTCGCGCGCCGTCAGCTCTTCGCCGGAGGAGATGCATATCAGGACGTGGGCGTGGTTGGTGAGAAACGTCCAGCTTCGGTCCTGCGGTTCGAGCACAGGCGGAGCAACTCCCCTGCGCTTTCCGGCCACAGACTTCCCGGCAACAGCCACCGCTCGATGATACCCATGCCTGATTCACGTAAACGACTTCGCCAATTCTCCCGCGCGTCGGAACCGGCCTGACCCGCTTCGCCGTCGACGGCGCCGACCCTAGTGCTGGGAGTTACCGCTTTCCGCCGGCCAGGAAGGATTCCACGGCCTGCCGGTAAGCCTCGGGCGCGTCGTCGTGCACCAGGTGGCCGGCCTCCGGGACCGCTAGATACGTTGTCGGGAAATCCCTTTGAGCCATCTGACGCATCTGGCCCGGCGGCGTGACGGTGTTGCCCGCCTCGATCAGCAGTGCCGGCGCGCGTACGCCGCGCCACTGCGCCCAGTAGTCGCGGGTGCCCCACTCCGCGGCGATCTCAATCCATCGCTGGGGGTGCCCGTGCAGGCGCCAGCCCGTGTCGGTACGGTCGAACGCCTCCAGGAAGTACTGGCCGGCAACCGGACCGAATTCGGCGAATACCCTTTCGGCAGAATCGAATTCAACCGGCAGCGCGTGCAGCCAGGGCTCCCACGGCCCGGTGGTCCGCCCGACGAAATCCGGGGCCATGTCCTCCACCACCAGTGCGCTCACCAGTTCCGGCCGCTCGGCGGCCAGACACCAGGAGTGCAGGCCGCCCATCGAATGCCCGATCAGGACGACCCGGGCGTTCAGCGAGCCGACCGCGTCGCCCAAATCGGCGACGAAGCGTTCGGTGCTGATCGGGTAGGGGTCCTCGACGTCACGCCCCCGGTGCCAGGGGGCGTCGTAGGTGTAGACCGCGCCCAGCCGGGTGAGCCACGGCAGCTGTCGCGGCCAGGTGGTGCCGCGTCCCATCAGTCCGTGTACCAGAACCAGCGGCCTGCCCGCTCCGCCGCGATGGGTCAGCAGATCGGCGGCCATGTTCGGCACGGTAGCCTAGCCACATGCCAGTGGTGAAAATCAATGCAATCTCGGTGCCCGCCGGCGCTGGCCCCGAACTGGAAAAACGCTTCGCTCATCGCGCGCACGCGGTGGACAACCAGCCCGGCTTCCTCGGCTTTCAGCTGCTGCGTCCGGTCAATGGTGAAGACCGCTACTTTGTGGTGACACAGTGGGAGTCTGATGAAGCGTTCCAGGCCTGGGCGAACGGGCCCGCGAGAGAAGCCCACGCAGGAGAGCGCGCCAACCCCGTGGCCAGCGGTGCGTCCCTGCTGGAATTCGAGGTTGTGCTCGACGTTGCCGGGACCACCGAGGCTGGGTAGGCGGCGCGCGGCGCCGCGCCGGGCGCTGGCGTTGAGCGCCGCCGCCGCGCTCGTGGTGACGCTCACTCCGGGGTGCTCGTCCTCACCCACTCCGTCGGCGAACGCGGCGAACGTGGGACACCGAATCGACACCAGCACGCCACCGGGTCTGCGGGCTCAGCAGACCATGGACATGCTGAACTCCGAGTGGCCTATCGGCCCGGACGGCGTGCGCACGCTGGCCACCGCCGACAAGGTCGAATCAGTGGAAGCCTCCATGGAGAGCCTGTGGTGGGACCGGCCGTTCACCCTGGACTCGGTATTCATCGGGGCCAACGTGGCGACGCTGCAACTGATCTCCTCTTACGGCGCGCGCCAGGACATCCGGATCCACACCGGCGATACCGGCGAGGTCGACCGGTTCGAAGTCGACACCCAACCGCCACCGCCGATCAACAATTGGTCGGACGTGGACGCGGTGCTGAGCAAGACCGGCGCCCGGTATTCCTATCAGGTGGCCAGGGTCGACAACGGTCAATGCGACCGGGTGGCGGGCGCCAACACCGCCCAGCCCCTGCCGTTGGCATCCATTTTCAAGCTGTACGTACTACACGCCGTCGCGACCGCGGTCACGAACGGCACGGTCTCCTGGGACGACCAGTTGACGGTGACCGCCAAGGGCAAGGCCGTCGGTTCCTCGGGCCTGGAACTGGCTGTGGGCGACCATGTTTCGGTGCGCACGGCCGCCGAGAAGATGATCGCCACCAGTGACAACATGGCCACTGACATGTTGATCGAGCGAGTGGGAACACGCGCCATCGAGCAAGCCCTGGCCAGCGCAGGGCACCACGATCCGGCCAGCATGACGCCATTCCCCACCATGTACGAGTTGTTCTCGATCGGCTGGGGACAGCCGGATGTGCGTGAGCAGTGGAAGAACGCGACCCAACAGGAACGGGCCGCGCTACTGGCCCAGGCGAATTCGACCGAGTACAAGCCCGATCCATTTCGCGCGCACACGCCCGCCTCGGCCTACGGCGCCGAGTGGTATGGCAACGCCGAGGACATCTGCCGGGTTCACGTGGCATTGCAGTCCGACGCCGTGGGCGCGGCCGCGCCGGTGCGGCAGATCCTGTCCGCGGTAGCCGGCATCCGCTTGGACCCCAACGTGTGGCCGTACATCGGCGCGAAAGCCGGTGGGCTGCCCGGAGATCTGACGTTCAGCTGGTATGCGGTCGACAAGACCGGCCAGCCCTGGGTGGTCAGTTTCCAGTTGAACTGGCCGCACGACCACGGGCCGACGGTGACCAGCTGGATGCTGAAGGTCGCCCAGCAGGTCTTTGCGCTGGTGGCGCCCCGCTGACTAGATCCGCAGGGTCCAGACCCCGCCCCGGCGATGCAGCACGGTGTGGCCGGCGGGGGCAACATCGATGCGCCAGAACGATTTCGGCGGTGCGCTCAGGGCCACCAGGATCGCCGCTCGGATGACCGCGGGGTGAGTGACTGCTACCGTCCGGACCGCGTCGTCCAGCTGCGTCAGCCAACCGGCGACCCGCTCGACCAGTTCGACGATCGACTCCCCGCGGTGCGGCGCCGCGGCCGGTTCGGTCAGCCAATCCCGCAGGCCGGCGGGCGGAATGTTCTGCAGCTCTTGGCCGCGCCACTGTCCGCAGTCCAGGTCGGCCAGCCGGGGCTCGACGATGGCCTGCAGACCAAGCAGTTCCGCGGTTTCGCGCGTCCGCAGTTCGGGCCCGGCGAGTGCCCGCTCGGCGGTGACCGGACACCCGGTCTGACGGCGACCGATGTCGCTGAGCGGTTCGTCGACCGGGAAACGCCCCGCCGACATCGCGTCGGTCATCGCGTGGGAAATCAGCGTCAGCCGGGCGGTGGGCCGGGTCACGCCGCTACGCTCTGCGCCCTTGTTCCCTCACCCAGGAGCCGGCCGGCCAGCACCGCGAACACCAACCCCATGCCTGTCCACATCACCAGCTGGGTGCCCAGCGACACCAGCCTGAATTCATAGAGGTCGTCGGCGGGAAAGCCGGGCGGCACCTCGGCGACGTTCGGCAAGGCCAGCGCGACGGCCGCTGCCGCGAGCACATAGGCACCGGCCGCGAGCAGCCTGGCAGTGAACTCGCCGAAGCGCGCCACCAGAAGCCGGGCCAGCCAGACGGCGCCGATCGCCAGCCCCACCGAAGCCAGCACCATCACCACGAACCACAGGGTGCGCGACCCGATCGTGTCCGCCTGCCCCACCGCAGGCGGATTGGGCGGGTACTTCAGGAACGGCACCAGATACACCGCGACAAACGCCGCGGCGGCCAACCGCAGTGAAAGCGACTGCGGCGCAATGCGTCCCGCTCTCGGGTAGTACACGCAGAACACCACCGCGAATAACGCGCCCACCGCGATGCCGAAGATCAGCACGCCGAAGCCCAGACCGGCGTTGCCCTGGACGCCGCGCGAGAACAGTTCCGCGCCGTGCTCGTGCACACCCTGAGCGTGCGCAGCTTCGACCCGGCCTTCTTCGAACTCGATGGCACGGCCGATGACCGGCTCGGCGAACAGACGGCCGAACACAAACGCCAGCACTGCACCGACTGCACCCGCCAGCACACCGCGCGCTATCAGACGCTTCTCCACGGCTGCGGGTCAGTGGCAGGGGAAGCCGAGCAAATGCCTTGCGTCGTGGAAGAACTCGTGCACGTGGGTGTCGCTGCCGAATAGCGACACGGCGCCCTGGTCGATGCCGACGAAGTAGATCGCCAACAGTGCCAGGAACGCTGTCGCCGCCAGCCACAGCGCCGCATTGGCAGCCGAGAGGTCAACCGATCCGACCCGCGTCGTCTCAGAACTCGCCACGATCAACTCCTTCTGGGATCTCGCGCCCCACTCGGATAACTCCACCTGATGACGGGCGCCGGGTCTGACTCTCGACAGTGGCGCGACCGTTCTGGAATCTCACCAGATTCCGGTGCCCGTCAGCATTGGCAGTCTATGCCCGCCTTAACCCGAGGTGCCAGGACCACCGGCGCCGGCCTTGGCCAGATCCGGCTCGGCCGGCGGCTTGCGCGTTCCGGTGAAGGTGAACACGGCGTCCTCGCCGCTGCCCTCGCCGTCCCAGTTGTCGACGTCGACGGTGACGACCTGCCCCGGACCGACCTCCTCGAAGAGGATCTTCTCCGACAGCTGGTCCTCGATCTCCCGCTGGATGGTGCGCCGCAGCGGACGGGCGCCCAGCACCGGGTCGAAGCCGCGCTTGGCCAGCAGTGCCTTGGCCTTGTCGGTCAGCTCCATCTCCATGTCCTTGGTCTTGAGCTGCTTGCCGACGCGTTCGATCATCAGGTCGACCATCTGAATGATCTCGTCCTTCGTCAACTGGTGGAAGACGATGATGTCGTCGATGCGGTTCAGGAACTCCGGACGGAAGTGCTTCTTCAGCTCGTCGTTGACCTTCTGCTTCATCCGCTCGTAGTCGTTGGCGCCGCCACCCTGGGTGAACCCGAGCCCGACGGGCTTGGAGATGTCGGATGTCCCCAGGTTGGAGGTGAAGATCAGCACGGTGTTCTTGAAGTCGACCGTACGGCCCTGGCCGTCGGTAAGCCGGCCGTCCTCGAGCACCTGCAACAGGCTGTTGTAGATCTCCTGGTGCGCCTTCTCGATCTCGTCGAACAAGACAACCGAGAACGGCTTGCGCCGCACCTTCTCGGTGAGCTGACCGCCCTCCTCGTAGCCCACGTAGCCCGGAGGGGCACCGAACAACCGCGACGCGGTGAATCGGTCGTGGAACTCGCCCATGTCGATCTGGATGAGCGCGTCGTCGTCGCCGAACAGGAAGTTGGCCAGCGCCTTGGACAGCTCGGTCTTACCGACACCGGACGGGCCGGCGAAGATGAACGAGCCAGACGGGCGCTTCGGGTCTTTCAGCCCGGCGCGGGTACGACGGATCGCCTTGGAGACCGCCTTGACCGCGTCCACCTGGCCGATGATCCGCTTGTGCAGCTCCTCCTCCATGCGCAGCAGTCGGGTGGTCTCAGCCTCGGTGAGCTTGAACACCGGGATGCCGGTCCAGTTGCCCAGCACCTCGGCGATCTCGTTGTCGTCCACCTCGGCAACGACGTCCATGTCGCCCGAACGCCACTGCTTCTCGCGCTCGGCGCGCTGGGCGACCAGTTGCTTCTCCCGGTCCCGGAGACTGGCGGCCTTCTCGAAGTCCTGGGCGTCGATCGCTGATTCCTTCTCCCGGCGCGCGTCGGCGATCTTCTCGTCGAACTCACGCAGGTCTGGCGGCGCGGTCATCCGGCGGATACGCATCCGGGCGCCGGCCTCGTCGATCAGGTCGATCGCCTTATCCGGCAGGAACCGGTCATTGATGTAGCGGTCGGCCAGGGTGGCCGCGGCCACCAGCGCCCCGTCGGTGATGGACACCCGGTGGTGCGCCTCGTAGCGGTCCCGCAGACCCTTGAGGATCTCGATCGTGTGTGCCACCGTCGGCTCACCCACCTGCACCGGCTGGAACCGGCGCTCGAGCGCGGCGTCCTTCTCGATGTACTTGCGGTACTCGTCGAGTGTGGTGGCGCCGATGGTCTGCAGCTCGCCGCGGGCCAGCTTGGGCTTGAGGATGCTGGCGGCGTCGATGGCGCCCTCGGCGGCACCCGCACCGACCAGCGTGTGCAGCTCGTCGATGAACAGGATGATGTCGCCGCGGGTGTTGATCTCCTTGAGCACCTTCTTCAGGCGTTCCTCGAAGTCACCGCGGTAGCGGGAGCCCGCGACCAGCGATCCCAGGTCAAGGGTGTAGAGCTGCTTGTCCTTGAGCGTCTCGGGAACCTCGCCGTGCACGATCGCCTGCGCGAGACCCTCGACCACGGCGGTCTTGCCGACGCCGGGTTCGCCGATCAGCACCGGGTTGTTCTTGGTACGCCGGGACAGCACCTGCATGACCCGCTCGATTTCCTTCTCGCGGCCGATGACCGGGTCGAGCTTGCCTTCCATGGCCGCGGCGGTGAGGTTACGGCCGAACTGGTCGAGCACCAGCGAGGTGGACGGGCTGCCGGATTCACCGCCCCGGCCACCGGTGCCGGCCTCTGCGGCTTCCTTACCCTGGTAGCCGCTCAGCAGCTGGATCACCTGCTGGCGCACCCGGGTCAGTTCAGCACCCAGCTTGACCAGCACCTGGGCCGCAACGCCCTCACCCTCACGGATCAGGCCCAGCAGGATGTGCTCGGTGCCGATGTAGTTGTGGCCGAGCTGCAACGCTTCACGCAGGCTCAGCTCGAGAACCTTCTTGGCCCGCGGAGTGAAAGGGATGTGCCCGGACGGCGCCTGCTGGCCCTGGCCGATGATCTCCTCGACCTGGCTGCGCACGCCTTCCAGCGAGATACCCAGTGACTCCAGCGACTTGGCCGCGACACCTTCGCCCTCGTGGATCAGACCCAGGAGAATGTGCTCGGTGCCGATGTAATTGTGGTTGAGCATCCGGGCCTCTTCTTGCGCCAGGACGACGACCCTGCGGGCACGGTCGGTAAATCTTTCGAACATCGTCGGTTACCTGCTCTCCCTCACCATTAGGTACTCCGCCTCGGAAAGGCGTCTGCCGGCTTTTGCCGACCTTTTGTCGACTCCGGCCCCGACACCGCGTACCTGTCGTCCACTGTAATGGTCGGCCTGCCACGCTTCATACCTCGCAGTGCGCAGCGGTGGCCGGACGTGACTGGTCTCGACTGGTCGTGACTGGTCTTGACTGGTTCAACCTGGTTTAACGAGGAAAAGCCCCAATGCGTTACCCGCATTGGGCGCCGATCAGTTCGCCACCAGCGAAAAGAAAAATCCGGCGCCCAGGCTCTGAAGCCTGGGCGCCGGCAAGAGTGTGCCTAGGTGGCCGCGTGGAACGCGTCGATGACGTCGGCCGGGATACGCCCACGGGTCGACACGTTGTGCCCGTTGCGGCGCGCCCATTCGCGGATCGCGGCGCTCTGCTCGCGATCGATGGCGCCGCGGCCACGGCCCGAACCGGAACGCCCGCGCCGCCTACCGCCCACGCGACGGCCCGCCGCAACCCATTGCTTCAGGTCATTGCGCAGCTTCGTCGCATTCTTACTGGAAAGGTCGATCTCATAGGTCACCCCGTCAAGCCCGAATTCGACCGTTTCGTCGGCGGAGCCGGCACCGTCGAAATCATCGACCAAGGTGACGGTCACTTTCTTCGCCATTGGCTTACCCTCACGTTTCTTCCTGTGCAGTTACAGATCCTGTTTGGATAGACTCCCCACCGACCTAATCTGCCATAAGAACTCAAAATACTCAATCCAGACACAACTTTGTGCAGTTCAGTTGGAGTGCGGGCGAACAATCGGGAACAAAACAGTCTCCCTAATTGACAGCCCGGTCAAACACATCAACAACCGATCGATACCCATTCCCGTTCCAGTGCAGGGCGGCATCCCGAACTCCAGGGCGGCCAGAAAATCTTCGTCGAGTTGCATGGCCTCGTCATCCCCGGCGGCTGCGGCACGGGCCTGATCAGCAAATCTCTCCCGTTGCACTACCGGGTCGTTTAATTCCGAGTACCCGGTGGCCAGCTCCATTCCGCGCACGTATAGGTCCCACTTCTCGGTCACGCCGCGGATGCTGCGGTGGTGGCGGGTCAATGGCGTTGTCTCGACCGGAAAATCCCTGACAAAAGTGGGCGCGGTGAGCGTGTTGCCCACGGTGTGCTCCCAGAGTTCCTCGACGAGTTTGCCGTGACCAAAACCACGGTTGTCGGGAATCTCCACGTCCAGTTGCGCCGCGATGTCGCGTAACCGTTCGACCGGCGTCTCCGGCGTGATCTCTTCACCCAGAGCTTTGGACAGCGAGGAATACATCTGCAGAGTTGCCCATTCTCCGTCGATGTCGTAGACAGTGCCGTCGGGCATCGGGAGTTGTCTGGTCCCGATCGCCTCATCGGCCACCTCTTGAATAAGCTCCCTAGTGACGACTGCCGAATCGTCATAGGTCCCGTAGGTCTGGTACGTCTCCAACATGGAAAATTCCGGGGAATGGGTGGAATCGGTTCCTTCGTTTCGGAAGACCCGATTTAGTTCGAAGACCCTGTCGAAACCACCGACGATGCAGCGCTTCAGGAACAGTTCCGGCGCGATCCGCAGGTAAAGGTCGATGTCGAGTGCATTGGAATGGGTGATGAACGGCCGTGCGGCGGCCCCGCCGGCCAGCGTCTGCAGGATGGGAGTTTCGACCTCGAGGAACCCGCGTCGCTCGAGTGCATTTCTGATGGCGCGTATAACAGCGATCCGCTGGCGCGCCACCGAACGCGCCTGCGGCCGGACGATCAGGTCGACATACCGTTGCCGTACCCGTGCCTCTTCACTCATCTCTTTGTGGGCGACGGGCAGGGGTCGCAGCGACTTGGCCGCCATCTGCCAGGAATCGGCGAGGACGGACAGTTCGCCTCGGCGTGAACTGATCACGGTGCCGTGCACGAAGACGATGTCGCCGAGGTCGACGTCGGCCTTCCACGCATCCAGAGATTCCTGACCCACCTTGTCGAGGCTGATCATCGCCTGCAGCTGGGTGCCGTCTCCATCCTGAAGTGTCGCGAAGCACAATTTTCCGGTGTTGCGAGCGAACACCACCCGTCCCGCGACACCGACCACGTCGTCGGTCGAGGTGTCGGTGGGCAGGTCAGGGTGGGCCGCGCGAACCTCGGCCAGCGTGTGCGTCCGCTCAATCGCCACCGGGTACGGGTCGTGACCCTCTGCCAACAGCCGGGCGCGCTTGTCCCGCCGGATCCGGAACTGCTCGGGAAGATCCCCTAAGGGATCTCTGTCGGGATCGCTATCGGCGGCACTCACGACGTGCCAGCTTAAATGAGATCGCGCCGGCGCTCAGCGCGCGGTCTTGAGCCGGCCGCGCTGGGCATCGCGGTTGCGTTCGAAAACGAGCCGCAGCCCGTGCAGTGTCAGATGCTGGTCGTAGTGCTCCACCGTGTGCAGTTCGGGCAGCAACAGCGGTGCGGTGTGTCCGGTGGCCACCACGGCGACGTCGTCACCGGCCGAGAATCCGGCGACGTCGTCGCGGATGCGGCCCACCAGTCCGTCGACCAACCCGGCAAACCCGAAAACCGCACCGGCCTGCATGCACTCGACTGTGTTCTTGCCCACCACCGATCTGGGGCGGGCCAGCTCGACTCGGCGCAGGGCGGCCGAGCGGGCCGCCGCGGCGTCCGAGGACACCTGCACGCCGGGCGCGATCGCGCCACCGAGAAACTCTCCCTTGGCTGACACCACATCCACGCAGATCGACGACCCGAAGTCGACCACGATGGCGGCCCTGCCGAACTTGTGGAAGGCCGCCAGACAGTTGACGATGCGGTCGGCCCCCACCTCTTTCGGGTTGTCCACCAACAGCGGAATACCGGTGCGCACCCCGGGCTCGATCAGCACATGCGGCACGGACGGCCAGTACTGCTCGAGCATGATCCGCACCTCGTGCAGCACCGACGGCACGGTGGACAGCCCCGCGGCGCCGGTGAGGCGCTCGGCATCCTCACCGATCAGACCGTCGATGGTGAGCGCCAGTTCGTCCGCGGTGACTTCCGACTCGGTGCGGATGCGCCACTGCTGAACTACTTTGGCGTTGTCTTTGACGCCGGATATCAGGCCGACGACCGTGTGAGTGTTGCGGACGTCGATCGCCAGCAGCACGGTTACCGCACGCCGATCCGCGGGTCGAGCAACTCCCCCATACTCGGTGGCACGCCGTCGGGCACGTGAGCGGGGTCACTGCCCAGGTCGATCTGCTTGTTGTCGGCGTCGACGAAGACGATCCGCGGCTGGTAGGCGCGCGCCTCGGCGTCTTCCATGGTGCCGTAAGCGATCAGTATCACCAGGTCACCCGGGTGGACGAGATGTGCTGCGGCACCGTTGATTCCGATCACACCGGTACCGCGCTCACCCGTGATGGCGTAGGTGACCAACCGGGCCCCATTGTCGATGTCGACGATAGTGACCTGTTCACCCTCGAGTAGGTCGGCGGCGTCCATCAGGTCGGCGTCGATGGTCACCGATCCGACGTAGTGCAAATCGGCCTGAGTGACGGTGGCGCGGTGGATCTTCGACTTCAACATCGTCCGTAACATCAGTTCCTCCAATTCGATTGAGCGTCCGGCCCACTGGTGGTGCCGGCGAGATTGCCGATTTGAATTGCCACATTGTCCAGCAGTCTGGTGGTGCCGAGCCTGGCCGCGACCAACAGCCGGCCGGATCCGTTGGTTGGCACCGGACCCAGCTCGGTGTCCCGCAGCTGCAGATAGTCGACGACCAGTTCCGGCGTGGCCTGCAGCACCGCATGCGCCGCGTCCAGGGCGGCCTGGACGCCATAACTCGCGGCGTGCGCACCCGCGCTCAACGCCGCCGAAAGGGCCACGGCCGCTTCACGTTGCGCCGGATCGAGGTAGCGGTTGCGGGACGACATGGCCAGCCCGTCGCGTTCCCGAACCGTCGGCACGCCCACCACCTGCACGTCGATATTCAGGTCGGCGACCATCTGCCGGATCAGCACCAGCTGCTGGTAGTCCTTCTCGCCGAAGAACGCCCGGTCCGGCCGCACGATCTGCAGAAGTTTGAGAACGACCGTCAGCACGCCGGCGAAATGTGTTGGGCGTGCACCACCTTCGAGCTCGGCAGCCAGCGGACCCGGCTGCACGGTGGTACGCAGGCCACCGGGATACATACCCGAAGCCGACGGCGCGAAAACGATGTCCACACCCTCGCCCCGCAGCAGTTCCACATCCTGGTCGAGGGTGCGCGGGTAGGCGTCAAGGTCCTCGCCGGCGCCGAACTGTAACGGGTTGACGAAGATCGACACCACCACCACCGAACCCGGGACCCGTTTGGCGGCACGCACCAAGGTCAGGTGACCGTCGTGCAGCGCTCCCATGGTGGGCACCAACATGATTCGCCGGCCGGTATGCCGCAGCGCGCGGGTGACGTCGCTGACGTCGGCCGGCGCCGAATACACGTTGAGTTCGCCCGGCTTGAAGGCAGGCGGCTTCTTGTTGCCGATCACCGGGCCAGCACCTCGACTACATCTTCGGGGGCGTGCGCACGCTGCGCGGTGCGCAGCGCATTCACCCGGTACGCGTGGGCAAGGTCCGGGTCCGCATCCCCGAGCGCATTCAGGTGTCCCGCGACGGCGGCCGCGTCGCCGCGGGCGACCGGGCCGGTGAGTGCGGCCTGACCGCGCTGCAACGTGTTCTCCAGCGCTGCACGGGCCAGCGGGCCGACGATGCGTTCGGCGATACCGCCCGGCTGGTTGTCGACGCGCTGTTGTCCCAGCAATTCGTCCCCTGCCAGGGCGGCCCGCAACGCCTCCAGCGCGTCGGCCAGCACCGTCACCAGATGATTGGATGCGTGGGCCAACGCGGCGTGGTACAGCACGCGGGCCTCCTCGCGGACGCAGAACGGCTCGCCGCCCATCTCCAGTACCAACGACTGGCCGATGGCATATCCGACTTCGTCGGCCGCCGTCACGCCGAAACAGGTGTCGGGCAGTCGGGCGATGTCTTCGTCCGAGCCGGTGAAGGTCATCGCCGGGTGAATCGCCACCGGGATGCAACCCTGCCGGGTCAACGGGTCCAGGATTCCGATGCCGTTGGCACCGGAGGTGTGCACCACGATGGTGCCCGGCCGGACCGCGGAGGTGGCGGCCAAACCGGCGACCAGGCCGGGCAGCTCGCTGTCGGTGACGGCCAGAACCAGCAACTCAGCAGCCGCCGCGACATCCGGCGGCGAAAGTACCGGCGTATCGGGCAACCGGCGCTGCGCCCGTTGCAGGGAGGCCTGGGAAATGGCGCTGCAGGCCACCACGACATGGTCGGCACGCTCCAGCGCTACACCCAGCGCCGAGCCGACCCGACCCGCCGAGATGATTCCCACCTTCAGCCTGGCCGGGCGCAGTCCGTCGAACTGCTCCATCGCAGACGACCTCACAGATTTCTTTCGTACGTTCCAGTCCCGCTGCTGGGGTACCGGACGGTCACTACGACTGTAGTCGATCCGTCAGACCGAGCACAGCGTGTCAGGCGTCACGCCGACGCCGCCGGCCGCCTCCGCTCGGCTGCACCTGGAACCTCGCCAGGAGGTCGGCAGCCGACTGACCACCGCTTTGCGGCTCGTCCTGGCTCTCGACCGGTTCCTCGGCACTGCGATGCCGGGGGGCCGGCGGTGCGGGAGCAAGCCGGGGCGGCGCGGGTGGCGGCGGCGCCTCTTCGGGCTGCCAGTCCCGGGGACGCGCGAGATTGCCGACACCGAAGTCCCGGTACTCCGCGGAATGCCGGGACCGCGAACGGCGGCCGCCGTACTGCGGCGCGGGCTCGTCGGGAGCGGTCCCGAGGGCGCCGGCCTCCGGCTCGTCGGACTCGGCCCGGTAACGCCTTCTACGGCCTTCCGGCTCGGCGGGGGGCGGGACCGCGGGAGCATCTGCCGGCGTCCAGCGGCTGCCGGGCGCGCCCGGAGGCAGCCACTGACCCTCGGCGGGCGCAGGCTGCCAGGCTGCCGGCTGGGGCTGAGGACGGGGCGCCGGCGGCTGGAACTGCGGCTGGGGCTGCGGTTGGGGCTGGGATTGCGGCTGTGGCTGGGATTGCGGTGGC